>CAKQDA010000011.1 GCA_934218695.1 uncultured Succinivibrio sp.
TGTTTGGGAAACGCCGTATGCGGATCCGCACGTACGGTGTTGTGAGAGGGATGGTGGAAACACCTCCCTACTCGATTTGAAATTTCAGTTATTTATTCATAACGCTTTTCAAAGATCTTTTGAGGATCATCGTATTCGGCGTTCTTTAAATACAGCATTGGAGGCAGGTCAGGTGCCTTGCAGTGAGGATAATCGATACCTACTTTACCGTTGGTGTAGAACTTCTGGTGCTCACCTATGACCATGTCAGGCATGTGCTTGAAGATGGATTGTGTTTCATCAAGAAATTCAGATATAACCTCGAACATCTTGTAACACTGTTCAAGGCATAACTTTTCATCAGAGCTGTTATAAAGAACGCGAGACGCGATAATAAAGTAGGTCTGAAGTGATCCCTGCAGAGAGCTTCCGTAGAAGTAGAGCTCTGGAGTCTGCTCGATCCCATGCAGAAACTCTGAGATGTCCTGCATCATCAGAATAGTCTCAAGACGGGTCTTAGGTCGTGCCTTTAACTTGCTGCTGATTTTTTTGACAAGCTCTGTGAAAATGGCTGGATTGAATATTTCTTCGAGCTGATGGCGTGAAACATTTACAGGTGCTGTCTTTACTTCATAAATGTATTTATGAAAGGCTTCCTTATCAATATTCTTGAATTTGGAAAAATCAAGATCTGATGAATGCATAGGAGTAGTGTGTTCAACATAAAGTCCGTCTGAGCAGTTGATGCAGTTGACTTTACCACGTTCAGCCTCAAGATTGCTGATAACATAACCCATGTTGCGGGCAGAAAGAGAGAAGAAGTATCCGGTTTCCACCATGCCGCCAAAGTTGCCTTTTCCCTGCTGCTGTACTTTGTAGTTTCCGCTGTTGTCAGAACAGCCGTGTTCGTTATATAGGGTAGTGTACTTTGAGTGCATGGACTTTGTGTCAATTCTTTTTCCGTTATCAAGACCGAACATGTAAATGTTTTTAAAACCAAGGAACAGAGCTCCTGACAGTCCCATGTTGCCTACAAGCGGATTCATTAACTGCACGAACCCCACTTTTCTGTAAGGTTTGAGAACGGCAAGGGCATATTTATAGAAAGGCTCATCTATCTTTCCGAAGATTGCCGTGTGTCTGAACAGTGAGGTGGTGTAAGGGTGAACCACATCTCCTGTAAGCAGGATCACGTCGTCTAAAAAGTGCTTGTCAGGAATTACACTTAATGCTTCCTTGATTTCATATGTTCTCTCTGTACAAGCATAAAAATCAGGTTTGATACCAGCATGATAGAGAGTGTCTATAGCAGTGCCGCAGGCTACGATGATAGCCTTATCCTGATTTTTTCTGATAAACGGTATATCGTTGTCAAGGGATGGTCCTGAACCTATGACAAATACCGGTAACTTTGAATATTTTTTGTCCAGAGTCTGATGTCTTAAAACAAAGTTCTTTTTATCGAGAATCGCATGACAGGCATGGCTTGCGCCAAAAAGATGATCATCAAAGAATCCCATTGCTGCATGAACAGAGTCAAGATCACGCATGGCAATATCCGCAATTGCCTTAATCTCAGGGGATGCATAATGCACGATACCAAGCCATGAAGATGACAGAAAACGTCCATGCTTTGTGTAGAAGTTGGAAAGATCCTGTGTAAACTGGAATGGGGTCTGTCCTAACATAATGTTGATGGCATACTTGTTTTCAAATAGAAACTTTAACAGGTTCTGCCAGTCGAATGCGTGCAGGGATGCAAAGAATACATCAAGATCGGGTTCTACGATGATAAGGTTGGCAACCTCAACTCTTTCGTACAGATATGCAAGTGAATAGCCTAAACCCACACCAAAGAACATGCAGTTTGGTACTGAGCCTATCTTTAGAGGAGAGAGTGTTCTGTCTCTTTCAATCTGCTCTTCTAGGGTAACCAGCGTGTTTAAATACTTAAAATGCAGCTGTCCGTAATAATCTGTTTCATGACCATAGCGGGTCTGCAGAATTGTGGATTTTTCGAGGATCTGCACGATCTGCTGTTCACACAGTTTAAAAGGATCAGCCGTTTTGTAGAAGAATTCGTTTGTATCAGGAAAATAAAGATTTGGAATGCCGTTTGGCATGCAAAAGAATTCAATGGTTCTCTTAGGTTTATAGTGTTCAAAGAACTTGCCGATATCCGGCATGTATTTTTTGAATGCTTCAATATTGGTGGCAAAACGATCGATAAGGAAGCTGTTCATCTGCTGCTGGAGTCTTGCCAGATCCTGAATTTTTTCAAGATCGTTGATATCAATATTGTCAAAATTTTTGGCAAGCTCTTCTAAAGACAGATCGTCATCTAAAAGTGCGTTCTTTTTCTGCTCTTCCATATCTCATCCTGTTTATTGTTATAAGTTTCTATTTTAGGTTATTTGCTATCTTTTTAAACGAAACATACTTGCTGCTGATAGCGTGACGTGCTTTTACCCTGCGGTACTCATCACCTACCTTAGCTCTGACAGCCGCAAGCTCCTTTACCTGAGATTTGATATGCTCGGCATAGGCACTGGCAAACTCCTGTGCTGTTTTCAGATCTTCAGCACTGAGAGTCGGCTTGATCTTTTCAAGCTCACGCAAGAGTTCCTGAGTATAATTAAGATAATCAGCAGAAAATCCCAGATCATCTTTTTGCAGTTCATTGCAAAGTGAATTCTCAGCTTCGGTAATTCGTCTTATGATTTCCTGTAAAGTCATGTATTGCCTTTATACGCTACCTCTTGCCATATTATCAGCATGGTTCAGATCAACATTTAACTGTTCCTGAGTTCTCTTTGATGCTGCTTCCTGCTGAGCTGTAACAGGAATAGAATCCCATGCTTTCTTAATTGGCATTAAAGCTCTAATTGCATTGTCAATTGGCTGTGTTATTAAATTCAGAGAAGCCTCAGCCACCTGATCAATCATGTATGAGTATATGTCATAAAGTCCCTGTGCAATAGACTTACTTTGAGAAAAGTCGAGGGTGCTCCTCAAATTTTCTAAAATAGCTGTTGCTGTTGACAGTTTTTTTGCCTTTAAGGCCAGATCACCGCGCTCAATAGCTCCTTTAGCCTGAGCAAGACGCTCAAACAGACCCTGATATAGAAGTTTGGTTACATAATAAGGATCAGCAACTGAAATTTCTGCGTTGACTGTGGTCTTCTGATAGGCTCTTAGGTTACGGCCGTACATAGATCTCTCCTTGCATAAATAAATTACAGATGGCAGTTATTTGCCACATAGACATACTTTTTTATTATTTATGCAAGATAAATGCCGATATTGCTTTTTTTGTAAATTAATTTTATGAAAAGAGCACTTTTGAGCTTTCAAAGATGCTCAGTGATCGTTATTAATTCAGATGAAATTATGTGTGTCCGATTGACAAATTCAGGTTCATCAGAATTCATCTGGATATACCTCCTTAGCCTTACTTAAATTTGCATAAATTAAAGCAGGTAAACCTTGAGTTTTTTTTATAAGGATTGAATGTGTGGCTAAATCGTTTCTGTATGAGTACCTTTTGGTCATAGCCTGTAAGTGGCTTCTTAATGCAGTCTTCAGTATGATGGTGTTTATTCATGATTTTATGAATACATAATAAATGAAAAGCAGAAACAACACAGCATGCTGAACTTTGCCCTAATGAGCTCTAAGGTGTAAAGATAAAACTGACTTAAGTGAGGGTAATCTGTGAGTGTATAAATAATTTACAGCTGTTTTGTGTAATTTGCGGAAATTTACCTGCCAGAGCAGAGTATATGGCAGGTTTGTGCTGATTTTTATCTCAACAGGAAATGAACTGGCAGTTATCTATGAGGATGATTTTTCCTGAATAAAGAAAACTTCCTGACGAGCCTGACGACGAGCTCTTGCATCTTTTATAAACATCTGACGCTGACGTGAACGTCTTGCAGCTGTATTGTTATGAAGTAAGCGACTTGATTTTTTCATTTTAACCTCCGTCCTTAGTCATTATAACTGACATATGCAGTTATCTGCATTCTTTCTCGTAAAATTTATCAGCTTGGAATTTATCTTCCATTCCATTACTGCTCTGTAATGATTAAAAGTATGTCAATTGACATATAGTCGCTGACAATGTGATAAAATACAGCCAAATTTTTTCAGAACTGCTTTATTGGGATAAAATCCCTTTTTCTCAGTAAAAACATAAAATCTGAAAAAAGACATTTCACAATATCAGTTAGTTAAACAGGAACATTTCTGATGGATATCATTTTAGGTTCACCTGCCGTTTCAACCTTTAGAATTGAAAAAATTATCAATGAGTTAGGGAAAGAAGGCATCAAGGTAAGTTCAATTAGTACTCATTTTGTTCATCTTGTTGATACCAAAGAGTCTTTAACCGATAAGGAAAAGACTGTTTTAAACAAGATCCTAAGCTATGGTCCATCAAAGGACGAAACCGAGAATAAGGGTGAGCTGTTCTTTGTGATCCCACGAGTAGGCACAATTTCTCCTTGGGCCTCAAAGGCTACTGATATTGCCCACAACTGTGGCCTTGATAAGATTTTAAGAATTGAGCGCGGTATCGCTTACTACATTGTAAAAGATAACGGCAGTTTCTCTGATGCTGAAAAGAAAAAGGTAAGTGCCTTAATTCACGATCGCATGATGGAGAATGTCCTGTCTTCTCTTGAAGAAGGTTCAAAACTGTTTGAAAAACAGACTCCAAAGCCATTTAAGACAGTGGCTTTAACCACAGGAGGCATGGAAGCACTGCGCAAGGCCAATGTTGAGCTCGGTCTGGCTTTATCAGAGCCAGAAATGGAATATCTGATGGACAGCTTTAAGGTAATCGGTCGTGATCCTACCGACATTGAGCTGTACATGTTTGCTCAGATGAACTCAGAGCACTGCCGTCATAAGGTTTTCGGTGCTGAATGGAAGATTGACGGTAAGCTGCAGGACAAATCTCTGTTCGGCATGATTAAAAACACCTTTGAGACCAATGGTGACTATGTTCTGTCAGCATACAAGGATAATGCTGCAGTAATGGAGGGCTCAAAGGCAGGACGTTTCTTCCCTAATCCAAATCACGAGTGGGCATACCATGAAGAGGATATGCCAATTCTGATGAAAGTGGAAACTCACAATCATCCTACAGCAATTTCTCCTTTCCCAGGGGCTGCAACAGGTTCAGGCGGTGAGATCCGTGATGAGGGCGCAACCGGTATCGGTTCTAAGCCAAAGGCCGGTATCAGTGGCTTTAGCGTATCAAACCTGCGAATTCCAGGCGATGTACAGCCATGGGAACATGATTTTGGCAAACCGGGACGCCTTGCATCTGCACTGCAGATCATGATCGACGGTCCATTGGGAGCTGCAAGTTTCAACAATGAGTTTGGTCGTCCAAACCTGTGCGGTTACTTCAGAACATACGAAGAGGAAGTTACAAGCTTCAATGGTAAGGAAGTTCGCGGTTATCACAAGCCAATCATGCTGGCAGGCGGCTGGGGTAACATCCGCCGTGAGCACATCATCAAGGATCATATTGATCCTGGTGCAAAGCTAATCGTTTTAGGCGGCCCTGCCATGAACATCGGTTTAGGTGGCGGTGCAGCATCATCAATGAATTCAGGTGCCTCATCTGAAGATCTGGACTTTGCTTCAGTTCAGCGTGGCAACCCTGAAATGCAGCGTCGCTGTCAGGAAGTTATTGATGCCTGCTGGGAATTAGGTGAAGACAACCCAATTATGTTTATCCACGACGTGGGTGCGGGCGGACTGTCAAATGCAATGCCTGAGCTTGTAGCTGACGGTGGTGTTGGCGGTAAGTTTGATCTGCGCAAGATCCCTAATGACGAGCCTGGCATGTCTCCTCTGCAGATCTGGTGTAACGAATCACAGGAGCGTTATGTATTAGCAGTTTCTGCCGAGAAGTTTGATATTTTCGAAGGATTCTGCAAGCGTGAGCGTGCCCAGTATGCTGTGATCGGTGAAGCTACAAAGGAGCGCCGTGTAGTTTTAGAGGATCCTTATTTTGGCAACAAACCAATCGATTTACCTTTAGATGTTCTTTTAGGTAAGCCTCCACGTATGCACAAGGATGTAAAGACTGCCAAGCAGCACTCTCCTGAACTGAATCTTGAAGGGGTAACTCCTCGACAGGCTGCTGAGCGCGTTTTACGTTTACCTACAGTAGCTGAAAAGACCTTCCTTATCACCATTGGTGACAGATCTGTAACTGGCCTTGTTGCCCGTGATCAGATGGTAGGTCCTTGGCAGGTACCTGTAGCTGATGTTGCAGTAACAGCAGCTTCATATGACTCATATCATGGTGAGGCAGGTGCCGTAGGTGAGAGAACTCCTGTTGCTCTGCTCAATCATGCCGCATCAGCAAGACTTGCTGTGGCAGAGGCTGTAACTAATATCGCCGCAGCCGACATCGGTGAGTTAAAGAGAGTTAAGCTGTCAGCAAACTGGATGGCTCCAAACGGACATCCAGGTGAGGATGCCGGTCTGTATGAGGCTGTAAAGACCGTCGGTATGGATATCTGCCCAGAGCTTGGTATTACTGTACCTGTTGGCAAGGACTCAATGTCAATGAAGACAACTTGGCAGGAGAACGGTGAGAACAGGACCGTAACCGCACCTATGTCTTTAATCATCTCAGCTTTTGCAAGAGTTGAGGATATCCGCAGAACTCTGACTCCTCAGTTACGTACTGACAGGGGTGAGACTACACTTATCTATATAACCTTAGGTGAAAGACAGAACCGTCTTGGCGGTTCAGCTCTGGCACAGGTTTACCGTCAGCTCGGTTCTAAGTGCCCTGATCTTGATCATCCGGTACGTCTGAAGGGTCTGTTTGATTCAATTCAGTTCCTAAACCGCAAGGGTAAGCTTCTTGCCTATCATGATATTTCTGATGGCGGTCTGTTCACTACCATCTGTGAAATGGCCTTTGCAGGTCACACCGGTGTTAACGTTCGTATTGACAATCTTGGTGAAGACGATCTTGCAGTTCTGTTCTCAGAAGAAGTTGGTGCTGTTCTGCAGGTTAAGGCTGAAGATGCTGAAACTGTAATGAATATTCTGTCAGGTCACGGACTTGCAAACTGTATTTTTGAAATCGGTTCACTGCGCAGCGATGATCGTATCGTCTTTAACCGTGACGGTAACGAAATCATCAGCGAGCCTCGTCAGTATTTCCGCAAGATCTGGGCTGAGACCACATATCAGATGCAGGCTCTTCGTGACAACCCAGAGTGCGCCCGTCAGGAGTTTGAAGCTAAGGATGAGTCAGATGACAGAGGTCTGTTTGCAGAACTTTCATTTGATCTTAACGAGGATGTTGCAGCTCCTTACATCAGCAGGGGAATTGCTCCTAAGGTTGCAATTTTACGTGAACAGGGTGTCAACTCTCAGGGAGAAATGGCAGCTGCTTTCAACCGAGCAGGCTTTAACTGCGTGGATGTCCACATGTCAGATGTTTTAACCGGCAAGGTAAAACTTGATGACTTCAAGGGGTTTGCAGCTTGCGGTGGCTTCTCCTACGGTGACGTTTTAGGTGCCGGTGAGGGCTGGGCAAAATCAATTCTGTTCAATTCAGTTGCAGCTGACGAGTTCTCAAGATTCTTCAACCGTAAGGATACCTTCGCATTAGGCGTATGTAACGGCTGTCAGATGATGTCAACTCTGTCATCTCTAATTCCTGGTGCAGAGAACTGGCCTCGTTTCGTAACCAACCTGTCAGAGCGTTTTGAGGCACGTTTTGTTGAAGTTGAGATTCAGAAGAGTCCTTCAGTGCTGTTTGCCGGTATGGAGGGATCAAGACTGCCTATCGTTGTATCTCACGGTGAAGGTCGTGCTGAGTTTAAGGATCAGGCTCATCTTGAAGCTCTTGAAAAGTCAGGCCAGATCGCTGTTCGCTACATTGACCACAATGGCAGCGTAACAGAGCAGTATCCTATGAACCCTAACGGTTCTCCAAACGGTATTACCTCTGTAACCAATACAGATGGCCGTTTCACCATTCTGATGCCACATCCTGAGCGTGTAATGCGTACAGTATCCAACTCATATCATCCAGATGTCTGGGGTGAGGACAGCCCTTGGGTAAGACTGTTTAGAAATGCACGAGTATTCGTAGGCTAATCAGCAAAGTCTCTGTATGAAAGCCTTCGCAGTAAAATGTGAAGGCTTTTTTGATCCTTTATTCAATCCTGGCATCAAAAAATCACAGTTATAGCGTTATACTCAGAAAGTCTCAGGAGAAACCTGAGACTTTCATAATGTTACGGCAAATAAAATCTGCCATGTTATATGGAGTTAACTTACAGGTTATGGAACTGACAAAAGAGCAGCTAGAAAGGTACTCTAGACACATTACTTTAAAAGAATTTGGCGTTGAGGGGCAGAAAAAACTGCTTTCATCTAAAGTGCTGGTTATAGGAACCGGTGGTCTGGGATCACCTGTTTTAATGTATCTGGCAGCCGCCGGTATCGGCACCATCGGTATTGTCGATGATGATGTTGTTGATTATTCCAATCTGCAGCGACAGGTTATTCATCAGACCAAAGATGTTGGAGTACTGAAAACAGAATCAGCAAGAAATAAGATCAATGCCCTGAATCCAGAGGTTAAGGTCAATGTTTACAACACCTTCATTACTCCAGACAATATCCTCTCTATCATAAAAGACTATGATTTTATTTTAGACTGTACCGATAACTTTGAAAGCAAGTTTCTCATCAACGATGCCTGTGTTATCGCACAAAAACCTTTCTGTCATGCGGCAGTTATCCGCTTTGAAGGTCAGGTAATGACATATGTTCCAGGTAAGGGTCCATGCTACAGATGTGTATTTGGCAGTGTTCCTCCTGCAGGGGCAGTCAAAAACAGTAAGCAGATAGGTGTTTTCGGCCCATTGCCAGGCCTCATCGGCAACTTCCAGGTAATAGAGTGCGTTAAATATCTTCTGGGTATTGGAGAGCTTCTGACAGGACATCTTTTAACCATTAACGCACTTAACATGAAAGTTAAGAATATGAAACTGCCACCTAAAAACTGCGACTGTCCTGTCTGCTCAGAGCACAGAACAATTTTAAAGCCATCAGATTCCTTTTAAAGTCATAAAACTGTCACAATTTTTATCAGATGTGAACTGTTTTACATAACTGTTTGAATAAACAGATAAAAAATTTTATGGCACGATAATTGAATAAGTCATCTCAAATAAAGAAATGTGGGGTGACTTATGACAGCTTCAGTAAACGAATTGGAAATCTATAAGGAAATTTTTGAAAAAGAGCCTTCAGCTATTATCGTTTTAGATGAGAGAGGCACTGTTAAAAAAGCAAATGAATCTGCCTTAAAGATGCTTAATGTTGAATCTTTAGAAGGTCGTAAGTGGTATCAGGTAATCGAAGAGGTTTTCCGTCCTCAGAAAGATGACGGACAGGAAATCTCCACTGTGGAAGGAAAACGTCTGCAGGTATCTACAAAGCCTTTAACTCATGGTCAGTTAGTGCAGATGACCGACCAAACAGAAACCCGTAAACTTACAGATAAGCTCAATCATATGGAGAGACTGTCTTCATTAGGAAAGATGGCCGCATCTTTAGCACATCAGATCAGAACCCCACTGTCTGCAGCTATCCTGTATGCGGCAAACCTTGGTAATCAGAAACTGCCTTTAGCTTCACGCAATATTTTTCAGAAAAAACTTATGTCACGTCTTGAGGCTTTAGAGGCACAGGTAAGTGATATTTTGATGTATGCCCGTTCCGGTGAGCAGTCTGTCAAAGTTCTCGATGCAGTGGATATCGTTGAGGGGGTTTTAGGATCAGTAGCTTCAGTTGTAGAAAAAAGTGGTGCAAATTTAAGTTCAGATATCGGTCCTCGTCCGATGACTGTTTTAGGTAATGTCACAGCTTTAAACGGAGCAATTAGTAATTTGGTGACAAATGCCATTGAAGCTGGAGCAAAAAACGTTAAGATAGAGCTTGTAGCTGACATTAAGAATGTTATGATCAGCGTTAAAAATGACGGTCCAATGATTAAACCTGAGGTTAGCGCTCATATCTTTGAGCCTTTCTACACCACCAAGAGCAACGGTACCGGTTTAGGTCTTGCAGTGGTCGCTGCTGTTGCCAAGGTTCATCAGGGTGATATCCGTCTTGTTTCTAATGAGAAGGAAACAGTATTCACCATGATCATTCCAAAATATGATAGGGTACTTGAACCTTCTGAGAGCTTTAAGGACGAAAAGTCTGTCGCTTAAGGCAAAGTTTAAAGGAATACTATGAGTAACAGTCAAATTCTAATTGTTGATGACGACAGTCAGTTAAGAGAGGCGATTGTAGACACACTGATGCTGACAGGCTATGTCTGTCTTGAGGCATCAGGCGGTGAAGAGGCTCTAGATATTCTTTCCAAGAAAAAAGTTGATATGGTTATTTCTGATATCCAGATGGGAGCAATGGATGGCCATACTCTTTTAAACGCTATTCATGAAAAATTACCCAATATGCCAGTTCTTTTAATGACGGCATATGCCAATATCAATGGTGCTGTAAGAGCAATGCGTGACGGCGCCATTGATTATTTGGCAAAACCTTTTGCTCCTGAGGTTCTGTTAAATCAGGTATCACGTTATGTACCTGTAAGTAAGGTGATAGGCGGTGAGCCTATTTTTGCCGATCCTTCTACAGCAGAACTTTTATCTTTAGCTTCCCGTGTTGCAGCAACCGATGCCACTGTGATGATCACAGGTCCGTCAGGCTCCGGTAAAGAGGTTCTATCCCGTTATGTACATGACAAGTCTCCACGTGCCTCAGGGCCTTTTGTAGCCATTAACTGCGCTGCAATTCCAGATTCCATGCTCGAGGCAACCTTATTCGGATATGAAAAGGGTGCTTTTACAGGAGCTGTTCAGGCTTGTCCCGGTAAATTTGAGCAGGCTCAGGGTGGCACCATCCTTTTAGATGAGATCACAGAGATGGATCTTGGGCTGCAGGCAAAGCTTTTACGTGTTCTTCAGGAAAAGGAAGTTGAAAGATTAGGTTCACGCAAGACCATAGCCCTGGATGTAAGGGTAATTGCAACTTCAAACAGGGATTTAAAACAGGCTGTGGCTGAAAAGAAGTTCCGTGAGGATCTTTATTACAGATTAAATGTTTTCCCTTTACGCTGGCTACCATTGTGCAAAAGACCAAAGGATATCATTCCAATCGGTACTTTCCTGCTGTCAAAACATGCAAAAGACTCAAATATGGCAATTCCAAAACTGTCAGATTCTGCAAAAAAGAAACTGATGTCATATTCATGGCCTGGAAATGTCCGAGAGCTTGACAACGTAATGCAGAGAGCCTTAATACTTTCTGTAAACGGTGTAGTGGATGACAGCTGCATTATTCTGGATGAGTCATCATTGGAAGAGGCGCTACAGTCAAATTCTTTTAATACAGAAGGTGTTGCGGTCCCAGAAATTGCACCTGAGCAAATCACAGAAAGTGAGTCAGATACACAGAGCCAGTCAGCTCTGGACTCTGTTTCAAGTTCTGAAGATCTTGTTCGCAATCAGAAGATCCCTCAGGATCTTGGCGGGGAGTTAAAGCAGCAGGAGTATCAGATTATTTTAGATGCCCTAATTGAATGTCGCGGCTCCCGTCAGGAGGTTGCGGCAAAGCTTGGTATCAGTCCTAGAACTCTGCGTTACAAGATAGCCAAGATGAGAGAACTTGGAATGATCATTCCTGGATAGAAAAACATTATCATATACAAAACACCAAAATCGTCTAAAATACTGGAATAATATCTATTCATTTTGGTGTTTGTATGTCTTCAAAAATCAGAGTTCCCGCACTCGAAAGAGCCTTGAGGATCCTAGAGGTTCTTCAGAAAAATCATCGTTGTACCATATCAGAAATTATTTCCCTGACAGGTCTGCCAAGAAGTTCTGTATATGTACTGGTAGACGACATGGTCAAATTACGACTGTTAAGACAGAATTCAGATAAGACCGTGCAACTGTGGATGAAGCTTGTGGCTCTTGGAAATTCAGCTTCTGATTCTCTGGATTTAAAAGAAATCATCAGCCCTTATTTAGACAGACTTATTGCCGGTATTGACTGTCTTGCAGTTCATTTTGGAATTATGGATGATGACAAAGCTTTTTATGTCTTAAAAAAGACCAGCCCTAATACAGGCATGAGAATAATGTCACGTGAAGGAGCGGAGATCTCTTTAGTGCACACCGCATTAGGCAAGTGCCTGCTGGCATATCAGGAAGCCAATCTCAGAGAAAATATAATAAAAAACCTCGATTATACGCCTGCTACTGCCAACTCCATTGCCACACCAGAGGCTTTACGTAAAGAATTAGCCTCAATTCATCTGAGAGGTTTCTCCTATGATAATGGAGAGGGGGGACTTGAGATCCGCTGTGTTGCAGTACCTGTTTTTGATCTTGACAGCCATCTGATTGGAGCAATTTCGATTGTAGGCACAATCAGCAAGTTTACAACAGATAAACTGTCCTCAATTATTGAAAAAGCCAAGAAGACATCACTGCAGATAACATCAGGTCTGATGATGTAATTTATATGCATTGTAAAGGAGGAGCCTTCATTTAATGGTGGGACAGCATCTTATGAAATCTGATTATGTATAATTGGGACTAAGAGATAAAAAGAACCTAATATTAGCATGATCGACAAAATATATCTTGCACTGTCAACAGGAAACGAGATCTTTTACGATGTAATAACAAAGAACCGTTACTATGTTGATAAGACGCCTTAACTGGAAACTGTATTCTCAGAGGAAATGCCTACAGAAGATAAAACTTTTGTTGACGGATCTTCAGTACTGCTCTTTACAAGATCAAGACGTTTTGGCAAGACTCTGCTCATGAATATGTTTGAAACCTTTCTAAAGGTTGACTGCAACAATCCAGGAGACACCTCACTTCACAATCAACTCTTTAAGTTAAGGGAACAAAGATAACAGACATCTATGCTTACGGTATAGTGTTCTGCAGAAAGGACTGTATAGTTCAGGGGAAAAATCTCAAGGCAAAGTCTTAACGGCGTGATTTTGTGGCAGCCCCAGTAGGAATCGAACCTGCAACTAGCCCTTAGGAGGGGCTTGTTATATCCATTTAACTATGGGGCCGCGACACACGGTATTATATCAGTATATTTGGCTGATACAATACCGTTTTTTATTATTGAAGGGTTACGACGTCATTGACATTTACATTCAGAGTATTGTTCTGTAAATCAGCAGGATGCAGTTTTGCCGCATGAGGGTAAACTGACACTACTTTGTAGACACTGTTGCTCTTTTCATAGGCACTGTAATTATCACCGTCTGGTCCTGACATGGAGCCTGCCTGAACCAGGGTAAACTTCATATTGGGAGTAATGCCGTTCTCTCTACCTATGTTGATTACAACATCATCCCCGTCAAGATCAATAATTCTGGCGTTAGCAGGTTTGCACTGCAGCTCTGCCACAAGATCTTTTGATACCTGCGCTGCAAGTCCGTAAACTCTCTGCCCGTAGGCAGAACTCTTAAACCTGTCAGATCTTAAATCAATATATTCGCTTTGTTTGAAAGGCCAGTCTGCTTCAGCGGTATAGTTTCTGTGGAAGATGATCTGCTCATTGACAGCATCATAGACGTCAATATCAAAATTGATGGTTCTTGTTGGAAGATACATAAGTTTGGTAATGACGTTATCTCCAACTTCAGAGGTGCTTACTGAATTTATGGTGCCAAAGATAATGTACTGACTTCCATAACGACTTGCCAGACTTGAAAGATTTGAAATCTGAAAGCTGTTTGACATATCAGGTGAATTTGAAGTGTTCAGATTTGCTTTTACAAGAGGTCTCGTTACAAAAGAGGAAGTGCTGTAAAGATTCTCCATAATAAGTTTATCGAGTTCCTTACTGATCCCTTCAATGCCGATGCTTCCCTGATAGGCCTGAGAGTCGGCATACCTGAATGAGACAGGCAGCACCGCTTTGTGAACTGCAGCTCCAGAGCATCTTGCTCTGGAAAGTCTTTCGTCAATAAACGCCTTGATGGTGACGGTTACTTTATTAAAAGTTGTCTGTTCTGACATAACCACCAGCTTTTTGACAGGTGATCTGCTCATAATATTGACGTTATCACTCTGTAAAACACCGTTTTTATAGTTCTGCTCGATTCTGACATCTGCACCTGCCTGTAACATGACGTTACGTATTGCATCATTTACAGCATCGTTTCTGTCAGAGCCGGTACCGTTAGCTGTATACCACGAGGCATAGGCATTTGCATACAGTGCGGAAAACACTAAAAAGCATATGGTCTGAATCAATAATCTTATTTTCATAAATCACCTTTGTGATTGAATTTTGTCACATGGCACTGAATTTGCATTATTCACACCAAGATTGACAAAACGTTAAAAAATTAGCGTTTTATAATTCACGGTTTATTGATTATACAAACAAAAGAAGGTCAGGATGGAGAGAAATTTACTTAAAATGCTAAGCCTTGCAGTTTGTCTGATAATTGCAGGCTGTTCGGCAAATCCTGCCCAAGGTGGCAAAACACAGCAGGCAGGTATAGTACCTGCAAAAAGCAGTGTCTATGACCAGAAAGGCATGGAAATTAGCAGAATTGTTTCTAATATGTCTGATATTCTGTATCAGACCATGATGAATGATCTGTCAAAAGATGAGTCCTCTAAAACCACTGTAACCGACAGTGACGGCAAAACAGTTACCTATTCATCATTACCAAAGGTTGCTGTAACCTCATTTGTAGATACTGACACCTATGAGAATGCCGGCTATCTTGGCAGAGCAATGGCTGAGATGTTCGTGCATGAGCTGGACAGACGTGGTATCAGCGTGTTCGAATATAAGCTTACAGGTGCAATTTCAATTACCAGAGACGGCGAGTTTGTTTTTTCAAGGGACTGGAAGAAAGTTGCCCGTCAGGCAATGGTAAGACATATCTTTGCAGGAACTCTGACACGCAATGACTCCGGTATCGTTGTAGTATGTCGTGTCATAAATATGTCAACCCAGACTGTAGTGGGGTCTGCAACAGGTTTCATCCCTTATGAAAGACTTCCATACTGCTATAGAACAGGCAAGAAAGACTGTTCTATAAACGGTGTTACTTCATATTTATATGAGCCAGGCACTGTCAGTGCCAATGGAAGTGTAACCGATACAGTGGTTAAAAGAACAGTAACCAAGACCACTGTCAGAGCTTCAGCATCTACAACAGACTCTCCTGTCTACGCAATGACAGATAAAGAACGCCGTAAGAGACAGGAACAGCAGTTTAAGGACAACTATTACAGAACTGACTCTGATGAGTTTAATTCAAAGTATTACGTAAAAGGAGCCAGGGTTCCTGCAACCTCATCAGGAAACTATGAGCACTATATGTATAACAAAGAGCATTCTTTCTTAGGTTTTGGAAATTCAGGAAAGTCTACAGTAATTTATCCTGCCGATACTTACATGTATCAGGAAAAGTTGGTACGGGATGTGCATGATCAGAGTCAGTACTCACGTACTAATGATTAGGAGGATATATGAAATTAAGAAGACTGATTACTGTTTTAGCGGTATCCGTGTTGCTGCCGGTAGCCCTGTGTTCATGTTCCTCCGTATCTTTTATGAAGAATTTAACCATGACAGATGATGGTGTACACAAACCTTCTGAGTATCCGGTCTTAAGAGCAACAGGTTATGCGTCAATTTCCCGTCAGCCTGGAGCTACTGATGCAATCAGACAGATCAAGGCAATGAGAGCATCTAAGATTGAAGCCTACAGAGAATTATCTGAACAGGTTAACGGAATTTATATCAGAGCTACCGATACCTTAAATTCAAGTAATGTTGAAACCTATAACTCTGTAAAGTCGGAAGTTGACGGTTTTGTACACGGAGCTCGAGTCATAAGACAGTATGCTGTGGGAGATACCTACGCAACAGAGCTCGAGCTTGATACCAGGGTGATCTACGATCTTTACCAGATGCGTGGTGCGATGTAGGAGAGAATTATGAATACCTCAAGATTTGTTTTTAACAAAACCACTCCACAAAACACAGTACGTCCGCTTAATGACTACCTGGACGGTCAGAAAGAGATTTTGGAAAAGCTTGAAAAAGTAATTCAGGCCGAGTATGAATCTTTAAGAGACAGACATCTTGAGAACCTGAAACCTCTGTCTGAAATGAAATCAGATCTGATGTTAAAGCTACAGTCAAATGATCAGAGAATAAAACTGCATCCTGATGTGGAAAAACTGCATACTGAGTTTTTACCAGAGGTTACCATCATAAAGAATATGATGAAAAAATGTCAGTTCAGAAACGAGATCAACGGAAAACTCATTACCATGTGCATGCAGTCTGCCAACAAACTGCAGGCAGTGCTTCTTGGAGTTCGTGATGTCGTAACCCGCAATATGACCTATACAGCAAAAGGCTATGCCACAGCACGCGGACCTTCACGCCTGTCTGTAGATGCCTGATTTTTAAACAGCACTTTCAGTCTTATTTTAAGTCTGTAAAACTTATAAATATCTGAGTGCTGTTTTTTATTTTTCTTTAAATATCAATAAATTCCCTCAAACCTTTTCTTAAAATTTCACTTTTTGCCAGTAATCTTCAAAGTCATGAAAATTGTCTTAGTACAATTTGTTCACGCAATTTGAGCGGGGCGCTGGTTTTCAGTAGCTTCAGCACAGTGACTGTTCTTCATGAACTGTTATCTGTGCTGCAGTTACAGCAGACTCAAATCTCCAGGAAAGTTTTTTTTCATAAAGAAAACTCAAGACTGTAAAACTGAATCATGGACATCAATAAAGTTTATTTAACAGGAACAGTAAACTCTGTCACCTGTAAAGCACAAAGAAACTCTTTTAAGCTTATATTCAGTATTAAAACAGAAGACAGTAATGCAGACTGTCAGAAGAACATTTCAGCTCTTGGAAAATCACCATCTGAAGATCGTTCTTTATATGCTGATTATCACGAGGTATATCTGTTTTACAGTAATGATGAAACTGAACAGAAGAGACTTTCTCAAATTGTCAGATGCGGAAACAGAGTTTCTGTATTCGGACAGCTGCGTAATTTCAGAATAACCGATTCTCTAGGAAAAGTCGCCGTAACCAGCAAAGTTATAGCCTATAAAATCAGATTAGGGGCATAGGCGACAAATTTTAAATTAACCAGGAAAAGCAAATGATGTTTAATGTAAATTTAAAAAAGGTGTTCAACTCTGACAGAATTGTCGTTGAAGAGTGCGATCTAGAACCGAGCACCCTTATTGAGCATATCCCTAATCTGGACAGAAATTATGTATTTGAACTTAATGTTTTAAATGAGGTTCTGCTATACCTTATTTATCCTTTCAAGGACTGTCTTTATATCAGCGGACCGTCAGGATGCGGCAAGACCACACTTCTTTTACAGATTGCCGCAAGACTTAACTGGGGTGTGGAGCAGATAACCCTGTCAAACAAGTGTGAGTCTTTGGATCTTATCGGTCATACCACTTTAAAAAGGGGAGAGCTTGTTTATGAGTATGGTCCTTTAACCAGAGCTATGCTCTATGGAGAGATCCTGATTTTAAACGAGATAGACCTGATGTCTCCAGGAGACCTTTCTGTTCTTAATGATGTACTTGAAGGAAAGCCTTTAACGATACTTGCCAATAACGGAGAGGTTATAAAACCTCATCCTCAGTTTAGAGTTATTGCAACAGCAAACACCAAAGGATTTGGTGATATGACGGGCTTTTACAATGGCGCAAGATTACTTAACCAGGCTTTTCTTGACAGATGGCGTTTTATCGAAATGAGCTATCCTAAACCAATAGTTGAGCTTGAGATGTTAAAGAATAACTTTCCAAACTTAACTACTGAAATGAGCAGGAAGTTACTGCATTTTGCTCATGATCTTAGAAATGTGGTAGAGCAGGGGCTTGAAAATGGTGTAAGGCAGATTTCGGCACCGTTTTCCACCAGAACACTTTTAAAAATTGCCGCTTTACTGTCTGTAGACACTCCATATACAGTTCATAAGATTATCAGAATGTGTTTTGCATTAAGGCTTCCAGATGTGGAGCATGAGTACGTAATGAGACTGTGCAATGATATCTTTGGCCATGAGAAGCAGACTTTAAAGGCAACTCAGAAAAGTGACCTTGGCAATGCTCTTGCCCTTGAAGAGAAAAAGGCGGACTTAGAAATTGAATCAAAGCCTGATCCTGAGGTCAGTGAAAACAGGACAGAAAAGAAAAGCAGAAAACGAGTTAAAAATACGGCAGCAAAGGGAAACTGACAGAATTAAACTTTCTTTTAGGTATCTTTGTAGTTAACGTTTCATCTGTGAAGGTTAAAAGCACGATCCGTAAAATCGTGCTTTAAATTAGCTTGCGATACCTCTTTTGAAAATTTTACGCTTCTGTATTTTCAGAACTGAACCTGTTTTTCTTTATGATGTGTAGAAATGGTACTAAATCATCTCTATTTGATCTTATAAAAACAGCAGTGGATAATCAGAGCCAAGAGAGGTGGATATGCAACGAAAACTGATACTGGCCCACATATGTGCTGTGATTGTGATACTGTTCTGGGGTATGACCTTTGTAAGTTCAAAGGTGCTGCTAAAGGATTTTACTCCTGTGGAGATCCTGTTCAACCGTTTTGTCATTGCCACACTGACACTGCTTCTTTTAGCTCCTAAGGCTCTGAAGTTCATATCCTGGAGAGTTGAACTGTACTCTGCTTTCTGTGGATTTTATGGTGTAACAATTTACTTTGTATTTGAAAACAATGCCTTAAGATTCTCCAATGCTTCAAACGTAAGTCTGATTGTATCGACTGCACCTTTGTTTGTGGCTATTCTGAACAGACTTACAGACAGAAACGCAAGACTTGGAAAGTACTTTCTTTTAGGATTTTTCATTGCAATGTCAGGTATTGCCTGTCTGAGTTTTTCCTCATTAAGTCTGCAGCTCAATCCTGAAGGTGATCTGATGGCGTTAGGCTGTGCTGTTGTGTGGGGACTGTACAGTGTCTATGTGGTAAAACTGCACAGACTTGGTATCAGTACCATGGTTATGACGATTAAGTCATTTTTCTATGCGGTGCTGTGTACTGTGCCCTGCATGTTTTTTTATGGATATGACTTAAAGCCGGACTGTCTGTTAAAGCCAGTAAACATCGTAAACTATCTGTTTCTTGCGGTTCTGGCCTCATCATTGAGCTTTCTTATCTGGAACAAGGCCATAGCCTATCTGGGATCGGTAAAAACGAATGTCTATCTGTATGCAACTCCTGTGGTAACGGCAGCAGGAGCGGTGATCTGCATAGATGAAAAAATCACAGTCTATCTTCTGCTTGGTATGGTATTGTCGATTGCGGGGCTTGTGATATCTCAGAAGAACTGAGTGGGGCGGAAATTTTTATTTTGCTCATACAGACAAAAAGGTCTCAAATTGCTTTGAGACCTTTTCAATACTGTTCTCCTGCAAACAGTATTTAAAACTACCCGAAGATTGAGCTTAACTCATCTTCAGAATCAATCAGCTTGTCAGCTACTGACTCATAATTAATCTTGTATGAACCGTCAGAAATCGCAGCCTTCAGTTTTTCAACTTTTGCCTCATCAATGCCTGATGAATTTCTAGCTGCATCAGTGGCCTTTGCTAAGGTTTTGGCAGAATCAGTCAGTACAACGTCATCAGACTGAACTGCAGCCTTCTTCTGAGCTACAGCGCTCTTTGCCGCACCGGTTGCCACATTCTTGGCAGTAGCAACTGATTCTTTTATACCGTTATATGAACGGTCTGATAATACATCGATTGCCATGATACTACCCTCAATAAATTCTTTCTCTTCTAGCTTTTAATCTGTTTATGCTTTACGCATTAATTATTCCTGTTATTTTCTTAACGTCACAGGCCTGATTTTCTTGAACAGATTTTTACAAAAAAATTAAAAAAAAGCAGAAAATTAATATTCCATTGAATTTTAACTTTTTTTACCTTTTGCGACAAACAGTTTTTATAAATTATGTTTTATAAATTATGAAAACGTTCTGTCACTGATATCTGATGATCTTATCGGCAGTGTGCAGATTTCTTTAGGCTTTTTTATCGCATTTATAGTGGAATTTTGTCTAAAATATTACTCTGACAGTATTTGGACCGGTAACCACCGCCTGAATAACTTTTTTGGATTTCACATTCTTAACCTGAATCAGGTCATTTACCTTTCCCTCTTCAAGTGCCTGCCCCTGAGTTTTTATTTCCAGATTGTTAGTGGCGGCTACAATAGTAACAATGTCACCTTTGGCAATTACGCAGAAGTCACTTGCCTTAATCTGTTCGCCAGCTCTGATGTCCCGTCTAGCCTTGCTGCCTAAAATCATGGATTTGTCAGTAATTACCGCAGAAGTGTTGGTGTTTTCATTAACAAAGGTATCTTCCAGAAGATCTGAAGTGATAGTGCTTCCCTTTGGAATATTTGCAGCGGCAACAGTGGTTGCTCTTGCAACATTCACTGTTACAGGAACATTAACTGTATAGGGATTGTTTTTTCTAGAACATCTGATCCTGACGACATTGCTTTTTTTTATTTCTCCGCCTACAAGCTCTGCTGTAAGGTAACCTGAGCATTTACCTCCGTAATCGCGGTTAGGATCGATCCTGCTTGCTTTAACCAGATATTTTTTGTCAGTACGGCTGTTGTCAAACTGGGCTAACATATACTGTCTTGCGACGTTTGTCAGAAAATTAGCTTCTTCTACAGTTGCCTGACAGATATTAATGCTGATTGCATTAAAGAAAATGACAAGAACAGTCGATACAATTTTTAGCAAGTTTTTCAAAAAAATCCACCTTTGTGAGTTGAAAAACAACAGAACTAAACTACACTTTAACGATAATATCACAAATGTATATTCTGATTTCATGTAAAAGAGGCTTACATTTGATTTATGTGATTGTCACTGTTTGTGAGCAGTAATAGAATTTATGAGTTTATTGAGTATAAGACAGTGACACTATAGAAGTGTTCTGTTAAGAAAATATGTGAAAAAATGCCATTAATCATATCTATCTATCAGATTTGACAAAGATGGTGTGACTTGATCCGCATTTTCTCTATTTTCTGTTAGTTTATGTCTAAATTGCTAATTATTCTATAAAATATCATCAACAGATTTATTAATAATAAAAAGCAAGGTGAACAACATGATTGGTGTGATGGATTCCGTCAATGAATTGACCGAAGTAGTGGGACAGAACCGTATGGAGCTCCTGCTCTTTAAGCTCTCAGGTCTACGCCAGCGCTATGGTATTAATGTTTTTAAGGTAAGAGAAGTGCTGCCTTGCCCAAAACTTACAGTCATGCCCAAGTTACAGAAGTTCGTAATTGGTGTGGCTCACATTCGCGGACAGACAATTTCTGTAATCGATCTTGCCTATGCAATAGGTGGACGTCCATCAAGGGATATTGAAAAGTGTTTCATCATTATTGCTGAATACAACCGTTCTACTCATGCCTTCCTGGTTTCAAGTGTGGAAAGGATCCTGAATATGAACTGGGACAAGATCATGCCTCCTCCAAAAGGTGCAGGTGACAGCAACTACATGACAGCTGTAACCGAAATCGATGGAGAACTAGTGGAAATCCTTGACGTTGAAAAGATCCTTGAGGAAATCTCTCCTAGCAAACTGGAAAAACAGGATCTTGATGAGGTATATGATGAGGAGTTTGCAAAACTCATCAAGCAGCACAAGCCAAAGGTTCTGATTGCAGATGACTCAAGAGTTGCCTTAAATCAGGTAACTGCTGCTCTTGAAAAGCTGAACCTTGAAGTGATTAAGGCTCATGATGGTCGCGAAGCATACAACATTCTAAGAGAGATGGCATCTAAAGGACCAATCAATCAGCAGGTGGCCCTGGTCATTTCCGATGTTGAAATGCCAGAGATGGATGGCTACACTCTGTGTGCATCCATAAGAAAAGATCCTTCATTAAAGCCTGCCTATGTAATTTTACATACCTCTCTGTCGGGTGTATTCAACCTTGGAATGGTAAGTAAGGCCGGTGCTAATGACTTTATTCCTAAGTTCAATCCGCTTGAGCTTGCAAAGGCAGTAAAGAAAGGTATTATTCTTACTAATGCTGGAAAGTCAGGTGCTGATCTTGTTATGGGTAAGGACGGAAAAGAAAAAACATCCATCTGATCAAAGTTAAAAGCACGGTTCTGTTGAGCACGCAGAACCTAACCTGCAGCACTTATTCTGCTGCAGGTGTGCTTTTTGACTGTAATAAAAACAAAGAAAACCAATAATAATAAATAAATGGATTGGACGTGTATTCTATATGGTCCGTTTGTGTGTATTGAACCCTGTATTTTTAGGCATTTAACATATGGCACTATTCAGTTCAGATAACAATGACAAGAAGTTATCTCAAGGTTCGTCAGTTAAGAGCAGTTCACTTTTATCATCAAAAAATGCTGATGGTACTGCTTCAAATAGAGTTACATCAACTGTAAAAACTTTAAATCCAAGGAGTTCCTCTCCTTTTGCATCAGGTACAGCATCTGCAAATAACTCCGGTACTGCAGGCAGTTTTACAGCATCAAGAAGTTCTGCTTTTAGTTCGACTTTATCAAGACCTGGAACCACAGCTTCATCCGTAACTTCAGGAGGTTTAGGCACTTCTGCTTCCGCATTAGGTTCTTCAGCTCACAGTTCAGCTGCTCCTAGATTTCAGTCAGGTTCTGCTTTAAACAGAACTGCATCAGGTTCTGGAGTATTCCGCTCCACGCTTTCTCAACCGGGAAGTTCTGCTACCTCCTCTTTGAACTCTACAGCGCGAGCAGGTGTCTTTTCTGCAAACAGACCTGCTGTTTCAGCAAACACAACAGGTTCGACTCTGACTGCGCCAAGACCTTCAGCTGCTTTGTCTTCCCTAAAGACTGCTTCTGGTACTGCAAGGCCATCTGTCTTCTCAGGAAATGGCAGCACACAGCCAGGCTCAGGTTTCACTCAGAGAACTTCAGCCCTGTCATCAGGTGCAACAGGTACTGTTTCCTCAGCATTGAGAACTGTACAATCAGGTTCATCTTTTGCCTCAAAGACCACACAGGGGGCACTGTCATCAGCAGGTCAGAGTTCACTCACATCAGGAAATTCTGACTTTACACGCAAGCTTGAACAGGCAAAAGCAGCCTTATCAACAGTGCCTAAGGTAAGACCTATCAGCATTAACCGTGACGGTAGAACTAGTCTTGTAACAGAAAAACAGGAGGTAACTGATGTACAGTACCGCCGTTTTGCTGCTTTTATTGAGGAGAAGTGCGGAATTGTTTTAGGTGATGGAAAACAGTATCTTGTAAATTCAAGACTGTCTTCACTGCTTGGCAAGTTCAGAGTTCAGACTGTTGATGATCTTATCAACAAGGCCATGGAGGAAAGACCAAACAACAAGGTTCAGGAAGAGGTTATTGATGCCATGACCACAAATGAGACATTGTGGTTTAGAGATACCTATCCTTACAGGGCTTTAGAGACTATCATTCTGCCTGAGCTTGCAAAAAAAGCCAAATATCCTGTCAGGATCTGGTCAGCTGCATGTTCTTCAGGTCAGGAGCCATACTCAATCGGTATGATTATTCAGGAACAGATGTCCAAGATGCTGCATATCGATCCTAAGCAGACTCAGATCATCGGAACTGATCTTTCTCCTGAAATGCTCTCTATCTGCCGCAGGGGCCAGTATGATGTGCATGCACTGTCACGTGGTCTGTCTCCTGAGAGGAAGGAAAAGTTCTTCAGACCTACACACAATCCCAACATGATGGCAATTGACTCAAGGGTTAAGTCAATGGTCGAATTCAGACCAATGAACCTTCTGGGATCATATGCACTGATGGGCCGTTTTGATGTGATCTTCTGCCGCAATGTTCTGATTTACTTCTCTAATGATGTAAAGGCCGACATTTTAAGAAAGCTGACAATGTGTCTGAATCCAGGCGGATACTTAATTCTGGGATCAACTGAGACCCTGATAGGTGTTGCAGACAAATATGAAATGATGCGCTGCAACCCTGGTATCATTTATCACTTAAAGCCACAGAAATACGCTTTCTAGCGTAAGTTCTTCAGTGAAATCAGATTTCTCTTCTCTAATTTAAAGCTGAATGTTCCAAAAGACGTTCAGCTTTATGTCAAAAAAACATCACTAATTTAAAATAATACTGTAACTGCCTGTAAAATAACGAAAAATCTATATTGGCACAGTAGTTGCTTATAACTCCTGTATAAAGAAAACATTTGTTTGTCGTGATTTAGGAGCTGAAGATGTCATTAGGTTTTGATAAGGTTTTTGGTGTTCATCAGTACACCATGGGAATTCGAAACCAGAGAGCTGAAGTTTTGGCAGGCAATCTTGCAAATGCTGATACTCCGGGTTTTAAAGCTCGTGATCTGGATTTTGACATTGCTTTTAAGCAGGCAGCTCATGTACAGATGCAACAACCTTCAGAAATGATAAAGACAAACGATAAGCATATGGATGAATCATCAATTTCAGATGAACCTGAACTGACTTTAAAATACCGTCTTCCATATCAGGCCGATACCGGTAACGGAAATACAGTTGAGGTAAGCTCTGAACGTATGAAATACATGAACAATACCATGGAATACCAGGCTACACTTACCTTTTTAAACGGACGAATTGCCAAGCTTAAAAACGCTTTGCGCACTGGTAACTAGCAGGAGAATAAAAAATGGGTCTATTCAGAATATTAGATATTGCAGGTACTGCAATGAATGCTCAGTCAGTTCGTTTAAATGCTACTGCATCAAACCTTGCCAATGCCGAATCAGTAAGTTCATCAGTTGAAACCACCTATAAGGCAAGAAGACCTTTATTCTCAGCAGCAATGGATGAAGCTTACATGGCCGAGAACACACAGGGTGGTGTAACCGATCCTGTAACTGGAGAACCATATGGTGTCGGTGTTTCCTTAAAAGGTGTGGTCGAGTCTGATGCGCCAACCATAAAAGAATACAACCCCAATCATCCTTTAGCAGACGAGAATGGCTACATTTACAGACCAAATGTAAATCCTGTAGAAGAAATGGCTGATATGATCAGTGCAAACCGTTCTTACCAAACTGCAGTACAGGTAGCTGCAAATGCTAAAAAAATGATGACTGCAACCTTACAGTTAGGTTCAAATTCTAATCTGTAGTCATTTTCTGTTTTACTGAAATTCCAGCAGGGCTCAGGATATAATCATCCTTGAGCCTTATTTTTTGCATTAAAATATCTTGGATATACAACTTAGAAAAAAGGTTCAGTCCTAAAAACTGTGGGATCTTTGTTCAGTCATCTTTAAAAGAGCTCCACCTTTGTCTTGAGTCATCAAACAGTTTAAGAAAGAAATACTCATCAGAAGGAAGACCATAACTCTTCATTCTGATGGTCTTTAGCTTCTGGTTTGACACCTTCAACCTTTCAGTTAGATTACGGATTTTTTTCTAATCCCACACTTTTCTGTATTGACCCAGAAAAAATTCAGCACAGCTCAACGGCAGGATTGCCATGAATAGTTCCATAAATTTCACAGAGAAATAACAGAATTCATTTCTTCTGTTAGCTGATAACAGCTTTTATGAGTAAAACTCATTCTGTCTTATGAGAAGAGAGCAAAGAAAAGTGGACCCTACAGCGTGATGTTTACATTGCAGTTTTAATCTGCTGTCTGAAAATAAAAAAGCCTCCAGATGTAAATCTGGAGGCATTGACAAAATATAGTCGGATCCTTACTTAAATTCCTTCAAGTTTGAATACAGCCAACTTTTCTAACAGATCCTTTGCAGCAGCTCTTAGCTGTTCGATCTCATCGTTAGAATCCTGAGAGCTGTTGGCACTCTGTCGGGTTAATGTGCTTACACCCTGCATATTGTTTGAAATCTCAGAGGTTGCAGTTGTCTGCTGCTGAGCTGCTGTTGCAATCTGACCTATCTGGCTGTTTACATTGTCAACACGGCTGTTAATGTCATTGAGGATGTCTGTAACACCGGATGCACGCTCTGCAAGGTCCTTCATTTCACCTAAGGTGCCGGTCATAGATTCATTGGCGCTGTTTGCGTCAGACTGGATCTGAGATACCATCTTGGTGATTTCCTGTGTGGATGATGAAGAGCGTGATGCAAGAGCACGAACCTCATCTGCAACAACCGCGAATCCCTTTCCGGCTTCACCTGCACGGGCAGCCTCAATTGCAGCGTTTAATGCCAGCAGGTTGGTCTGTGAAGCAATATCCTCAATAGTCTGAACGATAGTTCCAATCTTGTTGGTCTGATCAACCAAAGTTGAGATTAACTGGGCATCCTTCTTGGTCTTTTCTGCCTGATTTCTGATAGCATCAATAACACCTTCAACTTCAGTTACACCATGCTCGGTGATGTTCTGGGTGTCATTTGCGTTGGCAGCGGCATTCTCACAGTTCTTGGCAATATCAGAGGTGGTTGATACCATCTCGTCAGATGCTGCTGATACTGTTACAGAACGGCTTTCAGCATCTGCAATAGCTTCTGCCACAGATGAAATCTTTGAATGAATGCCTGAAAGTCTTTCATCAAAAGCGCGGTATGACTTTACAACACCTGCAAGAGATTCTCCTAACTTCTGTCTCATCTGACAGGCTGAATTAAAGACCTTACCGAATTCATCCTCAAGGTTATTGTCAATTCTGAAGTTGAAATCGCCTTTTTCCATGCGGCCGATGTAGTTGACAAGCAGGGTGAAGTTTCTGTGGATATATCCTGAAATTCCCCTGGAAATTAAAAAGGCAATGATAACAGAAATGACTGCCAGAATAATTGATGTGTACATAGGACCCTTTGAGGTGTTGGCTCTTGTAAGTTCGGTTGAAAGAGTTACCTGTTCATCAATTAACTTCTGATATAACTCAAGGCAGTTGTTTGTGATTGGAAGTACCTCGTAAATATACACATCCAGAGCCTCTGTGAGTTTGTTTGCAGCCACCAGGGGAATAACTTTCTGCTTGTAGTCTGCTACAAGTACACTTGCCTGTTTTTTAACAGTCAGGATATTGTTCTTATATGCTTCTGATGAAGGAAGATCACCGATGATGTTCTCATTCATTACTGAAGAGACCTTGGCAATTTCCTCAATCTTGCCGACAGAATCAGCAATAAAAGCTTCATTGTGATCGTGAGTGGCTTTTCCGTTCAGGTAACTTACGATGACATCGTTTGCCTTGTCCAGAGCTCTCTGTGTATTCATTACGCGGGTGTAGGATTTCCCCAGAATTCTCTCAACGTTGTAGGAGGCATCAATATTTTTAGAGGTATTTATTACAGCAAATCCTGAAGTTACGATGATCAGGATATTTAAAAAACCAAAACCCAGCATCAGCTTCATTCTGAGGCTTAAATTTCTAAGCAAGTCCATACTATTCCCCATTTATCATTTTTAAATTAAAACAGTCTGAGCGGAAAACTCAATGTGTTGTTCATGGTTCAAGTAAACTAAGTTTATCTCTGTCGTTTACGTATACTGATAATATTTTATACGGCATTATGAGAGATATCTTTAAATAGATTTTTTTTTGCGAAGATACTCACAGCAAAAAAGAAAAAATTTTTTATTATAAAGACAGTTATCACAGTTTTTATAAAGTGTAAAAGTCTCTGTTTTTTCAAGAACTTTTAACTGGTTATGTGGATTTTTTTATACAGTTCAAACAGCTTTATACAAAATTAAAAAACTGAATATTATCAAGACAGATAAAAAAATTTGCAGAAAAAAGTAAAATGAGATTTATATGCCTATTTGTGCAACGAGTTATATCGCGCAGGATAATTTTGTTCCTGTACTGAAGAGTCTTTACTGCGACAGGTGGCCATTACTGTATTGGCGTTCTAAAAGCACAAATCTTTTATAAAAAATAATATGTTGCCATTGTAAACTGTTAAGTTAGGCCACATATAAAATATAGGAAATGAAATTTTAAAATAAAGTCCGGCTGTTCATAATAGCTTACCTGTTTTGAAGATTTTTTGAATTGGCTGTAAAAAAGTAGGTTTGTATGCAGAAGATCTTGCTGTCTCTTGTTGTTTTTTTTGTTCTGGAACTTGTTGTTATTATTGAAGTTGGATCCTCTATAGGCGCATTAAACACCATCCTTGTAATGTTTTTAATGATGGTTCTGGGCGTGTTCCTGATTAAGTTGCGCTTCCGTCAGGCTATGGATGGACTTAGAAACGGTACTGTGGATACGAGTGTGTTTTTCCTGCCACTTGCAGGTTTCCTGTTTCTTTTTCCAGGCTTTATCTCAGATCTCTTAGGACTTTTGCTACTTATTCCTCGAATTCAGACAGGATGCGTAAGGTACTATAATAAAAACCGCGATGACAGTGAGTTTTTTACTTTTGCAAGAAAAGAGTCTGATTCGTTTTTTCATAAGGGCAGTACCATCGACGGCACTGCAGAGCATGTAGACAGCTCTGATGAGAACAGGAGCATAAAATAACTTAAGAACTGAAAAAAGGAAGGCTCTGCCTTCCTTTTTATCAGTTTCCTGAAGTCTTATAGAAGTACTGAACCTTCTGGTAACTCATACCGGACCTTTTGGCAATTTCTGAAATATTGCCGTGACACTCTTCGTAAAGTCTTTTCATGAAATAGTTCTTGCGCTCATTGAGCCAGTTTTCAATATTTGAAGGAATTTCCCTGTTTCCCACTTTCTCCTCAAATACCTGAGGCACTCCGGCATCTGAAAGCTGAGCTGTCAGATCATCTGCTGTAATGACATTTCTCTTTTCAAAGTTCGCATTGAGAGCACTTAGCATCAGCACATGGTGCAGCTGTCGCACATTGCCGGGCCACTCATAGTTTTTTATAAACCGTAAAGCATCCCCGTCAAGACAGAGATCATTTAACTGACTGTCTCCCTTCTGTTTTATCTTTACAAGAATATTTCCCAGGATATCTTTAAATCTGTCAGGTTCTTTCTCAATGATTTCTGATAACTGCGGTAATCTTAACTGACACATGGAAAGTCTGTAAAAAAGATCTTCACGAAAGCGGCCTTCCTCAACTTCTTTTACAAGATCCTTATTGGTAGCTGCAATAATTCTGACACTTTTAATGTCTACAGGCGTACTGCTTCCTAATTTTGTAACCGATCTTTCCTGCAGTGCCCTGAGCAGTACTCCCTGGTATGAAAGGGGAATGTCTCCTATCTCATCTAAAAACAGGGTACCGTTCAGTGCCTTTTCAAAACACCCCTGTTCGCTGTAGGGAATGCCTGGCATAAATTCTCTGTAGAAATCATTATCCGTTCTTTGTTTTACTCCGAACAGCTCTGCTCTTAAGGTGGTAAGATCACCACTTGATATTTCAGCACAGTTTACCGTTACAAAGTTGTCGTCACTTCCACCGCATTCGTAGTGAAGCTGTTTTGCAAGTTCCGATTTGCCCACTCCGGTTCTGCCTGAAATCAGGATGTTGATTCCGCTGAATCTTGCATAATAACGGGCTTTTTCAAGAACTCTGCTGTCTGCTGTACTGGATGTGCCGTCAACTTTCTTCTGATAAAAGAACACGGATGGCAAACGGAAGGGGAGGTTTACCTCACGGTACGGATGTTCATTTTTTCTGACATGATCAGGACCTATAGTCTGGAAAGTTTTTGAACCTATAAAATAGGTATGTGCCAGATATAAAGTTACAGCCTCCATGGCAGGAGTGCCGGGAGTGATGTTAAAAATATAACGTTCGGCATCATTTTCATTCCAGTATCTGTCATGAAACTCAAACAGAGCCTCCTTTACCTCATCATAGGAGGTGGGATCCCTGACATTTGTGGGTACCGTGATCACACTGGCACTGCTGCCCTTTTCCACCCATTTTTTTATATGGGGAAGCTCATCCTTATAGTCATAGCTTGCAAGAATATAGATGACTGATGCCCTGAGTTCATCTGTAAGAGTCCTTACAGCTCCGTTGTGTCCGTGCTTTTCATCACAGGCATTGATAGGTCTTTTTCTGTTAAGAAGACTGCCGGTTCTGGTCAGAGGAAGTTCTTTAAACAGACGGTATCTGTTTAAAGCAATGATGTCGCTGTCGCCAAACCAGGAAACCACTATTGGTAGATCTGTCTGCATGTTCCCTTCCTGAAATCTTCAATTTTTACATCTGTTAGGTACAGATATTATGAGCTGATGTTATGTATCTATCATAAAACCTAAAAATCAGGAGTGGTAAATTTTTTGAATTTATTACCTTACAGAAATCCTCATTTTCAGATAGAGCAGAATAATTTATAATTTTAATTATATATTAGAAATTTATAAAAGTAAAAATATATAAATAACAAACAGATAATAAAATTTTTATAATTTAATAAAAATAATGCTTGAAATTTAAATCATCAGGAGCGATAATACATCCTGTGTTCGGGAACAGAGATTCAGATTTTTGGTTCTGACACTTTTTGACAGATTTTGACCTGTCATATTTTTACTTTCTGTTTTCAGTTTTTTATCTGAAAACATCTGCACAAACGGAAGAATTGAGTTCCTCTGTTTTTTTAAACTCTTATCAGGATTTTTTCTGCAGGAGTTTTGGATTTTTAAATTCCGGTAGCCTGAGGCTGCCAGTAAAGGTTGTGATCTATTCAGATCCGGCAGTAGCAGATTTGTATCAAGAGGTAAAAGTATGAAGTCAAATTTCGTTTCAAAAACCATGTTTTCTCTTTCTGCATTTACAGTATTCAGCTATCTATTTCAGCTTGTAAAAGCATTGGCAGCATTGTTTTCTGAAGAAATTGAGTTTGCTTCACTTGACGCTGTCACTAAAGGCATACCTCTTGTTAATGGAGCTGCCACCACATCATGTTCTTTGGCTGCAAATTTAAAAAATCATGATTTTTTGCGCACATCTGCAAACAGGATCAGGTTCTTTTTTCTCAAAGCAGTATGCAAACCATGGTCATTTTTTAATGCATGCAGAAAAGATCTTTTCCCATGTGCACTTATGCTCTCATTTCTTGTTCTGGACTTCTGTTTTGTACTCTTCTGCCTTTATGCGACAGTGCGTGTTCTGTGTCCTGAAATAGCTGATGCTGTGGGAATTACCGAGCTTACAGGTGTATCAAATATTAAAGATGTAAAAGGTATCAGACAGTGCTATCTGTACCTCAAGCAGAATCTTATCTTCTGGAAAGGTGCTGGCTTGTAAAAGTGAAAAGCCAGAGAAAGTTGGTGTGACAGTAACAGGAGCTGTCTATGACGGTAATGAACCTTTATTTTTCGTTAAAGAATCTCTTTTACAGATGCTATTACGGATTAAATCCTGAGCTGAAACCTGACAGAGAGAGTGTTCTTGCTGATGCCATCAGCAGACAGGATATTCCATATCTTGAATTGAAGGATCTTGAGGATGATGTTGAAAGTAAACTTTATTGTCTAAGGCTGGAAGCCAGGCTCTCATCCTTTAGTCTGTACTTGTTAATCGGAGAACTTTTAGTGCATGAAAGAATACTTCTGAAGATTATAGATACAGAAGGATCTTTAGACTTACAAGTTGCTGGAGCGACTTTGGGTATGATTGCATGCGCTGTATCCTTAAGTATTTATGTGTCAGTGAAGGAAAAGAAGTGCAAAGTCACTGACAGGTACCTTGATCTGATAAAACTTGGCATAAGGATGTATGAGCATCCTCAGGACTGGAGCTCTCATGGAGAAGGTAAGGATAAATCATAAATACTAGAAGAAAAAGAACATACCTGGTTTCACAGAGGAGCAGATCTCTATACAGATAACTGTAAATGTACACAGAGTCACCTGCAGCAAATGCGCCTGCAGATAAAACTTAAAGCGCATCGTTTTTTTATCAGCACTCTTACTGACATTTATAAAAAGAAAGCGCAAGCGAAAAAAGAGACTGAAGACTGTCTTCAGTTATAACGCGGATATACATATCAAATGAGGAAATAAAAGTGAAAAAACTAACTTTAGCTTTAGCAGTAATCGCATCAGTTGTAGCAGCATCAGCTCAGGCATCTGTCAGAGACAGACACGGTTTTGAGCTGGGAGCTGCCGCAGGTTACACCAGAACATCTATTGATCTTGGATCTATGGCAGACCGTCACCATAACTATGATTCTGATGACATGTCAGGTGGTGCGTTAAAGCTCTTTGGTGAGTACAATTTCAACAGATACTTCGCACTTGGAGGAGAAATAAACTGCCTTGATCAGGGAAAAGTGCGTGAGCACGTTTCCTACGGCCCCTACAGAGCAACCTATGACTACAAGTTCTATACAGTTGTATATGGCTTTTATGCAAAGGGAGCTCTGCCAGTAACGGACAGCTTAGATGTCTTTGTAAAGGCAGGCCCTACCTGGAATTATACTGGTTCGGATACCCTTGCAGACGGAACAGAGACAGAAAACTGTTTTGGCTGGAATGCAGGTGCCGGTGTTGAGTACAGATTTGACAGTGGCTGGGGGCTGCGTGCCGGATATGACTACTACCACAAGACCGTAAAATCACTTGGAAATGTGCGTACAGGCGTATTTGACAGTGCCAACTCCTATCTTGTCTACGGAGGCGTGTCTTACAGCTTCTAAAAGCAAATGCTGATAAAACCCCTTATCAAAAGGCGGCACTGTCGCCTTTTAGAAAAAGGTTCCGATTAAAACACTGAGAAAAACATAATAATAAAGAGAGAAAAATGAAAGCATTGAAAACATCATCACTAACTGTTCTTATAACTGCAGCTGTTCTACTTTCTGGATGTTCGGCTCTGGATAAATTCCGTTCTGTTCAGGATGATTTCTACTACGACACCATGGGAATTTCCTCTGATGATCCTGAGTTTGACAGTCTGCGTTCCTTACTCAAAGAACAGTTAAAAGGTGTGGACAGAGCCAAACTGGAGCTTATTCTTGATAACAGACTGATACCAAGTCAGAGAACTTCAGACATGCTGGTAAGCAAATTTAGAAAACCTTACCTTTATCAGTATCAAGAGTCTGATTGCAATGTAGTCTTTGAGTTTGATGTTGACGACAAGTTCAATATGTTCCGTCAGCTGACACCTGAGTTATGCCCTGCCACAACGGTAAAAATCAACGGTAAGCAGGGGTCTGCCTTTGAGTCTGCTCTGGCCCGTCAGCTTTGGGAACAAGAACATGCCTACAAGGTAGGCTCATGCCACATTTTAAAAGATGCCGTAAGCAGATTTGTGGATAAAGGCGGCAACAGGCTGAGCATAGAGGAGATTAAGGCATATCTTGCAGAGGATGCAGCTGAAAAAGCAAGACATCTTGAACAGGATGTAGGCAAATCTGATACTGATGTAAACAGTTCCAACCTGAAAAACGGTGATGTAAAAACTGCAGACAGCAGAGAACTAAATGAGGCTGTAAACAGTCTTGAAGATGTCAAAGCTCTTTTAAGACAGACTATGGCACAGGGACAGAATGCAGCAGGTAATACTCAGCAGTAACAGTCTTCTGAGTACAGGTAAAGAGCTCTGAATACGGAGCTCTTTACCAGAAGTTGACTGTATTTTATAGACGGTAAGCCATATGGCTTTTTTATTATCTGACACTGTTACAGGAGACATACTATGAACAAATTAAAAAGACGCAATTTTGTGCAGGAATATTCTTTGAGGATCAACAGATCTGCTGTTTTTGCCGACAGACATCTTGAGGCTAAAAGAGGATATCAGAAGCACAAAAAGGATCTTAAAAACAGATACCGCAACAGTGATGAGTGGCTGTAAAAGAATGTTTTCATCAGAAGGTACAGCATGAAACAGCAGGAGAAAAACCGAGTATGAAATACAGAACCGGACAAAGGTACAAAAACTTCTCTTTTAAACTGGTTTACAGAGAAAATCAGGTTCATATGCAAAGGACAGTTCACAAAGATCTGTCCTTTTTTGTTATTCAGTCTTTTAAATTTCAGGTAAGACTTTGCTTTTGAGTCTTTCTTTAATGTCTTTTCAGATCCTTTATAACTAAAAGAACTGAGTCGATCTGGTAATATTTTCCATAAAGTGGATATAAAACCGCGCATCGTGGTATAGTCACACTACAGACTCAAGTGTTTTATACACAATTTCAGAGAGTTAACCTTTACAGGTTTCTGAAACTTTGTAAAATTGAAAAGTGCTCTTATGGCGGTACGTTAAGGTGCAGTCAGACTCGGAAGGAATTGCCTCAGCAGAGTTTTTGTGTAGAGAAGATCCTGTATGAAAGGTCAGTTTAGGTATTATTTAATTTTATTTATTTCCTGTGTGATCTGGGGATTAACCCCAATCTGCGGTCGTGTACTCAAAGACTGCATGTCGCCAATGCTGATCACGGGTGCAAGATTTTACCTTGTGGCTCTGGTTCTCTTTTCACTGATAGTCCTGCTTGAGGGAAAAAAAGGTCTGTACCTTTCACGTCACGACTTTTTTGTCCTGCTGCTGATGGGGTTTGTCGGTATCTTTTTACATAATTCCCTTTTATTTGAAGCTTTAAGATTCACTCCTGCCTCAAACGCAGCCCTGATTGAGAGTATTGGTCCTTCCATCACCTCAACACTGGCTTTTTTTGTTATAGGTGAAAGATTAAGCAGGATAGGATGGCTCGGAATTTTTATCTCCTGTTTTGGCGCGGGCTATATAGTATGTAAAGGCTCACTTGATACTCTGCTTCATTTTCAGATAAACATAGGAGAGCTGATTATTATAGTCTGTGAGGCGATGTGGTCATGTTACGTGGTTATAAGCTGGAAACTGTCAAAGAACGTCAATGCTCTTGCGGTTACCGCATGGACTGGTCTTTTTGGCGCAATATTCTGTACGATAACAGGTTTTGCATTCAATGAACTGCAGGTCTATTCGATTACCAGAACCTATATCATCGCCTTTCTGGTTTTATCCCTGTTAACAGGTGTTGTGGCCTTTGTCTTCTGGAATTACGCAATCACCAAGGTGGGAGCGAGCAAGGGCGGAACCTTTGTCTATCTGATACCAGTCTTTGGTGCTGTCTTTGGCGTTGTACTTTTAGGAGAAGACTTTTCATCAAAAGAGTTTATCGGTGCTTTAATTGTTGTTGCAGGAATGATTATTTCTATAAAGGCAAAACTCTCTGTAAGACCTTCATCAGGATCAGTTGCACAGATTAAACAGAGTCTTATCGAAAAGGAAAGAGCACAAATTCACCACGGCAAAGATGCTTGAGGAATGGCAATTTCTTAACCTGTTACTTTTTAACCGTTTTTTTTCACTCCTTAAATTCTGCCATGATCACGGTGCAGAGATTTAATCAGCTACAGACTGAGAGCACGGTTTTTCTGTAAAAAATATCTGAAACAGCAGATAAAAAAAATTTTATTTTTTTTACAGTTTTCTCTTGAAAAGAAAAAATCCATCCCCATTTCTAGTACTGTTGAAAAGTTTAAATGCTTTTGTCTTGTACTAATGGATGGAAGCTGTGGTGACAGTCGGACGCCTTTTTCCGACTAAAAGAATATTACGGTAGATAGCCGTGGAGAAACAAATGAAATTAGTTCCTTTGTATGATCGCGTTATTGTTGAGCCTTTTGAGGAAGAAACCAAATCATCAGGCGGTATTTTATTAGGTAGCGCAGCAGTAAAGTCAACTCGCGGTAAGGTTGTTGCAGTAGGTAAGGGCCGTGTTCTTGAGAACGGCACAACATCTCCAATGAGCGTTAAGGTTGGCGATACTGTTATCTATAACGAAGGCTATGGTTGCAAGAAAGAGAAACTTGACGGCAAGGATGTTGTCATCATCTCTGAGACTGACGTATTTGCAATCGTAGAAGACTAGTGAAAACTGGTACCTGAGAATAATTTTTTTTAGATTAGGAAGATTTTAGAATGTCTGCAAAGCAAGTAATTTTCGGAAACGAAGCACGCGCCCAGATGTTAGAGGGTGTAAACGTTCTAGCCAACGCTGTTAAGGTAACCTTAGGTCCTAAGGGCCGTAACGTAGTTCTTGACAAGAGCTATGGTGCACCTTTAATCACCAAGGATGGTGTTTCTGTTGCAAAAGAGATTGAACTTGAGGGCAAGTTCCAGAATATGGGTGCCCAGATGGTTAAGGAAGTTGCATCAAAGGCAAATGATGCTGCAGGTGACGGTACCACAACCGCTACTGTTCTGGCTCAGGCAATTGTTAATGAGGGTCTGAAGTCAATCGCTGCCGGTATGAACCCAATGGACGTAAAGCGCGGTATTGACAAGGCTGTTGCAGCTGCTACCGAAGAGCTCAAGAAACTGTCTATCAAGTGTGAGGACAAGAAGTCAATCGCTCAGGTAGGTACCATTTCAGCCAACTCAGATGCAACTGTAGGCAACCTGATTGCTGACGCAATGGAAAAGGTTGGTCGTGATGGCGTTATCACCATCGAAGATGGCCAGGGCCTTGAGGATCAGCTGGATCTTGTTGAAGGTATGCAGTTTGATCGCGGTTACCTGTCTCCATACTTCGTAAACAAGACAGAGACCGGTACTGTTGAACTGGAGAATCCATACATTCTTCTGTGCGACAAGAAGATTTCAAATATTCGTGATTTAATCACTATCCTTGAGGGTGTTGCAAAGGCTGGCAAGTCATTGCTTATCATCGCTGAGGATGTTGAGTCAGAGGCTCTGGCTACTCTGGTTGTTAACAACATGCGTGGTATTGTTAAGGTTGCAGCTGTCAAGGCCCCTGGTTTTGGTGACCGCCGCAAGGCAATGCTTCAGGATATCGCAATCCTGACAGCAGGTACCGTAATCTCATCAGAGCTTGGCATGGAACTGGACAAGGCTACCTTAGATGATCTTGGTGTTGCAAAGCGTGTTGTAATTACCAAGGATAACACCACTATCATTGATGGTGAGGGTGATTCAAAGGCTATTGAAGAGCGTGTAGCTCAGATCCGCAAGCAGATTGAGGATTCTACTTCAGAGTACGACCGTGAGAAGTTACAGGAACGTGTAGCAAAGCTAGCTGGTGGCGTAGCTGTGATCAAGGTTGGTGCTGCAACTGAAGTTGCAATGAAAGAAAAGAAGGACCGCGTAGAGGATGCTATGCACGCAACCCGCGCTGCTGTTGAGGAAGGTGTTGTTCCAGGCGGCGGTGTAGCACTGGTTCGCGTTGCCAAGAAGATTGCCGACTTAAAGGGCGACAATCAGGATCAGGACGTAGGTATCAAGGTTGCATTAACCGCAATGGAAGCTCCTTTACGTCAGATCGTTACCAACGCAGGTCAGGAAGCTTCTGTTATCGCTAACGAGGTTCGTAACGGTTCAGACAACTACGGTTACAATGCTGGTACCGAGCAGTACGGTGACATGATTGAAATGGGTATTCTGGATCCTACCAAGGTTACCCGTTCAGCACTGCAGTATGCAGCTTCAATTGCCGGCTTAATGTTAACCACAGAGTGCATGATTGCAGACGCTCCACGCAAGGACGATGCAGCTCCTGCAGCTCCTATGGGTGGCATGGGCGGAATGCCTGGCATGATGTAATCATCGCTTAAAATAATTTAAATTCTGTGAAGGCTGTAACTCTTTTTATGGGTTACAGCCTTTGTATTTTCAGAAAAAGACAAAAGCATATCCTATTGATCTCTTTATTTTGAACCTTCTCTCTATTTGTGTGCATTTATGCATAATAAGCCTATTACTGACGTTGACTCTGTAAAAACGTGGTTAATATTGTGTGTAAATACGTGTATTAAAATCAGTAACTCTTAACTTATAATCGATAGGTGGATTTTTAATCTCTTTTAAAATCCCACTTTTGACTCAAAGACCTCTAAAGTGTTTCTCTAACCTTATGGTTTAAGGAATTTGTATGGATCAGAATCGCAGGCTTTTAATAGCAAATCAGCTGTCCTTTGGTGTTTTAGGCGCAATTGAGGCTGCCTGGGCTCCTATGGTTCCATTTGTAAAGATGGGAATGAACCTTGATGATGCTCAGTTTGGAAGGTTACTTTTATCAATGGGTATAGGATCACTGTGTGCTCTGCCTACAGTAGGTCCTCTAATCTCAAGATTTGGTCCGAGGCTTGTGGCCATTACAGGATGTATTGTTCTGGGACTGTCACTGATAGGAATTTCATTTGCAAACCACGAATGGCTTCTGTGTCTGATTTTAGCTGTTTTTGGCGCAAGTCTGATCGCTATCGATGTTGCATCAAATGTTAATGCAGTCGTAGTTGAAAGTATCTATAAGCGACCTTTAATGTCAGGTTTCCATGGAGGCTATTCATTGGGCACAATTGTAGGATCCATGATTATGTCTCTGCTTTTAACGGCTGGTCTTGGTATACATTTGAGCTCATTCCTGCTGTTCCTTATCATGACAGGAGTAACCCTTATAGGCTGCAGAGCTCTGTTCTCTGACATTAAATCCTTTAATGCCGAACATGTAAAGTCATCACAAAATAACAACAGCAGTAAGCAGCATAAGATCCCTCCTGTTATTCTGGTATTAGGCTGTCTGTGTTTTATCATGTACGGTTCTGAAGGCGCTCTGTTAAGCTGGTCAACCGTGTTTGCAACACAGAACAGAGGCATTACTCCAGAGGTGGCAGGCTACTTCTACGCCTTCTTTGCTGTAACCATGACTGTAGCCAGGTACTCTGGAAACAAACTCGTAACCTCCATAGGCCGCAGAAGAACAGTGGTTTTCGGTGCCTTAATGGTTGCAACAGGGTTCTTTATCACTGCAACTGTCGAGCACTATGCCGGCATGATGATTGGCTTTACCATTATAGGTCTTGGAGCAGGAAACATTGTTCCGCAGCTCGTATCATTTACAGGTACAGTTCCTGGTATCAAGGTACAGTCGGCAATTTCTCTCATTAACTCTCTAGGTTATTCAGGAATTCTGTTAGGACCGGTGATCATAGGTTATGTCTCAAAACTGTCATCTCTTGAGAGATCATTTGAACTTTTAGGTACAGCGGTTTTTGTTGTGGCTTTAGTAAGTTTCAGACTTTTAAAGCAAAACAGAAATAACCAGAGCTAAAGTGAGTTAATAAATAATAAGTGGGGGCTGTAACTGCAGAGGTTACGGCTCTTGTTTTAAGAGATAAGAGCTCCTGTCTTAAAGCAGTCAGATCGCTTTCTCCTTCAGGCAGAACTGCGACAGTCTAACAAATACTAACAAATACTAACAAATAGTTTAAGCTCACAGTTTCCGAACCTTTCATAAAATAGTCTGTGTTCTACCGGTAAGTTCATTGTTAAAGCCGTGAGCTCAACTGCCGGTTGTATATATTAGTGGTCCACTATAATTTCCAGTGTATCGCTTTCCTGGTCAAATTTGAAATCTAGTATTTCGCTATTAAAAATATGTTCTTTGTCTTCGAAAATGTCAGAATTATATGATTCTAGTGTTCCTTTATAAACCAATCCTAATTTACCCTTAACAATTAAATTAGTAGTCGAAAAGGAAACCTTCTCGAGAGTATTAAAAAAATTTTCTATCTTTTCGGAATCCATTTTGATTTCCTCCATTTTAAGATTTTAATCATTTAAGATAAATATAATATACATTTAATAAATAATCAATTTTTTAATTTAAAAAATATATTATTTTATTAAAGGAAAAAGGGATCTCGTTTTTAAACAATAAAAAAATATTAATAGATCATAATTACAACATCAATCTTCTAAAATTCAGTGAATCTTTGTTTTCGACAAATTTTGCTAACTCCTTAGGATAGATGTGGATCATAATTACATAGACCATAAGTCATTAGTCGCTCTTAGTCTGTTAACCTCCAGAAAGAAACAATCAAAAAAAAGACAGAATGCTGATAAACATTGAAAAAGCGGATGATAAAATTGTGAAAAGTGATCTGTTTACGATTTACAGCGGACTTGCAGGACTTTTATATGTGAAACAAAGCCAGTTAATTTATAATAGAGACAGGATGCAGTTCAGTAAATACATGGGGAAATAAATGGCACATTATTTAAACAGAGGTAAAGATTCCTTTCAGGAATCATTAGATTCCCTTATTTATGTTGACAAGTCTCCTTTACTAAAAATTCTCAATCAGAATATCAAGACCAAGGATAAGTACTTCTGTTTAAGCAGACCACGCAGATTTGGAAAATCAGAAACCGCACAGATGATCTGCTCATACTATGAAAGAGAAGAACTACACACAGTTCTTCAGGGACTACAGAGGAGAGGTTTTACTTGTAGGTATTAACTACGACAGGGAGAGTAAAACTCATCAGTGTGTTATTGAAAAGGTTCAGTGCTAGGTATTACTTTTATTAAAGTCTCAAAAGGTTTTTAGATATGAGCTGTTACTTAAATCCGTTATCAACAAGATATTCAAAGCTGATGAGATCAAAAGTGTTTGTTGATAAAACAGATATGCTTGAGATTTTAAATGAGAATATCGATACCGAAAACTGTTATTTCTGTTTAAGCAGACCACGCAGATTTGGAAAATCAGTAACCGCACAGATGATCTGCTCCTACTATGAAAGGGGAGAGGACAGTTCATCACAGTTTGACAGTCTTAAAATAGCCTCAAGTCCTGACTACAGGAAACATCTGAATCAGTACAACGTCATCTTTATCAATATGACAGATGAGTTTGGAAGAATGTCGCATGATGTTAAAGCAATGACGGAGTTTCTGACAAAGTCTATTGCAGGAGAGCTCTTAAAAGAATATCCAGACTGCAGTTTATCAGCACCGGAATATCTTGATTTGTCATTACTGGATGTATATAACCATTCAAAAATTCCGTTTGTCATAGTAATAGACGAATGGGACTGCATCATGAGAGAGAAGAAGGAAGACAGAGAGAGTCTTAGGCTTTATCTTGAATGGTTGAAATCTCTCTTTAAAGATAAACCTTATATAGCACTTGCCTACATGACAGGAATTTTACCTGTCAAGAAGTATGGAACACAGAGTGCACTGAACATGTTTCAGGAGTTTTCAATGACAGAGCCTCTTAACATGGGGCAGTATATTGGATTTACAGAGAAAGAAGTAAAGGAAATCTGTAAACAGCACGATGCAGATTTCAGTATGATGAAACAGTGGTATGACGGATATTCTTTTACAGGAGGGCCTCATATCTACAATCCGAATTCTGTCGTAAAGGCAGCAACATATAAAAAGTTTTCAAGCTACTGGACCAGAACAGAGACCTTTGAAAGCCTGCAGAGTTACATAGACATGAACATGGAAGGCTTAAGAGATGATATTGTAAGGCTGATGGCAGGAGAGGACATCACAGTGGATGTGTCAACCTTCAGCAATGATATGGTGACCTTCAACTCAAAGGATGATGTGTTAACTCTGCTGATTCATTTAGGCTATCTTGCAGTCAAAGGAACCACGAGTTTAGGCTATACAGTTCACATTCCAAATGAGGAGATAAAGCTTGAGTTTAAGACCTGCGTAAAGGATAACAGAAAGTATGCGGGAGTATATGATCTAATAAAAAAGGCCGATGAGCTTTTAAACGACATCTGGACATTAAACTGTGAGGCTGTGGCAAAAGTCTTTGATGAGGCACATCAGGATCATACCTCAATACTTACGTACAATGACGAGAACTCCCTTGCCTGTGTAATCTCACTGTCACTGCTGCTGAGTACCTCAGACATCTATAACGTCATAAGAGAACTTCCTGCAGGAAAAGGTTTTGCAGATCTGGTATATCTGCCAAAACAGGGGGTTAACAGACCGGCACTGCTGATGGAGTTAAAGTACGATAAAACAGCTCAGTCAGCAATAAGTCAGATAAAAGAGAAGAATTACACACAGTTCTTCAGGGACTACAGAGGAGAGGTTTTACTTGTAGGTATTAACTACGACAGGGAGAGTAAAACTCATCAGTGTATTATTGAAAAGATGACTGCTCTCTGATCTTTATGAAATTTTCGTGTATTTCATAATAAAAGCACACAAAAGTGTGCTTTTATTAACATCAGGGAGTGTTACTGCTTATGTTTTACAGTTGCAGTGACACAATTTTAGAAGATATTGTCAGAACTGATGTCAGAGGTATCAACTTCTGTCTGACCTGAGTTATCCTCAGTAACCGCATCGGCTGAACCGTTTTCCTGGTTTTCATCTGCAGGAGTCTGCTCTCCTTCTTCTGAAATAGAGGTACCACCTGTGATACACCAGTCTGTAATGCCTGCATTTGTGCATTTGCCAAGTCCTTCAGGAACAGGCAGAGGTGCAGGATCTTTCCCTTCCTCTGTAATCTTTATAAATTTTGCCCAGATAGGAAGAGCAGAATAGGCTCCACCCTCAGGTCCCTGAGTTCTGGACCAACCAAGATCTCTGTCTGTATCAAATCCCATCCATGAAGTTGCGACAACATTGCCGTTAAAACCTGAGAACCAGGCATCATGAACATTGTTGGTAGTGCCGGTCTTACCGTGCAGGTCAGTTCTGCCTGTACTTGCAGATGCTCTGGAGCCTGTTCCCCAGTAAGGACCAGACAGTCCCTCTCCTCCGTAGATTACAGAGCGCATCATGTCTGCCACGATATAGGCATTTTTATGTGACAGAACCTGAGTTGCCATATTGTCAGGAACGGTTGAACCATCCTCGTACTCAAGTTTGATCCCGTTTTTTACAATATCAGGGGCCAAAGGATCTGCCACCTTTGGATTGTACTGGTAAACAATGCCACCATTTTTAACAATTTTTGAAACAAGGTAAGGTTCGATCTTGTAACCACCGTTTGCAAAGGTTGCATATCCTGTAACCAGATCAAGCGGAGTTACTTCAACAGAGCCTAAAGCCATAGCTTCAACCTGCTGTGATCTTGGAACATTAAGACCAAATTTTTCGACATGTTCAACCACATTATGAACACCAATCTGGCGGATAAGTCTTATAGATACCACATTCTTTGAGCGGGCAAGACCTTCACGCAGTGACATTGGGCCGTCATAACGGTTAGGAGAATTCTTAGGTTCCCACCAGGTGCGTGAACCAGGATCCCAGGTTCTTATTGGTTCATCCTGGAAGATTGAGTTGATGTTGATCCCTTTGGCAACAGCAGCTGAATACAGGAACGGTTTGAAATTTGAACCTGTCTGACGGGTTGACTGAGTGGTTCTGTCAAATTTGCTTTTGGCAAAGTCATAGCCGCCAACCATGGCAACAATAGCACCGTTGTACTGATTCAGAGCCACTATTGAAGCTTCAACTTCAGGCACCTGTGCCAGTTCAGCCTCATTTTTATCATTGATGCTGTAGAAGATAAGATCTCCTGTTTTGGCCACATCAGAAACCTTTTTAGGTGTAGGACCCTGTCTTTTGTCACTGATGAAAGGGGCTGCCCATTTTAAGTTCTGATAGCTGATGGTGATGTTCTGTCCCTTTCTTCCGTATGCCTGTAAAAGGCCTGCCCTGTCATCAAGAGCAGTTACCACGGCAGGGTGAATGTAGTGATAAATATCTTTAGAGTAAAGGTATTTATCAAGATCAAACTTATCGTTGTCAGCTTTTTTGGAACTGATGTTTTCCACAGAACCTCTGTAGCCGTGACGTTTGTCATAGTCGTTTACAGCTCTGAATACCGCCTCGTGGGCTGCTTCCTGATCTTTTGAAAGAACTGTAGTGTAGATTTCGATACCGTCTGTATAGGCAGAAGGTCCGAATCTGTCTATTGCCAGCTGTCTTGCCTTTTCTGCCACATATGGTGCGTAGGCCTCAAGCTTGCTTGCGTGGAATTCTGCTTTGTAAGGCTCTGCATCAGCTTTTTTGTATTCATCCTCTGTAATGAATCCTAAAGAATACATTCTGTCCAGTACAAGATGACGGCGGTCTCTTGATTTTTCAGGATTTGAAATCGGGTTTAGCGATGACGGTGCTTTTGGAAGACCAGCTATGGTGGCCATCTGACCTAAGCTTAATTCATCAAGGTTTTTTCCGTAATAGGTCTGAGCGGCAGCGGCCACCCCATAGGAGCGGTGACCTAATGCAATTTTGTTGAGGTAAAGCTCAAAGATTTCGTCTTTGGTCAGAACCTGTTCAATTCTCAGAGAGATAAAAACCTCTTTAATTTTTCTTTTCAGGGTTTTCTCTCTGGTTAAAAAGAAGTTTCTTGCCACCTGCTGAGTGATGGTACTGGCTCCCTGCTTTGCAGATGCGGATGTTGCAGCCACAATTGCAGCACGGACGATTCCTATAGGATCAATACCGCTGTGATCATAAAAACGCGTATCCTCAATTGCCAGAAAAGCCTGTCTCATCTTTAAGGGGATCCTGTCAAGGGCGACAGGAATTCTCTTGCTTTCACCAAACTCACCGATAAGTTTGTTGTCTGCAGAGTAAATTTTCATAGGAGTTTCAAAGGTAACTTCCTTTAACTGTTCCACATCCGGAAGATCACCTAAGGTCTGATAGTACAGAGCGGCTCCGGCCACACCTGACACTCCCGTACCAAAAAGAGCTGCCCAGAAGGCAAATTTAACGTATTTAAAAAGCACAAAAAGCCTCAATTCAAAAAACTGATGGCTCATTTTATCAAAATTTAGCCAAAATGGCTCTAAATGACCTTTTTTATAAAAGCCAGAAGACAGTCGCAATACTCAGTAAATAAAGCTGCCTGGAAATTCTTTTTTAAATCGGATGTAAAAAGTGTTTTCTCATGTACAGCAAAACGCAAAAATGAGTTAAAATTCATTCAAATAAATTAAAAAACGGAAAGCAGATGACCCTAGAATGTAAAGACAGACTTTTTCTTGTAGGACCCATGGGATCAGGAAAGAGCAGCATCGGTAAATCACTTGCTCTGGTGACAGAAAGGCCTTTTCTGGATATAGACGAGGAAATTGTTAAGTATGCAGGAAAGAGTATTCCTGCTATTTTTGAGGACGACGGTGAGACAGAGTTTCGAAATATTGAAACAGAGGTCTTAAAACGCTGCCTTAAGGTAGACGCTGTTATTGCCACCGGAGGTGGAGTGATAGGCAGGGATGAAAACCGCAGGCTCCTTAAGGAAAACGGACTTGTAGTGTACCTTATGGCAGATGTTGATTCTCAGTATTTAAGAACTTTAAGGGACAATAACCGTCCAATGATTGCTGTTGATGACAGACGCAGAAGACTTGAGGACATTTTTAAGGTAAGAGATCCTCTTTACAGAGAAGTCTGTGACTTTACTGTAGATTCAAGTCACCACAATGTGCATGACTGTGTGGAACAGATTAAGGCAAAACTGAAGGAACTGACATGGAAACTATAACAGTAGGTTTAGGCCAGAGATCATATCCGATTTACATCGGAACTGACCTGAATTATGGCGAGCTTATAAGAGAGGCTCTGCCAAAGGTTACAGATGTAATGGTGGTTACCAATACCACTGTAGGTCCGCTGTATTTTGAGGAACTCAAAGCTAAGCTTGAAGAGCATGATTTCAGTGTCAGTCAGTGTGTTCTCAAAGATGGAGAGGCATATAAGACTGTAGACTCATGGTGGCAGATTTTAACTGCACTTATGGAAAAGGATTTCGGCCGTGACGGAGCTGTTATCGCTTTAGGTGGCGGTGTCGTCGGTGATATGGCAGGCTTTGCCGCCTCTGCCTATCAGAGAGGCATTCCTTTTGTGCAGATCCCTACCACACTGCTTGCAATGGTTGATTCATCTGTTGGAGGCAAGACTGCCATCAATCACCCTCTTGGCAAGAATATGATAGGAGCCTTCTATCAGCCAAAAGCAGTAATTGCCGATCTGGACTGTCTGAAAACACTGCCAGAGAGTGAGCTGACAGCAGGTCTTGGCGAAGTGGTAAAGACAGGTATCATCTATGATGAGAAATTCTTTACATACTTAAGAGATCATGTTTCAAAGGTATTCACCTATGATCTGGACACACTCTCTCACATAGTAAAACGCTGCTGTGAGATTAAGGCATCAGTTGTGTCACAGGATGAAAAGGAACATGGTCTGAGGGCAATTTTAAATTACGGTCATACCTTTGGTCATGCCATTGAAGCCTATCTCGGATTTGGCACCTGGTTGCACGGTGAGGCTGTAGGTCTTGGCATGGTGATAGCATCAGCTCTGGCTTTGGACAGAAAACTAATCACCAAAGCGGAATTTGATGATATGCTCGAACTCTGTCAGAGAGCAAAACTGCCAACAGTGATTCCTGAGAAGATGACAGGTGATGATTTTATCGAGCACATGCGCCATGACAAGAAAGTCCGTCATGGAGTGATACGCTATGTACTGCCGGTACGTATTGGAGAAGTCAGGATCTTCTCAGATGTATCTGACGACGAGGTAAGAACTCTGATCGCGAGAATGAAGGCATAGTATGCATCATCAGGGATTTTCTGTTCCAAAGTCATTGCTAGATTGTGCCTCCCGTATACATGACATGTTCCTGTACGGAGAGAACTTTGTCATGCTCTCAGGTGACTCCGGATCCGGAAGAACCAGCCTGTGTGAGCAGGTGGTTAATGAACTTGAGAGCAAGCTTGTACCTGTATTTATCCCCTGTCAGGATGAACTGACCCGTGAGCAGCTGCGTCAGCTGTTTCTGCAGCAGATTGCTCCTAATGAAAAGTGGGATGATACAGAACCGCTCCATCAGAGTTTTGAGAAACTCTCCATTCCAGTAAGACAGCGCTTTTTAGTGGTTGTTGATGATGCTGACAGCGCCATAGGCTCATTCTTTGATGAACTTATTTCCCTGTACGAGCATAATCTTGGAAAAAACAGATTCTCTTTTCTGATAACAGGTCATCCTCTGTGGGTACAGACCAAAATAGCTGAAAAGAACAGCGACAGACTGTCAATTGAAGAAATTAATGTCCCTGCAATTACCATCGATGAGGCAAATGCCTTATGTGAACAGATGTTTGTATTTGCACGGTTAGACAGGGTTTATAAAACGATTCTGCCAAAATTACCTCACGCACTTGCTTCATGTGAGGGTAATATCGGCAGAGTTATTAAATTAACGGAGACTCTTATGAATGATCCTATTCAGGTAAAAGACGACAAGATATCACAGCCACAGGTTTCAGCAGAGGCAAAGACGGTTAAAGGTCAAAAGAAAAAACACAGCTCAGTTGCAGTTTTCATTTCAGTGATCTGCATTGTCATTGTGCTGGCCTGTCTTGTACCAGTATTTTTAGGATCAGATATCCTTGACGGTATTTTTAGCAAGTCATCTGAGCCGAAAACTGAGACTTCACAGACGGTGGAGTCTGTACAGAGAGGAACTGAGAACAGTTCAGCAGGAGTGAACAGTTCAACTGCAATAGATGATCCTCTGTCAGTATCAGCCGGTGCCGTAAGTGATATCAATGCAAAAGGTCCTAAGGGGGATGCTTCAAATGCTGTAAATGACGATGGCGGACTTCTGCCTGATGTCAGTGGCGGTATTGAGGCAGAGACAACTGATGCAAAGACCAAGAAGTCTGTAACCTTAGATGGTAGCACTCTTGATGAGATTGAAAAGAAAGAGGCTGATGACAAATCAGGCAGTCCCAGGCAAGGATTGGCAGGATCTGTAAAAAATAGTGCCGACAGGGCATCTGATACTGTTGCAGATGACAGTGTAACATCTGCTGATAAATCAAATGGCTCAAAGGCAGACAACGCCTCAAATGAGCCTGAGACTTTAAGCCGTGAGGACAATGTCCTTTTCAGGGATAAAATTGCAAAAGAGGATGCAGCCCAGAAGGCAATAGAAGAGAACAAAGCAATAGAAGAGAAGAAAGCTTTAGAACAGAAGGCTCTAAAGGAAGCTGAACTCAAGAAGAAAGCTGATGTTCTGGCTCTGAAGGATGAACAGTCAAAGTCAGAAAAAGACAGTGCCAGGGGGCAGAGTAAAACTGCAAAGACTGATACCGGTAAAACAGCCTCTGCAAAAAAAGCTGCCAGAAAAGGGTATTCACATGCCCGCCCTAGAAGCGCTCCAGTTCCAGGTGCAAGTGATGAACTTTTAAAAAAGAATCCGCGTCACTATACTCTGCAGGTGCTGGCAGGGCGCAACAGAGCTCCGCTGTTACAGGCAGCTGACTATGTCGAGGGCAGATACTGGATTTACACCACTTTACGCAATGGTGTTCCATGGCATGTCCTGATCATGGGAGATTTTTTAACCGCTAAAGAGGCTGTTTCAAGAGCTGCTATTCTGCCGGGCTTTTTAAGAGCACACGGCTCATTTGCAAAATCTTTTGAAAAAGTCCAGTCTGAAATGAGAATGCAATAAGTGAACACAAAGAAATTTTTAATCGCAGGTTCAATCCTGTCAGCTGATCTTTTAAATCTTGAGAAAGACGTTAGAGAAGCTCTTGATGAAGGTGTGGATGTAATTCATTTTGATGTGATGGATTATCACTTTGTACCTAATATGACCTTTGGTCCGGCCTTTTTAAAGGCCATGAGAAAGAAGTTCCCTGATGCGGTGTTTGACGTGCATCTGATGGTCTCACCTGTAACTGAAAATATTATTGATGACTATGCGTCAGCCGGTGCTGACTGGATCTCTTTCCATCCTGAAGCCTGCATTCATACTGAAAGAATGCTGACTTACATCAGAGAAAAGGGCGTAAAGGCAGGTCTTGCCTTAAATCCTGCCACTCCTCCTCAGATGTTAAGATATCTTTGGGAGAAACTGGACTTTGTTCTTATTATGACTGTAAACCCAGGATTTGGCGGACAGAAGACAATCAAAGCCACACTGACCAAGGTAGCCGATGTCAGGAAGATGGCAAAGGATGACGGCTGTGACATCAGCATCGAGGTTGACGGTGGTGTAAAGGACAGCAATATCGCGCAGATCGCATCTTTTGGTGCCGATATTTTTGTTGTAGGCTCGGCTTTCTTTGGTGCATCTGACAAAAAACAGGCATTAAGTGCATTGCATAAGGCCCTTGAAAACTAATGCCAAAGCTAGATAAACTGCCTTGCGCACTTCTGTTTGATCTTGACGGAACACTTGCCAACACAATCCCGCAGCTGGCAATAGCAGCGTCAAAAAGTGCTGTTGCCATAGGTCTTACTCCTCCTTCAGTGGAAACTACCAAAGGATTTGTCGGCAATGGCGTGAATATGCTTTTAGCCCGTGTGATAGCAGGCCGCTTTGATGTGGAGCTAAAGGATGTTGATGCCTCACTGTTAAAGAGAGCGAGAGAAGTCTTTAATGAGGAATATACAAAAGGTCTCTGCCGTGACTACAACCTCTATGAAGGGGTAAAGGAAGGTCTTGAGTACTTCAAACAGCGTGGAATAAAACTTGCTGTTGTAACCAACAAACCTCAGATGTTTGCATTGCCTCTTTTAGGCTATATGGGCATTAAAGACTGTTTTGACTTTATATTAGGCGGTGAGGTTATTCCTGAGCGTAAACCAGATCCAAGACCTCTTGACTATGTGCTCGACAGGTTACACGTGGACAGAAAGGACGCTGTGATGGTGGGCGATTCAAACAATGATATAGAAGCTGGCAACAGGGCGGGGATGACCACGGTCTTCTTTACCTACGGCTATAACAGAATGGCTCCTGAAGAATTAAACTATGATTACAGTTTTGATTCCTTTTCTGAGCTTACCTCTTTAATCAGAAGCTTTCCAGATTAAGCCTTATAAAAACAGAACCCGTACGAATATCCGTACAGGTTCTGATTAAGATCCTCTATACCAGTCAAACTAAAGTTACCTGTCAAACTCCAGTGGCATTGCAGATCCTGTATCTGTAATAACGCCGTTTTCAACACATAAACTGCCGTTGACAACTGTATGAACTACAGAGGAGGCAAAAGAGTGTCCCTCAAATGGTGACCACCCGCATTTAGAGGCAATAAGACTTTTTGTAACAGAAGTCCTTCTGTTTGGATCAACTACAGCAAGATCAGCATAGTAACCTTCAGCAATACGGCCTCTGTTTTTAATATGGAAACGGTCGGCCACATTCTGTGAGGTGACCTTTGCGATAGTCTCAAGGGTAATTTCCTTTCTCTTCCACAAATCAAGCAGTGCCAGCAGCGAGAACTGTACAGAAGGCATTCCCGAAGCACACTTAAAGTATGGCCCTGTCTTTACTGACAGTTCATGAGGAGCATGATCAGTACCTACAGTAGTCAGAATACCGTTTTCTACAGCCTGTACAAGTGAAAGTCGGTCCTGCTCGGTCTTTACGGCAGGATTGCACTTTAAAAAGCCCTGTTTTAGCTGATAGTCAGATTCTGAGAAGAACAGGTGAGGAATACAGGCTTCTCCGGAAATCTGTCTGTTTACAACATTGCCGAATTTAAGTTCACTTAGCATCTGCACTTCCTCTTTGGTGGAAATGTGCATGATATGAATTCTCGCGCCGCTCTGTTTAGCTATTTCAATGGCAAGAGCTGTGGATTTTATGCAGCAGTCCCTGTTTCTGATAACAGGATGCATAAAGAAGGGCACACTGTCTGCGTAATGCTCTTTTGCTGTCTTTTCATTTTTTAAAATGGTGGCTGTATCCTCACAGTGAAGAGCGATGATGGTTCTGGCACTTTCAAAGATAGGCATCAGCTTTTCATATCTGTCCACCAGAAGGTTACCGGTCGATGAACCCATAAAAACCTTGATACCGGCAATTTCCCTTACAGGAGCCTTTCTTATCTCCTCTAAGTTGTCGTCGTTCGCTCCAAGATAGAAACCGTAGTTTGCAGCAGAATCTTTAGAGGCAAGAGCTTTTTTTGCATTTAAAAGCTCCATGGTGCAGGTTGACGGATTATTGTTCGGCATATCAAGATAAGAGGTGACACCTCCGAGCAGAGCGGCCCTTGATTCTGAATAAATGGTGGCTTTCTGTTCCATTCCCGGCTGTCTGAAATGTACATGCTCATCAATCAGACCTGGCAGCACCACATATTCATGACAGTCAATCACCCTTGCATCATCACAGCTGATATCTCTGTCGATTTTTGTGATGATTCTGTCCTCAATGAGAAGATCGTTGCGTATAATACGCTCTGGGGTGACAATTACTGCGTTTTTTAGAAGAAGCTTTGACATCTTTGGTTTGCTCCGATAATTTTACCTTTGAATATTTTAGCTTAATTTGGATCGTCTCATATGAACGAAAATGATAATTTGTTTGCACCTAGATTCACAATCAAAGATGTAACCATTCATAAAAAAGAAAGAGTTTTTAAAAGATATTTTGCAATTGACAGATATCTTGTTTCCTACAAAAGATTTGACGGTACCGAATCTCCGGTTGTTGACAGGGAAATCTTTGAGCGCGATTCTGATGCAGTGGCAGTATTGGCCTGGGACAAAAAGACAGATGAAATTGCCTTAATCGAACAGTTCAGACCTGGTGCTCTTAAGGATGAGCAAAGTCCATGGCTCATTGAGATTGTGGCAGGTATCATTGATCCTGGTGAAAGCAGAGTTCAGGCTGCAATACGTGAGGTCAGAGAGGAAATCGGACTTAATCTTACAGAGGATCAGCTGCATTATGTAACCTCAGACTATCCGACACCAGGCGGAGCATCGGAACTTGTAACTCTTTACATTGCAGATGCCGATCTCTCTCATCTTGAGAAACACGGCGGACTTGAAATTGAAAGTGAGGATATCCGAGTATTCAAGGCAGGTTTAAAGGATGCCTATGAGAACATCAAAAACGGGCGCATTCACAACTCTGTGGCAATTATTGCAATTCAGCATCTTCTGCTCGAAAAGGAGTCAATTCTTAAAACGTTTACGAAATAATGCCGGGTAGCTCACAAATTCGATAATTTATTATCCAAAAATAAGATCATTTCTATAAAATCTCCGGACTAACTTATTCTTTTTTAAGAAAAAGTAGGTCCGGTTCCCCATATTTGTTCATTTATATCAGATTTTTTTAAATGCGTGGTCGGTAAAGTTATTTCTAAAACTTTTTTTCTATAATAATCTGCATACAGATGCTATTTATCTTAATTTAAAAGAAAGATAAAAATTTACACCTTTTGAAATATTTACAGGCATATAACGGATAAGAAATGTCCCCAAGATACATCACTCCGACATTGTCAGATGGTACTGTAAGAGTACTGCAGCTGACCGACTGTCATCTTTTTGCAGATGAGAGCAAGGATCTGCTCGGAGTCAACACTTCAGAGAGTTTTAAGGCGGTTGTTGAAGCTGTGCGCGCACAGAACTTTGACTACGATTTTATTGCCTTTACAGGTGATATTTCGCAGGATTATTCTGCAACTTCATATCAGCATTTTGCCAATATCATCCGTGTTCTTGATAAACCTGTGTTTTTTCTGCCGGGAAATCACGATGACGGTCCTCTGATGTACCGTATCTTTGAAAAGATGGGTGTAAACATCGCTAAAAACGTTATCACTCCAAAATGGCAGTTTGTATTCCTGAATTCTGAGGTTTATGCTGTTCCCCATGGCTGGATACAGCGCAGGCAGCTCGATTACGCGGCCTACTGCTCACGCCGCTCACCATCACAGCATATGGCTCTGCTCGTTCACCACATGCCACTTCTGGTAAACTCAGCCTGGCTTGATACACAGACTATGCATAATCTTGATGAATTCAACACCTATATCCACAGGATAAATGATGTCCGGTGTGTGATAACAGGTCACATTCACCAGGAGTTTGATACTATAGAGCGCGGTATCCGGTATATCGCCACACCGTCAACCTCAATTCAGTTTACCCCAAGATCAAATGATTTTGCTCTTGATCTTCTGCCACCAGGATGGCGTTATCTTTCATTCAATCCTGACGGCTCAGTTGATACAAAGGTATTCCGTCTTGATAACAACATTTTTATTCCGAACCTGGATGTTGATGGCTACTAACTTAAAAGACAGCCTTTTTATCATCTAACAGTCACCTTATTTGTAACAGTCAGCCTGTTCAGCTGTCCGTCAGAGAATTTCTGCGTTCAGTTCATAAACATAATGCCTGAGCCTGCCTTTTCTCTGCGTTAAAAAATTCAGTGTGTTACCTTCAGGGACATTTACATATTTGCACTTTGAGCATAGATCTTTTTTACTCTTGCCTATATCATTTGAGTATGTAGGATAATAACCGTATCAGCTCAAAGCAGTTCTCAGCTCTTAAATCTGTGCACTGTCGGTTCAGAGCACTCTGTAAAAGGACACATATCATGATCATTGCGTATATACACGGTTTCTGTTCAAGTTCTAAGGCTAAGAAGGCTCAAATCATGAAAGCTGAACTTGAGAAGAACTACAAGGATATCAGATTTGTCTCACTGGATTTTTCTGACAATTTAAAAACTGCCATGGAAGAGCTTGATGTACAGATTAAAGAGCTTTTAAAGGATGATCCACAGCTCTGCCTGTGTGCAAGTTCTTTAGGCGGCTTTATGGCAATGCTGCTCAGCATCAGATACAACCTTAAGGTGGCTCTTGTCAATCCGTGTCTGTATCCTTCAAAATTTGTAAGGGACAACAATTATCTTGGTACGGTTTTAAAGAACTTTGATACAGGACATGAGTTTAAAATTGAAGAGAGTGATCTTGAGTATATTGAATCTTTAGAGGCTCTACTGCCTAAGTTCAGTCTTAAAAATGCCAGTGTGTTTTTACAGGCTGGCGATGAGGTTCTCGATTATACATATGCCTTAAAATTCTTTATGCGTGGTGGTGTGGGCGGATTTTCTCTAAAAGACGGCGGCTCTCACGGCTATGACGATTTTGAGAAAGAAGTCTGCAGGATTGTTGAATTTTTCAGAAAGGACTGATGCTGTAAAAATTCTGACTTAAGACAGATTCAGCTGACAAAAAATCATGTTTTTTTTACAGAAAAAAAACGTCAGTCTAAATTTATCCTAAGTCTTTTTGCGGATAATAAATACAGAAGAGCCTAAAATATAAAAACAGCCTGTGATGATTACTTTATAACAGCTCACAATAACAGATCACATCACAGTCAATAAAGGCATGAACAGCCTGACGGTAAAAGAGCTGTCATCTGTTTATTTACTGAGGCTTTAAATCAGGCTTATGTAAAAGTATTAAATCAAAGGAGAGAGTATGCGTATCCTGGTGGTTGAAGATGATCCTTTAATTTCCAAGGCAATTGAATCCGGACTGAAATCAAGTGCCTATGCTGTTGACTGTATTGCTGACGGCAGACAGGCTCAGTATGCACCGCAGGATATAGGCTATGACTGTATTCTTCTGGATTTGGGCTTGCCGGGAATTGACGGTGTACAGCTGCTCAAAATGTGGCGCAGCGAAAATATTTCCACTCCTGTAATTATTATTACAGCCCGTGACGGTCTTGATGACAGAGTTTTAGGTCTTGATATCGGTGCTGACGATTATGTTGTAAAACCTTTTGATCTTGTAGAGCTTTTAGCAAGAATAAGAGCGGTTACACGCAGATCCACAGTCTCAAATGATACCGTGCTGATGTCAAACGGAGCATTGACACTTGATCCTGTAACTCATGAGGTGAAAGTAAAGGACGAAAACGGCAGTGAAAGTGTTCATCCTCTAACCTCAAGAGAATATGCTCTTTTGGAGGCTCTTTTAAGACGTCCCGGCGCAGTGCTGTCCCGAGAGGCAATTGAGGACAAGATCTACGCTTTTGGAGAGGAAGTTGAATCAAACGCAATTGAATTTATCATTCACAACCTAAGAAAAAAGGTTGGAGCTTCTAATATTAAAAACGTCAGAGGTGTGGGGTGGAAAGTCGTCAAAGGAAACTAGTCCGTTCCCTTCGTTTCAAGCTGTGTATGGTTCTGGCCTGTATTGGAATTCTCTATACAGGCTTCAGTTGCTATCGCTCCTACAATAAGGCCATGAATGAAATCGGTTTTTATGTGGACGAGGAGCTCGCTCAGATTGCAGGTGTCATTATCAACTATGACATGATGCTGCCAAAATCGTGGGAAGGACCAAACTTCAGAAGACGTCTCTTTCGTGATTTCAAAGGCAATCTGATGCTGCGCCATGAGTTTGAACGCTCGTTCCTGCCAATTCCATCCTTAAATGATCTCTTTGACAAGCATCAGGAAATCATTATTGCTCCTGTGTATGCTCAACCTGGAGAGACTTTCTATTTTCCCGTCGGAATCGATGACGGCTTATATTCAGTTTTAATTAACGACAGACGTGTAAGAGCATATGTGGCAACCAACAGAGCCGGCGTAAGATTTGTGGTGGCAAGACCGTTTGAGCTTATGGAGGCTCTGGTAAATCAGGCTTTAATCAGCTCTCTGTTTGAGTTCCTGCTGCTCATTGCAATCTATATTCCCTGCGTAATTCTTTTTGTAAACATCATGTTCCTGCCTGTAAAAAGACTGGCAAGAGAGCTTGATATGCGACGCGAAAGTGATCTCACTCCTGTTACAGGGCACACCTTGCCATCCGAGCTTGATGTTTTCATTGATTCAATTAACAGACTTTTCTCAAAGACCGCTGGAGCTCTGCAGAACGAGCGCAGATTTATCGCAGATGCAGCTCATGAAATGAGAACCCCGCTTACAGCAATTTCACTTCAGGCTCAGGCTTTAAAAGAGGATATCCTGCCAGAGGATGAGGCAGATAAGGTTCATCAGTTAAAGCTTGCCATTTCGCGACAGAGAAAACTGACCAATGATCTTCTGGCATATGCACGTTCCCAGTGCGGCAGAGAGCTTCACTATACGAATTTTGATGTAAAGTCGCTGTTTGTGGAAATTATTGATGATCTTGGATCACTAGCTGATGACAACGACATTGATCTTGGGCTTGTCGGAAACTGCACAGTCTCTCTTTATTCAGACAGGTCCAGTGTCAAGACTATTATTTCAAATCTTGTAAGTAATTCATTAAAGTACACTCCCAAAGGCGGACAGTGCGATTTGAGCTGCGTAAAACAGGATCATGATATTACTGTCTTTGTTGAGGATACAGGTCCTGGATTATCGGCAGATGATCTGACAAAAGTCTTCAACGCCTTTTACAGAGTTGGTGGAGATACAGCAAAAATTGAGGGTACAGGTCTTGGACTTTCAATTGTAAAGTCAGCATGTGATGAAATCGGTGCCAGGATTGTTCTTGAGAACAGAAAAGAGGGCGGTCTCAGGGCCAAGGTAACCTTTAAGCTTATATAAAAATCAATGACATTCAGTAAGACATAATCAGACATGGCGTAAATTAAAGTTATTCTGAACAGAAGCATTAAACAGTTTCATTATTAAATGCGAGTAATTACTGCACCGATTACCAGATATATGCTGGTTCCTTTTAAGTCATCTTTATGAATTTAAAGAATAAAAATACAAAATTTCGGGACCTGTCTGTCATCTCATTCATGCCGGTTTTGTATCAGACCTTACTTTTTGAAATATTACAGGAAATTTTCAGATATCTGCAATTATAAAAACATAACCTTCGGCGATCGCTTTCTTATGCTGTTTAAACAGTATTATTCTCATTTAATTCAGAAAATCTTTAGAAAATATGAGAAAACCTCTGTCAATGGCGAAATATGTGCTACAGCAGGCATTTACAAAGGCCTCAAACGTGGTACTATTGAGGGGTCACCTGTTTATAGGTGAGTTACGACTCATCGCATTCGTGGTGTGAGACACTATACCCATTGAAAGGTCACCTGTTTGTAGGTGAGTTACGACTTAGATACATCCCATTTTGAAATGTCACCATTAAATTGAAGGGGCACCTGTTTATAGGTGAGTTACGACTGGGCAATTTCAGTTGCCGTTATATGGCAGTTTATTGAAGGGTCACCTGTTTATAGGTGAGTTACGACCTGTAGGGAAACGCAGTTTCCGTACTTTTCTAAGAATTGAAAGGACACCAGCTTATTAGTGAGTTACGACTGATTAGGGACAGCTGCAGGCCATGTAGCCGTTCTAAAAGAAAACAGTCTGATTAGAATGTAGAATTCAGTTTTTTTAACTGTGAAGGTAGATATTTTCTACTTAATTGAATATGCACTGAGCTTTATAAGGAAGATTTCTGCTTTATCAGTTCATCCTGAACTTCAAACAGTTCACTGATATCAAGTTTGTATTTACTGTTTGTCTGAAAATAGCCTGTAAGGTTCAGAATTCATGCAGGCCCAGGCCGTATCTGTAGTCATAATTTTTCAGAATCAAAAAGTATTTATAAGACACAGAGTTCATATCTGTCTTCAAAGACTTGCCATTACTAACGTAAATCTGCTCTTTGTGCTATTATTACCGTATTCATAGCAGAAAAGAACCTACAAAAATCATTTCAAAAGATTTATTTCAAAGCATAAAAAGAATCATATGTCAGACAATGTAAAAGATTATTCAGGCGCCTCCATTGAAGTTTTAAAAGGTCTTGAACCTGTCAGAAGAAGACCTGGTATGTATACTGATACCCAGAATCCTAATCATCTGGGCATGGAAGTCATCGACAACAGTGTTGATGAGGCTGTAGCAGGATTTGCAAGCAGGATTGATGTCGTTTTATACGAAGATGAATCTTTGGAAGTGACCGATAACGGCCGTGGCATGCCTGTCGATTTGCATCCTGAAGAAAAGATACCCGCAATTGAGCTTATCTTAACCAGACTGCATGCAGGCGGAAAATTCAATTCGGATTCCTACAAATTCTCAGGTGGTCTGCACGGTGTGGGTGTATCCGTTGTAAATGCTCTGTCCAGAAAGCTTGTTGCCACTGTAAAAAGAGATGGTGTTGTCTATCAGATCACCTATGAAGGCGGCAATAAAACTCAGGATTTAACCCAGGTGGGCACCTGTGCTAAAAAGGATACCGGAACCTCTGTACACTTCTGGCCTGATGAACCTTATTTTGATGATCCAAAGTTCAATGTGGCCCTGTTAAAGCACCTGCTCAAAGCCAAGGCTGTTTTATGTGAAGGTTTAACCATCAATTTTGAGGATAAGATCAGAAACACCTCAGAGAGCTGGTCATACAACGGAAATTTACAGAATTATCTTTTAACTCAGATTGAAAACAGAACTGTTGAGCCTAACCCACCTTTCTTCGGAGAGGTCAAAGGCGAGGATGAGGAACTTGAGTGGGCTGTAGCCTGGGAACTTGAAGGTTCTGGAGCACACACAATAGGTGAGTCTTTTGTAAACCTGATCCCAACCGTGGATGGCGGAACTCATGTCAATGGTTTCAGAGCAGGTCTTACAGATGCCATAAAGGAGTTTTGTGATTTACAGAATCTTCTGCCACGCAATTTAAAGATCACAGCTGATGATGTTTGGTCACACTGTTCATATGTGCTGTCTCTGAAAATGAGAGATCCTCAGTTTGCAGGACAGACCAAGGAAAAACTGTCATCAAGACATATTGCCTCAATCGTGCAGGGGATCGTTTCAGACCGTTTCTCCCTGTGGCTGAACTCAAATGTAAATACAGCAAAGGTTATTGCCAGCACCATTATTGAAGCTGCCAAGGACAGAGAGAGCAGTGCCAAGGTTGTTGAGCGCAAAAAGACCACAAGAGGTCCTGCACTGCCGGGTAAACTTACTGACTGCACCTCATCTGATCCAAGCCGCTGTGAACTCTTTATCGTAGAGGGTGACTCTGCTGGCGGTTCAGCAAGACAGGCAAGAGATTCAAGCTATCAGGCAATTCTTCCTCTTCGCGGAAAGATATTGAATACATGGGAGACTTCAGCCTCCAAAGCCATGGAGTCTGAAGAAATTCGTGCCATCTCAATTGCAATCGGTGTTGATCCTGATGCAGATACTTTAGAAGGCCTCCGTTATGACAAGATCTGCATTCTTGCAGATGCTGACTGTGATGGTCTGCATATTGGCACCCTGTTGTGCTGTCTGTTTGTAAAGCACTTTACAAGGCTTGTAAGAGAAGGTCATATCTATGTGGCCTGTCCTCCTTTATTCAGAATTGATGCCGGCAAATACAAAGAGTACGCAATTGATGAGGCTGAACTTGATGCAAAGCAGAAGCAGTTCATAAGAAAGGGCATCAAGAAGGACAATATTGTGATCCAGCGATTCAAGGGCTTAGGTGAGATGAATCCTGACCAACTGCGTGAAACCACACTTGCTCCTGAATCAAGACGTTTAAAGAAACTTACCTTAACCTCTGATGCAGATGAGAACACTTTTGCTATTATGGATCTTCTGCTGTCTCAGAAGAGAGCTGCTGACAGACGTCAGTGGATTGAAGACAACGGCGACAAGGCAGAGATGTTAGACTAGTCTATGGCAGATACCGACGATAAAACAGAACAACCGACCAGTAAAAAACTGGACGATGCCAGAAAGAAGGGACAGGTTCCCCGCTCTAAAGAGGCAGGCACTTTCTTTGTTCTGTTAGCCGGTGTGCTGTCCATCTGGGCGTTTTCCTCATTCTTAGGCAAGGGAATGCGCCAGATCATGTTAAACAGCTTCACATTAACAAGAGAGCAGATCTTTTCAGAAGACGAAAGTCAGCGTCTTCTCATCGAAAATCTTTTAGATATAGCCATTCCCCTGATAGGCATTTCATTTGTAGTCTTTGTCTGCGCCATAGCAGGTTCAGTCTTTATCGGCGGCTACAACTTTTCAAAAGAGGCTCTTCAGCCTAAATTCAGTAAGTTAAATCCAATAAAGGGAATAGGCAGGATCTTTTCTTTAAATGCTATCGTTGAACTTATAAAAGGTATCTTCAAAGTAGCCTTCATCGGATCTTTCTGTTACTTTGCGCTTTCAGGTCGCATGGCTGAGGTGATGAGCCTGTCATACATTGATCCTATAGGATCTATCAGACAGGCTATAAAACTTTTATTCCAGTTCATGGTAATTATTGTCTGTTCTCTCTGTCCGATAGTTTTACTTGATGTGCCATACCAGAAATGGAATTACATCAAACAGCTGCGCATGAGCAAGCAGGAGATCAAGGATGAATTTAAGGATACTGAAGGTAACCCTCAGATTAAGGGAAAGATAAAGCAGCTGCAGTATCAGATGGCAGCAAGACGCATGATGAAAAATGTCCCAGAGGCTGACGTGGTTGTAACCAACCCTACCCATTATGCGGTTGCACTGAAATATGATCCTGACGGCACAACTGCACCATTAGTGGTTGCAAAAGGTGTAGATGAGATTGCCGAAAAAATCAAGGAAATTGCCAGAGAATCTGAAGTTCCTGTTGTTCCGCTGCCTCCGCTTGCCCGTTCTTTATACTATACAACCGATCTTGACTGTGAGATCCCGCGTGGCTTATTTAAGGCTGTAGCACAGGTTCTGGCCTGGGTAATGGGAATGAAATCATTCAAGGAAGGAAAGAGCAAACAGCGTCCGCGTGATCTGGATATGAATTTACCTATTCCTGATGAATTAAAATTCTAAAAAATGAGTTTTAAGTTTAATATTGTGTAATAATCAGAATATGAACAGCATTTTTTGCTCTGTTATAATGGTTTCACTGGGAGTTAATGAGGAAATTATTTTATGGTAACTAAAAATACCCCAAAGAAAACTGCTGCCAAGACTGGTAACAGCAAAGCTACTGTATCTTCAAACGACTACAAGGCAAATGTAGAGAAGTTTAAAGAGTCAGTTTTAAACCATCTGCGTACCACAATCGGTACCTCTCCAGCAAAGGCTAGCAAATTAGCTTGGTGGCAGGCTGTAGTTGCAACTTGCAACGAGGACATCTTCGGTCGTCTGACAGATACCCAGGAGACTCATGCTAAGAATGACACCCGCGCTGTTCACTATTTATCAGCAGAATTCTTAATGGGCAGATTAACAATCAACAATCTGACCAACCTAGAGAAGTTCGATATTGCACGTGATGCATTAAAGGAACTTGGTCTAGACATCAATGAAGTTTGTGAAGAAGAGCCAGATATGGCTTTAGGTAACGGCGGTTTAGGCCGTCTGGCTGCCTGCTTCATGGATTCACTTGCAACATGCAAATACCCATGTGTAGGTTACGGTATTCACTATGAGAACGGTCTGTTCCGTCAGGAAATCCGCGGCGGCAAGCAGGTAGAGCGTCCTGATTCATGGCGTGAGTATGGCTGTCCATGGGAAGTATGCCGTCCAGAATCAGTACAGAACGTACCATTAGGCGGTTATGTTGATACACAGACTGCACCTGACGGCACTGTAAGCTCAGTATGGCATCCATCTAACATCATCAAAGGTGTGCCTTGGGATATTCCTGTAGTTGGCTACCGTGGATCATCAGTTGCAATCCTGCGTCTGTGGGAGTCACGTTCTACAGAGCAGTTCAACTGGGACGTATTCAATGCTGGCGGCTACGTTGACGCACAGGCTGAAAAGTCACTTGCAGAAACTGTTTCAAAGGTTCTGTATCCTAACGATTCAACCGAAGCAGGTAAGGAATTACGTTTAACACAGCAGTACTTCTTCTGTGCATGTTCATTACGTGATATTCTGCGTCGCTACAACCGTTCACATCACCACGATTATTCTGAGTTTGCAAAGAAGATCGTTATTCAGCTGAACGATACCCATCCTACAATTGCAATCCCTGAGTTAATGAGACTGTTAATTGATGAGGAAGGCTTATCATTCGATGCAGCTTGGGATATCACCTCAAAGACCTTCAACTACACCAATCACACTCTGCTTCCAGAAGCATTAGAGAAGTGGCCTGTATACATCTTTGAGAAACTGTTACCACGTCACTTACAGATCATCTATGAAATCAACTATCGCTTCTTAAACGGAATCGTTGAGCACATGTGGCCTGGCAACAATGAAATGAAGGCTAAGCTTTCAGTTATTGAGGAAGGTCCTGTTCGCAAGGTTCGCATGGCTAACCTGTGCGTTATCACTTCAGGCAAGGTTAACGGTGTTGCTAAGATCCACTCAAAGCTTGTTAAGGAAGACCTGTTCCCAGAGTACAACATGCTGTGGCCTACCAAGTTCTGCAACGTAACAAACGGTGTAACTCCACGCCGCTGGTTACTGGCATGCAACAAGGGTCTGGCTGAGTTATACAACGAGGTTAGCGGCAAGGACTGGCCATTACACCTTGATCTGTGTGACAAGTTAAAGGATTACGCCGATAAGAAGGATTACCAGGAACGTTTCATGAAGATTAAGCATGACAACAAGGTAGTTCTTGCAAAGACCATTAAGGAACTTGTTGGTGTTGATGTAGATCCTAACGCAATGTTTGACGTTCAGGTAAAGCGTCTGCACGAGTACAAGAGACAGCATCTGAATCTTTTATACATTATGTCTCTGTACAAGAGCCTGCTTGAGAACCCTGATCAGGATATCGTACCTCAGGTATTTATCTTCGGTGCAAAGGCAGCTCCTGCATACACCCTGGCAAAGGACATCATCTATGCTATCAACGCTGTTGGCAACAAGATCAACAACGACCTGCGCATCAAGGGCAAGTTAAAGGTTGTATTCCTGCCTAACTACCGTGTAAGCCTTGCTGAGAAGATCATTCCAGCAGCTGATATCTCAGAGCAGATTTCAACTGCAGGTTATGAGGCTTCTGGTACTTCAAACATGAAGTTTGCAATGAACGGTGCCTTAACCTTAGGTACCATGGACGGTGCAAATATCGAAATCGTTGAGAAGGCTGGCATTGAGAACAACTTCATCTTCGGTTTATCAGTAGAAGAAGTTCAGGAACTGAAGGCTAGGGGCTACAATTCATGGGATTACTACAATGCAAACCATGAGTTAAAGTCAGTTATTGACTGGCTGGATACTGACTACTTCACACCAGGTGAGCCAGGTGCATTATCTTCAATCAAGAATTCTCTGCTCAACTTAGGCGATCCATTCCTGGTACTTGCTGACTTTGCATCATACAAGGATGCACATCAGAGAGCACAGCAGATGTTCAAGGATAAGGCACGCTGGGCAAAGGCTGCTATGATCAACTCTGCAACTATGGGTATCTTCAGTTCAGACAGATCAATGCACGACTATGCTCGTGACATCTGGAACTTAAAAGCTTTAGACGTTGAAACTAAGTAATTAAGTTTTAGAAAGAAATTCTAAGCCCTCAGTCTGGAGACGGATTGGGGGCTTTTGTTTTATTTGAGCTAATGCTGAGCACACAATAAAAAAGACTCTATTTGAGAGTCTTTTTTATCGTTGAATCAGAATATTTGGTGGAACTTTATGGATAGGTAACTGAATAGGGCCAGTTCATGATCCCACCCATATCAAGAACATAGTAATAACCAAGGGCAATAAGCTTTTTAGCTGCATCCTTAGTTCTGCGTCCTGTCCTGCAGTAGATGATGATAGGTTTTGACTTATCAGGAGCAATCTTCAGGGCAGTTTCTCTGCTGATATCATTTACAGAAAGGTTTACAGCAGGTGATATGAATCCGCTGTCATATTCCTCTTTCTCTCTGACATCAATTAAAAGGCACTGTCCGGAGTCAATCAGAGCTCTTGCTGTAGGATAATTTATCTGTGTAATGCCCGGATTTATGGTAATCGATTGTTCTGCCATTGTATTTCCTGTCAAAATCAACTTTGAGCTCTGATCTTTTTAACAATCGAGGTAGTAGAGCAGCCGTCAACAAACGGAATGATGATAACCTTGCCGCCGTTTGCCAGAACTTCCCTATGACCTGCAATCTCCTCAACTTTGTAGTCACCGCCTTTAACCAGAATGTCCGGCAGTACTCTTGAGATAAGTTTCTGAGGAGTATCCTCATCAAAAGATACAACGTAGTCGACGCTTCCAAGCGCAGAGAGAACAGTCATTCTGTCCTCAAGAGTGTTAATTGGTCTTTCAGGACCTTTAAGTCTTGTTACTGATGCATCAGAGTTTACAGCGACGATAAGTTTGTTGCCAAGGGCACGAGCCTGCTTTAAGTAGGTGACATGACCAGGGTGAATAATGTCAAAGCAGCCGTTGGTCATGACGACAGTCTGACCTTCGCTCTGTAATCTGCGAACCAGTTTGCAAAGTTCATCTTCAGAGACAATTCCATTGTCCATATCAGGGGAGCTTTTTCCAAGTGCAGTCATAAGCTCTTCAGGAGTTGCAGTTGAAGTACCAATCTTTCCTACAACAATTCCTGCAGCGCAGTTTGCGTATTCGCAGGCTGTAACAATATCAAGACCTGCAGCAAGACAGGTTCCAAGAGTACCGATAACAGTATCGCCGGCACCTGTTACATCGTAAACCTCACGGGCATAAGTTGGCAGATGAACAGCCTTCATTCCTGGTCTTACAAGGGACATACCGTCTTCAGAACGTGTAACCAGAAGCATCTTTAATCTGCATTTTTCGATTAGAGCCAGTGCCTTCTGCTCTAAATCGTCATCATTTCTGACTTTGCCGACAACAGCTTCAAACTCAGACATATTAGGAGTCAGCAGGGTGGCTCCTGAGTATTTCTCAAAGTCGGTTCCTTTAGGATCGATAAGAGTTGCAATACCTTTACTGCCGGCAATCTCAATCATTTTTGAAACGCTTGATAAGGAACCTTTACCGTAGTCTGAGAAGATCACAACTTTAGAATCCTTAATTGAGTCTTCAAAGGATTTTAGGATCCTGCTCTCATCAAGATCGGAAAATGAGTCTTCAAAATCCAGACGCAACAGCTGCTGATTGCGACTTAAAACTCTGAGTTTGGTAATGGTAGGGTGTTCATCGGTTAATACAAAATCAGGACTGATTCCGTGTCTGCGAACGATCTTTTCTAAAATTTCAGCGTTTTTATCCTCGCCGACAATACCTACAAGGTTACATGGAGCTCCCAAAGAAGCAATATTGATGGCCACGTTGGCAGCACCGCCTGCTCTTTCCTCCCTATCCTGAACTCTTACAACAGGGACAGGGGCTTCAGGAGAAATTCTGCTGCTCGGCCCTTTCCAGTAGCTGTCAAGCATGACATCGCCTACAACAGTAACCTTTCCAGTGAATAAAGTCTTTAAATCTTGGCTCATAAAAGTTCCTTTGTAAGTTACGACGGTCAGATAATGCCTGCACGCATCAGATCATGCAGATTAAAGGCACCGATTGGGTGGTTGCTGTCATCGGTTACAACCAGAGAGTTGATCTTAAGGTTATGCATCATGGCTAAAGCGTCAGCTGCCAGAGTTTCCTGCTTTACAATACCGCGAACATTCCTGCTCATAAGTGAGGCGATGCCATCGCTGATGGTGGCTCCCTTTTCAAGAGAGCGTCTTAAATCACCGTCTGTATAGACACCAACAAGTTCATGACTGTCGTTAACAATGCAGATAAAGCCAAGTGTCTTTTGTGTCATTTCAAACAGGGCATCCTTTAAGGTTACCTTTTCATTGACTACAGGAATTTCAGAACCCTTATGCATTACATCCTGGCAGTGAACCAGAAGTCTTCTGCCTAAGGCACCGCCAGGGTGGCTCATTGCAAAGTCACGCTCAGTAAAACCGCGGGCCTCAATTAGAGCTACAGCAAGGGCATCGCCGATTGCAAGTTCAGCAGTCGAACTTGAAGTTGGAGCCAGATTAAGAGGACAGGCTTCACGTTCAACATGAGCTGAGAGGGTAACATTTGCAGCCTTGCCTAAAGAGGACTCGACATTTCCCACAATTGCTATCAGAGGGATCTGACGGCGTTTTAAAATTGGAATTAGGACCTTTAATTCAGAACCTTCACCTGAATTGGAAATGGCAATTACAGAATCTTCCTTGCCTATCATGCCAAGATCACCGTGTGCAGCTTCACCTGCCTGCACGAAGAAAGCCTGAGTGCCTGTACTTGCCAGGGTAGAGGCAATCTTGGTTGCCACATGTCCTGATTTGCCCACACCGGTTAATATAACCTTACCTTTGGTGTTCATCATGATTTGACAGGCTTTGGCAAAATTCTCGCCAATAGTTGGTACAAGATCCAAAAGAGCCTGAGCCTCTTCTTTTAAAACTCTGACTCCGGCATTGATACATGTCTGAGAAAACACTGTAATTCTCCATTAAAAATACTCATATTATTTTAAATCCCGCAACCTTTTTATACAAGGAAAAAGGACTGAATGATTGGTTTGAACAGTGCGTGGGATAATCTGTATCTATGAACTGATGGTGCGGTGGATCTTCTTTATAAAGTAAAGCTGCTTATGGCTGAAAAAAGTTGTTACATGAATGACTTATTTATTTGCAGAACATGAGCTGATTCATATCAGGAAGACTTTTTATCCTGTGTAATCTTGTCTCCATTTATAATAATAGAGAATACACTATGAAAAAATATCTTCTTTTACTGTGTCTGACCGTTTCCTGGTTATTCACAGGCTGTACTTCAGTAGATTTGGCTTCAGATGCTGACTGTGCAAGGGCTAAGGAATTTAATTAATAAAATCTTTTGCTGAAAAAAAAGAATTCCTGTTTTAAATTTAGGAAAACAAAAAAGTTAAATGCAAAAGTTTTCTGACTAAATTTCTTTTTTATAATTTAAAATCAAAAAGTTAAAAAAATGATTCTGATGTTGTCCTGAATTTGAAAAAATTTGCGGTGCATAATTTTTGCAAACAGCTTAAAAGATGAAAAAAAAAGCGGAAAATATGTGAAAACAGTCGCATTTTTTTTAGAAACAAACTAAAATTAGCGCAGTAAATTTACCATCCTGACATTTCAATGACCAAGATAAAAAAGATAGTTCACGGCTATCAATCAGTCTACTTTTATATAGTACTTGTAGCATGTATGGCTACAGTATTCGGCTTTAATCTGGGAGCTATGCTCTCGAGCAAGGTCAGACTTATTAATATCTTTATGCTCGAAATCTATGATATCGACAGCATGGTCAATACCTTTATGCTCGGTTCTCTAGTTGGCGTCTTCCTTGGAGGAAGATTGGTGTACGACACCGGACGAATCCAGTCTGTGATAGGAAGCTTCTCCTTTGGTGTGATTGGTCAGTGTACATCAATTCTTGCACCTACTTTCAGTACGCTCTTTATAACCGAATTTGTCGTTGGTGTCTCATGCGGTGTTTATCTGATTTCGTCAGTCAGTTATATCATTGAACTGTCACCTAGGGAAACGCGCGGAAGTTGTGCTCTTTTAATTCCGTGCTTTGCTCTTTTAGGCTTTTTAATATCGGTTCTTTTAAAAGACTTTATTCCTAAAAATGCTCTTCTGGTAGTAGGTTGTCTTCTGATTCTGGCCCTTCCTGTAGTGATTGTCTCCTATTTAAGGTTACCTGAGAGTCCGCGCTGGCTTGCCCTTACCGATTCCAGTGATAAGGCTCTAACAGAGCTCATAAGACTTAGAAATTCCACATCTGAAGCAGCCAGAGAGCTCGCCGCTGTCAACGAGTGTGTTCTTGGTGATGACAGAGGCATTACCATGTTCTTTAGAAATTCAGTTTTCAGATCAATAGTATGGTTTTTCCTCTTCATCGTGATTGTTGCCAATCTTTCAGGTATAGCAATTATTCCTTATATGTCTCTTGAGATTGTAAAATCCTTCAGATCAGATCTTGGCATTCTTACTCTTAATGAAAAGTATGAAATCAACTTCCTGATGCTAAAGTCAGTTCTTTTTGCGACTTTCATAGGCTGTACTCTTTCCTGTTTCATGGCAGATAAGGTAGGTCACAGAATGATCCTTCTAATCTCTGCCACCGTCAATGAGGTAATACTCTTTGTTATTTATTTTCTGTACTTTACAGAAAATCCTGTGGTAGGTCCTGTACTACTGTCTGTAAGTCTGCTGTTATATACTTTAAGTTCGACCATCTTTATCTGCACTTTTATGTTCCTAATTCTGCCAGAACTTCTGCCTGTCAAGGGACGCGAGTTTTGTTTAACCATCATTTTTATTGTGCAGATCACCGCGTTAATGTTGGGTATATACTTCTTTGACGGATTTATTCGTTCTCAGGGAGTGTTAATGGCAATATGCATTTTTATGATGTCAGGAGCTCTTCTCTTTACAATTATCTATCAGGGTATGCCTGAGCCTAAAAAACAGCTGTTAGAGTCAATGGAGAACACTATCTTTAATCAGCGTTCTCTAAAGGCTATCAACAGAGTGCAGAATAAATAGAGCAGAATAAAAAAACTCTGACTGTGAGATATGAGACGTACAGTCAGAGTCTGGGTTACTCCTGTACAGAATTAAATTTTTATCTGTACAGGTTTCCGTTATTTGGTTCTCTTCCAGATAAACCAGTTGAACAGTCCAATCATGACACCACCGCCAATGATGTTTCCAATGGTCACGGGGATCAGATTTGAGAAGATAAAGTTCATCACATCAAGATCTGCATAATGGTCCATGCTGATATTCTCCATGAACTCAGGAATGGAAAAATAGTGCAGAACAATTCCCATAGGGATCATGAACATATTGGCAATACTGTGTTCAAAGCCTGATGCGACAAACATACCGATAGGAAAGAGCATGACCAGAAGTTTATCGGTCACTGTTTTTCCTCCCCATGACAGCCACACAGCCACGCATACCATGATATTGCAGACAATACCCAGGCACATTGCCTCAATGAAGCCTCTGGCGTATGCTGCAGCTCCACAGCCGTCAGACGGATACACATGTTCAATCTTATGTAAGGCTGTATTTAAAATGGTAAGTCCCCAGTTGCCGTTAAAGTTCATATAGGTTCTGCCCAAAAAGATCAGGAGCACAATGATCATGGCACCTACAAAGTTGCCTAAATAAACAGTAGCCCAGTTTTTTAAAAGAGTTGCTGTACTGATCTTTCCCGAGGCTCTTGCTATCAGCGTTAAAGTTGATGATGTGAACAGCTCTCCGCCTAACAGTACAACCAGGAAAAGTCCAAGCGCAAAGAAGAGTCCTCCTGCAATTTTACCAGGACCATCTCCTAGGGCAGCTACTGCTGTGGTGTAGAAACAGAAGGCAAGCGCAATAGAGGCTCCTGCCAGTATGGCTAAAAGGAAGGACCTTGTAAATTTTTTGGAAGCTTTATCTAAAACATGATGTTCAGCAGCTTCAACCATGGCCTGAGGAGATAAAGCCAGTAATGATGGTGTATCACTCATAATGTTTTCCCGTTTTCGTTATAAATTTAAAGATGTTGTCAGCAGTCTGTGACTGCAGAAGCTGATACTGCCGTTTACAGGTGTTTTAATGCAGCCGTACCGATCTTTGCATATGTTGTTGTCTGTATTTTTATGTCCGTTTCTGTACAGACAAAATGATTGACCATTTTACATGAAAAAACAACTTTCATTAAAAATGACTTCATTGAAAATACATCGCAGAAAAGTATGCATACAGCTCAAAGAAATTAAGTTAGAAGTAACAGAACAGTAAAGCAGTGAATAAAAAGAAAATCTGAATTGAAATAAAAAAAGCAGGAACTCAAAAGCTCCTGCCTTGTATTATATATTGTTATGCAGCTAAATAAGTGCCTGCAAATCTGAAACTTTTTCTGCTATAGAATTATTGCATCAGTAAAAGTGTAGCCTGTTAAAGAATTTGCCTTTGTCTGAACGCACAGAAATACTAAATCAGTATCTGCGCTAACAGTTCTAACTCCATCAGGAGAAATCTTTAAGAAAGAACCTTCTTTTACGGGAAACTCTTTACCGTCTACAGTAATTGAGCCAGTACCTTTAAGAACGATCCACAGCTCCTCATTTTCCTTGTGCTTGTGTGCAAAAGGTGCCTTTGAACCTGCAGTCATCTTATTTACAGAAATCTCACAGCCGGTAAGACCTAAGATATCCTTTAAGAATAACTTTGAAGGACTTGTCAGATTTGCATCCCTGCATTCCATTTCATAGCCTGAGACAGCATCGAATGAACCAATATCAGCAAAACATGCGTTATGGGATTTCTCCTGTTTTTCAAGTTTCTTTGAATTGTCAGATAAGTTAAAGTTAAAAGCCATTTTTATATCTCCATAGAAACAATGTCAGTTTATAAAATGCGACCCTCAATAAAAGGTTCCAATTAAAGTTAGATGTCTAACAGTTAGACATCTAACTATCAAAATACAAAAAAAATTATTCCAGGTTTTTACGGATACGATCCATCAGAAGTTCAGCAAGTTCTGCTTCTTCATCAGAAAAACCTTTATATACCTTTTCGTTCAATTCCATACTTATTTTTTCAAAAACGGGCTTTAAATCCATACCCTTCTGAGTCAGCTCTATTAAAATCACGCGGCTGTCTGTGCTTGAACGAGTCCTTTTAACCAGACCAAGTTTCTCAAGTTTGTCTATTAACACTGTAAGGGTGGCTTTCGTTCTGTCCACCTTTTTTGCAAGTTCCTGCATTGGCATTGCACCATAACTTAAAAGAAAGTTGATGATGTCACCATGTGAAGGCACAATCCCCTTAAGGCCGGCTTTATCTAGTTCATCTATCAGAAACTGATTGGCTGCCTTTCTTATTCTTGACGCATAAAAAACCGCTAAATATTTCATAACTGTATATTAGTTCGATATCTAACTATTGTCAATGCAGTTTAAATTTTTTTTGTAACCTGTAGGTTGTGAGGAAATTTGATAAAAATTTAAGAGTTTTATCAGATATAAAAGCCGTTCTGTTAGGGCATCGAGATAAATGTAAAAAAAAGTTGTTGACGAATTTTAAACTCATTATATAATGTAACGGCTTTTGAACGAGTCCCTTCGTTCAGATGTCAGATTGGGGGTATAGCTCAGCTGGGAGAGCATCTGCTTTGCAAGCAGAGGGTCAACGGTTCGATCCCGTTTACCTCCACCATCCTAACGATGTAAAACTTTTCCTCTTGTGGGGGTATAGCTCAGCTGGGAGAGCATCTGCTTTGCAAGCAGAGGGTCAACGGTTCGATCCCGTTTACCTCCACCATCCTAACGATGTAAAACTTTTCCTCTTGTGGGGGTATAGCTCAGCTGGGAGAGCATCTGCTTTGCAAGCAGAGGGTCAACGGTTCGATCCCGTTTACCTCCACCA
>CAKQDA010000012.1 GCA_934218695.1 uncultured Succinivibrio sp.
AGAAGTCTTTCTTCATAAGTTAATTTCATAACAAAACCCCATTATCAATCATGTGATCAATAATGGGGTTCATACTAAAAGAGGGCTTTTTTAAGATAAGTATAAATTACTTCAGGCTTAAAGCTAAATCGTAAGTGCTCTTCATGAACTGGTGTTTCATGTTGTTGATGCACTCGATAATGTCATGATGAACAAGCTCACCACGCTCTACACCGATGCAGCGACCTGATTCGCCCTTCTTTAACAGCTCACATGCATATGCGCCCATACGTGAAGCTAATACACGATCAACAGCAGTAGGTGAACCGCCACGCTGAATGTGACCTAATACTGTAGCACGGGTCTCAAGACCGGTTAACTCTTCAAGCTCTTTAGCCATCTGATGAACATCAGTCTGGTTCTCGCATACAACCAGTATTGCATGACGCTTACCTGAATCGATGCCTTTCTTGATGTCAGCATAAACCTGCTCTTTGTTCCACTGAACTTCTGGAACAAGAACTGCCTCAGTACCGCATGATACAGCTGCACATACAGCCAGATCACCACAGTGGTGACCCATAACCTCAACCACACTGATACGCTTGTGTGATGAGCAGGTGTCACGTAACTTGTCGATTGCTTCAACAGCAGTGTTTAATGCTGTATCAAAACCGATTGTAGCATCAGTACCAGCGATATCGTTATCGATAGTGCCTGGTAAACCAATGCAAGGGAAGCCTAACTCAGAAATTAACTTAGCGCCCATGTATGAGCCGTCACCACCGATTACTACTAAAGCATCGATGCCGTGTTTCTTCATAACTTCAACACTTTCCTGACGAACCTGAGGCTGCTTGAACTGTGGGAAACGAGCTGTACCTAAGAAAGTACCTCCACGGTTTAACAGATCAGATACTGAGTGGCTGTTTAACTGTACGAAATTACCTGAATGTAATCCAGAGTAACCATCACGTACACCTAAAACTTCCCAACCATATGATAAAGCTGTGCGAACTACAGCACGAATAGCTGCGTTCATGCCTGGTGCGTCACCACCTGAGGTCAGAACACCAATTTTCTTGATTGCCATATTACACGTGTCCGTTATTATAAATTAAGCCTTTGCAGCTGCTTCAATAATTGCAGTAAAGTCTGGAGCCTTTAATGAAGCACCACCAATTAAACCACCGTCAACATCTTTCTGTGCGAAGATGTCAGCAGCATTCTTAGCATTGCATGAACCACCGTAAAGAATACGTACGCCGTCAGCAACTTCTGCGTTGAAAGTCTTTAAGAACTCACGGATACCGTGGTGAACGTTCTGTGCAATTTCAGGGGTAGCAGTCTTGCCAGTACCGATTGCCCAGATTGGCTCGTAGGCGATGATTGCATTCTTGAATGCCTCAATGCCGCATAAATCGATAACAGCCTTGATCTCTGCCTTGCAAACATCAAGAGTCTTACCGGCATCGTACTCAGCCTCTGACTCGCCGATGCATAATACTGGAGTTAAACCGTTGTCCTGAGCAGCCTTGAACTTGCCGGCAACGATTTCGTTTGACTCATTGTGGTAGCCACGACGCTCTGAGTGACCAACGATAGCGTAGGTGCAGCCGAATTCCTTTAACATTACGGGTGAATTCTCACCAGTGTAGGCACCGTTAGTGTGGATATCGCAGTCCTCTGAACCCCACTTCAGGCTTGAACCGGTTGCTAATGATTCAACCATACCAATGAAAATAGCAGGAGCACAAATTGCAACATCTACATTTGCATTCTTGTCAGCTGGCTCTCTGAATGCCTTAATTAAATCAGTAACAGTTGACTTGGTACCGTTTAACTTCCAGTTACCCATTACAACAGGTTTTCTCATGATCCTATCCTCAATAAAATACATTTTTTGATACAGCCGTTAGTGCTGCTCTGATTGAATATCACTTTTTTTCAGCACACAAACTTTCGGTATTCTACTATAAAAAGCACATTTTGAGAGCTTTTTTTTATGCCTAATATAAAAAGGACCTTTTTTCTGCATCAGAATGCGATGTTTTATGTGAATGAAAGCGTTTTCTTATATGACAGATTTTGGTGCATGTTTTTTTCAGAAAAATGTGCTGTTAAATAAGCTGTACAGCCACATTCGGTAAGTTTATCCTGTCTGTAATCACTGTATTAGTCAGGCTTTCTGATTTTTTTATGGATATTTTCAGCTCTGTGTGATCCTCAAAAACTTCAGGCAAAATAAAAGAAACAGTGTCAGGCTGTGCCTTTCACCGTTTCTTTTATCTTAAAAACTTTCTTTTTTTATAACTGCAAAACTAAAGAGTATGTTTTTTTAACTGTAGCTAAACTGAAATTCTGCTGCAAACTGCGCCATTCTCTTCTTATGCTCCTTTTCATTGTGGGCTATCTTTTCATCAGCCTTCTGTCTTTCTTTTCTGTAGTTAAACGCTTTGCAGTTATAGCGTCTGATGTAGTCAATGATGCTGCAGCCCAGGATATACAGTGGAAGCATGTGAGCTTTTGGATTGTACTGTGCAGAAGATACTGCTGATGAATTGAAATCAGATCCTAATGCAGTATCAGAGCTTTTGTTTACCGCTTTCATGATCTCAGATACAGCTTTTATCATAAAAAGAGCCTGGTTTAGGGGAGTGCTCTGATAACTTAAAAGAGTATCAACCATGTTATCTACAAGTTTTGCTATTGACGATGACACACAGTGCGAGTACTCAGATCTGAAAAAGATAGGGGTATCGTCTAAAGAGCTGTCACTGTCAAATTCAGGATTGTATCCATTAAGCTTTGAGTACATAAAAATTTCATTTAACTCCTGTTCGGTTTCATAAGGATCGGCGCTTTCCCCACAGTCTGTGTTATCTGTGCTGCCAGAAACAGGGAAAAGTCTGTCAGATCGGTCAGAAAGATTTTGAGTTTCACTGTCGGCTGTTACATTCTTTGAATTTTTAATTTTTACTGGCGAGCTGCGTGAAGTGTTCTGAGAACTGCTTAAAAATTTGCATGTAGCCTGATAAATTGCAGATCCTGCAGTGGCAGGATCACCTGAGAGTTTCAGAACAGCCGAGTTTACACTCTGCCTTATGCTGTTTAACCTGTTCTCGCAGGCCTGTCTGTCAGACTGCCTTTCAAATTCATTTCTGAATGATGCTGCATTACATGTGCTTATGCTGCAGGCAATGGCTGATGCACCTGCTGAATTTGCAGGACCTGTAAGGTTGTTTTGTGATGATAAAAAAAGTTTTTGCACACAAAGACTGTCTGAAGACTGTAAAATCGCCTGTACGTTGCCCAAATTCAGTACATTTCCCATTTTTATTTACTTCCCAGAAAATAAGTTTTTTTATAACTTGCAAAGATAGTGCCATTATTTAACATACTGATATTTAAAAATATTTTTAGTATTTTACAGGCACAGCCTGCAGGATACTGCCGAAAATGGCAATCACAGGGTAAATTTGAATTGACAATATCTGATAAAACTTTAAAAATAAGCTTTTCATATATATTGAGTTACTCAATAAACTAAAAGTTATCAGCTGCTGTTTTGAGTTCTGTTTATTAAAGGGCGTCTCTTTGAATTTATTCTGACCTGGCATGGTCAGACTGAAAGTTACCTCTGACAGATATTTCTCTTTGCAGACAGTAAACTTATAAACTATAAAAAGATTATTCAGCTTTTCAACAGGAGCCTAGTTTTATGCGCGTTCTTAAGTTTGGCGGTACATCAGTTGCAAATGCACAGAGATTTCAGGATGTAGCTGAAATTGCGCTTGATACTGCCAGGAGATCACAGACAGCACTAGTTCTGTCTGCTCCAGCAAAGATCACCAATTTATTAGTAGCTTTGGTGGCACAGGGTGCTGCCGGTAAAGACGGAAGTGAAGAGTTCGCTCAGATCCGCGCCATAGTAGAACCAATTATTACAACTCTAGGCTCAAAATACGAAAAGTTCGACACCGACAGAATTTTAGGTGAGTTCAACAAAACCATGGATATCTTAAGACAGCGTCTTGATGGTATGGTTTTGTTAGGTGTATGTCCTGAACTTGTAATGGCTTTTGTAGAAAGCCGTGGTGAGAGTTTCTCCATTTTAATCATGTCAGAGCTTTTAAAGGCTTTAGGCAAAAAGGTAAGAGTGATTGATCCTGTTCAGGTTCTTGTAACAGAAGGCGGAATTATGGAGTCTTCTGTAAACATTGAGCAGTCTAAAGCACGTTATGCAGCACTGCCTGACGATAAGGAAGCTATTACTTTAATGTCTGGTTTCTGTGGTGGTAATGCTCAGGGACAGCTGGTGCTCTTAGGCAGAAACGGTTCTGATTATTCAGCTGCCTGTCTGGCTGCAATCTCCAATGCTGAATGCTGTGAAATCTGGACTGACGTCGATGGTGTGTACAGCTGTGATCCAAGAGCAGTTGAAGGTGCAGTTCTTTTAAAGAAGATGTCATATGCCGAGGCCATGGAGTTATCCTACTTTGGAGCCAAGGTTCTGCATCCACGCACAATTGCTCCTATTGCACAGTTTGAGATCCCTTGCCTTATTAAGAACACCAAAAATCCAAAGGGACCAGGTACCCTAATTTCCGAGGAAACTGATCTGTCTGTACCAATCAAAGGTATTTCTGATCTTAAGAATGTCGCTCTTATCAATATCTCAGGTCCTGGCATGAAAGGTATGGTAGGTATGGCAGGACGTCTGTTTACCGCTGTATCAAGAGCTGGTATTTCCATTACCCTGATCACCCAGTCTTCATCTGAGTACTCCATTTCTTTCTGCATCAGTCAGTCAGAACTTGCCAAGGCAAAGAAAGTAATCAATGCCGAATTCAGGTTAGAGTTAAAGGATGGTCTGCTCAATCCTGTTGAAATTAAGGAAGGCTGTGCAATTATCTCCGTTGTCGGCGACGGTATGCGTATGGTGCGCGGCATTTCAGGCAAATTCTTCAGAGCTTTAGCTGAGGCAAACGTAAACATCAGAGCTATTGCTCAGGGCTCATCTGAGCGTTCTATCTCAGCTGTAATATCTCAGAAGAGAGTAACAGAGGCAGTGGCTTTTGCCCACACAGCATTCTTTAATTCAAAACAGCGTATCGATGTTGTTCTGATTGGCTGCGGTGGTGTAGGCGGTGAGCTTTTAGCTCAGATAAGACGTCAGAGATCAGAGCTCTCAGACAACCATGGTATTGATATCAGAGTTGTAGGTGTAGGTAACTCAAAACACTTTATCTCTGATCCAAACTGTGTTGATTTAGAGAACTACAAAGATTTACTTTCAAAGAGTGAACAGCCTGCCTTAACTCCAGAGGCTGCTGAACAGTTAATCAAGGATTCTCACTTAATCAATCCTGTTCTGGTTGACTGCACCTCATCTGAAGAGCTTGCCTTAAAATATGTGGATTTCATGAAAGCAGGCTACCATGTGGTAACTCCAAGCAAGAAGGCCAATACTGGTTCATATGAGTACTATCAGGAACTGCGCAGAACCGCACGTGCACAGCACAGAAAGTTCCTGTATGAGGCAAACGTGGGTGCAGGTCTTCCAGTTATCAACACTGTTCAGAATGAACTTGCAGCAGGCGACAGACTTATTGATTTCTCTGGTATCCTCTCAGGCACTCTGTCATACCTGTTTGGTCTCGTTGAAGATGGCAAAACCTTATCTGAGGCCACAAGAATTGCCTATGAGAAGGGCTTTACAGAGCCTAATCCAAAGGACGATCTTGATGGTATGGATGTGGCAAGAAAGCTGCTTATTCTTGCCCGTGAGTGCGGTCTTAAGCTTGAGCTGTCAGATGTTGATGTTCAGGGGGCTGTACCTTCAGAATATCTGCAGGGCAACAGCGCTCAAGAAGTTCTTGAAAACCTGAAGCAGGCTGATGCCTCATTTACAGCTTTAGTTGAAAAAGCCAAGTCAGAAGGCAAGGTACTGCGCTATGTAGGCTCAATTAAAGACGGCAAATGCACCTGTTCAGTACAGGCTGTAGGACCTGATCAGGCTTTATTCAAGGTTCGTGACGGCGAGAATGCTCTTGCCTTTACCACAGCCTACTATCAGCCAATTCCTCTTGTGATAAGAGGTTATGGTGCCGGAACTGCAGTTACTGCCGCAGGTGTGCTCTCTGATGTTTTGCGTCTTCAGAACTGGGCACATGAGGAATAGGGGAAAAGGATTAAGATCATGAGTAAGATTTTTAAAGCATATGCTCCTGCATCAGCTGCCAACCTGTCAGTAGGTTTTGATTTATTAGGAGCAGCTCTCAAGCCTGTAGATGGTGCTGTATTAGGTGATGAGATCACAATCTCTGAAAACTCAGAATCAGGCTGTGATGTATCTGTTGTTGGCCGTTATGCCCACAAGTTGCCTTCAGATCCTAAAAAGAACATTGTGTACGATGCCTATCTGATGTACAAAGAAGCTTTGGAGAAAAAGGGATTAAAAGTCAAAGATGTACACATGGAACTGTCAAAGAACCTTCCTGTGTGCTCAGGACTTGGCTCATCCGCTGCATCAGTGGTTGCAGCTGTTGTAGCTCTGGACGCTATTCATTCAGAAGCTTTAGGTCAGGAAGGCTGCCTTGAGCTTATGGGTAGACTTGAGGGAAAAATCTCAGGCTCTATTCATTACGATAATGTTGCCCCATGCTATTTTGGCGGGCTTCAGCTTATCGTTCAGGAAAACGGAGTGATATCCACAACTCTTCCTGATTTTGACAACTGGTACTGGGTATCATGTTTCCCTGGCATTAAGGTTTCCACAAATGCCGCCCGTCAGATCCTGCCAAAAGAGTATTCACGCTCTGACGTGATAACCTTTGGCCGTCGTCTTGCCACCTTTGTTCATGCTTGCCATGAGGGCAATGACAAACTTGCTGCATCATGTCTTATTGATGTGATTGCTGAACCTTACAGAGCAGGTCTTATCCCAGGCTTTACCGATGCAAGTGAACATGGTAAGACCCTAGGTGCACTTGCAACAGGTATTTCAGGCTCTGGCTCTTCCGTGTTCTCAATTTTTGAGGATAAGGAGAAGGCAGAACAGATGAAGGAATATCTTGAGAGAAACTTTATTGCCAATGAAGACGGATTCTGTCATATCTGCAGAATTGACAGACGCGGTGCCTATGCAGAAGCTTTAGAGAATTAGTGAGAAAATTATGGAACTATACAATTTAAAAGATCATAACGAGAAGGTATCTTTTGCACAGGCTGTTGTAAAGGGTATTGGTAAAGATCAGGGCTTATTCTTCCCTGATCACATTGAGCCACTTGCCAATGTGGATGAACTGCTGGACTTACCTTTAGTTGAGCGCTCCCAGAAGATTTTACGTCACTTAATCGGTGATGAAATTCCAGAATTAGAAAGCATTATCGCTGATGCTTTTACCTTTAAGGCTCCTATTGTAAAGGCTGATGAGAATGTTTATGCCTTAGAGCTTTTCCACGGTCCAACCTTGGCATTTAAGGATTTTGGTGCCCGTTTCATGGCAAGAGTATTAGGCTCTATCCGTGGCGACAAGCATTTAACCATTTTAACTGCAACCTCCGGTGATACCGGTGCGGCAGTAGCTGCAGCCTTCTATGAGCAGAAGGGTATTGATGTTGTTGTTTTATATCCAAAGGGAAAGATTTCAGATCTTCAGGAAAAGTTAATTGCCACATTAGGCAAGAATATTAAGGCAGTTCAGGTTGACGGTATCTTTGATGAGTGTCAGGACATGGTAAAGACTGCCTTTGATGATGTTGAGTTTAAGACTGCTGTAGGTCTTAACAGTGCCAACTCAATTAACATCAGCCGTTTATTAGCTCAGGTATCATACTATTTTGAGGCTGTGTCACAGCTGCCAAAAGAGAAGAGAAACAGTGTGGTATTCTCTGTTCCATGCGGTAACTTCGGTAACATCACAGCAGGTTTAATTGCTAAAGCTTTAGGTCTTAAGGCCCGTTTTGTGATCTCTTGCAATGCCAATGACACTGTACCACGTTACCTTCAGTCAGGTAAGTGGGATCCTCATGCAACAGTTGCAACACTGTCAAACGCAATGGATATCTCAAGACCTAACAACTGGCCACGTGTTGAGGCTCTGGTAAAGATGCAGGGCTGGTCATTAAAGGATTTTGCATTCGGCTCAATGTCAGATGCTGAAACTGAAAAGACCATGCAGAACCTGTATAAAAAGACAGGCTATATTTTAGAGCCACACGCTGCTATTGCCTATCAGACCTTAGAGAACAATCTCAAAGATGGTGAGACCGGTATCTTCCTGGGAACAGCACATCCTGCCAAGTTCAAGGCTGACGTGGACAGAATTTTAGGTATTGATTTACCTCTGCCTAAGGCTTTAGAGGAGAAGGCTAAACTTGATTCAAAGGCTGTTGAGCTGCCTGCTGACTATAACACCTTAAAAGACTATGTTCTAAAGGAGCTTAAGCTCAAATAGTCTTTAAAGATGAAATTTTATATTTCATTTTAAGTACTGTTTTTATCTGAAGATCTTCTCAAAAAAAAGAGAAGATCTTTTTTTTGCAACTGGGTACAGAAAAAGAAAAAATTTAAGAGAAAACGTGCTTTCAAACACTGAAAAATAGTCTGTGCCTGTACAGACTCCGGATTTAAAATACAGTCCTGCACAGAGAAAAACAGAGATCTTCAAAATCAGGGTGGCTAAATTCAATTTGGATCTGAACTTATAAAATGCTGGCATTCTAATGTCTAAAGTGGCTAAAAATTTAAACTCATTGGATTCTTAAGAACTTAACCTGAATGCTGCAGATCGTCATGCAGAACAGTATTAAAACAACAAGAGAGATAACAATATGGAAATCACCTACACTTTTGAAAAGAAATTCTCAAAGGAAGACACTTACCGTTTATTCAAATCCATTAACTGGTATTCAGCAAATTTCCCTGAAAGACTGCATAAGGCTCTGTTAAATTCTCAGACTGTGGTTACAGCATGGGATGGAGATAAACTTGTAGGTCTTGCAAGGGCTCTTGATGACAGTGAAATGGTGGCTTTTATTCATTATGTTTTAGTTGATCCTGAATATCAGGGACACCATATTGCATCAGGGTTAATCAGTATGATTAAGGAAAAGTACAGGAACTATCTGTATATTGATGTAATGCCTGAGGATAAAAGCAACTGTCCTTTCTATGAAAAGTCTGGTTTTAAAGTAATGAAAGACGGCGCTGCAATGACTCTGTTTAATGAAAACTCTGAACAGAGATAGTTAAAACAGATTTTCTTTTCGTGTATAAGATGGACTTAGACAGTCCATCTTAAAATCACACTGATAATTCTGGTATACACAATCTGCTGTCTGCAATGATTACAGATGACTACTTTTGGAAGTGATTAGAGCTAAAGTTCTGTAAATGAGTTTAAGCTACAGGAGAATTTTCTGTTATCACATTTAAAGTCTATATTTCGTGAAAATGACCATATCGCCAGTGCTTAAAATCACTTCTCTGTCTTAATTTCTCAGGATATCTTTAGCTGATATCATGAGAGAAAAACATCATGTAGCTGGAAGTATGAAACGGCTCTCTTATGTAGAAATCCATAAGTGAAGATAAAATTCCTGATGGTGCTGTATGAGTAAGCACTGCGTCGACTTTAAAGTTAACTTTTGCAAGTTCATTTGGTGATCTGATACTCCTCCTCTGTCACTGTTTCCTGAGGCCATCAGATCTCATGTTCAGTATGGAACTGTTTGTCAGATGACATTGCTCCTACTTGTGAGAAGATCTTTTTACCTTCAATTGTAAAGACATAACCTCTGTCTAACAGTTCAATATTATCATAGAGTTTTACTGTTCTGCCTCCGTAAGCCTCTGTTTTGGGTAGCATTGAGATAGTGTCGTCGTTCTCGTGATTGCCAGGGCAGGTGATGATTTTTAAGGGAAGAAATGACAGGTACTTAAAAAAACTCCCGTCGCGCTAATCTTGTTGTATGCCATTTTCAGGGGGCCTGCTGAATACTAGCCCCCTCCAAAATCGCCGGCTATCAGTACCATATTAGGCACAGTATCAAGTTTTGCGATCTTATATAACTAGTCGATATCAGCTTATCGGTGAAGATCGCCTGTTACGTATATCATTAAAGCTCCATTATTGTGAGTTGGAAGGTTAAAATCCTATTCCTAAGATACCTTCTCTTTTCAGACAGCCATCAGGTAGCGCATCGCTGTGTACTTCAAAATATTTTAGAATGTGATGAAAATATCCCAAAGAGTCTTGATCTTACGCATGAAGCTGCTTAAAAACATGGAGCACAAATGGTAGCAACATGAATTAGTATCAATATTCGAGCTAATATAGTCTAAAAAGAAAAAACATCTGTAAATAATGCTTCCTTATCACCATTCGGTACAACCCATGAGCTGATATCCTGGTTAAAAGGTGAGTTAGCGAACATACCAATCATATCTGTAACGTTAGAAACATTCCATGAGCTAATATCCTGGTTAAAAGTTGATTCATAGAACATTCCATTCATATCAGTAACGTTAGAAACATCCCACGAGCTGATATCCTGGTTAAAAGATGAGTATGAGAACATTCCACTCATATCAGTAACGTTAGAAACATTCCATGAGCTGATATCCTGGTTAAAAGATGAGTCTGAGAACATTCCATTCATATCAGTAACGTTAGAAACATCCCACGAGCTGATATCCTGATTAAAAGATGCACCATAGAACATGCAACTCATATTAGTAACGTTAGAAACATCCCATGAGCTGATATCCTGGTTAAAAGGTGAGTATGAGAACATTCCACTCATATCAGTAACGTTAGAAACATCCCATGAGCTGATATCCTGGTTAAAAGGTGATTCACAGAACATCCTGCTCATATCAGTAACGTTAGAAACATCCCATGAACTGATATCCTAGTTAAAAGTTGATTCATAGAACATTCCACTCATATTTTCAACGTTAGAAACATCCCATAATTCAATACCAGAGAAATCTCCGTCATAGCAATCAAAATCTCTGTCATAGCAATCAATAACTGCGCCAAACAGCCCACTCATATCCGTGATTTTTGAGGTATCGATATCTCCAAGATAGACACTTTCATTTCTGCAGAGTTTTAACAGCTCTTCTTTTGTCTTAGGATGGTATTTGAATTTTCTTTTAACAATTTCCTTTGAAGCAGTAATATTAGGAGCTTTCAAACTTTGTTTAGAGTTCTTTTCTTCAATTTCTTCTATAGAACTCTTATTTAAAGAGCCATTTGAATCAGTAATCCCCAGTTCACTTAAACGCTGGTTTACACGTTTTTCTATGATTTTATCCAGAAGTTTACTTACAGTGTCTTCAAGCAGGACAGCTTCACTTTGAGCTGCATTATTGGTATCAGCAGTAGATTTTGGGGCATTGTTAACCTTTTTATTACCAAGTTTAACAAGTACATCTAACACATTATTAGGAATGCTTTTATCTGAAGAAGGCGTAATAGAGGCATCTGACGGATCAAAACATAAGTCATCAGGTGATTTCTTGTTTACCTCTGTTTTATCTAATCCATCAAGCGTATTTCTGTTCTGATTAACCATCATTTGTCTCACTTTGCAAAATATAAAAAAATATCAGCACTGGCAAATATCTATTCATGGTCTCTGAATATGCTTTTAAGTACAGAGATTATCGTATTCTCCTTTTTTTGGCCCGATTGATTTTTTCTTATGGGCTTATTGTATGATTCGATTTTTGAGTCTCTAAACATACCAATCACATTTGTGAATTTAGAAATATTCCAAGAACTTATATCCTGGTTAAAAGGTGAGCCCGAGAACATCCATCTCATATTAGTAACGTTAGAAACATCCCATGAGCTGATATCCTGGTTAAAAGGTGAATATGAGAACATTCCACTCATATCTTTTACCTTAGAAACATCCCAAGAGCTGATATCCTGGTTAAAATATGAGTTTGAGAACATCACTCTCATATCTTTTACGTTAGAAACATCCCACGAGCTGATATCCTGGTTAAAAGATGAGTTAGCGAACATCCAACTCATATTAGTAACGTTAGAAACATCCCACGAGCCGATATCCTGGTTAAAAGATGAGTTATAAAACATCCCGCTCATATCAGTAACGTTAGAAACATCCCATAAACAGATATTCTTGTCAAAAGATGAGTTAGTAAACATATGATTCATATCTTTAACACTTGATACATCCCAGAAGCTGATATTATGGTTAAATGAAGAGTTAAGGAACATACTACTCATATCAGTAACGTTAGAAACATCCCAAAATTCAATGCCAGAGAAATCTCTTCCAAGAGTATCTTTAAATAGACCACTCATATCCGTGATTTTAGATGTATAAATATCTCCAAGATAGATACTTTCATCTCTGCATAGTTGTTCCAGCTCTTCTTTTGTTTTAGGGTGGTATTTGAATTTTCTTTTAACAATTTTTTGCGCAGTTGAAATTTTCTTCTGTAATGAAGATTCCTTTGAAGCAGTAAGAACAGGCTCTTTCAAACTTTGCTCTAATTTCTTTTCTTCAACTTCTTCTTTTGTAGGGGGAGTTTTCTTTTCTAATGAAGGATCTTTTTGAGTTGTAAAATTATGATCTTTTAATCGCAGCTCCAGACACTTTTCTACAATCCCTTCTATAAAACCAGTATTTAAGGCTCCATTTGAATCAGTGATCCCAAGTTCACTTAAACGCTGGTTTACACGCTTTTCTATGATTTTGTCCAGAAGGTTGCTTACAGTGTCTTCAAGCAGGACAGCTTCACTTTGATCTGCATTATTAGTATCAGCAGTAGATTTTGGGGCATTGTTAATCTTTTTATCACCAAGTTTAACTAATACATCCAACACATTATTAGGAATGCTTTTATCAGAAGAAGGAGTAATAGAGGCATCTGACGGATCAAAACATAAGTCTACAGGAGAATTATTATTAGCTTCAGTTTTTTCTAATCCATCAATTGTATTTCTGTTCTGATTAATCATCGTTTGTTCCTTGTGCAAAATCTTAAAAAAAGTCAGTACAGGTAAATTTATGGTCTTTGAATATGCTTTTTAATTACTGACATTATTGAATTTTTCTTAAGAGAATTTCGTATGATTTGTTTGATAAATCACTAAACATTTCTCTCATCTTTTTAATGTTAGAAACATCCCATGAGCTGATATCCTTGTCAAAAGAAGATCCGTAGAACATATAACTCATATCTTTAACGTTAGAAACGTTCCATAAATTGATGTACTGATTAAAATGTGAGTAAGAAAACATATGATTCATATTTGTAACGTTAGAAACATTCCATTTGCTAATATCCCGATTGAAATGAGTGCAAGAGAACATATGACTCATATCTGTAACTTTTGAAACATCCCAAGAACTGATATTTTGGTTAAAATCAGAGTTAGAGAACATATGACTCATATTTGTAACATTTGAAACATCCCAGGAACTGATATCTTGATTAAAATCAGATCCAGAGAACATATGTACCATATTTTTAACGTTAGAAACATCCCATGAGCTGATGTCTTGATTAAAGGTTGATCTTGAGAATGTACACCACATATTAGTTACGTTTGATACATCCCATAATTCGATGCCAGAAAAGTCTCTGCTATAACGATTATTGTTACTTCCTTCAAACAGACAACTCATATCCGTGATTTTCGAGGTATCAATATCTCCAAGATAGACATTTTTATCTCTGCAGAGTCTTAACAGTTCTTCTTTTGTCTTAGGGTGGTACTTAAATGCTATTTTTGAAGGTTTATTCTTGTATGAGATTGGGGTATTTGCAAACATACCTTTAGTATATTTAACGTTAGAAATATTCCAGGAACTGATATTCTGGTTAAATGGTGATTCACTGAACATATAGCTCATATTTGTAACGTTAGAAACATTCCATGCACTGATATCCCTATTAAAAGAAGAGTTTGTGAACATATAACTCATATTTTCAACGTTAGAAACATCCCATGAGCTGATATCCTGATTGAAAGAAGTGTTGGCGAACATGCGATTCATATCTTTAACTTTTGAAACATCCCATGAACTGATGCCTTGATTGAAAGAAGAGTTGAAGAACATGTTGCTCATATCAGTAACTTTTGAAACATCCCAAGATCTGATATTTTGGTTAAAGTATGAGTTTGAGAACATACTACTCATATTTTCAACGTTAGATACATTCCAAGAGCTGATATCTTGATTGAAATAAGTGCTATCGAACATACTGCACATATTTTTAACGTTAGAAACATTCCACAAATATATATTCTGTTTAAAAGATGATTTTTCAAACATGCTGCTCATATCAGTAACGTTAGAAACATCCCATAAACAGATATTCTTGTCAAAAGATGAGTTAGTAAACATATGATTCATATCTTTAACACTTGATACATCCCAAGCGCTGATATTATGGTTAAATGAAGAGTTAAGGAACATACTACTCATATCAGTAACTTTTGAAACGTCCCAAGATTCAATGCCAGAGAAATCTTTTCCAAGTGTATCTTTAAACAGACCACTCATATCCGTGATTTTAGATGTATCAATATCTCCAAGATAGATACTTTCATCTCTGCAGAGTTTTAACAGCTCTTCTTTTGTCTCAGGATGGTATTTGAATTTTCTTTTAACCTTTTCTTTTGCAACTGAAGTTTTTTTCTTTAAAGAAGAATTTTTTGGAGCAGTAATATCAGGGGCTTTCAAGCTTTGATCCAAGCTCTTTTCTTCAAAAGCTTCTTTTACAGGGGGAGTTTTCTTTTCTAAGGAAGACAACTTTGATCCTGTAATATCAGGAGCTTTCAAACTTTGTTTAGAGCTCTTTTCTTCAACATCTTCTTTTGTAGGGGGAGTTTTCTTTTCTAATGAAGGCTCTTTTTGAGTTTTAATATCATGATTTTTTAATCGCAGCTCCAGACACTTTTCTACAATCTCTTCTATAAACTCAGTATTTAAGGAGCCATTTAAATCAGTAATTCCAAGTTCATTTAAACGCTGGTTTACACGCTTTTCTATGATTTTATCCAGAAGGTTGCTTACAGTGTCTTCTAGCAGGACAGCATTACTTTGATCTGCATTATTAGTATCAGCAGTAGATTTAGGATCATTGTTAACATTTTTATCACCAAGTTTAACTAATACATCCAACACATTATTTGGAATGCTTTTATCTGAAGAAGGCGTAATAGAGGCATCTGACGGATCAAAATATAAGTCATCAGATGATTTGTTATTTATCTCTGTTTTATCTAATTTATCCATTGAATTACTGTTTTGTTTAACCATAATTTGTTCCTCTATGCAAAAATAGGTTCAATACAGAAAAGTGTGGGATTAGAAAAAAATCCGTTATCTAACAGAAAGGTTGAAGGTGTCAAACCAGAAGATCAAGCCCATCAGAAGGAAGAGTTATGGTCTACCTGATGATGAGTATTTCTTTCTTAAACTGTTTGATGCCTCAAGATAAAGGAGGAGATCTTTGGAAGATGACTGAACAAAGATCCCACAGTTTTTAGGACTGAACCCAAAAATATAAAAAAAGTCAGTACTGGCAAATACCTATTTATGGTCTCTGAATATGATTTTAAGTACAGAGATTATCGTATTCTCCTTTTTTAAGGCGATTTGATTTTTTTTTAAGAGAATTTTGTACGATTTGTTAGATGAATCACTGAACATTTCTTTCATATTTGTAACGTTAGAAACATCCCACGAGCTGATATCCTGGTTAAAAGATGTGTAAGAGAACATTCTACTCATATCAGTAACGTTAGAAACATCCCACGAGCCAATATCCTGATTAAAAGGAGTGTCAGAGAACATCCAACTCATATCAGTAACGTTAGAAACATCCCACGAGCCGATATCCTGATTAAAAGATGATTCATAGAACATATAACTCATATTAGTAACGTTAGAAACATCCCACGAGCCGATATCCTGATTAAAAGGAGTGTCACAGAACATCCAACTCATATATTTAACGTTAGAAACATCCCATGAGCTGATATCCTGGTTAAAAGAAGAGTTAGAGAACATTTCACTCATATCTGTAACGTTCGACACATTCCATGATTCAATACCAGAGAAGTCTCTTTTCTTTTCCCCTCTAAACAAAGCTCTCATATCCGCGATTTTAGATGTATCAATATCTCCAAGATAGACTTTTTTATCTTTGCAGAGTTTTAACAGTTCAGCTTTTGTCTTAGGGTGATACTTAAATTCATTTTTTGAAGGTCTATTCTTGTTTACAATTGGGTTATATGAAAACATACCTTCTATATCAGTAATATTTGAAATATCCCAAGAACTGATATCTTGGTTAAATGAAGAGTCAGCGAACATCCCACTCATATCTTTTACGTTAGAAACATCCCACGAGCCGATATTCTGATTAAAAGGTGTTCTACAGAACATTTCCTGCATATCAGTAACGTTAGAAACATCCCACGAGCCGATATCTTGATTAAAAGGAGTGTCACAGAACATCCCACTCATATATTTAACGTTAGAAACATCCCATGAGCTGATATCTTGATTAAAAGAAGAGTTAGAGAACATTTCACTCATATATTTAACGTTAGAAACATCCCATGAGCTGATATCCTGGTTAAAAGAAGAGTTAGAGAACATTTCACTCATATCTGTAACGTTCGACACATTCCATGATTCAATACCAGAGAAGTCTCTTTTCTTTTCCCCTCTAAACAAAGCTCTCATATCCGCGATTTTAGATGTATCAATATCTCCAAGATAGACTTTTTTATCTTTGCAGAGTTTTAACAGTTCAGCTTTTGTCTTAGGGTGATACTTAAATTCATTTTTTGAAGGTCTATTCTTGTTTACAATTGGGTTATATGAAAACATACCTTCTATATCAGTAATATTTGAAATATCCCAAGAACTGATATCTTGGTTAAATGAAGAGTCAGCGAACATCCCACTCATATCTTTTACGTTAGAAACATCCCACGAGCTGATATCCTGGTTAAAAGGTGAACCTGAGAACATCTCACTCATATTTTCAACGTTAGAAACATCCCATGAGCTGATATCCTGGTTAAAAGGTGAGTTAGCGAACATCCAACTCATATTAGTAACGTTAGAAACATCCCATGAGCTGATATCCTGGTTAAAAGGTGAACCATAGAACATCCAACTCATATTAGTAACGTTAGAAACATCCCACGAGCCGATATCCTGATTAAAAGGAGTGTTATCGAACATACCATACATGTCAGTAACGTTAGAAACATCCCACGAGCCGATATCCTGATTAAAAGATGATTCATAGAACATATAACTCATATTAGTAACGTTAGAAACATTCCATGATTCAATACCAGAGAAGTCTCTTTTCTTTTCCCCTCTAAACAAAGCTCTCATATCCGTGATTTTAGAGGTATCAATATCACCAAGATAGACACGTTTATCTCTGCAGAGTTGTTCCAGCTCTTCTTTTGTCTCAGGATGGTATTTGAATTTTCTTTTAACAATTTTTTGCGCAGTTGAAATTTTCTTCTGTAATGAAGATTCCTTTGAAGCAGTAAGAACAGGCTCTTTCAAACTTTGCTCTAATTTCTTTTCTTCAACTTCTTCTTTTGTAGGGGGAGTTTTCTTTTCTAATGAAGGATCTTTTTGAGTTGTAAAATTATGATCTTTTAATCGCAGCTCCAGACACTTTTCTACAATCCCTTCTATAAAACCAGTATTTAAGGCTCCATTTGAATCAGTGATCCCAAGTTCACTTAAACGCTGGTTTACACGCTTTTCTATGATTTTATCCAGAAGGTTGCTTACAGTGTCTTCAAGCAGGACAGCATTACTCTGATCTGCATTATTAGTATCTGCAGTTGATTTAGGATCATTGTTAACTTTTTTATCACCAAGTTTAACTAATACATCTAATACATTATTTGGAATGCTTTTATCTGAAGAAGGAGTAATAGAGGCATCTGACGGATCAAAACATAAGTCTTCAGGTGATTTGTTTTCCTCTGTTTTATCTAATCTATCAATAGAATTTCTGTTCTGATTAACCATCATTTGTACCTGCTATTTAAAAGAAAACTGAATCAATTTGATCTTGCAGGAGTTTACTTTGTTTTAAACTCAAATAGTAATGAAATTATCACAGAACGGCAAATCTATACTAATTTTGTATGGCCAATCCACAACTTGACAGATGTCACAAAGTTGTAAATTGGTCAAATTTAAAATTAATCAGTTAGTTAAAACACTAACTTTGCTCTTTCAAAATGTGATTCAGAGATCAAAACTGTTCTGAGAACAATTAATATTCTTTGTATGTAACAAATGAACCAGTATAAGAATATCAGTATGTCAGATAGTAAAGATACCTCAATAGATTTAAAGTCAAATGAAGCCTGTTTCCTACAGAGACTGGTCGAATTGAATTTAAAGAGAAACACTTCTCTTATCGTCTATACTCTGTATACCATTGTCACTGTAATTATCCTTGCCAGAATGGCTGGGTGTAATAACAGCTAAACACAGATACTGTTCTGGCAGAAAAACAAAAAGTAGCTTCAGTCTTTAATCTATGGTTTAGGAGATGAGGTTCCATCAGAGCAGACCATAAGAAGAGTGGTTGCACTGGTAAAAGCAGATGAAACAGTAAAGTTTCTTTCTGAGTATTTTGTCTTCCATAGAGAGAACATCTTAAAACTTCTAGGCTCAGTTCCATTAGCTCAAAGAGAGGTAATAGCTGGTGACGGACAGAACATAAGAGCCACAAGAAGCTCTAAAGACGGTAATGACTCGAGAAAGAACGGTGGCTATGATGTAGTATCACTATTCTCATCCACATACGGTGTAACCTTATGTCAGAGAACTGTAGATAAAAAGAACAATGAAGCTTTAGCCATTATGGAGATGATTAAGGATTTAAACCTTGCAAACTCCATTCTCACCTGGGATGCCATCAACACAAGAGCTGCAACACTTAAAGCTGTGCCTGAAGCTAATGCAGACTTTCTGGTCTGTCTTAAATTCAATCAGGGATATCTGTATGAAGAAGTCTGTGACTCCTTTACCTTTGCAGATGCTGACAGATATTTAGGTGAAGTCTTAAGCTCCAAAAAAGTTTCATCTGACCATGGACGTATTGAGGAAAAGGAAATCACTATCCTTGATGCAGAGCGTGGTCTGTCGAAAGAAATGCAGCGTAAATGGCCTTACATTAAAAGTCTTATCAGAGTTAACACCACAAGAACTTATAAATGCTCAGGTGTCTCCAATGCAGATGATGTAGGGAGCAGATACTTTATCACTGACGGTCTTGATAAGAGTTTTCCCGACACCATACAGGACATCATTCTTGCAAGATGGCAGATTGAATCAAGACACTGGGTTATTGATGTTGCCTTTGACCAGGACAGACTTCCTTTACGTAACCAGGATTACATCAGAAACTCCACTGTCTATACCAAAATGGCATGTAACGTTTTAAGTTACATCAGAGACAATGTTCCTCTGTATCAATCCAAGCCATGGTCATTTGACAGTCTGCAGATGTTAGCATCTGATGTTGAGTACGGCTTTATGTTCCTTAAAGCTTTCTTTACTCAGGATATGTCTGAAATGGAAAACGATGAAAGATTCATCGGTCTATTTTACAAAGAGCCTGAACCTACAGGTAATGATGTCCCAGACAACCTTGAAGTAAACGGCTTTGAGAACACTATCAGTGCCGATACTCCTTTAGGTAGGTTTGCAAGAACCCGCAAAAAGATTAAAGGTAAGCGTTAACTGAACAGTTTTTTACTGAATTACATTTTGAAAGAACAAGCCTATGTTGTTAAGACACAGGCACTTTGTGCTGGCTGTATAAAAACAGCCTAAATTTACATACAGAAAACTCTGCTAAAACGGATTAAATTCTGCTAAAACACGTTTGTGATTAAGATCAGATCGTGTTGGCGCTATATATCATTAAAGCTCCATTATTGTGAGTTGGCAGGTTATTTTAGGAGTTTAAATCCTATTCCTAAGATACCTTCTCTTTTCAGACAGCCATCAGGTAGAGCATCACTGTGTACTTCAAAATATTTTAGACTGTGATGAAAATAGCCCAAAGAGTCTTGATCTTACGCATGAAGCTACTTAAAAACATGGATCACAAATGGTAGCAACATGAATGAGTATCAATATTCGAGCTAATATAGTCTACTAAATAATGCTTCCTTATCACCATTCGGTACAACCCATGAGCTGATATCCTGGTTAAAAGATGAGTCTGAGAACATCCATCTCATATCAGTAACTTTAGAAACATCCCATAATTCAATACCAGAAAAATCTCTGCTGTACTTGATTTCATCATTTCCTATAAATAGTTTACTCATATCAGTGATTTTCGAGGTATCAATATCCCCAAGATAGACACTTTTATTTCTGCAGAGTTTTAACAGCTCTTCTTTTGTCTCAGGTTGGTATTTGAATTTTCTTTTAACAATTTCCTTTGAAACAGTAATATTAGGAGCTTTCAAACTTTGTTTCGAGTTCTTTTTTTCAATTTCTTCTATAGAACTCTTATTTAAAGAGCCATTTGAATCAGTAATTCCAAGTTCATTTAAACGCTGGTTTACACGCTTTTCTATGATTTTATCCAGAAGGTTACTTACAGTGTCTTCTAGCAGTAGAGCATTACTTTGATCTGTATTATTAGTATCAGCAGTAGATTTAGGATCATTGTTAACCTTTTTATCACCAAGTTTAACTAATACATCCAACACATTATTAGGAATGCTTTTATCTGAAGAAGGCGTAATAGAGGCATCTGACGGATCAAAACATAAGTCATCAGGTGATTTCTTGTTTACCTCTGTTTTATCTAATCCATCAAGCGTATTTCTGTTCTGATTAACCATCATTTGTCTCACTTTGCAAAATATAAAAAAATATCAGCACTGGCAAATATCTATTCATGGTCTCTGAATATGCTTTTAAGTACAGAGATTATCGTATTCTCCTTTTTTTGGCCCGATTGATTTTTTCTTATGGGCTTATTGTATGATTCGATTTTTGAGTCTCTAAACATACCAATCACATTTGTGAATTTAGAAATATTCCAAGAACTTATATCCTGGTTAAATGAAGAGTCAGCGAACATCCCACTCATATCTTTTACGTTAGAAACATCCCATGAGCTGATATTCTGGTTAAAAGGTGAATATGAGAACATCCCACTCATATCTTTTACGTTAGAAACATCCCATGAGCTGATATCTTGGTTAAAAGATGAGTTTGAGAACATCACACTCATATCTTTTACGTTAGAAACATCCCATGAGCTGATATCCTGGTTAAAAGATGAGTTATAAAACATACAACTCATATTTTTAACATTAGAAACATCCCAAGAGCTGATATCCTGGTTAAAAGGTGAACATGAGAACATCCCACTCATATCTTTTACGTTAGAAACATCCCAAGCACTAATATCCTGATTAAAAGATGATCCAGAGAACATACTGCTCATATTTTCAACGTTAGAAACATCCCATGATTCTATACCAGAGAAATCTCTTCTGTACTTGATTCCTCTAAATAGATCACTCATATCCGTGATTTTTGAGGTATCAATATCACCAAGATAGACACTTTCATCTCTGCAGAGTTTTAACAGCTCTTCTTTTGTCTCAGGATGGTATTTGAATTTTCTTTTAACCTTTTCTTTTGCAACTGAAGTTTTTTTCTTTAAAGAAGAATTTTTTGGAGCAGTAATATCAGGGGCTTTCAAGCTTTGATCCAAGCTCTTTTCTTCAAAAGCTTCTTTTACAGGGGGAGTTTTCTTTTCTAAGGAAGACAACTTTGATCCTGTAATATCAGGAGCTTTCAAACTTTGTTTAGAGCTCTTTTCTTCAACTGTTTCTTTTGAAAGTGTAGTTTTCTTTTCTAATGAAGGATCTTTTTGAGTTTTAATATCATGATCTTTTAATCGCAGCTCCAGACACTTTTCTACAATCCCTTCTATAAAACCAGTATTTAAGGCTCCATTTGAATCAGTGATCCCAAGTTCACTTAAACGCTGGTTTACACGCTTTTCTATGATTTTATCCAGAAGGTTGCTTACAGTGTCTTCTAGCAGGACAGCATTACTTTGATCTGTATTATTAGTATCAGCAGTAGCTCTTGGGGCATTGTTAACCTTTTTATCACCAAGTTTAACTAATACATCCAACACATTATTAGGAATGCTTTTATCTGAAGAAGGAGTAATAGAGGCATCTGACGGATCAAAACATAAGTCTACAGGAGAATTGTTATTAGCTTCAGTTTTTTCTAATCCATCAATTGTATTTCTGTTCTGATCAACCATCATTTGTACCTGCTATTTAAAATAAACTGTATCAATTTGATCCTGCAGGAGTTTACTTTGTTTTAAACTCAAATAGTAATGAAACTATCACAGAACGGCAAATCTATACTAATTTTGCCAGCAGTCCATATCTATAAAGCTCTGGTAGTATAATAATTGAAGTGAATTCACATATTTGTTGTGTGCGTTTACTTTATAATGACAGGTAAAGCATAATTCTAAAGATTACCAGTTAAAACAATATACAAGTTATGAACCTGAAGAAGTATCTGACATCGTTTTTCATTGTAAGTTTATTTCTATCATCAGCACCTGCTGAGGCTGCAAAACTGTCAACAGCTCCTGCAGATTTAAGTCCAAAAGTATTCAATCCTAAACCAATGCCGGATGATCTGGTGTTACCTCTGCCTTGTAACAGCAAAGACTACTTTATTGTCTTTAGAAAGGTTTATACAAATGATGCTAAGGATACTGATATAACACACAGCTGCACTTTTACAGAAGGTTCATCTGACGATAGCAGAGCCCTGATGCAGTCAGAGCGTCAGTGTGCTGTCAGAGGTGGTTTTAAGGATGAAAAAGGCTATTTCTTCTACATCCAGAAATATGAGATGACAAAAGGTCAGGCAGATGCAATTAAGGATGGCAAATGTAAGGCAACCCCTTCAAAGACCGATGCTCTGCCAAAGGTTAACATCAGTTTTGCCGATGCTCAAAAGGTTGCAGAAGCCTTCTCAGATTATCTGCAGTCTATCCCTGAAACACCTTCAATGGGTAAGGAGAAAGCCAACGCCACACTGCCTGTAGAATGTTTCTGGTCTTTTGCTCAAAGAGGTGGACTTGCTGTAAGTAAGAAGGATCTGGAAGCTCAACGACCTGTACTGCCAGGAAAACTGCAGATGAAGGATTATGCCTGGTTCTACGGAGCAGACAGCTCAAACGGCAGGTTACAGCTTATAGGCCGTAAAAGTCCTAATGCACTCGGTCTGTTTGATATGCTTGGCAATGCACAGGAGTATATGCTAGAAGCCTTTCAGGCAACAGGTATTGAGGGTCTGGCAGGACAGAGAGGTGGCAGTACCGTAAGAGGCGGCAGCTATCTTACAAATGAAAGTGAGCTTTCAAGCTCACTTAGAAGTGAAAAGAAAAGATATACCAACAACAAGCCTACTGTATCAAAAGACACAGGTTTCAGACTGATGCTAAATGTGTCAGTAACTCAGGATATGGCTCACCAGAAGGAAGCCACTCAGACTCTTCTACAAAAGAGGGCAATCTTCCTTTCAAGAAAAGACAAACTGACAAAAATGAAAAATGAATCCTCTGATCCTAAGCTTACAGCAAAGTACGAGGAGGAAATAAAAAAGCTTGAGCAGGAACTTCTTGAGCTTGAGACAGCTTCAAAGGACAGCGGTGCTGTAATAGAAAAGCTCAAAAATGAGAATAAATCACTGAACAGGCGAAATCTTGAGAGTAAGACAAAGAGCACTCCTGCTCAGATCTTTTTATATTCTTCATTAAGTGTGGTTACACTTGTAGCTTTAGTACTGCTACTGCTTTTTATAATCTCAAAAAGAGCAAAAGCACTTCAGAACAGAAGTAAACTGCTGCTAGAAAACGAGGAAAAGGCATATGCAGACTATGAAAGCTCCAATGTCCAAAAGAAACCAAAGAGCAGATTCAGTAAAGGCTTTGTAGACAAGCAGTAAAATGGATAAGAATACTCAAAAGGCGTTAGCTGCAATTAAAAACATATCTTCAGCCCGCTCTCTTAGAGACTTCAGAAAGAAGATCTATGCCAAAACCGATCTGTCTTACGGTGAGGCTATTCTTGCACAGCATGAACTGATAGCTGATAAAGAGCTTATAAAAAAAGACAGTAACGGTAAAAGATACAGAGTTGCAAGACCTGATGGCAGTCATTATTCATTCAAGGATTTTTTATTATCAATCACAAATGAAAGTATCTGTTCTGACGAGATTAGAGAAATTCTGTTAAATGCAGGCTTATTTAATGAAAACGATTCCTACAGATATTTAAAGGAGCTGGTTTTTCATTTAAAGCACGATTTACTTATCAGAGTAAGTAACTTTACTCTGAATAAAAAAGAGTTTTCAGAAAGTCTTTTTAAAGGACACTTCACTCCGTTTTTCGTTCGTTCAACACAAAAAAACAGCTTCTTTGCCTATCAGGCAAAAATTCCTGCTGAGGCGTTAAATGTCACATCCTGTGTTGATAAAAACGCAACTAGAGCACTTTTGTTCGGTTATCCTGTCTATACAGACGGTTACGGCAGCTTTACGCCTGTCTTTTGCAGTACCATTGACAATGTGGATACTGACAATGCTGACTGTTATCTTAGAAAACTAAAAAATGACAGGTATCTTGTCAACAGCTGCTTTATAAAAGCGATAGCAAAAAACAGAGGCGAGCAGGCTGCAAATGACTTTCTGTTAAAGCTCAACCTTTCTCCAGTAAATGACTTTGACAGCATTGATAATTTTGAACTTTCAAAGGCAGATATGCCTTTTGAGAATGCTCTTTTATTAATCTCCAACCTTTTTGAATGTGAAACCGATTCATTAAATCCGCAGGTCCTGTCAGACAGAGCTCTTAACGGGGAAATAAAAAATCACAAAGAGCTTATCCTTAACAGGGCTGTAATAGTCCCTGTTGATGAGAGAGAGCCTTCTATCCTTTATAAAATGGCTCAGTTAGAAACTGTTTTAAGACTTGATGAAAAGGCACTTGATAACACTGCATTATCCTGTTTCAGTAGCAGACAGGTACGCAATGAGACAAGTGATATAACTCTTTTTGAAGATCTTGTAATCGGCAGGGACTGTGACAGTGACAGACTGCAGGGAGCAGGGCAGATTGTTCTTTGCAACGTACTGTCAAAAGAAAACTCTCTGATGTACGTAACCGAGAATTTTGACTATGCCACCTTATGCAAATATGCAGCAAAAAATCTGATGCTGTCAAACAGCATTGGTGCAGTCATCTCTTATGGAAATAATGAGGATAACTTAAATAGAACAGCCTCACTCTTTAAAAAGGATGATGACTACAACCTTAATAATGATAGTGATTCTCTTTGCAGAAGACTTAAGAGTAAGGTGCATAAATTTAAAGAGGATGACGATTTCCCTTTAGATGATTTTATAAAGTGCTTAAGAGCACTCAGAAAATGCAGTGACATTGCCTTTAATCAGGCTTTAAACGAGGAAGAGTTACAGCTTTTGCACTCTCTTTTAAAGGAAAAGGTGTCAGGCAGAGCACTTGATAATAAAGAGTTTATCTTATCAGAATATACAAAGCTTCGTGAGCTGTGTCAGAAGATCCTGTCAAAATACTATATCGGATATCAGGAGAATAAGTTAACAGGCTTTGATGTTGCAAAGTTCAACTTTGCAAATTCACTTTTTATAGGCAACAAAGTAATCAGACTTTGCAGACTCAAAAGGCCTGCTTCAGTAGAATCTTTAAAGGATTTTATAAAGACCGTAAGGCTGTTTGACAGATATCTGAAACTTACTTACGAAAAGGCAAAGCTCAAAAACATTGAGGGAAAACTTCTGCTAAGAGCCGGTAAGGCAGACTGTAAAGAGCTCAAAAACAGTACAGATGAACTGTTTGCATCCTTACTAAAACGCCTTGAAGATCCAGAGACTTCTTTACTTTTTAAAATCAGGCATGACTTTTTTGATTATGAGGATATTAAACAGAGAGGTGATCTTAAGGCTATGCTTTCACTTGTCTCTCCGGTATGTGAATTCTCAACAGTAAGTGAAATGGCAAAATCCCTGTTTATTCCAGGTATCTTTGATAAGACTCTGATGATGGTGGACAAAAATACCGGTATAGCTGATTTGATCCTGACTTTTGTAAAATCAAAATCTGTTTCCATTATTGTTAGAAAAAATGATGATACTGATGAAGACAGTGAAACAGGAAAGATGTCATCTGATAAATCTGATGATATCACTGCCTATTCTTTAATTGACCGTTTATCCGTTGATGATGACGGACTTATCTCAATGCGTTTTAATCAGATGTACTCTTCAGATGAATCTTACGAAAAATCAGAGTCAGCATCCTCAATTGAGTGCTTTATCCCTTACCTTGAAGCGCAGAAACTTGCAGTTAGGAAAAAGTGTATTGATGATCTTAATCTTTCATATCTGATAATCGATGGCATATCTGAGCCTGACAGTCACAGCAGGGTTAAGTCAGATGGGACAGCAGCAGAGAAAACAGTGATGATCTTAAGTCAGATAGACACGGATCGTCTGATAAATGCAGAGTCTTTTGAAAACGGCAGCAGCAGGCTTGTGCCTGAATATTTTGACGAAAGCCTGTTTAAGCTCAATGCTAGAGCTTATGCAAAAGAATTTGCTAGCAGATACAAAGGGTTACTATAAAAACAGATAAGGCTTTAACTATGGATGATAAAAAAGAAAAGAATGCTGGTGGAATTACTCATTTCTGCCTCAAGCATCTGGTTGCACTGATGGTGACGGCTCTTTTTTTGCTTGTGGTCATTATGGTTTATTCCATTGGAGTCTGGGCTCATGTGGAACAGGAAAAGCAGCAGATTGATGTTGAACTCAGTCAGCTGATTGCAGAGCGCGAATATTATGAGACTATAAAACGCGATCTTCCGAATATGAAAAAGGAATATCTCAAGTCTGAGAGTGAACTGAAAGCTCTTAAGAATGATCTCAATGATATCAGTGGCCAGATCAGAACTGTCAGCGAAAAACTCAGTGCAGAAAACAAAAAACATGACAGTCTTGTTGAAGAAAACAGAAAGCTCAATGATCTGATTTCAAAAAGGGACGACATTCAGAATGAACTGTCAAAGGCAAAGCAGGAACTTACTGCAGTGCAGTCGTCCGTAAAGAGCTCAAATGACGAACTAGCTAAAGTAAACGACAGTCTTGCAGAAGTTAAAAAGCAGAATGACAGTGCAGTTGCCACTTATAACGATAATCAGACAAAATTAAAACAGCTAAGTGCTCAAAATGACAAACTTATAAATGACAGATACTTACTTAAACAGGAGACTGATACTCTTACTGCCAGAAGGGATGTGCTGACAGAGGAGATAGCAAAACTGTCAGATTTGGATTCTCCTGTAAAGAAACTTGAAGATCTGATTGCAAAGGAGTCGACAGCTTACGCTTCAATTGAAAAAGAGCTTTCAGATATTACTCAGAAACTGAACAGCTCATACAGCAGTGTTGATAAAGAGCTTGCATCAAGTATTGAATCCATAAAAAACTCTGTAGACTCAATTAAAGCCCTGACCTCAAGAAAGGATATCTTTGACAGCCTTGAGCGTGGAACAGCGTCTTTAAATCAGGCTCTTGAGAGTATCCGTGCCACACAAAAACGTGTAAATGACGAGTTTAGCAAACGCGACAGAGGTGCTCTTCTTAATGATATGAACGCAAAACTTCAGGATACCTCAGGAAAAGTGGAGCAGTTATCAGATTCAGTTGCCTCCGTTCAGAGCAATATGATGGAACTTATGAACAGGGTTTTGAAGGAACAGCAGGAATTAAAAGAAAAACTAGATAATCAGGAAAAAAGCAAAAAGTAATGCTGAACATCAGCCAAGATTAAAAGACAGAGAAGATTAAAAATGACAGACTTTATCAATGCAAATATCATTTACCTTGTTCCAATCGGTGTGGTAACCCTTTTACTGATCCTTGTCCTGATTGGTGTTACTCTTGCCAAAACCGCAGGCTACTTTGTAGAACGTTTCCCTAAAGAGGAGCTCAATCAGTCAGAGTACTTTTCATACAAGGCCAAGGCTGAGCAGTTCAAAGCCGAGGCTAAAGCTTATGAAGAGGCTATTGAAAGATTAAGACATGAGTATGAGCTGGCAATCAAGGATGCAAAGGAGCATCTTGATGACGGACTTATCAAAGACAATCTGCAGGCTCAGTTAGAGCAGGTTGAAAGCAATCTTGAGGCTGTACAGAGTGAACTTTCAACCAATCGCAATGAGAATTACAAGATAAGATCAGAGATCAGCTTCTTAAATAACGTGCTTGAAACACAGAAGAATAAGAAGGATAAGGCTGAGCAGGAACTTAAAGATCTGGAAAATAAGATTGCCAACCTCAAGAACTCATCAGAGGAACTTGAAAAATTCAGAAAGGAACTGGATTCTATTCAGGAGCGCAGCGACAAGTTAAATCGTGATTATTCCCAGACCAAGTTCTCATATGATGAGATGTTAAAGAAAAAAGACGAACTTGATAAAGAAGAGGCTAATAACAGCAAACGCCGCAGTGAGGTTGAAAAGCTTAAGACTGATATCGAGAAAAAACAGGTAGAATTTAACTCTCTGTGCAAGGATATTGCCAAATCAGAAATTAAGAACAATCTGTTACGCTCTAATGCAACTGAGCTTGAATCTAAAATCGAGAAATTAAAGCAGGAGCATCAGAAGACCTCAGAAGACTTTATTGAAGGCTACAGAAATCTGATGGATCCTCCAGATGGTCTTAAAATTTTTGCAAAAGGCACTAAGGGAAATAATCAATTCTCTGAAAAAGAGGTTGAGGAACTCAATAAGTTTGAGCAGTACCTGGAGCTACAAAACTATCATTTTTCAAATCGTGTCATCAAAGCTTTTCATACAGCACTCAAGAGCCAGTCAGTTAATCCGCTTACTGTGCTTGCAGGTATCTCCGGTACCGGTAAAACTCTGCTGCCTACAAAGTATGGCGCCTTCTTCGGTATTTACACTGTGGTGATACCTGTAGAACCAAGATGGGATTCTCCTCAGGATCTTATAGGCTTTTACAATTATCTTGAAAAGAAATTCCAGGCAACTGAACTATCAAAAACCCTGGTGGCTTTTGACAATAAAAATGAATTTACAAAAGAGCCTTATATCCGTTCTCCTGAAGCTCAAAAAACAGCTGATATTCTGAAAGACCGTATGGTACTGGTACTTCTTGATGAAATGAATCTTGCAAGAACCGAGTATTATTTTGCAAACTTCCTGTCACGTCTTGAACTTAGAAGAACTGTGGTTAATGTCAATGACAAGAGTCAGCGAATGAAGGCTGAAATTACCATTGATGATAACTTTGGCAGTATCTGGGTTCCTGATAACGTGCTGTTTGTAGGTACCATGAACGAGGACGAATCAACTCAGACCCTGTCAGATAAGGTTTTGGACCGAGCCAATTTGCTGCGCTTTGGCAAGCCTTCAAATAAGACAATGAGCAAGGAAAACTCAAAACACAGTGGAGTGGCTATCGAGCCTCACAGCGCAATGAGCTATAACCTGTACAAAAAATGGATAGTGTCCAAGGATGATGTCGATGCTTCTTTAGGAGAGCATCTTGACTTTGTAAATAACTGTGTCTCTTCACTTAACGATGCCATGTCATACATCGGTAAACCATTCGGTTTCCGTGTAAATGATGCAATTAAATCCTATGTTGCAAACTATCCAAAAGAAAATGTGGATACTGATATAAAACTTGCTCTAGCAGATCAGATTGAGCAGAAGATCATGCCAAAAGTAAGAGGCATAGATTTATCTATGGACTCAAGCATAAGATGTCTTGACACTATTGAGCGTGTAATTGACACTCTTAATGATGATGCTCTCAAAGAGGCCTTTGACAATGTCAAGAATGACGAGTTCAACACTGGCATGTTCATGTGGCAGGGTATTTCAAGATGATCAGGCTGTAACTTATGAGCAATATAGTGCTGCGTGTCCGCAACTATCCGTGGCAGTGGTCAGAGGATTTTGCAAAAGCTTATACTCTTGAGGATTTAAAGGAGCCTGTAAAACTCAAATATACAGGAGGTTCTTTAATTGAGATCCATCAGGAGTTCTATATCAATGCTATAAAAAAGCAGGTAAAGGACTTCTTTTATCCGCTGGCTAAAAATGTAAGAAATGATCCTTTTAACTATGCTTTATACAGCTATACCTATGCTCTGCCTAAAAATCATAAGGGTGAATATCTTGAGGTAAAAGGATCTGATACTTTACCAGAACTGCAGTTAGGTCTTGAAAATACACTTACATCAGGAGAGGAAAACAAAAAGCTTCTGGAGCTTTATCTTTCCTATTTTGATGAGCTTGCCAATTACGAAAGAGAAAAACGCAGATCAGATAAGGTTTTTGAAACCTTACTGCTGCTTCTTGGCAACGGAGAGGAAAGACCACGCTATTCCTTTATTGCAAGTATCAGTGATGAACTCTTAAAACTGCTCCCTTCTTTATGCAGGAGTATGCGAAAGATACTCTCAGGAAAGCGCATGATGCTGCCTTTGAGCAGAGTTAAAGAGCTCGATCAGTCATGTATAAGATTTTTAATCAAACAGCCAGGTGATACTCTTAAACAAAAGGTTGCTGCCAACGACTTTAAGATGATGGGTATAGCAAGAGTTGAGAAATATGATCTGCTAGAAAACAGAGTTCTCAAGGATTTTCTGTATAGAGCGCAAAGAGAATGCGAAAAATACCTCTCTGAGTTCTCTCACGACTCTAAAGTTTACAATTCTGAACGTGTTAAAAAGGTGATCCTGCTTGAAAGGCAGATTGCCATAATTTTAAAAAATCCTGTCTGGAATGAAATAACCAGACAGAATACTCTGCCAGGCCCAAACTACGTTTTACAGAATGAAAAAAGATATAAGGTTATCTGGAAATATTATCTGACTTTAATCCGTCAGGAAAGACAGCTCGATCTCTCCTTTAAATATCAGGACAATACCTTCTGTGATCTGACAGGATTGCTCCTGCAGTCAGCCTTCTGTTCTCTTGTATCGTCTGACAGATTAAAGTCAAAAGGTTTAAAGCTCGACTGTATGGGAGATTCCTATATTGAGATTTATAAAGAGCAGCACTTTGGCAAAAAATTAAGCTCCTATCCTGTAGGTCCCTTTATTCTGAGTACAAAGGATAATGGCTATTATGAAATCCAGCTCTGGAGTCACGCTTTCAAGCATGAATCACAGTATCCTAAAAACGCTGTATTAAAGTATCTTGGTACACAGCGTTTTATCAAGATCATTTCAATGGATGGAGACAATAAAAACAGTAACAACTTCATCATACCTGTCTATTCAGTCAATGTCGTTCAGTCAAAACAGTCTGATTCAATAGAAGATATCTTTAAAAATGCGACTTTGGAAATAAGTAAGGCCAACCGTGAAAAGACAAAGGGCAAATATCATATTGGTGCTTTAATTTTTGCAAATATCAAAAATGGAATTGAGTTTAAAAAAACTGAAAACGGAATTGGCATGTACTGCATTTCGTCAAATCCTAATGACTGGGGTCTGAATGCAATTGGAATAGTAGACTTTTTGGCAGATTATATTGGAAATATTCTATGAGTGCATACGTAATTGAAGCCTATGGCATGAATGATAAGGTCCATGAGGCTGATTCTGACAGGCAGTATGTTAACGGCGACAGAATGAATGTGGTCCTGGTCAGGGGATATCACGATTTTATTGCAGGATCTGATGCCAACAGAAACCGTATCTCCCAGGGCTTTAGTTTTCCGTTTGAATCGAGAGTTGACGATTTTGATGCTGTTGACAGATTTCCCGTCTGCATGCTCTGGAATAAGTTTATATCTTCTAAGGATTTCTCAAGAACAAAACTGAATGTAAAGCTCAGCGATAACTTTTCAGACAGTAAAACCGTAAGAAATATTGATGTCAGTGTAGATGAATTACTAGTGAGCTATGTACAGGCTCTGGTTAATGAATTTAAACAGAAGTATGGCATTGAAACTAAAAAAAATCAGAAAGATCACTACATCATTCCAATACCCAATGAGCTTACTGAATATTCACAGGAATATCTGATCCGCTCTTTTAGCTCTAAAAACGTTGAGGTCACCTTGATCTGGCGTGAAGTTGCCGCCTTAATGAAATTTATTGAGGAGAACAAGAGCAGAATTTCTTTTAAGGAAGGTCAGAGAATTAAAGTTGCCTATCTTGGGGAAGATTCTTTAGAAAGTGCGGTTTTTGAACTTCGTCGTTTAAAAAATGAATTGGTTCCTGTAAGAACCAGACCAAAAATACAGAAGAGGGTATTCTCAGGCTTTGATTATTTATGTCAGAGTCTCAGGCAGAAGTTATCAGGGCAGAAAGAGTGCTCAGATAAAACTCTGTGGGAGATTTTTAATACCAGATCAGATTATGTAAAATCAGCTTTGGGAAAAACTTATCAGGAAGAGCCTTTACCTCTGGAAACTGGTGACTCCCATCTCAAAACTATCGTAAAGAGTATTGTCCTTGAGCTTGATGCGGAAAATAGATTTATTCAGTCTGATCTTCTGAACAGAGTGGTGCAGCTAGAGCATGGAGCTGGTGAATCATTATCCCTGTATGACTTTGTTCTGGGAAATAGTGAAGAAAAGTATGATGCCATACTCTTGAGTGGAGACATTGCAACAGAGGCAATATCCGCACAGCTTCAGAAAAAACTGTCCTCACAAAACATACAGGTATGGACCTCTGATACCGATCTGATTGTAGAAGGTTCAAGGCTGTATTATGAGAATTTAAAAAACGACAGACCGACTTATCTTGATTGTCTTCCAAAGCTTGAAATTGCCTATTACTCTGAAGAGATTGAGGACTGGAGCTGGATGAGTCTGGTAAAAGAGGGGCAGTTTGTCGAAGGCGGAAAAGAGTACAACTCTCCGGAGCCTTTTAAAGAGCTTGGCATTCCGAAAGGTCATAATTCACTTCCTATTTATCTTCGAGTGGAAAGTACGGGTGAAGGCGATGACGGTATACGCTTTGAAAAGCGTATTTTTGAGAAAGTGGCTCCTGAAGATCTGCGTTTATATATCACCGTCTCAATGAAAGCTGCCTTTGGTCTTGCCAGAATAAAAATAAAGGATGAACTTAATTTCTACTCTGACAACGGTTTCATCTTTGATTACTCAAAGATGAAGAAAAAGAGTCTTGATAATTTAAAGACAGGATTGTCTTATCCTTCAGAATTAACCTTTGGTCCAGTTTTCCCTGCTGATGAAAAGAACCAGAATCTGATTGATATCTGTCAGTACCTTGAAAACTACATCAGGACAGAGCCTTTCTTCAGACTTGATGATGAGGATATTAAGGAGCTTTTAAGGAGACTGCCTTATTCAAGACATACCGACAACCGTTCGTATAAAACTTATGATCTGGAGTTTAATACCAGAAGTGAGATAAATAATTCATATCTCAACAGGATCCTGAAAATCGTGTGCAGCCATGCATATGAGCTGACGCATAAAAGCGAACAGGGATACAGTGCAATTCAGGCAACATTAAAAGCTTTAACAAAATTAAAAGTATTCTACAGGTTTGCACCTGTCACTTTAAAGAAGGTTTGCCTGCAGCATTTGGCATGTCAGAGCCGTTTTATAAGTCCGCAAATATTCTTTGGAACTTCATGCAAAGTTCTTTATGACAGTGAAGATGCAATCAGACAGATTTACTGGTATATAAATAACCTTCAACGTGAATGGCGAAAGAAAATATATTATGCACAGGGATTAGTATGGCTTTTAAACTATATTCCGGAAGCTAAAAATGTTCTGGACATGACTACAGCTGACAACATGGTTCAGATGAGTTATGACATGCTTGAAGAACAGCTTGTGCAGAATAATTTTAAATCAAAGTTCTATACAGCAACGTTACTTCTTCTGGTGTCTTTAAAATACAGAGCAAAAGATCCGGATTTTATGACTCCAAATGATTCTAACCCCATAAATCTTGAGTATCTTAATGAAATATATGAAGCAATTGATTGTTGTATCAGCAAAATGTCTAATGCAACTGGCTATCAGCAGAGATATTATGAAAAGATAGTACATATGCATGAAGAGGTAAGAAACTTCATTGAAAAGAAAGGAAATCAGGAATTTTTAGTGGCTCTTAATGATCTGAGCGAAAAGGATGACTAATTATTTTTTAGGTACTGTTCAGTAACAAAAAAAGTCCGCACAGCGGACTTTTTTATGTAAAGAATAATTCCTTTTAACTAGTCTTTAGGCACTGCTGTGATCTTGTTAGCTGCAGCGGTGAAGACAACATCAGATGAGCTGTTTAGAGCAGTTTCAGTTGAATCCTGAATTACGCCGATAATAAATCCAATACCTACAACCTGCATTGCAATATCGTTTGAAATACCGAAGATTGAACAGGCAAGAGGAATTAACATCAAAGAGCCACCTGCAATACCTGAAGTACCACAAGCACAAACAACAGCTGCAACACACATCAGGAATGAGGTTCCAAAGTTAACTTCAATACCCAGGGTATTAACCGCAGCCATAGTCATAACCACGATAGTTACAGCAGCACCTGACATATTGATGGTGCAACCTAGAGGAATAGAAATTGAGTATGACTCACGTGGTACACCCAGTCTTTCACATAAAGCGATGTTTACAGGAATGTTGGCAGCAGATGATCTTGTGAAGAAAGCTGTAATGCCTGAATGCAGAATTGAGGTGATGACAAGAGGGTATGGATTCTTAAAGGTTGTCAGAAATACCAGAAGAGGATTTACGATTAAGGCTATGATGAGCATGGTAGCAACCAGCACGCAGACTACGTGAACATAGCTTAGCAGGTTTGAGAATCCGCCTTCCTGGGTGCATGATGAGTAAACCAGACCTAAAACACCTAAAGGAGCAAATCTGATTACGATTCTTACAACACCACTTACAATTGATGCAAAGTCAGACAGTACAGCTTTGGTGGCATCATTTGCTTTTCTGAACAGAATTCCAAACAGAATACCCCAGAGCAGGATTGCAAGATAGTTTCCTGAGATTAGAGCATTAACAGGATTATCAACAGCTTTTTTGATGCATCCTACAAGCACAGTTGAAACATCCTGAGGTGCCTCTGCTACAGCCTGAGAGGCCAGAACTGTAAAGGTGCTTGGAAATATTCTTGTCATTACCAGGGCAGTTGCAGCTGAAAGAGCCATAGCCACAACATAGAGCACTAAAATTGGTTTTAACTTGGCATCAGCCCCCTGCTTGTGACGGGCAATAGATGCAGAGACCAGAACAAAGACCAGTAAAGGTGCGATTGCCTTTAAACCTGATACAAAGAGCTCACCTAACATAGTGATAAAGCTCTGTCCCTGTGGAACCAGGTAAGCAAGGACAATACCCAGGATCATACCTATAACAATTTGCATAATGAAAGGGATCCTGTTGAAGAATCTGAAGAAACTTCCCTGAGGATCAACGGCGTGTATCATAATAAACTCCGATAAATATATAACCTGTTATAAGCTGCAGTCATCTCTTGTGGCCGTAAACGTTGTAGATAATTTCTAAAACACAAGCCATACAGACAACACAGTCATAAATAACGTGTACAAAAATTTTGTACATTATAAGTGAAAGAGTTTTTTATTCACAAATGCACCAAAAAAATGTGATTTAACCCAAAATTTGTTTTTTATAAAATATCTGTTGAATTTTATAAAGAGTTAGCATATAGTTACGAGCGTTAAATAATGATAACTTAGTTTAGTTGCAGATAATTTGAATAAAGCAACGATAACTAATTTTAATCATTGATAATTCAGATTGCATAACGCTAATTGTAATTAGCTTTATATTACAGTCAGCAAAATTATTAATCTTAAACTGCATAATAGTGAAGAATATGGCCACTCTAGATAACATTAAAGCGGGGCAGACTGTTGAAGTTGTAAAAGTTCACGGCGAAGGCTCATCATTACGAAGAAGACTGCTTGATATGGGAATTACTCCAAATACCAAGGTAACTTTTGTCAGAAGCGCACCATTAGGTGATCCTATCGAACTTAATGTAAGGGGATATTCTCTTACACTGCGCAAGAGTGATGCCTCATTAGTGGAGGTTATGTAATGTCAAAGAAAACATTTGCTCTTATCGGTAATCAGAACTGTGGAAAGACTACCTTATTTAATGTTCTGACAGGTTCAAATCAGTATGTTGGCAACTGGCCTGGTGTAACCGTTGATAAGGTTATCGGTAAAGTTTCGTCAAAAGACTGGGATATTGTTGATCTTCCAGGTCTTTACTCATTGTCACCATATTCACCTGAGGAGATTGTTTCCCGTAATTTCCTTCTGTCAGATGACTATGATGTAATTTTAAATATAGTTGATGCATCACACCTTGACAGATCACTGTCACTGACATTAGAGGTTGCAGCATTCAACAAGCCTATGGTGGTTGCTTTAAACATGATGGATATCGTTAAAAAGACCGGTATTAACATCGATGTTGAAAAGCTGTCTGAAAAGTTAGGCGTTAGAGTCGTTGATATTTCAGCATCAAACAAACAGGGTATCGACAAGCTGATAGCAGCGCTTGAGTCTGCTGAGGCTCCTAAGGTAAAGTCATTCTTTGAAGACAGAGCCAACACTGCAGTTGCCAATGTTGCATCAAAGCTTGATCAGTCACTCAATGAGGGGGCCCGTACCTTCATTGCAACAGCTTTACTGCAGAGCGATGAAATTTATCTTGAGGAATACAGGGACAAGCAGGACGTATTATCTGAGATTGCCCGCGGCAGTGCCGAAATTGAACAGGCATACAATACCGATCCTCAGGCTTATTTCCCTAAGCGCCGTTATCAGGTAATCGAAGAGATCCTAAACAGCTGCAAGAAGGAAGTTAAATCAGCCTCTGCAGTTACCGCTGCAATTGACAAACTGGTTCTTAACAAGATCCTAGCTCTTCCAATATTTTTTATCGTGGTAAGTCTGGTTTACTTTGGTGCCATGTACTTTACCTCATACCTAGGGCTTATTCCGTTTACCAATGATGATGGTGAAACCGAGTTTGCAACTATCACCGACTGGGTTAACGATAATCTGTTCGGTGGCATTGTAACTGATGCAGTATCTACACTGTGTGAGAGTGCCGGTGCCCCTGAGTGGTTGCAGTCACTTGCTGTTGACGGTGTTGTAGGCGGTGTTGGTGCCGTTTTAGGATTCCTACCTCAGATTGCTTTCCTGTTCCTGTTCTTGTCATTCTTAGAGCAGTCAGGTTACATGACTCGTGTAGCATTCGTTTTAGACAGGATCTTCCGTCATTTTGGACTGTCAGGCCGTAACTTCATTCCTATGGTTATCGCAACAGGCTGTGGAGTTCCAGCTCTGATGGCCAACAAGACCATTGATAACATCAATGAAAGACGTATCGGTCTTATCACTACAACCTTCATTCCATGTTCAGCAAAGCTGCCAATCATGACAATGATTTTTGCCTCATGCTTTGATGGCGCCTGGTGGTTTGCTCCATTTGTATACGCAATTTCAATCTTCTCAATCGTCTGCACCGGTATCATCCTGAAGAAGAACAGTGCATTCAAGGAAGAGGTATCTCCATTTGTTATGGAAATTCCTGATTACCACATGCCAACATTAGGTAACATCCTTAAGGCTGTTTACGAGCGCTGCAGAGCATTCGTAATCAAGGCTGGTACCATCATCTTTACAGTTGTAGTAGTTGTATGGTTCCTTGCAAACTTCGGCTTTGCAGACGGCTTTGGTATGGTAGAGAATGTTGATGACTCGATTCTGGCTGCCATTGGAGGTGCAATATGCTTCCTGTTCGTACCTGTAGGTTTCGGTTCATGGCAGGCTACAGTGGCTGTGTTCAACGGTCTGCTTGCCAAAGAGAATGTAGTAGGTACTCTGGCTGTTGTTTTAGGTCTTGATGGTGAGTACGAGGGTGGTGAATCAGATCTTACTGCAGCTTTAACCAACTATTTTGCTCAGGTATCAGGTCTGACTCCAAGCCCTGTACTAATGAGCCTTGTAGGTTTAAGCTTCTTAAGTTTCAACCTGTGGTCAACACCTTGTGCAGCAGCCTTAGGAGCAATGAAAAGACAGTTAGGTTCTACAAAGTGGTGGATCTTTGCTATTACCTATATGACCGTATGGGCATACTGTCTTGCACTTGTAATCTTCCAGATCGGTGGTCTGATTACTGGTGTAGTTCCATTCAGTGTATACACAGTAGCCGCAATTCTGGTTCTTGGTGCATTCCTGTACATGCTGTTCAGACCTGACACCAAGCCTCAGACTGCATTAAAGATTGCCTCAAAGACAATTTAACAGCTACTAAATTTAAGAAAAGATAATCTCTAAAAATTGAGCGCCGGTCCTAAAAAGATTTGGCGCTTTTCTTTTTTTCAATATTTTGTCAGTAAAATTATTCATTAGAAATTATGATAGGCTATACTTAATCAGTAATTATTAAAATCATAATCCCAGATTAGGACGGTACATGAGCGACAAAATATTTCAGTCACTGCCAGCAGGATCTTCAAGCTTTACAGAGATAAGAAAAGAAGACTGTTACTACGTTGATAAAACTCCATACTTAAAGACAGTTTTCTCAAAAGAAAGCTCAACAGATAAAACATCCTCCCTTGCCGGTTCTCCGGTTCTTCTTTTTACAAGACCAAGACGCTTTGGCAAGACTCTGCTCATGAATATGTTCGAAGCCTTTTTAAAGATAGACAGCCACAATCCAGGAGACACCACACTTCACAGTAAACTCTTTCATGGAACAAAGATAACAGAAGATGAAGCATTCTGTGAAAAGTACATGGGTAAGTTTCCTGTTATTTTTATTACCCTAAAGAATGTGTTTGGTAAAAATTTTGAGGATGCATATTCGAAACTTGCTGAAATCGTAGCATCTAAAGCTCTTGAATTTTCATTCTTAAAAGACAGTCCTGCTTTGGATGATAAGGAAAAGGCAAAGTTTGATTTATTATGTGATGAAATCTTTCTGAAAAAGGCCGATGAAGCTCAGTCATATGCAACTTCTGCAATCAAATCATTATCCTCAATGCTCTACAAGCACTTCAGACAGCCTGTATATATACTAATCGATGAATATGATGTACCTTTAGCCAAAGCTCAGGAAAATGGTTACCACAAACAAATGGTAACCTTAATCTCATCATTTTTAGACTTTCTAAAAGACCCACAAAAAGATCCTGACACTCTTCTGCCTGTCATAGGTAAAGTGATAATGACAGGCTGCTTAAAGGTAGCTAAAAACAGTATCTTTACAGGAGTGAACAATCTTAAGGTAAATACAGTTACCTCACAGAATCTGGCTCTTACAGGCATTATAGGCTTTACCAAGGAAGAGACCTTAAAGGCATTAAAAGATTATGAGATGGATGAGTATGCTGAGCTTGTTAAAAACAGCTATGACGGATACAGGTTCTGTGACAAAGAGATGTTCTGTCCATGGGATGTTATAAATTTCATTGATGAGAACTATAAAAATAATTTAAGCGGACATAAAGAGCTTGTAAAGGCTGACAACTACTGGGCCGCCACAACCTCAGGCCATGCTGTCTATGAATATTTAGGATATCTTACCGATACCGACACTCAGAAGATGCAGGACTTAATTGACGGTAAGACAATAAGTTTCAGTCTCAATGACTCCATGAACTATGACTGTCTGTCAGAACACAATCCTGATGACTTCTGGTCACTTCTTCTGCATACAGGATATTTAACCTTAGACTGGGATAAGACAACAGAAGAAGAGCTCAAGAAAGACGGTCAAACCAATAATGACGTCTTTGCAAGAATTCCAAATCTGAAAATCAGAGAATGTTTTACAGCCAATATTAAAGAAAGATTTTCCAAAGTTGTAAGCAAAGATAGCATTGCTGATAAGATTGCCAGTGCTCTGTTAGACGGAGACAGTGAGTTTGTGCAGACTCAGTTACGTATTTATTTAAAGAAATTTGTCTCTGTAAGAGACAGTGCCACAAAAGCTCCTCATGAGAACTACTATCACGGCTTTTTAAACGGTATCTTTACTAACTGCTCTGAAGGATATCTTACCGATTATCACTCCAACACCGAATCTGGTAATGGATATGCGGACATTATCTTTAAAGACAGTGAAAGAGAAAAGGGAGTAGTTATTGAACTTAAGGTGTGCAGTGAAAAAGAAAGCAGAATTGAAAAAGCAAAGGAAGCTGTGGCACAGATAGAGAACAGGCACTATGCAGAGCCACTTACTGATGATGATAATATCAGCTCAGTACAGGCCTATGGCATTACTTTTTATGGAAAGACCTGTGCTGTCACAGTTAAAAGACTGAAGTAAGCATCTCTGATGCTTTACTGGTAGGTTTACATCCATTCCAGTAAAAACAGTTTATTTCAAAATTTATACCTTAGGAGATATAACGGTTTTTGAAGACTAAATGAATCTCAAGTCTGAGCTTAACAAAACAGAATAAATAAACTAACAGCACTATGGTCACACAATATTACGGGGCATTTTAAGAATTAAAAAAAATAGTTGAATATGTGCTCAACTGTCGTATAATTAAATCAGAAGTTAGATTTGGTATTTCATTACTTAGGAAGAACATTATGAAAGTACGCTGTGATATCTCTGGTCTTGATTGTCCTCATTGCGCATCTAAACTGGAAGGTCTGTTAAAAAATGCCTTTAATGATGCTAATTTGAACTTTTCTATGGGCTCTCTGGTTCTTGATGTCAATGAGAATGAAGATGAGGATGCTGTAGTAGAAAAGGCTCAGATAGTAGCAAATGGTTTTGAAGATGGTATCAGTATCAGTCTTCGTGATTAAACCATATAAAGAACGCAGGGAACTGCGTTTTTTTATAAGTCAATATTTGCACAATTGCTCAACAGTTAAAACATAATATTCTGTATGAGTACAGGAAAAATCAGAGGACTGTAACGTTCTGTGATAAGGAGCCATTCATGAAAGATCTCTACAAAAAATATGAAAAGGTGTTATTAGGTATTGCCTCCATCTGTATGCTTTACCTTGTTTTAGTTAAATATTCAGATTTTGCATCTGTATCTTTTGAAGTGCAGCTGTTTATTGCTGTAGCAGCCTATCTTTTAATTGCAACCGACATTATCTATGATGCTTTTAAAACCCTGATTAAACAGCATCGTATGTCTGAGCAGTTTCTGATGATGATAGCGACTTTAGGCGCCTTTGGTTTAAAGGATCTGCCTGAGGCTCTTGCAGTAATGGTCTTCTACAAGATAGGTGAAATTTTTGAGGAATATGCCTCCGGCAGAGCTCATAACGAGATCTCAAACCTCGTAAAGCTCAAACCTTCAAAAGTAAGACTTGTAAATGCTGACGGTACAGAGTCCATTGTCAAACCAAGACAGGTAAAGATAGGCGATCTAATCCGTGTTTTTGCTGGAGAGGCAGTTGCCATAGACGGAAACCTGACTGATGAGAGTGCTGCTATAGATACTTCAGCTCTTACAGGTGAGTCAGAACCTCGTTTGTACAGAAAAGGAGAATCTGTTCCTTCAGGCTGTATCAATCAGGGGAAAGTGATCACTTTAAAAGTAAACACTCTGCATAAGAATTCATCTATTACACGTCTTTTGAACCTGATTGAAGATGCTGTAGCCAACAAATCCCGACCAGAGAACCTTATTCGTCGTTTTGCTGTCTGGTACACTCCTGTGGTAGTGAGTGCCGCCTGTCTGCTCTCTCTGGTGCCTTTAGTTGTGCCTGATGCTTTATTTTCTGACTGGATAGAAAGATCTCTGGTTTTTCTGGTGGTTTCATGCCCCTGTGCTCTGGTTTTATCTGTACCACTGTCATTCTTTGGTGGAATGGGGGCCATCAGTAAAATTGGCGTAATTGTAAAGGGCACTATTCATCTGGAGACTCTGTCAAAATTAAAAGCCATTGCCTTTGATAAGACAGGTACTCTTACATACGGCAAGTTTAAAGTTGTAAACGTTGATCTGTATTCGAATGCTGACGAGAAAACAGTCTTTACATATGCTAAGGCTTTAGAGCAGAAATCCACTCACCCAGTGGCACTGTCAGTAGTTAATCACGCAGACATTCTGCATGTTCCTGATGTTATGGTCAGTGATATTGTTGAGCGTGCAGGTCTTGGTATTACAGGTTATGTGCAGGGACACAGAATTGCTGTCGGAAAATCAGCTCTGATAAAGGAATTTGTAAGTGATGACATACCTGAAAACAGGAATGGAAGAACTTCAGTCTATGTAAGTTGTGATGACAGGCTTATAGGTGTTATTGAGCTCTTTGACGAGCTGAAAAAAGAGGCAAAATCAATGATGAGCGCACTGTCAGATCTTGGCGTCAGGACCTGTCTTATCACTGGCGACAGAAAAGCTGTGGCCATGAATATTGCTAAGGAGCTTGAACTTGATAAAGTTTACTTTGAGCAGACACCTCAAGATAAACTGGAGAACTTTAACAGATTTAAATCTGAATATGCACCTGCCGCCTTTACTGGTGACGGTTTGAATGATGCTCCTGTTCTCTCCTGTGCCGATGTTGGCATTGCCATGGGCGATATTGGTTCTGCCTGTGCTGTAGAGGCTGCTGACGTGGTTGTAATGCATGATGATCTTATGACTATTCCAAAGACCATCGCTCTTTCAAGAAAAACCTGTCATCTTGCCATATCCAACATGTATCTTGTTATGGGTATCAAGATACTGATCCTCCTTTTGGGAGCTCTTGGTATTGCCAATATCTGGATGGCGATTTTTGGTGATGTGGGAGTGCTTATCATTGCAGTTCTGAATGCCATGAGAACTTTAAGCTTTAAGTAGAGTAGAGTGTAAAATCTTTTATAAAACCTGAGAGCCTTACAGAATACTGGTACTCAGGTTTTTTATTTTAGGAATGGTTAATTATGTAGTCTTAAATAAAGGAATTAAGTCTAAAACTATAGACAAAAATTATTATCAATAACATATAAAATCTGCGGTAATGCTGTAATATATCGGAAGTTTAAATAAGGAAGCTATCATGATTAAAACGTACCAGGTAATGGGAATGTCCTGTGCTGCCTGTGCAAACAGAGTTCAAAAGGCAGCTATGAAAGTTCAAGGCGTAGAAAACGCCGATGTCAACCTGATGCGGAATGTTCTGACTGTAAGCTGTAGTGAAGACTTAAAGGATGAGTCTGTAATAAAAGCCGTTACTGCAGCAGGCTACGGAGCAAAGGTTGTGGACAGTGCCACAGCTGCAGTCAAATCTTTAACTCAGGATGGCTCACAAAGAGATCATGATCTTATAAATCTTATGCTCGCAGCTGCTGCGACCGTGATCATCATGCTTCTCTCAATGGGGCATATGACAGGAATTGAACTTGTTCACAACGGCTTTGTAAATGCAGCTTTGCAGGGAGCCCTCACTTTCTTTGTAATGGTTCTTGAGAAAAAGTACTTTATAAATGCAATTAAAGGTTTGACTCATTTCTCTGCAAATATGGACACTTTAGTGTCAATTGGAGCTGCAGCTTCATTTATCTATTCTGTATTTGTACTCTTGACCATTGAATTTAGTGATACCTGTGCTGTTCTGATGGAAAATAAGGCTGTCTATTTTGAAGGTGCAGCCGGTATATTGTGTTTTGTATCTGTCGGCAAATACATTGAAAAGAAAGCAAAGGTGAAAACCGCCGATGCCATCAGTGCTCTGTACAGTCTGATCCCAAAGTCGGCTGTAATTAAGGATGAAAATGGTGTTCAGAAGACAGTTTCCATCAGTGATGTCAGAAAGGGGCAGATCCTAATTGTAAAGCAGGGGCAGAGATTAGGTGTTGACGGAGTTGTTGTAAGCGGTGAAGGCTTTATTGATGAAAGCTCTCTTACAGGAGAGAGTCTTGAGGTTAGGAAAACTCAAGGTGACATGGTCAGATCTTCAGGGTTATTAACTGACGGTTATCTTGAAATAGAGGTTACATCAACAGGGAAGGACTCAACTTTAGGCAGGATCATCTCTCTTGTGGAAAAAACAGCAGCAACCAAGGTTCCTGTTGCAAGGATTGCAGATGTGGTTGCATCCTACTTTGTACCATTTATTATTACTTTAGCTGCAGTTACTTTTGTTTACTGGTTCTTTATACACAACTCTTCACTAGAACTGTCTTTGCAGTTTGCTATAAGTGTGCTGGTCGTATCCTGTCCGTGTGCACTGGGACTTGCCACTCCTGTTGCTGTAGTGGCCGGAACAGGTCGTGCTGCTAAAGAGGGGATCATTTTTAAAAATCCAGAAGCTTTAGAGGAGCTTTCAAGGGTAAAGGTTTTTGCCTTTGACAAAACAGGTACTTTAACTGAAGGCAGAATGTCTGTAAGCTCTGTTGAAAAGGTGGATGCATCAGAAGACAGTGAATTTATAAAGAGTGTGGTGCTCTCTCTTGAGAAAAAGAGTTCTCATCCTATCGCACGTTCTGTATCAGAGAGTTTTAAAAACGCAAATGAATATGACATTCCTGATTATGTTTATATAAAAGGTGAGGGGGTAAAGGGGACTGTTGGCAATTCTCTTTACAGTTTTGGCAATGACAGAATGTTAAAGAGACTTGGCCTTGAGGACAGCGCCTTTGGTGTGCAGTTAAAGAAGACCGTGTCTCACGCAGGAGCTCTGGTTTTAACTCTGGTTAAGGATAAAAGTATCATAGCTTATATAACTGTAAAGGATTCCCTAAAGTCAGATGCCAGAGAGCTTACTGACGCTTTAAGAGCATATGGCAAAGAAACTCTGATGTTGACAGGTGACAGTGACGGTCCTGCCGGTGATGTTGCCAGAACCTTAAAACTTGATTCATATGCAGCCGGGCTTACACCAGAGCAGAAAGCTGATTTTATCAGGAACATTCAGAACACCGGAAAAAAAGTCGCAATGGCAGGTGACGGTGTAAATGACAGTATCTCTCTGTCTTTATCCGATGTCGGTATCGGTCTTAAGGGAACTGCAGATATTGCAGTCTCTGCCTGTGATGTGATTTTGCTGCATGAAAAGATCACAGATGTTTTTAACGCTTATCTTATTTCCTTTAAGACAATGCTTAACATTAAGGAAAATCTTTTCTGGGCATTAGTTTATAATGTTCTGACTATACCGGTTGCAGCAGGACTTTTCTATGAGAGCTTTGGCTTAAAGCTAAATCCTATGCTTTGCTCTGCACTTATGGGAATAAGCTCTGTGTGCGTGGTTTTAAATGCCTTAAGACTGACTTTTATGAAAGTTTTAAAGAATAAGTCTGAGGTAAAAGGTTTAAAAACTGACCTGAGCTTTGCAGGTAAAAACAACATGACAACAGTAAAAATTAACGGTATGCAGTGTCAGCACTGTGTAAAGAGTGTGCAGAAGGCTTTAGCTCCATTTTCTGTAAATGGTGAGATAAAAGTTTCTTTAGAAGAAAAGAGTGCAGAACTGTCTTTAAAGAGCGGTACAGAAGACAGTGCTGTCAGAAATGCTGTTACAGATGCAGGTTTTGAGGTTGTAGAGATCATTCATGATTAGTCTTGATACAGCAGATTTACTGCTTTTATGTGCTCTAAGAGACGACAGCCGTCTGTCACTGCGTGATTTGGGCGCAAAAGTTTCCATGAGCGCACCTGCTGTTGCCGCAAGATTAAGACGTCTTGAAGAGAATCACGTAATTGAGGCTTATACTGTTTCAGTAAATCCAGGGACTTTTGCTCTTACCGTAGAGGCTCTCCTGTATGTCTGCGTGAGCATTCACAAAGAAGCTGATTTTGTATCTGAGATGAGAAAAACACTCTGTGTAAGCTCTCTGTACAGAATTGGAGCTGACTATACCTATATGGCAGTTGCCTCTTTTGACAGCATAGAAAAATTGAATAGCTTTGCTCTGAATATGGAGCAGAATTACGGCAGAACCAAAGTTCAGCTGATTTTAAAAAAGGAATTCTCTGCAAGAGCTCCAATGGAGCTTTTACACGTTGACAAGTAGGATATTTTCCGTGTTTTAGCAAAAGAAGCAATTTTCATGAAGCTTAAAAACGCGAACAGTTAAAACTGATTAAATCTTTTTTAGAAAAATTTTTTATAAGTACCACCCAAAATTGGAAGGAACACAAAATGTGGGATTATTCAGATAAAGTTAAAGATCATTTCCTTCATCCACGTAATGCACGTGTTATCGAAGATGCAAATGGCGTTGGTGATGTGGGCTCAATTATTTGTGGTGACGCACTGCGTCTGATGTTAAAGATTGATCCTGCAACTGAGGTTATTGAGGATGCCTCTTTCCAGACTTATGGCTGCGGAAGTGCTATTGCATCATCATCTGCTCTTACCGAAATGTTAAAAGGCAAAACGCTAAAGGAAGCTGAGAAAATAACCAATCAGGAGATTGTTGATTATTTAGGTGGTCTGCCTCCAGAGAAAATGCACTGCTCTGTTATGGGACGTGAGGCTTTAGATGCCGCAATTGCAAATTATCACGGCCAGTCATATGAGCATTCTCATGATGATGGTGAGTTAATCTGTCACTGCTTCGGTGTCGGTATCAACAAGATTAAAAAAGCTGTCTGGGAAAACCATCTGACTACCGTAGAGGAAGTTACCAACTACACCAAGGCAGGTGGCGGATGCGGCAGCTGCAAGATGAGAATTGAAGAGATCATCGATGAGGTCTGGGTTGATCTTGAAAAGTGCGGTGTACCAAGACCAGGTCATGCACCTACACCTATTCCATCAATTACTATTACCACTTCATCAGCTCCTGCTGCAGGTTTCAGCTCCATAAGCTCAACTTCTGGTGCCACAGTGAACGCTAATGTCGCAACTGCAGCTGTAAATGCAGCTATAGATGAGAAGACAAAGTCCTCTCCTATCTATGATGATGTAAAGAAGATCCTGGAGGAAATCTCACAGGGACTTGGTGAAGGTTCAGCTGTTGAACTTGATGCAATTACAGGTGCTGATGTGATTGTAAAGCTTTCAGGTCCTGTAGCTTCAGGCATGATGAAGGACATGACATTAGGCTTTATCAAGCAGAAGCTGACAGATGGTACAGGTCGTCAGATCAATGTAACTGTAAGATAAGCTGTATCTTAAAGAAAGTTAAATACATTAACACACGACATTAACTGATGTTAAAGAGCTGCAGTAAGAATCTTCTACGAAACAAAAAAAGGTTTCTGTGTGTTCTGCTGCAGCCATAGTCAAATCAATTAGGTTAAAAGAGACAAAATGGATAATATGAATTTGGGCGTAGGTTTAGGTGGTATTTACCTTGACAACAACGCCACCACTCAGATTGATCCTCAGGTGGTAGAGGCAATGCAGCCATATCTGAGTGTGTATTTTGGTAATGCCTCATCTCAGCATGGCTATGGTGTTCCTGTTGAAAAGGCCATTGCCAGAGCCCGCGAGCAGATTGCCGACTTCCTTGGAGCAGAGTATCCTGATGAGATCATTTTTACTTCATGCGCAACCGAGTCTGACAATACAGCCTTATGGTCAGCTCTGTGGTCACAGAAGGGTAAGACAGAGATTGTTACAACTCCTGTAGAGCATCCTGCCATCATGCAGACCTGCGATTTTCTGTCATCACACGGCGCAACTGTGAAGTATCTTAAGGTTTCAAATCAGGGTGATATTGACTTAAATGAGTTTGAGAGTTTACTTACTCCTAATACGGCACTTGCCTCAGTAATGTGGGCCAATAATGAGACCGGTAATATCTATCCTGTGCCTGAACTTGCAGAGATTGCCTACAGACACGGTGTCATGTTCCACACTGATGCTGTACAGGCTGTGGCCAAGGTACCTATTTCATTAAAAGACACCAAAATCAATATGCTTTCATTCTCAGGTCATAAAATCCATGCTCCTAAGGGAATTGGTGTTCTGTATGTAAGACGCGGAACCAGATTTACCCCATTTATGAAGGGTGGTCATCAGGAGCGAGGCAGAAGAGCAGGTACTGAGAATGTTCCTTATATTGTAGGTCTTGGTGTAGCCTGCGAACTGGCCAAAAAGAACCTGTCTGTTGTATCTTCAAGAGTAAAGGCTTTAAGAGACAGACTGGAGACTGGGATCTTAAAATCAATCCCTGACTGCTTTGTAACCGGTGATGAGTCAAGAAGAACTGACAATACCTTAAACGTCGCCTTCAAGTTTGTTGAAGGTGAGGCTATTCTGTTAATGCTCAACGAGTATGGAATTGCAGCTTCATCAGGTTCAGCCTGTTCTTCAGAATCACTAGAACCTAGCCATGTAATGCGCGCTATGAATGTTCCGTTCTCAGCAGCTCACGGTACTATCCGCTTCTCTTTATCAAGATTTACTACAGAATCTGAAATTGACAAGACTCTAGAAGTACTGCCTGGTATTATCAGTACCTTACGCAAACTCTCACCATACTGGAAAGAGGGTAAACCTAAGATCAACGGTCTTGATCATGATTTTGATGCCGACAGCACCGAAGTTCGTGCTTAATCTTAATTCCTGTTTAATCTGCCGGGAAACCGGCAGATTATGTCAATTATCACAGATCACGCAAAAAGATCACCATCTTTTCTGATTTTAATTGCCTATAAAGATTTAAAAGTCTTAGAATTACACTCAATTTATAACTGAGATTTTATTATTTATTATAAGAAACTGTATACTGAACAGTCTGCAAAATAACTGCATAGAATAAAAAAGCAGAATATTCCCTAACAGAAAGCGTTTGTGGTTATTTATCTTATTCAGAAGATATTTTGTCTTTTGGCGGATTGTCTTTTAGTTTGAGAATTTTGTACAGCATAACAATAATAGGTGTGTTTTGGACGTTATTCTAGGCAAAATCTGGTTAGTTACATTCAATTCTCTGATTTTGTTACCAATGCTCTATTCAGTCATAAAAACTGAAAAGAGATTAGCCAATATTCATGTTATTTCCATTCTGACTGTGTTTTTGACGCAGGCAACCGATATTGCTGTAACTGTGTCAAGTTACAGAAATTCAGTATTTTTAAATTCATTTCTGTTAACTCTGATGTGGCAGCTGTCACTGCTTTTATCTATAGTCTCTGTCTTTTATCTGGTTTTAAACGAGCTCAAGGAGAAATATCAGAGAAACGATTTAAAGGGAGACTGGGCTTATGTGGTTCCTGCCGTCTTTGAAGCCTCATTACTCGTTTTCTTTAATATCAGTGCCTTCAGTGCCTCTGATGTTTCCCTAATTACAACAGCAACCGGTACCAGCCTTTATTTTATTATCAATTTTTATATTCTGATAGGTGCCTGGCTGTGCTACAAGACCTATGTTTACAATCTTGATTTTGATATCAAGTATGTCGCAAGAAAGCACTTTTTATTCTATCTGTTCCTGTGTCTGGCGCTGTTTCTGCAGCAACTGATATTTGGTTATGTGGATTTTGCCACATCCATTACAACTTTGCTTATATTTAACATCATGACTCATTCTAAGACTCTGATTTCCACGGATGCTCTGTCGGGTGTTAACAACCGTGTAAGTTTCAATAAATACATCAATAATGTTTTTGTCTCCCGTGAGCATGGAGCTGCCTTCATTATCTTTATCGATATTGACAAGTTCAAAATGATCAATGATACCTACGGTCATATTGAGGGAGATGAGGCTATTGCTCTTGTGGGCAAGACCTTAAAGAGTATTGCAGGTGAGACCAATTCCTTTGTTGCCAGAATGGGTGGTGACGAGTTTGTGCTTGTGGTCAACGGTTCTGATGAGAATATAGTGAAAAGAATTATCCAGAACATTACCTATGAGCTTGAGGAAAGGTTAATTTTTTCAGATAAACAGTACGCTCTGACTGTAAGCTGCGGGTATGTTCCTGTGGCACCGGATTCAAAGAATATAAGGGAACTTATAGCCAAGGCAGACAAGCTAATGTATCTTGATAAGCAGAATAAGCATCATGGAGCTGTAAATGGAGATTATTAACGTCAATTCAACCTCGATGTTTTATTTTGCAGTTGCCTCTGTGTTTGTCCTTTTAACCATATTAAAAAGTCAGTCACTTGCAGTGTCCTCAAATTCTAAAATTGCTTCTGACTTATCTCTTTATTTACTGGTCCAGGCCGTACTGATTGGCCTTTATTATCTGCTTGAAGTGTTAAAGACCAACTCTTTAGTCAGTCAGATCAGGAACTTTGACATTCTCATCTATTCTGTAGGTCTGATTATGGGGTATGTGTCATATGCTACTCCGTTTGTTCTTTTCCTGTTACTGAAAATAAATGCTCATGGAACCAATTTCATGAACGTAAGGTTAAGATACCTGATTTACTCAGTCTTTGTACTGTTTTCAGTTGTTTATGTGTATGAAGGATCATGCATCATCTATCAGTACATAAACAGACAGGATTTCTCAATGTCTGCAAAAATCTTTTTTATATTAAACCCTCTGGTTAAAATGTTCTTTTTCATACTAGCAGTAAAAGAGTTGAACAGCTTTTTCAGAGATCTCTGTGAAGGTTCTATTGTTTCAAGAGCAGCTTCTCTCTTTTTAAGAGTTGTTTTTATAGGCGGGCCTTTAATTCTGATCCCTCTTGGTGGATATCTTAATCTGCCAGGTACGTTTGCTCTTTTGGTCTGCATGGTTTTTGTTATGCAGTTAATCTCTCAGGACAGAGCTGTTTCTGTTGATTTCCTGACAGGACTTAACAACAGAAAAGAACTTATAAGATATCTGTGGAGGCTTTTTGAAAAGCCAGATGAGCTCGACCACAATCTGGGTATTATCTTTATTGATATCAATGATTTTAAAGGCATTAATGATACATACGGTCATAATCAGGGGGACAAGGCTCTGCTGACAGTTTCTTCATGTCTGAAAAAGGCTGCCTTTAAAAAGAACTGTTTTATCTGCAGATATGCTGGAGACGAGTTTACTGTGGTACTCAAGGAATCTACCACTGAAACAGCCCAGTCCTATATTAATGCTTTGGAGGCAGAGCTTGACAGAAACAACAGTTCTGGGAGATATGAAATGCCTATTTCACTGTCAATAGGCCACGTACAGTATTCTGAAAAATATAAAACCCCGGATGAGTTTATAGCAGCAGCTGATGCTCTGATGTATGAGCAGAAGGCAAATCGCAAAAAGCAGCAGGATCTTGAGGTAATGTTTTAATCAGAAAATTTAAGCAGATCTGTCTTCAGCCAGTGGCAATGATTTTTAATAAAAAGGCTCACCTTTTAGGTGAGTTTTTTTATAAAAGTATACATGTTTGAGCTTTTTACAAAAAGCCTCTACAATGACGGTATTGAAAACTAAGGATATGAAAATGACAAATTACAGTGAACTTGCAAATGGCGGAATTACCCTAATCAAACCTTATCAGGCTGGCAAACCTATAGAAGAGGTTCAGCGTCAGCTGGGCTTGAAAGATGTTATCAAGTTAGCTTCCAATGAGAATCCTTTTGGAATGGGGCCAAAGGCTAAGGCAGCTGCTTTAAAATGTGTAGAGCAGGGTAATATTTATCCTGACTCAAACGGTTATTACTTAAAGCAGAAACTTCATGACAAGTTCGGTTATGATCCTGAGAAAATTACTCTTGGCGCAGGTTCAAATGAGCTTATCAATCTTCTGTTTGCAGCTTTTGTAAATAAAGATGTAAATGTCGTATTCCCAGAGTATTCATTTGTAGTCTACCCAATGGAAACTACAGTAAATGGTGCTAAGGCAAAGGTTATTCCTCTAAAGGACTATAATGCCGATCTTGATGCAATAGCTGCTGCAATTGACAGTGACACCCGTATTGTAGCCTTTGCAAATCCTTCAAATCCTATCGGTACTGCCATAAGCTCACAGTCTATGAAGGAATTTATAAGAAAAGTTCCTAAATCAACCTTAGTTGTTATCGATGAGGCTTATAACGAGTTTAACAGCGGTGATGATTCTTTTGAAGACACCGCTTTATGGACTGAAGAGTTTGAAAATCTGGTGGTATCACGTACCTTCTCAAAGGCCTACGGTCTTGCCGGTTTGCGTGTGGGTTATATGATTGCCAATAAGGAGATCACCTCAATATTAAACCGTCTGAGAGCTCCATTTAATGTAAATATTGTAGCTTTAGCTGCTGCCGTTGCCGCTTTGGACGATACTGAGTTCTTAAAGAAGACTGTTGACAACAATACAACTGAGCGCGACAGATATGCCTCTTTCTGTAAAGAGCACGACCTGTTTATGATCCCTTCAAAAGCCAACTTCGTAGCTGTTGATTTTAAGGGCTATGATGCTCAGGCTATTGCTGATAAACTGCTACACCAGGGTATCATTGTGCGTCCTCTTTTAGGTTATAAACTGCAGGATATTCTAAGAATATCCATCGGCAGACCTGAGGAGAATGACAGACTGTTTAATGCCCTGGATAAGATCTTAAAGGAAAGCAAGTAATTGAAAAACTCCCTTAATTTAAAAAAGATAAAATCAGTTGAAGGAAAGGTGATCCTGCCCGGATCTAAAAGCCTTACCAACAGAGCTCTGCTGATTTCAGCACTGGCAAAAGGTAACACAAAGTTATTAAATGTTTTAAAGTCTGATGATACTAACCGTATGATTGAGGCTCTGCAGACTTTAAAAGTAAAGCTCAAGGTAAACGTAAGTTCTGTTGATGTAACAGGTATGGGCGGAGTCTTCAACGAAGGTTTGAACTCTGTAGAACTTTATCTTGGCAATGCCGGTACCGCAATGCGTCCTCTGTGCGCCGCTCTTGCTGTTTCCACAGGAGTGTTCACTCTAACAGGTGAACCTCGTATGATGGAAAGACCGATTGGTCCGTTAACAGAGGCTCTGCGCTCACTGGGTATAAGCATTGAATATCTGAACAATGACGGTTTCCCTCCAGTACGTATTCGTGGTGGAGTACCTAAGGTTCATGAGGTAACTGTCAGTGGCTCAACCTCAAGTCAGTTCATTACGGCTCTGCTTATGGCAGCTCCTGTATGTGGCGGACTTAAAATTAAGATTAAGGGAGATCTGATTTCAAAGCCATATGTTGATCTTACTGTAAAGCTTATTGAAAAATTTGGTGCAACAGTAACCCGCAATGGCTATTCTGAGTTTACTGTTGACGGTACTGGCTACACATCTCCTGGTTCTTACCTCATTGAAGGTGATGCAACAGGAGCCACTTACTTTGCAGCAGCAGCTGCTATTGGAGGTGAGCTTGAACTTTATGGCCTTCCTGAGGATTCAGTTCAGGGAGACATCAGATTCCTTGATGTGCTCTCTCAGATGGGTGCTAAGATTAAGAAAACAGAAAACTCAGTAATCATTAGGAAGTCAAAGCTGCATGGTATCGATGTTGATATGAATGCAATGCCTGATGCCGCCATGACACTGGTTCCTATGGCTCTGTATACTGATGGTCCTGTAACCATCAGAAATATTGCAAGCTGGAGGGTTAAGGAGACAGACAGAATTGAGGCTATGGTAAAGGAAATGTCAAAACTCGGTGTGAAGGTGGAGTCTGGTGCCGACTATATTAGAATTGATGCCTCAACCCGCAACGACATAATACCATCCTTTGATACCTACAATGATCACCGTATGGCAATGTGCATGTCTCTTGTCGCATTTGACAGAGATATTGTCATTAACGATCCTGAGTGTATCAATAAAACCTTCCCAACCTATTTTAATAACTTAAAATCGGTAATTAAAAACTAGAAATCAGATTTCAGATACAAAAGCCTGAAACTTTTTACTGGTAAAACTAAAGCAAAGCTCTTTTAAACACATTTATGTGAAAAGGAGCTTTTTATTTTCTGTCTTTAGACACGATATAAGCAAAAGGAAAAAGACAGCTATCTATGAAAAGAATAATTGCAGGTTTTCTCTTCCTGCTGTGTTTTAAAGCACAGGCAATAGAAACCACTTTTTTAAACAACACATTTAATATTACATTACCTGAGAATTACTGCACTTTAAAAACCGAGAACAGATACTATAAATTTACCAGAGCTGCATTTGGCAAATCTGTAAAATTTGGTTTTATAGCAGCCCCCTGTACGGATATAAAGGCTCTTGAGGAGGGGAGAACAGAAAGACTTGTCCACTATATCGCCTTTACTCAGATTGGAATAGACGGCAGTTATGGCTATTTTAAATTAGGCAGGTTTGTTTATGTAACTCTTGCCAAAGCATTTAAGTCAGCTCCACTTGAAAGAGTAGAGCAATCTGTTAACAGACGAATTGCTCCTTTTGGAGCTACGGTCTCAGATTTAGGTTATAAGCTTCAGTCTGCTTCTGATTCTTATGCTTTATTTTCGGCAACAGTAAAATTAAAAGGTTTTGGCTCTGACAAAAAGGCAAACCTTTTAGGTTTAACCACACTGGTTTATGAGATCCCTGTAGGACTGTATGTCTTTGATGAAGATCCTGATGAAACCAAGACAAAAGAAGCGATAAAACTTTTGTCAAAGGCTGCTTCATCTTTTTAGTCAAAATTATTTTTCTCTTGCAGATCTTATAAAAAAAATCCAGTGCCAAACGGCACTGGACCAAAGGTAAGATAAATCTTAAAAATCCAAAAAGTAATAAAACTTCATGGTAGCTTTAACTGCAACTGCCGCCCAACATTCGGCTGTTGTGTTCTTAGCTTTATGAAAAGTATATATACGCTTAAGGTATATGTAAAATACTAATTATTTATACCTCGTTATAGTTAATCTGTATAACTAAATTAACAGCAGAGAGTGATCTTAGCAAATAAGTTAACTGTCTCAGTACAGAAAATTGAGGAACTTCACTTTGAGCATATACTTTTGGTGTTATATCAAGCTGAAAAGTTCTTGATAAAGCGTTAATCTCTGAAGTAATCGATACAGATGACCAGTAGTTATAGGTATTTGCACTGTTAACTTTAAGCTGTACTGTATTTTTATTGACCATAAAAAAGCCCACAATTAAGTGGGCCTCCATAACAAATTAAAAACTAATATTTTTCACATTCAATGGAATCATCAGAATGCTGTATACAGCGATACTCTTTGCCATCGATCGTTACTTTTGTTCCTCTACTCATAGGATCGATCATGCTATTCACTATCATAGTCTGGCGTTGATCTTCTACTGTTCCTAACGATGCTATATCTCTTTGATGAAAATCACAATCTTCTGTAAAACCATCCTTTGGTGAACAGTAAGCATTTGCGTTTCCAATTGAGGATAACAAAGCAATTAAAACTATTAATTTTTTCATAGCAACTATCCTTCTTTCTTGAATTATAGTCTAAAAATTAATGGTTAAAGCACTAAGATACAGATTTTGTAATTCTGATTGGTACCTTTTGCATGAACAAAGGAAAATGAATGTTATTACGTCTTATGATTTCATCCACTCTGCTGGTATCGCCATACTGTTCATAAGCTAAAACCAAAGTAGGCTGTAACTCTTTTGGAGTTACAGTTACGGTTTTACCATCTGCTAGAACCTCATTTGTAAAGTAATGGTATACATTGCTGTAAAGCTCTTCCAAACTCTCATACAGATTACTGTCATCAGTACCCTGATATATCATTTCAGCTTCAATAACTGAAAGAACTTCATTACGCAGTGCAAAGATTTCATCTTCGGATTTTGTATTTTCGGCTGTGTCAGTGTCTCCGTCACTCTCACCATCCAGGTTTGTTCCAACAAGAGAAACAATACCGGCTAACAGAGCAAGTAAAGTAAGCCTTACTGAAGTTTTTACAGCTTCAGCTAATTCTGATTTCTGAGTGTTAATATCAGTCTGCCTAAAATCAACTGTTGTCCCTTGAACTGTACCTTGAGCAGTTCCATGAGATGTCCCAAGAGCAGTGCAGGTGACTGATGAGGTTGTACTTAATTCATCAGAATGAATTAAATTAAGTACAGCGTGACCTGCATTTCTCCAGTTCTGAATAACATTTGAGTAATTACCTACTCCTAATGAATCAAAAAGGGAAGAAACAAAGGAAGAGGAATGGCTCAAATCTGATGCAGCAGTTGTCACAAGGTTTGATATTGAATCAGATAAATCAAAAATCTTGAAATTGGTAAGAAACAACCAATTACATTGTTTCAAATCAAGCCATATTCAATGGCATAAGTTTATCTAAGACATCAGAGAAAATATTGTAACTAATAAAGTCTGTGATGGTTCCTCTTTTGTCTTTTCATTCATATTAAGTGTCATAGTTTGAATGATTGTCTTTATATATGATTTAAAATCAGTGCTGTTCACGATACAGGTTTTATAGAGAGAATACTGAACCGTTAGATAGTCAGACCTTTGCATGTGACATTTGTCATCATGCTGTTAGAGAATATGTCAATCAGAAGATTTTCAGTGCTTAACAAGTTAACTTGTAAAAGATTTGAGTTTTAACAGCCTAACGGACAGTTTTTTTATAAAAACGATGAACGGATCAGAGTAAGTCTCAAAACAGATCAGAGGACAGATTAACTTTTCACTGACAGTATTCAGTAAAGTTAATGGAGAAATTTTTTGCAGACTGAAATGTATTATTTATTCAAGTAAGGCACTCGAACGTACTTTACAACAACATTAAATAAATAAGTGGATTTAAATGAAAGGTGAGATAAGATGGTCGGTGATGTAGGGTTCGAACCTACGACCCTCTGGTCCCAAACCAGATGCGCTACCGGGCTGCGCTAATCACCGAACGAAAAGCATTATAAGAACAGCAGTTCATGATGTCAATTTTTTTTTGTTTTTTTTTTGAAATTTCAAACTGGTTACCGCAGAAAAAACAAGAGGTTAAGATGCCATTAGAAGGAAATGTAATAATGAAGTCTGATAAATATCGGCTTTATAGAGAAATTAAAATACATTGCTGACATTATCCTTAAATTTTTTTTAGCGAAATTTAATTTAAAATCACAAACAACTTATTCTGAGTTGCATCACCAAAAACTGCATCAGTTCCTTCTCTGTAAAAATTTCTATCGACAAAATTAACCTATTTTTATCTTCATTTGTAAACTGACATCTAAAATGCGAGAAAAATAATCATTGTAAAACAATAAGATAGTATCAAAAATTAACTTTAAAATGCAAAATTTGAGTTTCTTTTGCGGTATCAGCTGTTTTTTTTAGTCAATTTTAGAAAAAAACGAAAAACTGAACTATATGATAAAAAATTTATAAAAAAATATTTTTACTAACTTATTGATTTATAAAACATCATAAAAAAACTTAAAAAATATTTTTTGAGAAAGTGATCACAAATGAAAAAATGTGATATAGTTCACGTACTCCTTATGTTTGTTTGATTGTTGTCCCCTGAATGATTTTTTTGTGTTCAGGGGATTTTTCTTTTTGTAAGCCCATTTTTTTTATATTTTCTCTTCTTAACAATTGGTTTTCAAAAAACTTTGGTTATCTCTTCTTCGCACTTAAGCTACTGCTGTCTGATGACGCCTGCTCTATTTTTTTTAATATGACTCTCACTTTGATGTATAACATTCTGAACATACAGAGTTTTTTTGTTACAATATCTTGATAAATAAAATAACTATGAAAGCACTGGCATTATTAAGTTCTGTTGTGAGTGGAGATCAAAAGATGTCTTTTGTATCAGATTTTAAGAGAGTATCTCTGGTTTTAGTTTTTTCAGTTTCTTCAATGTTCATCTGCAACGGTTGTGTAACTGCTATGGTTGGAGCCACTGCCGCTGGCGCTGGTGCCATCATCGGTTCAGACAGCCGTACTGTTGATGTTCAGGTTGATGATCAGAAGATCGAAAACCAGGTCGCCAGAATTTTAAAGAATGACAGAATGAGATCAGATTCAAAAGTATTCAGAGTCGACTGCATATCTGTAAATGGTAATGTGCTTCTGGTAGGGCAGACTCGTGATAGAGAGTATATGAACTGGGCCTTAGGCTACATCAAGAAAGTTCCAAATGTAAAGAGGATCTTCAACTGTGTGGCTAACAAAGATCCAATAAAGTCAAAGGTTATTGCCCATGACGCCTATATAACAGCAAAGGTTAAGAGTGCACTTTTATTCGGTTCAAAGATAAGCTCAGGCAGATTTAAGGTTTACACCGAGGACAGCGTAGTTTATCTGTTAGGCTACATTACCAGAGATGAGGGTCAGAGAGCAATCAATCAGACCAGAAAGGTTGATGGCATCAGAAAGATCCACCCAATTTTTGACTATATGGATGTCTCCGGCACCCCAAATTCTTCAGATGGAGCTTCTGTTGAGTCAGGGGATTCTCAATCAGTAACCGTAACACCTGCAACTGCTGCACGAAGCTCTTCATCAATGGCAAGTGAAGTTCAGTCTGATGTAGACAATGGTGGTGCTGTGCTTGAAGATGACACCGATCTGTTAGCTCCAAGTGCACCTGCTCAAAGTTTCTAATTAAAAAAAGTAATATGGCTCAAAGATCTAAAAGTCCAGCAATCTTCTTTGTTGATGCATATACTCCTAATGAAGGAGAGATGGGACTGTGTCTTGAATATGGTATTCTGCGCTGGTCTAGCAACAAGAATGACAGACCGGAAGTATATGTTCATTCATTTTTAAAACCGGCAACAACCCCTAACAGGGTTCGCTGGTCAAATGCATCTGTTGAGATGAAGATCTCAAAAGAGTTTATTGAGGAAAATCGCGATCTTCCAACAATTGAGGATATGATTGATGCAGATTACCTCAAGGGGCGTTCCGTTGTCTGCTTTGACAGTGCGGTAGAGCCCTACTATTCTCTTTTATCCAACAGTTCTGCTGTCGTTTCAATTGTTAAACTGTGGCAGGATCTGTTTGCCGATAATGATAAGGCTCTTTTATGTACGTCTCTTTCCAAGATGTGTGATTTTATTGGAATGGTTCCAGACGACAAGGAGAATACCAACTACACACCTCTTTTAAAGCGTCTGCATCAGATGGCAGCCTTATGGTTCCTGCTCGAGGAAATGGCAAAGCACCCTAAGTCAAAGCGGAGTATTGGCTCTGGCGGTATGCAGTTTAATTTTATCTGGCCACTGCCAAAAACTCAGGAAAAGTGGTTTGAGCGCGATGTAAATTCTTTTAATGATCTTACAGATGATGAGATCAAAGAGTTTTTCAGTGGCACTCTTGCAGACAGAATCGACTGGTTTGAGATGAGCATGTATGCCTGTGACTGGATGTTCCATCGTCAGAAAAACCGTGGAACAGAAGATCTTGAAGGGCGTATCGAGATGGCAGAGTTCATCTTCAGGAACGTTTTAAACTTCAAAATGCAGGTCTGGGTGCTGATTTATTACTCAATTTACAACCACAGACTTGAAATTGCCAGACAGATTGCTCTTGACCGGGGCGATCTGCGCCGATTAAAGAGTGCTCAGTTAGAGAACTTTTCAAACTTCATTATTGAAAATCTTGATGTATTTCTGTCAGGTGAACAGAAACAAAAACTTCTGGCATCTCTTGTAAAACAGTCTTTTGATTCTAACGGTGCTGTTCGTTTTGAGCATTTCGATTTTGAAGCTTTACAAAAGCAGTATGCAAATCGTCGCAGTGATGTGCAGAAACTTTATTTTACTGACAATGCACCAGGAACAAATCTTAAGAACTGCTATAAGGAAATTCGTGATGCCTCTGGACGCACTATTTACAGACGCTATGAGGTAAAAGGCAGAGGTAAGGAGAGAGCTGCAGCCAAAGAGCTGGTTTTAAGAAATTTAAACCGACTGTACGATGATGCCCGTAATGTGTTCTCTGATATCTGGCTTACACCTTCTTTAAAACTGTGGATACAGTTTATCACGGGCTGCAATATAGCCGAAATTGTAAGGACAGTAAGATCAAATGATGCAACAGAACTTGTTGATGTCAGAAACTCTCTCCACTACATCCTTGAAAGATGTGCCTATGAGTATCTTGTAAAACTGTATAATGAGCTCAAAAATATTTTTGCTGCAATGCAGGATGACAATATTGAAATTCCTCCTTTTCAGTTCAGCTTCCAGGGTATTTCCATAGAAGTTGAAATTATCTCTGCAGCCAAGGTTGGGTTCTTTAGACGACTTTTCAGTTTTGAATAAAAATCGTATGCAGGTGATACTGCATAGCGTGTTTGTTCTTATAAAGAAGAAAGTTTAGCAATGATTTTTAATTCTGTAAGAGCTGCTGTATTTACGGCAGCTTTATTATTTTGTACAAATCTTCAGGTAAATACAGCATCTGCAGCTCAGGTTATAGGAGAATACGCTAATGGCTGCATTAAAGGTGCTGTGCCCTTAAAAAACGGTACCAATTACCAGGTGCAGATTTGGGGACAGGGCAGAAATTACGGACACCCTGAGCTTATTGATTACATTCAGAAACTGGTATTAAAAGCCAAACACTACAACTTACCAGATCTTCTGATAGGTGATCTGTCAAAACGACAGGGAGGTTCTTTTGGCGGTGGTTCAAGTCACGGCTCTCACCAGTCAGGCCTTGATGTGGATATTTCCTTTGACTTTTCAACTCCAAAGAAATCATTCTATGAACTCTCTCATCCTGTTGATGTATATCTTGTGGATACACATAACAGAGTGACGAAAAACTTTGATAAAAGACGTGTGGCACTGATTTATCTTGCAGCCTCGGACAGTCGTGTAGAAAGAATTTTTGTGGCACCGGGGATTAAAAAGATACTGTGTCAGGTTTATGAGGGACATGACAGGAGCTGGCTTCAAAAACTGCGCCCATGGTTCGGACACCGCGGTCATATGCACGTAAGACTAGCCTGTCCTTTGGACAGTCCACTGTGTGTAAATCAGGCAAAGCCACCGAAGGGTGATGGCTGCGGTCAGGAACTTGATTCCTGGCTCTATCCTCACAAATATGCTCAAAAGCCAGCTAAGAAAGGTAAACCTCAGGTTAAAAAGAAGAGAGTTATGCCGGCTCAGTGCAGAGCATTATTCGCCTCATCTCACTAATATCTCTACTTTCCACGACTAAAATTTAACTATAAACCGCATTCTACTGCGGTTGTGCTCTTTAACAACCGATTAAATACAATGTGATAGGCTTAAGTAAGCACTTTCTTCTGTGAACCTGTGCTCTGTATTTGTTTTGGGCAGAAATCAAATATGGCTTTTACATAGTCAATCATATCGTGATACCTGTTACAGAGAAGCATTTTCAGCATGTGATTTACAGTTCTCAGTTTTTCTTTAACGATGCATCCTTTTGCATCAAGCTTATCAGGGAATTCCATCAATCTGTCGAACAGTTCTTTTACTGCTTCTGCCAAAGGAATTAGTCTCATTGTCTCCTGACAGTTGCGGGCTATTTCTCCCATGGTACGAACATCTCGATGCAGGCGTCTGTGAAACTCCAGTATCGTGGCTCTTAAGGCTGAAAGACACATAAAGGCATTCTGATTGTCAAAATCAACAGAGCGTGTTTCTTTGCCAAGTCCAAAGAACTCCTTCTGATTGAAAAATCCTGTTTCAATCATCCAGCGACAGGCATACATCCAGACTATCTTTTCAGGGCTGAGGTTTAAATCAGTAGAAGCAAGTACCAGAATTTTATTAGGAACGCTGTAGCTTGGAGATAAACGATTTTCAAATCGATACCGTTTTCAAACTTCTCTTTACCTGTACAGGCTCTGACAAGCTCACATCCGGTAATGGAGGAGTTATCTTTGATACGTTTATGTTTAAAAGACCTCCATGGCTCATCAAGTGGAGCGCAACAAACTGAACGACCAAGTCTGTCCTTACGGTGATACTTTCTGCGATCCTTCTTTAACATGCCAATGATGTCGATGCTTCTCTGGTTTTTGAACCACTTTAGAAGTACCTCATAGGTAAACCAGGAGTCCATAAGTACATATGAAAAGTCAAATCCCTGTCTCTGAGCATTTAAGACCATCTGCTTTAAAAGTTCAGGTTTTGACATGTAAGCATCATTACGTATAACACCACCATGAAGACGATGGTCAAAACACTTGTTCTTCTGTTTAGGACTGGCTTTAGATTTGGCTTTGCTGTCATCTGAGACTACAAGCTTTGAGTCAATGGTAAAGTAGTTGCGACCATCGGTCCATCCTAACTGCAGACATGTAAATACTTTTACTGTAGAGCCGAGGTTATGATCATGTGTTCTTGTTACATTCTCCATCCTTTTAGCTCCAGAATGTTCAAGTACAGAATCATCGATGATAAGACAGTGTTCTTTATGATTGGTTAAAGATGCAATTTGCTTATGTGCTTCCCATGCTGTCAACATAGTCATCCTGTTCCAGTTTGCCTTTGGAGAACTCATAAATTCATACATGGCACTCTTTTTAGCAGGAAGGAGAGAAGAAGCAAAGGATGAACAGGACTGAGAGAAATTATTTCCCAGAAGACAGGAGTTGATAACTCCAGACAACATCTATCCTACACTAATGGTCTGAGACTTGTATTTAGAAGAAATAGAGCCTGACTTGGGAAGTCTGCATCTGTATGCATTCCAGTTAAGGTTTAAAGTCTCCTTAGCAAATTTTCCTGGGTTAAACTGTAGTAATTCACTATCTTTAGCTGATACCATATTCATGGCGTTTTCCTGTTTATGATTCGCTTTTGTTAACACATTGAATTATAGCAGAAAAATACCATAAAATCAAGCTAATCTATTGATTTTACTACATTTTCTCTCAAATTTATCTCTCATTGTATCTTATCGTTTGTTAAAGAACACAACCGCAGTAGAATGCGGTCTATAGTTAAATTTTAACCGTGGAAAGTAGAGATGCTTTATATTATTGTCCGCATCATCCACACAAAGGATATGAAGGTGAAATACCTGAGCTGAAGATTGAATGCCACAGCAGAAAACCTAAGTCAGGCATGCTGCTACAGGCAGCTGATGAATATAATATCGATTTGTCACAATCGTGGATGGTTGGTGATGGAGAAAATGATGTGCTTGCAGGAGTTAAAGCGAGATGCAGTACAGTGTTGCTTTCATCAAATGACGAATATGCAGATTACGGGCAAAAGTTTACATATAGAAGTTTGGGTGAAGCAATTAGTGGAATTATAAGTATGGCGACAATACGATCTAATCTTAATCACATACGTGTTTAAGCCAGTTTTAACTGTTTTAAGCAGAGATTTCTGCATGTAAATTTGTGCTGATTTTATACAGCTTTTTATTATGAGGATACTATGGCTTCTTTTGATAATTTAGTAAATTCCCTTGCCAACAATAGTTCTGCTTCTACTCCTAGTCCTGCTAATACAGGTACTCCTATTCAAGGTCCTTTAATTGATGACCTTACTAGAGCACAACTAGCTAATGCTAACATGTCTACTCAACAGGCTATTACTGCTGTACAGCAAGCGCAAGACATGCAACGTCATATAGGCATGGATAACCATGTACAAGACTATGCATTTGTTGTTGGTGGTCTATCAATCTTGCTGATTATGATTTTTCTAAAAAAAGTAATTGGTAAGAAATAACCAATTACTTTGTTCAAAATTAAGCCATATTCCATGGCATAAGTTTATCTAGGACATCAGAGGAAATATTGTGGCTCTTAAAGTCAGTGATGGTTCCTCTTTTGTCTTTTTCAAATTCAATCTCATTCATATGAAGTGTCATTGTTTCAATGATTTTCTTCATATAGAATTTAAAATCAGTGCTGTTCACGATACAGGTTTATACAGAGAATACAGAACCGTTAGATCCTCAGCTCCTTTACACGTATCACTTGCCATCATGCTGTTACGCAGTATGTCAATCTCACGGAATTTCTCTTCAACATTGTTGTTGTGCATAACTCCATAAGGGCTGTCTAAGAATGCTGTTAAACCATCAGGAATAAAACAGTAAGACTGTTGAAAATGGTGCAAAACCAAAGAATCAGAGTGAAATATCTACATTTTTGCTACATAAGGTAAACTAGCTGTATTGTAGTTTGAAAATTCAATTTGGCTCTTATAAAAACGGAGAAAAACATGGTAAAGGTAGCCGTAGTCGGTGCTAGTGGTTATGCCGGAGCACAGCTGTGCAGAATTATTTCAAGACATGAAAAGTTAGAACTTGCAGCTTTATTTGTATCTGAGAATTCCCTTGATAAGGGTAAAAGAATATCAGACCTTTACGGTGAGCTTAATGGTATCTGCGACAAGGAATTACAGCCTTTAACAGGTGCAGATGATATTATCGGAAAAGCAGACGCTGTATTTCTGGCAACAGATCATAAGGTAAGTCATGATATTGCACCAGCTCTTGTGGAGGCTGGCATCGCTGTATTTGATTTGTCAGGTGCTTTTAGAATTTCAGATACTGATGTATTTGAAAAGGCATACGGATTTGCCCATGAGCACAAGGATCTTTTAAAGAAAGCTGTATATGCATTAGCCGAGTTTGTTGATGTAAAGGCATTGCAGAACACTAAAATGATCTCTCTTCCTGGCTGTTACCCTACAGCTTCACAGCTCGCCTTAAAGCCTTTAATTGACAATGGTCTACTTGATTTGAACTACCGACCATCCATCAATGCAGTGTCAGGTGTATCAGGTGCAGGACGAAAGGCTAAGCTTACAAACTCTTTCTGTGAGGTAAGTTTAAATGCCTATGGTGTATTTACTCACCGTCACCAGCCTGAGATTGCCGAACACCTGGGAACAGAGGTTATCTTTACTCCGCACCTTGGTGATTTTAAGCGCGGTATTCATGCCACCATTAACGCAAAGTTAAAAGACGGTGTAACTTATGAGCAGGTAGCTAAAGCCTATTCATGCTATGACAGCAAGCCTTTAGTAAGAGTAAAAGCAGGAATGCCAAAGCTGCAGGATGTTCAGTACCTTCCATTCTGTGATATCGGCTTTGCTATGAAAGACAATTATATTGTGATCTGCTCTTGTATTGATAACCTACTCAAAGGCGCATCAGCTCAGGCAGTTCAGGTATTAAACCTTTATTATGGTTTTAATGAGACTGAAGGTCTGATCTAAAGACATATATAAAACAATACAATTCATTAACTTTATATTCAAAATATTCAGTTCAATCATGCAGTTGATAAGTCTGACTGCATGATTTCATGAGCCTGACTTAAAACTACTTTCAGCTTTTTTTATCATCATTACAGTTGGATTTTATATGCAGTACAGCTGATACAAATCAGTCTTAATGAAATTAAAATTATCAGTTTTTAAGTTTTTCACATTTAATCTTTGATATAGATTTACTAAAATAATTTTATTACAAGGTTGTAAAGTTACCAAAATCACCAAGAACTTAAATTTCGGCATCAAACATCAATGAATTTTATTTCTGATTTCTCAAAATACAGTTCTATTCTGGAAATCAATAACACCTGGAAACTTTTAAGAGCTAAAAGTGCACCTTTTGTTATATCTTTTCTTAAAAATATCTTCTCAAAAGATCGTGAAGTTCCCTATGAATACGCAAGAGCCAATTTAAAGGAATTTTTAGATGATCTTGTAAACAAACTGTCTCCTGAAGACAGAAAACAGTCAGCAAAGGATTACCTGCGTGAATGGATGGACAGAGGCTGGTTAAGAGAGCTTGATAATAAGCTTTTTATGACTGATGCTGCTCAAAAGGCAATTGACTTTTGTGCCAGATTAGAAAACAAAGTGGTATCAACCTCTGCAACTCATTTGGAAATCCTGCAGCAGGAAGTTCAAAAACTCTATATTCAGGTAGCCTGAGAATAAGGTGCTAAGTTTTAGAGAATTAAATTCCAAAATTAAAGAACTTCAAGCAGAAAAGCGCCGTATCCGTGAAAATAAGTTTACATAGCTTAACGAATATCAAAAACAGGAAAAAATCAAAGCTGTTTATGATATGGCAAGCTGGTTGCCTTTTGATTTTAGAAAACTAGAAGAAGAAACTGTTGATATTGCAAGAAAGATCAGAGTTCAGATGATTGAGGATTCTCAAACTAAAGGGCAACTCTTATCTGATGTTCTAGAACAGGAGAACATCCAGCGTAAAACTGAGTATGGAGCTGCTTATGAAGGTTTCTTTGCTCTTATCTGTGAGGATAACATTTATAAGAACTTCAAGAAGCAAATTGACTTTATCCTCTCAAAACCTATTGCTCAGTATCTTGATAAAAAGCAACAGAACTTTCTGCACTCTTTAACAGAAGTTTTAGTAACCGAGTGCGATAGAGTTCGAAAAATCAGAAACAGAATTGATGAGAACTTAAGATCTTATCTTGAGAGTGCTGATTATCGAGAAAATCAGATTGTAACTTCTTTAATCTCAAAACTAGAACAAGAGGCTGTGAAGTTTAAAAATCAGGATTTCAATCTCTATACTAAGGAAATGAATTTAAGCTTAGATAAAGCAGGCGTAAAGGTTTCATCAGTAGAATCCATAGGTCAGGCTTTAAAGGTACCTGATAAGGAAGTAACACTAGGTTCACTAGAAGAGCATGAGAATTCTAATACTATCAGCTCTGATATCTTAAAACAGTTAGATAAGACTGTCTGATGTAAGAGCTACCATTCGCTCTCTAATTGGCAAGACCTCTCAAATGAGCGTTGGTGAGATCATCAAGAAAGTAAATTTACGTTATGGTCTTGAGGAAATTGTAGCCTTTGTACGAGTAGCAAGGGAAATGAATAAAGCCGAGGTTAATGAATCTGAAGAAATCATTGTAAAAGTTCATGCTCAAAACGGCTTTAAAGAATTAAAAGTAAAATTACCAAAGATTGTGCTTACAAGTCAGCTTGTAAGAAATAGTGGAGTATAACCATGTCTGACTTTGTAAATGATAATATCGATGCGCTAATCAACAGTCTTGAAAAGACAGGTCATAAAATAAGGCAAACTCTGATGCCTTAAAGAACAGCTTTAAGCAAGAACAAAAACATCAAAACTCTGATGAGAAATTAGAGAGTTCTCAAAATCGTAGTAGAGAATGTTCAATCAGGACTGATGCTACCAAAATTAAAGAACACCTCAGTTATCTTTGGCTGTGGCAGAAACTTGTCATGGTCAAAAGCATCCTGGTTAAAACATAAAAAGCAGATCTTTTACTGGGGCGATTTAGACTCATGGGGCTTTGAGATGTTATGTGAGTTCCGTGAAAACTCGCAATGCTCTGTTACCTCTCTGCTCATGGATAAAGCCGTATTAGAGAGAACCTCTCATACAGAGAGTATGGTCCATGAGGATAAGAGTACTGAGGTAAAAGTAGAGTTTTTGACTTCTGCTGAAAAAGAAGCCTTAGCCTTTTTACAGGGACTCAAAAACGACGGTTCTAATGCAGAACTTGCTACTACATCTAGTCCTAATACAAAGTTAAATCGTTTAGAGCTAGAAAAGCTTGATGAGGATATTATAATTAAAGTTCTAAAAGCGCAGAAGCTTTTGTAGAGTTTTAATCTTGAGGTGATTTTTAGCAAGGTGTTGACGCTTTTTGGTATATAAAGACCTGGTATTTACTTTAAATTTCAAGGCATCATAAAAGGTCTAAGCCATTACTTAGCCAAAACTAAAATGCGCTACCAGACTAAAAGATAACGTGGTGACAAGGAACAGTCACTGCATTATTTAGAAACAGCATAGACATCCTAGGTAAAGTTCGCTCAGGATAAAACTTAAGGATAGAGTCTAAAGGCTATGCTTTTACTAAAAAAATAACCGAGCTTTTTATAACGACAGACTTTTACCATGATTGAAGATAACCATTTAGATAAAGGGCAACCTGAAAATATCGTCATCAAAGGCGCCAGGGTTCATAATCTTAAAAACATTGATATCGATGTTCCATTACATCAGATCGTGGGTATTGCCGGTGTCTCTGGCTCAGGTAAATCGTCATTAGCCTTAGGAGTCATCTATGCTGAAGGTTCCCGTCGTTATTTAGACTCATTATCAACCTATACCCGTCGTCGTATGACCTCAGCTGCTAAAGCTGATGTTGATGAGGTTTTATATGTGCCGGCAGCGCTTGCTTTGCACCAGAGACCAGGTGTTCCTGGTATTCGCAGTACCTTTGGTACAGGAACTGAGCTTTTAAATTCATTGCGTTTAATGTTCTCACGTCTTGCTTCTCATCGCTGTGAGAGCTGTGGTCATTATTTAGAGCCAACACTTAATGTGGCAGCAGAAAAAGAAATCATTTGCCCACATTGTCATAAAGCAGTCTATCCACCATCAGCTGAAGAACTTGCTTTTAATTCACAGGGAGCATGTCCTGAGTGCTCAGGCACAGGCTTTGTAAGAACTGTAGATGAATCAACCTTAGTCCCTGATGAGAGTAAAACTATTGATGAAGGTGCGGTGCTGCCATGGCAGACCCTGATGTGGTCTTTAATGAAGGATATCGCCCGTGATCTTGGGGTAAGAACTGATGTCCCTTTTAAAGAGCTTACACAAAAAGAGCGCGATATTGTTTTTAATGGCCCTGCCATTAAAAAGCATATGGTCTATCAGAATAAGACTAACGGTGCCTCAGGTGAGATGGATTTTACCTACTTTAATGCCAAATACACAGTCTTAAATGCCTTATCTAAGGTAAAAGACGAAAAGGGTATGAAGAGAGTTGAAAAGTTCTTACGTGAAGATATCTGTCCAAAATGTCATGGTACCAGATTAAACGACAGAGCCAGAGCTCCTAAAATTAAAGGCATGAGTTTAGATGAGGTCTGCTCGATGACCTTAGATGATGTCATCTTATGGGTAAAGGATGTCCCATCTTCATTACCTCAAGAAATGCACAAAATGGCAGAGAGTATCTGTCAGTCCTTTTTAGAAGTCGCCAGAAGATTAGTTGATCTTGGATTAGGCTATCTTACCTTGGATAGAGCTTCTTCAACCTTATCTACAGGTGAAAGACAGCGCATGCAGCTAGCTCGTGCAGTGCGTAACCGCACTACAGGAGTGTTATATGTTCTGGATGAACCTTCAATTGGACTGCATCCTCAGAACATTAAAGGTCTTAATGATGTAATGCATGATCTCATTTCTGATGGTAACTCCGTACTCTTAGTCGATCATGATACCCAAATTCTAAAAGAAAGTGACTGCATCATTGAAATGGGACCTGTAGCTGGAGCTAAAGGCGGGCATGTTCTAGCAAAAGGCAGTGTCCTGGATATTGAGAAAAACGACAAATCAGTAATAGGTCCTTATTTAAAAGGTGATTATAAAACACGCAGAAGACCTGTTATTAGCGCTGACAGTGAAAACAAAGATAAAGATGCTGAAGTAAACGAAGCTCATGAGAGTTCTACTTTAGAAGAAGCTCACAGTAATTTAATAGCTAAGATCTTTGAAAAGGGGACTATCTATTTAAAGACAGCTCCGATTCATACTGTAAAAGCTTTAGATGTTCAGATACCAAAAGGTAGATTAACAGTTGTCACCGGTGTTTCAGGATCTGGTAAAACTACCTTGGTGTTAGAAAGTTTAATTCCAGCACTTACAGCTTCTATCAATAACACCAAGCTACCAGAGCATATAAAAGAGGTTAAATGTGAGGGTATATCACAGATAAAGCTCATTGATGCAACACCTATTGGTATCAATGTACGCTCTACTGTAGCCACTTATGCAAATGTTCATGATGAGTTAAGAAAGCTCTTTGCTAAATCCAAAGAAGCTAAAGAGAAAGGCTATAAGGCAGGCGACTTTTCATACAATACAGGTAAACTGCGCTGTCCTGTCTGCGATGGTACAGGTGAAATCACCCTTGATGTGCAGTTTTTACCTGATGTTGAAATTCCCTGCACCAAGTGCCACGGCTCACGTTACTCTAATGAAGCTCATGAAATTCATTACAAAGCCAGAGATGGTAAAGAGTATTCATTACCAGAGCTTATGGATATGGATGTAACAGAGGCTATTGAGGCTTTAAAAGATGTAAAGCTAGTTTCATCCCGTCTAAAAATTCTAGAGTCACTAGGCTTGGGGTATTTAACCTTAGGAGAGCAAACTCCAAGCTTATCAGGAGGTGAAGCCCAAAGATTAAAACTTGCCTCAGAAATAGGTCACAGTCAGGACGATTCTGTCTTTGTCTTTGATGAGCCTACCATCGGTTTACATCCACAGGATGTAGCAACACTATTAGATGTTTTCCAGACTCTAATTGAGAGTGGTGCTACAGTCATAGTAATTGAGCATGATCTTGATGTGATAAGAAATGCTGACTATATCATTGATATGGGGCCTGATGGCGGTATTGCAGGCGGCAGGATTGTAGCTACAGGCACTGTTGATGATATTAAAAACTCAAAAGAGAGTATTACGGGTAAGTTTTTGAATTGATAAGTTCTATTGTCAAAAGATACGAGAGCAATTGACTGATTCAAATATAAGCCAAAAGATCGAATAGCTGAGCACTGTGGACTAATAACGATAAAACAATTGTTAGATTTTTGAGAAATTTGACAAAAAAATAACTGATATTTGTAGAAAATGTCACTAATAAAGGGGAAACAGGAGCTTTTCAATATATAATCTAGAAGGAGGTTTGGAGATAATTACATATGAAAGATGTCAGCTCAACAGGCTCATTTATAAACTTTTATCTAAATAATTACATTTATGTAGATAAAACACAGTACATTAGAGAC
>CAKQDA010000013.1 GCA_934218695.1 uncultured Succinivibrio sp.
TTTATTTTTGTGTTGTCGTTCGTGACAACGGAGACACATTTTAATGATTTTTAAACATATGTCAAACATTTTTTTTACTTTTTTCACTTGAACACCTAGTCAGTGTTAAAGTTCGAACTTTTCTAAAGAGACAAAACCGAATTCTTTAACCATTTTTTCTCGTTCTGAAAAACTCTTTAACTCACCTGTATAGAATGCTCTATTTTTTATTTTGCTAGTTTCTATATATTTTGATTCTTTCACTACAGTTTTTACCCTTCGCCCTATAGCCTCACCAGAATCAACAAATCTTACATCAGGTAGTAGCTCCTCAAGTACATCCTTTACAAAAGGATAGTGTGTGCAGCCTAAAACTATTGTGTCAGGTTGTTCTTCTTCAGGTAGTCCTGTAAACGGTTCAACTATCTTTTTTATTCCTTCCCTGTCCACCGTTCCTGTTGACAGCCGCTCTTCGGCAATTTCTGCCAGATGAGCGTCCCCGACTTTGATAACTTTACAGTCGCTTGCAAAATTCCTGATAAGATTATTGGTATAATCTCTTGAAAGACAGCCTGGAGTTGCAAGCAGACCTATTATCTTGTTTCTGGATATTTTTGCAGCCGGTTTTACTGCAGGAACTACTCCCACTATCGGTAGCTTTATGTTCAGTCGCAATTCAGGCAGAGCAACTGTACTTGCTGTATTACAGGCAACCACAATTGCACTTAACTCAAAAATTCTGCTTGCCTTTTCCAGCAGAGATTCAATTCTTTTGATTAAAAAATGATCCCCTTTATTTCCATAAGGGAAACATTCGTTGTCAAACAGATAATAAGCTTCTATATCAGGGTTTAGAGCTTTAACTGCTTTATAAACAGACAAACCTCCAACTCCTGAATCAAAAAAAAGTACTCTTTTTGCTTTGACTTTAGGCTCTGACACTTTAAGATCTCAAATAATATTACAAAGGGACCGAAAGATATGCTAAAAACTTTAATAGGAACAACCGATCCTCAAAACTATCCACAATATCTTAATGAAAAAATCGATAATGTGGTAAATCTATTTCAAAAAAATAATTTACAGATCCCAGAGCCTCAGGTTTTCGCTTCTCCTAGTGAATACTACAGAATGAGAACTGAGTTTTCTGTCTATTTCACTGATAACTACACTGATTTTACCTTCTGTATGTTTGAACCCAAAACAAAACCGAAGAAGAGAATTGAATTATCCTCTTTCCCTGTTGGTTCAAAAGCTATCAACAAAGGCATGCAGCTGCTGAAAAAATATCTGATGCAGTATAGGGAATTAACTTTTAAATTATTTGAAACTGATTTTCTTTCAAATCAAAAAGGTGAACTTGTTGTGGCTCTTAACTTTCATAAAAAAATTGATGAGGACAGATTCAGAGCAGAAGCTGCAAAATTAAAAGAAGACTTTTTAAAGGAAGGTCTTTCAGTCAATTTTATTGGAAGAGCAAAAAAACAATCCATTCTTGCTGATACTGATACTATCCTTGAAACTATTCATACCAGGGACAAGGATTTTTATCTCTATCAGGTTGAAGGTAATTTCTCTCAGCCAAATATTTATGCCTGTCAGAATATGGTTCAGTTTGCCAGGGACTGCTGTACAGACTGCTCTGATGTGGATTTAATAGAACTCTACTGCGGAAGCGGTACTTTTACTGTTTGTCTTGCAGATCTTTTTAGAAAGGTGTTGTCTACAGAGGTATCCAGAGTTCCTACTGCAACTGCCCTGAAAAATATAAAGAAAAACGGTATTTCCAACACCAAGATTGCAAGATTGAGCGCTGTCGAAGTGGCCCAGGCTTTAGAAGGTGTTCGCGAATTTAACCGACTCCGTTTTGCAGATATTGATATAAAGGACTACAACTTCAATACCCTTTTAATTGATCCTCCAAGATCAGGTCTTGAGTATAAGGAAGCTCTCGATTTTACCGCAAGATTTGACAGAATAATCTATATTTCGTGCGGTCCTGAGTCTCTTGTAAAAGACCTTACCTATCTGACTGAGTCTCATAAAATCACAAAACTCGCTTTCTTTGATCAGTTCCCTTACACAAATCATCTGGAAACAGGTGTTCTGTTAGAAAGGAAATCATAGAAGACAGAAAAGACCGGAGTTCAAAGAAAGAAATCCAGTTTGAGTTAATCTGATCTTGCCTGTGTTAACATAACTTGAATTAACAGAAAAGGTGCCCAAAGGCACCTTTTTACTGTCATATATCTATCGTTTACAGAATAGACAACTTATTTATAGCAGTCTGGAAGAGGGATCTGTGCTACACCAGAATCAACAGCAGCTTTGGCAACTGCAGATGATAGTTTCTCCTTCAATCTTGCATCCATTGGTTTTGGAATCAGGTAATCCCTGCCGTATTCCAAGTGATCAACCTGAGCTGCTTTAACAACTTCTGCAGGAACAGGCTCTTTTGCAAGATCACGTAAAGCATTCATTGCAGCCTTCATCATTTCTGTATTGATGCATGTTGCTCTTACATCAAGAGCTCCACGGAACAGATATGGGAAACACAATACATTATTGATCTGATTTGGATAGTCAGAACGACCTGTACCCATAATAATGTCAGGACGCAATTTGCTTACAACCTCAGGGTCCACTTCTGGATCAGGATTTGAACAGGCAAAGATTACTGCATTCTTTGCCATGTGAATAACTTCTTGCTCATCAATTAAGCCAGGACCTGACACACCTAAAAGCACATCAGCATTTTCCATAGCATCTTTTAGAGTCTTAGGGCCTGCATCATTGATGAATCTTGGCTTTTCACCGTTGTTGTACTGAGGACGATCTGATCTGATAACACCATGACGGTCTACCATGAAGAAGTTCTCTTTCTTTGCGCCACACTTGATTAGGAAGTCAGAGCAGGCGATACCGGCAGCACCGGCTCCTACGCAAACTACCTTACAATCCTCAATCTTCTTGCCCTGTAACTCAACAGCATTCAAAATACCTGCTGTTGTTACAATTGCAGTACCGTGCTGATCATCGTGGAAAATAGGCACTTTACAACGCTTGATTAGTTCGCGCTCAATTTCAAAACACTCAGGAGCTTTAATATCCTCAAGATTAACACCACCGAAAGTATTGGCAATACATTCGACAGTTGTAATAAAGTCCTCCACGCTCTTGTTGTCAACTTCGATATCTATTGCGTTGATATCAGCAAAGCGCTTGAAAAGTAATGCCTTACCTTCCATTACTGGTTTGGATGCTAAAGGACCTAAATTGCCTAAACCTAAAATTGCTGTACCATTTGAAATGATGGCTACAGAATTGCCCTTGCCTGTATAGCGATATGCGTTATCAGGATCTTTTGCAATCTCACGTACAGGCTCTGCCACACCTGGGCTATATGCCAGAGTCAAGTCGTCAGCTGTTTCGGCAGGCTTGGTGATCTCTACTTTAATCTTTCCTGGAACAGGTTTCTCATGATAAGCCAAAGCCCTGTCGTGTAATAATTTAGCATCGTGTGACACAATAACACCTCGTTGTTTCGTACCTAAAATTAGCTATTTCATTTTTTCTTTTTCTTAAGAATAGTTGATAGCTTCCCTGACAGATAATATTCCTAGGTTAAAATTCTGAAAAAAAATCAAAATTGTGATGTAGAAAACTATTTTTCGTGTCATTTCAAATAGTAGTCTAACATTTCAGAATTTAATTTTCTGTAAACAAGTTGATAAAAAGTTTTAAATTGAGAAATTTATCAAAAAGAAATTTGGAAATATTTGAGGAAGTGTAAGGATGAATGGCAGATAAATGGATTAAACAGGATATTGAATGATATTATGCGAATTTTTCTTATAAAAAAAGCAGATCATGTGATCTGCCTTTTTTTGACTAAAGCTTTAGGATTAGTGCTTAACAGCAAAAGCTGAAATACCACCAAAACGCTTCTTGAATGCCTCAACACGTCCACCAGTATCAACAATCTTCTGCTTACCGGTGAAGAATGGATGGCACTTAGAGCAAACATCTAAGCTTAAATCATGACCTGCAGTAGTACGGATCTTAAATGTGTTACCGCATGAGCAACGAACATTTACTTCCTTGTACTCTGGATGAATATTCTCTTTCATTTGAACCTCATTGCGTGTCGCGCTTCCAGCCGCATTTGCGCCGAATACCACACGCCTAAATAGAAACGGTGGCTTATGATAGTTGATTAATCCTAAATATGCAACACAAAAGCCATTAATTTTTTGTTTAAAAACCCCTTTTTTACGTCTGTTCCTCTATAATGCCTCTCATGAATAATACAGGTACTACCATTTCATTTACAATTGTCAGTGTCGCGGTCAACAGACCGCTGTTTAGAGACTTTGCCTATAAGGTAAATTGCCTTATAGGAGCTGAGTGTATCGGATCAAGAGTACTTGTAAATTTTGCCGGCCTTAAACAAGTCGGGATCATTACACAAATCAGTCCCGTCATTGATTTTGATGTCTCAAAACTAAAAGAGGCAAAACTTTTAGACAGAAAAGGCATCATTCCAAGAGATGTCATTGATGTACTCAGTTTTGGAAGTAACTATTACCAGTATTCCCTTGGACAATGCTTTAACGTTGCTTTGCCAAAACTCCTAAGAGAAGGAGCGCCATTCTCCTATGAACAGATCCCTGCGTTAAGACTTAATGATAATTTAGATGAAACAAAGGTATCCAAACTAAAATCAAAAGAACAGATAGAAATCATTGATGTTTTAAGACATGGTTCAGCAAGACGCAAGGAACTGAGGGAACGAGGTTTTTCAAGCACCTCTGAGAATGCACTTGTCAAAAAGGGACTTATTGAGTTATTCAATGAGAATATAGAACCACAAAAGTTCTACGAAACCTCAAATGAAATTTTAAAAGAACAGCCTCCTGAACCAAACCTTGAGCAGAAGAACGCCATCTTTACCATTTCAAACTCTCATGGGTTCAACACATTTTTATTAAACGGCATTACAGGATCAGGAAAAACTGAAGTATACCTTCGCGTAATAGAAAATGTTTTAAAAGAAGGTAAGGCTGTTTTAGTTTTAGTGCCTGAAATTGCTCTGACCCCTCAGACCTTTGACAGGTTCTACAGGAGATTTAATGTTCCTGTCTCCTCCATGCATTCTGCTCTGTCTGACAGAGAAAGACTCGACGCCTATATAGATATGGCAACGTCCAAGTCAGGAATTTTAATCGGAACCAGAACTGCCCTGTTCACTCCTATTCCAAATCTCGGCCTTATCGTAATTGATGAAGAGCATGACAGTTCATTTAAACAGAATGACTCATTCAGATACCATGCAAGAAATTTAGCCATCATGAGGGCAAAACTCAATGATTGCCCTATCGTGTTAGGTTCTGCAACTCCAAGCCTAGAGACTATCTACAATGTTCAAAAAGGTGTTTATCAGAGAATTGACCTGACAGTAAGAGCAGGTGGTGCATCAGTGCCCGACTTTGAACTTATTGATTTGAAAAAGGAACCTCTGACTGAAGGTCTTAAAACAGGTATCTGTCAGACACTTGAAGACAGAATCGGGGAGGAAACGGCAAAAGGCAATCAGGTACTGCTGTTTTTAAACAGAAGAGGTTATGCTCACCATCTGGTCTGTCATCTGTGTGGACACGTTTTTGTTTGCCCTAACTGTGACAACCTGCTTACCGTTCATAAAAAAGCCAGAAGGCTGCAGTGCCACGTCTGCGAAAACTTTTATGAAATTCCTAAAACCTGCTACGTTTGCGGAAATAATGAGCTGGTTGAACAGGGATTTGGTACAGAACAGGTCAGTGAATTTTTAGAGGATCGTTATCCTGATGTTGGAGTTGAAAGAATCGACAGAGATTCTGTTACAACCAAAAAGCAGCTTGAAGCAAAATTAAGCAGAATCAGACAGGGTACTTCTAAAATTATGCTGGGCACTCAAATGCTGGCAAAAGGCCATGATTTTCCTGACGTAACTTTAGTGGGGATCCTGGATGTTGACTCTTCATTATTTTCTGATGATTTCAGAGCCCTGGAAAATACAGCTCAACTGTTGACACAGGTCTCAGGACGTTCTGGCAGAGGAAAAAAGCAGGGAAAAGTTGTAATTCAGACGCATCACCCGGACAATCTGCTTATAAATCAGCTTATAGATCCGAAGTGTGACTATATGACAATTGCAAAAGGTCTTTTGGAAATTAGAAAATCAATGATGCTTCCTCCTTATTCATGTCAGGCATTTATCCTCTGTAACAGTAAAGACAGAACAAAAGCCTTCAATTTTCTATCAGATATATACAGAAAAATAAACAATCTGAAAGATGAATATCCCAATTTGGCTCTAAGTCATGTCCTGTCTGATAAAATGGAGAAAGTTCAAAACAGATACCATTTTCATATACTGGTAACGTGCATCAGCAGAAAAACTCTCAGTTTATTTCTCACAGAAGTCAGAAAAACTGTATCGGAAGAATCTCTTCCAAATGACGTACGGTTTGCTATCGAAGTTGATCCGATAACAATGTATTAAATTATGTATAAAGTGGCTTTTGTGTTATTCTTTGTCATCAAATTCATCTATAACTGAAAAATTACATACCCTAGGTGTGGTTATGAAACAACTTATTGAAAATCTTATTAAAAACAGTATTTCTTCTATTGATAAAGACGGAACAGTAAATCCGAATCTTGTAGCCAATATCCGTGTTGATCGAACAAAAGACAGAGCTCACGGCGATTTTGCAACCAACATAGCAATGATTTTGGCAAAACCTTTAAAGAAAAACCCTCGTCAAATCGCTGAAGATATTATTGCTTCACTCCCAAAAGATGATCATATAAGCAAAGTTGAAATCGCAGGTCCTGGTTTCATTAACTTTTTTGTAAACAAGGATGCTATTTCCAAAGCCCTGAAGGATATGAGTTCAGATCACAGACTGGGAATTTCAAAGGTTAAAAATCCAAAAACCATCGTTGTTGATTACTCTGCTCCTAACGTTGCAAAAGAAATGGCAGTTCACCATATCAGATCAACAGTGATCGGCGATGCTGTTGTAAGAGTTTTAGAATTCTTAGGTAACAAGGTAATCAGAGCAAACCATATTGGTGACTGGGGTACTCAGTTTGGTATGCTTATCGCCTACCTTGAGAAAAAAGAGAACGAATCAGGTCAAGGTATGGATCTGAGCGACTTTGAGGCCTTCTACCGTGAAGCTAAGGAATGCTATGACACAGACGAGGAATTTGCTGTAAAAGCCCGCCATTATGTTGTGTTACTGCAAGGTGGTGACGAATACTGCCGCAAGATGTGGAAAAAACTGGTTAACATGACTATGGTTCAGAACCAGAAACTGTATGACAGACTTGATGTTACTCTGTCAGATAAGGATATCATGGGTGAGAGTCTGTACAACGACATGTTACCTCAAATTGTTGATGATCTTATGAAACGAGGAATCGCAGTCGAAGATCAGGGAGCTGTGGTTGTTTATCTGCCTCAGTTTAAAAACAAAGAAGGCAAGCCTTTAGGAAACATCATCAGAAAGAATGACGGCGGATACCTGTATACAACTACAGATATTGCCTGTGCTAAATATCGTGCACAAACCTTAAAAGCGGACAGAATCCTTTATTTTACCGACTCGAGACAGCAGCAGCATCTGGAAACTGTCTGGGCAATCTGTAAGAAGGCTGGCTATGTAGGTGAAAATGTATCTATGGAACACTGCCCATTCGGCATGATGTTAGGAAAGGATGGCAAGCCTTTCAAGACCAGATCGGGTGGCACTGTAAAACTTCGTGATGTTCTTGATGAGGCAGAGTTGCGTGTAACCAATCTGTTAAAAGAGCGCAATTCCTCTCTGTCAGAAGATGAAAAGAAAAAGGTCATACATAACATCGCTATTGGAGCAGTCAAGTATGCCGATCTTTGCAAAAACAGAACTACAGACTATGTATTTGACTGGGATCAGATGCTGTCATTTGAAGGAAATACCGCTCCATACCTGCAGTATGCATACAGCAGAATCAAAGCAATCTTCAGAAAGGCAAAAGATCCTTCCTTGGGAGATATTAAGATCACCTGTGACGCTGAAGAGGATCTGGCCAACAAGTTACTAGCTTTTTCAGAAGCTGTTCAAAGTGTTGGTGACAAGACTCTACCAAACCTGCTGTGCAACTATATTTTTGAGTTATCAAATCTGTTCATGCATTTCTATGAGGCCTGTCCTATCCTTAAGGATGACGTACCTGAAGATATAAGAAAGAGCCGTCTGGCACTGTGTGATTTAACAGCAAAAGTTCTAAAACAGGGACTGTCACTGCTGGGAATTAACGTGATGGAGCAGATGTAACAGTTATGGATGACAAAAAAGCCAATTGCGGTTCTGTAAGTAAACCTGGTGCCTTTACTGCAGTATTAAAACACATTGTGTCACAACTGACTGCAATCAGGTTAAAGAGTAAAACTCTTCTGACGTTAACAGTTGCTGTACTGGCTTTTATTATTGTCGTTTCAGTAATGTTAATTAAATGCTCTTCTACGGATGAACCATCTGTAAATAAAACTGATGAAAGCAGTATTGTTTTAGACAGTGACAACAGTGCTGATACAAGCTCTGTTTCAGACATAACAGAAGATACTCAGACACTGTCTGTAACTACAGAAAAAACAGAAAATCAGACTTCTGAGAGCAATAACGGTAATAAAACAGAAGTGCCTCCTGAGGATGACAGTTCATCAGAGGCAGCTTCAGACATTCAGTCTGCAATTGAGCATAAATCAGCTTCCTATGTTATGTACTGCGGAAAATTTCAGTCAAGAAACAGTGCTGAAGAGAAAAAAGCAAATATTGCTATTTCTACAGGACTAAGCTCAAAGATTATTTCTAAAGACTCTTTATATTCAGTTCTGCTGGGACCTTTTAACACCAGAGAGGAAGCTGTTAGCACCTTTGATAAACTCGACTCGTTAAAACTCATAGATGAGTGCGAACTTGAAGAACAAAACTAGGAATTTAACGTATGACAACAATTGTATCTGTTAGAAGAAATGGCATTGTAGCCCTGGGTGGTGACGGTCAGGTTACCATGGGTCAGAGTACTATCCTTAAAGGCAATGCCATAAAAGTACGTAAAATTTTTCATAATAAGGTAATCGCAGGCTTTGCAGGTTCAACTGCAGATGCTTTTACCCTTTTAGATCTTTTTGAAAAGAAACTGGAAGAACATCAGGGCGTTCTGGAAAGAGCAAGTATCTCACTTGCAAAGCTGTGGCGCTCTGACAGAGCACTGCGCAAACTTGAAGCAATCCTGATTGTTGCAGATAAGACTGACTCCTTAATGATCACCGGAACTGGTGATGTTGTCAGAATGGATGATGACATTTTAGCAACAGGATCTGGTGGAAACTATGCTCTGGCGGCTGCAAGAGCACTCGTTCAAAATACAGATCTGCCAGCTGTGGATATTGTAAAAAAATCACTGGATATTGCCTGCAATATATGTGTATTTACTGATTCATTCCACACTATTGAAACCATCGATGCTAATAAACAAAACAGTTAAAACAGTTGAGAGATACTATGTCTGAATTGACACCCCGCGAGATTGTAAGCGAATTAGATAAATATATAATTGGTCAGAAAGAAGCCAAAAAGGCTGTTGCTATCGCATTAAGAAACAGATGGCGCAGAATGCAGATTTCTAAAGATCTCAGAACAGAAATTGTTCCTAAAAACATCCTTATGATAGGTCCGACTGGTGTAGGTAAAACTGAAATTGCAAGAAGACTGGCAAAACTTGCTAACGCACCTTTTGTAAAGGTTGAAGCAACAAAATATACCGAAGTGGGTTATGTTGGTAAAGATGTTGAATCCATCATTCGTGAACTTGCTGAAGTTTCTATGAAGATGGTAAAGGAAGAAGCTTTCAAACATAATAAGACCAAAGCTGAAGATGCTGCTGAAGAAAGGATCCTTGATGTTCTTCTGCCAGCTCCAAGCGCTACAGAAGAAGAAAAACAGCAGTCATCAGCAAGACAGATGTTCAGAAAGAAATTAAGAGAACACGAGCTTGATGATAAAGAGATCGAAATCGAGATTGTGGACAGAAGCCCTACTGTAAACGTAATCGGCGGTGCTCCGGGCATGGATGATCTTAACGATCAGCTACAGTCTATCTTTGATTCTATGAGCTCTAACAAAAAATCATCTAAAAAAATGAAGATTAAAGATGCTTTCAAGATTTTGACTGAAGAGGAAGCCTCAAAATTAACTCAAAACGATGATCTGAAAACAAAAGCTATTGAGCTTGCTGAAAACAACGGTATTGTTTTCATCGACGAAATCGACAAGATTTGTCAGGAAAGTCAGGATAGAGGCGCTGTATCCAGACAGGGCGTTCAGAGAGATCTGCTGCCATTAATCGAAGGTTCTTCTGTAAATACAAAATACGGCATGCTCAAAACCGATCATGTTCTGTTTATCGCTTCAGGTGCCTTCCAGATGTCAAAACCTTCAGATCTGATCCCTGAGCTACAGGGAAGACTTCCAATCAGAGTTGAATTGAAGGCACTGACTGCAGGCGACTTTGAGAGAATTCTAAAAGAACCTCACAACAGCCTGACCAAACAGTACGAAATGCTGATGAAGACCGAAAATGTTACCATTAAATTTGAAGACAGCGCAATTTCGAAGATTGCAGAAGATGCTTTCAAAGTTAACGAAAAAACAGAAAATATCGGTGCCAGAAGGTTGCATACTCTAATGGAAAAGATCCTCGAGGAGGTTTCATTTACTGCTCCTGATAAAGCAGGTACCACTGTAGTTATCGATGATAAGTACGTAGATGAACACTTAGAAGATCTTGTTCAGAACGAAGATATCAGCAGGTATATTCTCTAGTGTCAGACAGCAGTTTATCACCCAAGGAACAGTTACTCCTGCAGCAGCTGCAGGAGTTGTCAGCACTTTGTGAAAGAACATCACAAAAAATGATCTTTCTAGAACAGAGTCTGTCTGCAAAAGATAGAGAGTTGAAAACTTTAAAAAGAGATATAGTAATGCTCCAGGAAGAAAACCAGCATCAAAAAGAGGTTCTTCAAACCTGGAGACAGCGCCTTGAATCTACACTAAGTCAGCTCAACGATCTGAATTAACTTTAGGACACCTTCTTTGCAGGAGACAACCTGATAATTGCAAACAGGAAAGCTCCTATAACAATTCCTGCTGTAAGTGCGATTAGATAACCTGACAGATTCTCTGCAAGAGGGATCACAAAAATTCCTCCATGAGGAGCAAAGTTTGCACATCTGAAATACATGGAAATTCCACCTGACACAGCAGAACTGATAATACACGCAAATCTCATTCTTACAGGATTGTATGCAAGATAAGGTATCACACCTTCTGTAATGAACACCAGTCCTTTTCCTAATGCTGTAACAGAGTTTCTTCGCTCATTTTCTGAATACACCTGAGGAACTAATATTGATGACAGTCCTGCTGCTAGTGGAGGAACCATACCTCCGGCCATAATAGCAGCCATAAGTAATGTACCAGGTCCTGATTCAGGCAGACAGTCTGCAAGTGACAGAACACCTATCGCATAGGCTGTCTTGTTCAAAGGTCCACCCATATCTGCAGACATCATTCCGGCAAGTACCGCTCCTACCAGTACCAGTACTGGCGTTGAAGCTTCTGAAATAAAACTCTGAACATACTCATTTAATATTTGAGACGGAATATTAGTAAAGAACAGAGCGATACATGATGTTCCCAGGGCGCCTATCAGAGGATACAAAATCAATGCAACGATAGCATCATGACCTTTAAAGAATCGCGTGCAGAACGTTGTCGCTGCCAAGGCAACCGCACCTCCGATAAATCCGTTTACGACAGCACCTATCACACCCGAAGATCCGAGATCTGCCATAACGCCACCTGTAAATCCGGCGACAAGTGCAGTTCTTCCCCGTATGGAAAAGGCAATGAATGCACTTAATATTGGGAATAATAAAGTACCAATACTGTATCCGATCCTGTCCATGAAGAATCCTAACTGTGTTCCCTGAACAATATCCAGTCTTGCAAGAGCTGACAGAATACCGGCTGTTGCAGCTATAGGCATGATATAGGTCATTCCACTCATCAGATGGCGATACAACCTCATAAAGATCGAGGTTGAATTATTTAAAACTCCTGTCTGATAGAGCGCACACTTTGGATCAAGAGCTTTTTCAATCAGCTCCTGAGGTTTTCTGATACCGTCAACAACGCCAACACGAATTAATGGTTTGCCGATAAATCGATCCATCTCCACAATTCTGTCGGCAGCTACAATGACAGCTTTGGCTTTGGCAATATCCTCTGGAAGCAGGCGGTTTCTGTTACCTGCAGCTCCGTCAGTTTCAATCTTGATACTCAGTCCCAGCTCTTTTGCCTTATTCTCTAATGCTTCTGCCGCCATATAGGTATGTGAAAGTCCGGCAGGACATGCTGTTACAGCAACAATGTCATATGAAGAGTCTGTATTTTTACTGTCTGAACCTGATTCTGTCTGCTGCTGTTTTTTACTCTTATTGCGCTCAGACTCTTTTTTTAATTCATTTTGTTCAGCTTTATTGATGATATGTAAAAATTCATCAACACTCTTGCACTCTGCCAAATTCCTTCTGAATTCATCTGAAACCAGAAGAGTGGATAAACGTGCCAGCACGTCAAGATGAGCATCTGAAGCCTGATGAGGTGAAGCGATTAAGAAAAAAAGATTTGTAGGTTTGCCGTCAAGACTGTCAAAATCAACGCCATCAGGTACAACCATAGCTGCAAGGCCTGGCTTTTTAACGCCGGCACTCTTGGCATGAGGAATGGCAACACCTTCCCCCAGTCCTGTGGAAACCTTGGATTCTCTGTCAAAAACAGCTGCTCTGAATCTTTCAGGATCACTTAGACAATCAGTATTAGACATCAAATCAACAAGATAGTTGATTGCCTGTTCCTTTGTCTTTACATTGACGAAAAGTCTAATTGCTCTAGGATCTAAGAGATCACAAATATGCATATACGTTCCTTGTGCAGCTCATTTCTTTTGTTGCATAGAGCTACCTTTTACTCTGACTTATGTTTTTCTTAATTTTTCTGTATTATATTTTACAGCTTTAACTGTATTCCTGCAGATTAAAGCTTATTTTATGTCTGTTATAATCTTTTTTACTTTTCAAATCTGTTTTACTGTAATTGCAGGGCACTGCTCCTGAGCTTCATCCGCTTTACAACCTGACAGTGTCTGATCCATGTCAAGAGAAGGCATCTCCATTTGGGGCACTCCGACTACCCTTGCAGGAACACCCACCACTGTAGTATGGGCAGGAACATCTCTTAAAACCACTGACCCTGCTCCTACAATAGCACCTTCACCAATATGAATATTTCCCAAAACCTTTGCTCCGGCACCTATCATGACACCTTTTCCTACTTTTGGATGACGATCACCCTGTTCTTTACCGGTTCCACCTAAAGTTACATCATGAAGCATAGATACAGTATCAGCGATAACAGCAGTCTCACCGATAACAATATTTGTGGCATGATCAAGCATCAGTCCTTTTCCTATTTTTGCTGCAGGATGAATATCTACAGAAAAAACATCTGAAATTCTGCTCTGAACGTAGCAGGCAAGATCACATCTTCCCCTGCTCCACAGCCAGTGAGAAACTCTCCATGACTCCAGTACGTGAGGCCCCTTTAAAAAAAGCAGAATTCTGGCAAGCGATTTAGATGCAGGATCACGATTTGCCACGGCCATAACGTCAGCTACAGCATAAAAGAGCAGGTCAGAATCGTCACTATATGCCTGCATGCATACCTGAAACAGCTGCTGTCTGTCCACTTCACGGGTAGCTAGTTTTGAGCTGATAATTCTTGCCAGGCACTGATCAAGACCAGAACATGAAATCACCTGTTTGTTCATGATATCCTCAAGAACAGGCTCTTTTTTCGCAATTGTTTTAGCTTCAGCTACAAGAGCATTCCAGAATACTTGTACTTCTGAATCAGAGTTAGACATTTCTTTTCCTTGTCGTGGCAAGAATTTGTTTGCTGATAATACAGGCCGGTGCTGTCTTTATGTCCTGTAAATATACATAATAGAATTTCTCCAAATTATACAGTTTTTGCAGTGCTTTGCCATTAGACTGTTTGACAGCTCTAATCTGGAGGTGACTGGATATTATCTGGTCTTTACAGCTTATGTTCAGGTATCACCTGTTCAGTTTTTACCACAACTTCGCCATCCGCTAAAGTATGCTCACTGTCTTCGAACTGAACATTGTCATATGTTGATTTTTCATCAGGCTCCATATGCAAAATAATTTCGGCATCTGGAAAATCCTTTCTTATATTCTGCTCAACTTTATCAGCAATATCATGAGCTGTTTCAAGTGACAGTGAACCGTCCATAACTAGGTGCCCCTGAATATATACCATAGGACCTGCACTGTGTGCCTTTAAATCATGAAATGACTTTACACCTCTCTCCTGAGTAATGCACTTGATGATCTTTGTCAGAGATTTAGCATCTAATGTTTTATCCAGCAGAGTCTGTACTGCCCCCATTCCAATTGAATAGGCTCCTTTAAAAATAAAAAAGCCGATTAAGGCGGCAAACAGACCGTCAGCCCACTTATATCCGTAATAACTTAAGAACAGAGCCAGGATCACGCCTGAGTTTAAAGTAACATCCGACAGGTAATGCAGTCTGTCTGCACAGATAGCCTCACTTCTGGTTCTCCTGTAGACATAGGTTTGAAATGATACTAGGAAAATTGTAATCACAATGCTGATTACGGAAACTATAATAGCCAGATCCAGGTGATGAACTTCCTGAGGATTGATAAATCTTTCAACTCCATGAACCACCAGTAAAACAGCCGAACCACCTATAAAAGCTGATTGTGCAAGAGAGGCCAGAGACTGGGATTTATGGTGCCCAAAGCGGTGTTCTTTATCAGGAGGTGTTAAGGAGAATCTTAATGCCAGAAGATTTACTAAAGAAGCCAGTAAATCAAACATGGAATCTGTAAGAGATGCAAAGATAACCGTAGAAGAACTGACCAGCCAAACTGCAAGCTTAATTAAAATAAACAAAATTGAGGTACTGACTGATGCAACACCTGCCAAAATCACCAGTTTTTTGTATCTTTTTAAGTAATCTTCCTGTTCCTGCATCGCAATCTCCTAAGTCACACCTCAATTCTAACAAATATTTGGCTTACAAAATCAGCAAAATCAGACGATTAAGACAGCAAATATAAAAAAATATTATTGTTTTATATTTAGGTTAATCTAAACTATAAGTGTACTGTAAAAAAATGTATAAAAAACAAGTAATGCTCTATTAAATCAGTTATAAAAATTAAGTTAAATACAAACTTTGAAATTGTGTTTTCAATCACCTTTTCTTCTGGAAGAAGATAACTATGATACTAAATAAGATCCTGCGTTATTTTTTCTACTGGCCGTTCAGAATTACCACTAGATGTGACACTATTCCCTATGAGCCATTAAAACAATTAAACATTGATAAAAGCAAAATCATTGTTTATGTAACTGTGTCCTCTTCTTTAGGCAATTTATTGTGTATTGAAAGAGCTGCCAAAAGAATGGGGTTACCATCGCCTTTTAGTGATATTAATATTTTCGGAAGCACTATTCCACGCACCTGCTATCTGAGATCTCCTGGTTTATTCACTGCAAAAGGAACCAGACACTATGATCTTTGCGATACTTTTGAAAAATGGTACAACTGCTACAAGACTACAGGCAGAGAAGTGCAGGTTCTTCCTATAAGTGTTCTGTGGTCAAGAAACCCCGGATATGACAGACTGGCCTTAAACGGTTTCAATGCAGCCACCCCATCAATCAGAAAATTCTTCAACATGATATTTGCAGGAAGAGACAACTGCACCATTTTCTGTGGCTCATTTAATATCAGTGAAGCTAAAGAGCGTTTTGACAAGTCTAATTTCTCTAAAGATCTGAACAGAACCTTTAGACTTATCTTTATGAAAAAGGCGCGCTCTATCATTGGTAAGGCTTTACCTAACAGAAAGATGGTAATTGAAGACATCTTAAGTAAGCCTGCCGTTCAAGATGCTATAAATATAGCCTGCAAAGAGAACGGTAAAACCTTTGAGGAAAATCAGTTAAGGGCAAGAAATATCCTGGAGGTCATGGTAGCTGACACCCGATATCCTCTAATCAGATTTTTAAATGGAATTATTTCCAATATCTGGAAAAGAATCTATCAGGGACAGACCGTTATCGGTGCTGATACTGTAAGGCAGCTCGTTCAGACTGGACATGAAATCATTTATATTCCATGCCACCGTTCTCACATGGATTACGTTCTTTTAACTTTTGTTCTCTTCCATGAAGGTTTGCCTCTGCCTCAGATAGCCTCCGGAGACAACTTAAATTTCTTCCCTGTAGGACCTCTAATCAGACGCTGCGGTTCTTACTTCATTCGACGCAAGATGAAAGGTGATGAATTTTACATCACAATCTTCAGAGAATATTTAAATCTGCTGTTTGAACATGGATTTGCAACAGAATTCTTCATTGAAGGAGGCCGTTCCAGAACAGGAAGGACTCTGCCACCAAGAACAGGTATGGTTGCAATGACTGTACAGTCTCAGCTCAGAGGAATTAAAAGACCTATCGCGTTCATTCCAACTTACCTGGGCTATGAGCACGTTTCAGAAGTCGGCAACTATATGCGAGAACTTAACGGTGAGAGCAAAAAGAAGGAAAGTGCTGCTGCGTTATTGGGGATTTTTAAACGCTTCAGAAACTATGGTCGCGGCTACGTTACTTTCGGCAAACCTGTTATTGTACCAAAGTTCTTAAATGAGTATGTTCCAGACTGGAAAGAGAGTATTGATCCTACCGGCACTGCAAGACCTGCATGGCTCAATGACACCGTAAATCAGATGGCTCACAGAATCATTATCAATCTGAATGACTCTGCAACTATTAACGGAATCAACCTGTGTGCTCTGGCAATCATGAATGTGGCAGATCATGCAATGAGTACCAGACAGTTACAAAAGTGCATAGATATGTACCTGAAACTGCTGTACGTTGATCCTAAGCGCAGACCTTCCATACCTACTGCAACAACAAGTACCCTGATTAAGCAGGCTATCGATCTTAAGAAGTTCCATGTCTATGACATAGGTGATGACATGAAATTTGTTCGACCAAGTCATGGTCAGTCACTGCAGTTAACATATTTCCAGAATAATATTGTTCACCTCTTTGCTCTACCTGCTCTTCTGGCAAATATTATTATCAGAAACGGACATATCTTAAGAGAGGATGTAAGATCACACGCCCGCTCACTGTTTTATTTCTTAAGGCATGAACTGTTTGCTCCTGTAGATGAGTGTGATTTGGACAATCTTATTGATAAATATCTGGATACCTTCCTTGTTGAAGGATATATCACCAGAGATGCGGATATGCTGTTTGTTTCAGGTGACGGTTATGAAGAGTTCTACATCTTGTCACGTTGCATCTACCACAATCTGGTAAGATATCTTGTTGCTGTAACGGCCTTAAAAAATACCAGGGACGGAACTATCAACGTTCAGACTTTTGTTCAGAAATGTCTTACCTACTCTCGACGTTTACCTATTGAGGTCACAAATAATTCTCCTGAATTTGCAGATCCGATTCTATTTAAGATTATGTGTGATACATTTATCAGACATAAGTACTTTGAAGTTAAAGAAGACGGTAATATTTACGTTAATGAGGAAAAGGTACAGAAATTAAACAGAGCTGCCTCTCCTCTTCTCGGAGCAAGAGACGTAAGAATTTTGAACGGAAGAGTCCTGACCAGAAAATATGATGAGCACCACCTTGAAGGTTCTGTTAACAGCTAAGGATTAACAATGCTAAAGAAAATTTTTTTGCACACTCTGACTGCACTTGCTTTTATATTCTCTCCACTGGCAATTGCCTCCGGTCACGGCGGAGAAGAAGCTCCTGCTGAAGAACAGGTTGTAGAACCTGAAATTGGTTATTACACTCTAAACGACATAGTAACTAACGTAGCTACACTAAGTCCTACTGATAAGTTACACTACGTAAGAATTAAAATGAGCCTGATGCTCGAAGACAGCAGAGACAGCACTATCATTGCCGATGTTGAACCCGTTATAAGAGATGCAATTGTTACTATTCTGGGTACCAAAGAATTTGGTCAGGTGGCAACTAACGAGACTCGTGAAAAAATCAGAATTGAATGCAGAGAAAGAATTATCTCCATTATGAAAGAAAAGTTTGGTAAACCAATCATCATGGATTTGCTGTTTTTAAGCTATATGTATCAGTAGTGACATACTTGTAGTATCGTTTAGAAAACAAAACTCGAGAGTAAATCTCGAGTTTCTCTTTTTTTACAGGATAGAAGTTAATGACCTGATACAGTCATATCTGGAATTAAAATTGAACCTGTCCTAATCTTATATCTTTCATCTGTATCTTTACCAATTGCAGCCATATTCATAAACATGTCTTTTAAATTACCAGCAATGGTAATTTCATCGACAGCATGGACAAACTTTCCATCCTTAAAATAATATCCGGCAGCTCCTCTTGAATAATTGCCACTGACCATATCTACCCCCTGTCCCATAAGATCAGTTATTACAACACCTTCTCCTGCTTTGCCAAGAAGTTCATCAAAAGCATATTCTCTGTCAGTGCCAAATGAGATAAACCAGTTATGAATACCACTTGCGTGCCCGTTTGATTTTAAGTTAAGTTTTCTGCCTGAGTAAGTAGCCAGCAGATATTCCTGCAACACTCCGTTTCTGACAATATCAGAAGAACTTACTCTTACACCGTCAGCATCATAACATCTTGCACCAATGGATTTTTTAATAAATGGATCTTCGTGTATGGTTACAAATTCTGGAAATACCTGTTTATTTAATTTATCGCACAGAAAAGAGCTTCTTCTGTATAAAGCACCACCTGTAATAGCACCTGCAAAAATCTGCCATAATGAAACAGCAGCACCTTCACTGAAAATAACGTTATACTTTCCTGTAGGAACTGTACTTGCATTTAACTTTGACAAGGTCTTTTTTACAGCTTCATCTACTATTTTTTCTTTTGAATAGAGATCTTTTAATTCTCTTGCAACAGTAAATCCTGATCCCCTCTGCATCTTACTGTCAGACTCTCCTAAGAGCACAATGGAAGATGAGACTGAACTTTGAGATCTTGCATGACAGAAACCATTGGAATTTGCAATTACACCTGTATACAAAGTACTGTCAAAACTTGCACCATCAGATTTCTTGATACCTGAAGAATTTCTTGTTTTCACCTCTTTTTCCAGTGATATGGCAAAGTCTGCCGCATAATCAGCATCAACGTCATTTTCAAATACTAAGTCAAGATCTTTAAACTCTCTACAGATTAAATCTTTATCTGCAACTCCGGCGCAGGGATCCTTATCTGAATAACCTGCTATACTGATTGCAGACTTTACACAGTCATGAAGAGCATTCTTAGAAAGATCTGTGGTAGAGGCATTTCCTCTTCTTCCGTTAAGATATACCGTAACATCCAATCCATTGTCTTTGTTGTATTCGATATTCTCAACTTCCATATCTCTGCTAGATACGGATAATCCCTTTACACCACCGACGCTAACCTCGCACTCATCAGCGCCACTGTCTCTGGCAAACTTTACTACAGATGAGGCAATCTCCTGAAGTCGATCCTCGTTGTTTTTTAAATCTTCAAAAAATGATGACATGTAACTTCCTGTTTTCTTATCTATGCTCTCACTATCTTATATCAGCTACTGATTTTTTCTGCTATCTTTTATTACATTTATTGAATTTAATCAGGAAATTTTTCAATAATATCAAATTAGTTACACTCAATTCACCAAATTGCGTTAACCTATGCATACGTTAAAGACTCCAGTAACGAAATAAAAAGATACAGTTAAAAATGAATATTCGTAATCTGTTAAAAAAATTAAGACCTTTTACTCTTTTAATCGCTATTGTGTCAGGCCTAATTGTATTTTTATTTTTCCACTACATTAAAGCCTTATCTCCATTAAAACCTGCTGCATACGCTATATCAGACAGTCTTCCTGTCATTTTGTTTATCATCCTGTTCTGTGCTTTCATTAAAATTGAGTATAAGCAGATGAAACCTCATGTATGGCACTACGTGCTTATAGCATTTCAGCTGATAGGAAGCCTGCTTTTAGCTCTTTATGCTCATTCAAATGAACTTTCGTATTTTTCAGCTACAGTTATACTGGGGATCATTGTCTGCGTTATCACCCCAACAGCAGCATCCGCATCTGTTATAACAGGTAAACTAGGCGGTAACGAATCAGCCTTAACCACGTATATTATCTTAAGTAATCTTGCTGCGGCAGTTGGAATTCCACTAATATTTCCTCTGATAAGCACCAGTAAGGATATTCCCTTCTTTACAGAATTTATCGCTATCTTAAACAAAGTTTTTCCAATGATTGTACTTCCTCTAATTGCAGCAGTCATTATCAAGCTCTGTTTCAAAAAACTGCATAAATTTCTGGTAGCTCACACAAAAGATCTTGGATTCTATCTGTGGGCCTGCATTATTTTCGTTCTGTCGGCTAAAACTTTTTCCAATATTTTTGCATCTAAATGCACCACAGGAGAGATTGTGTCTTTTGCGGTTATAGGTCTGTTATGTACCATATTTCAGTTTTCACTTGGAAAATTCGTTGGCCATATCGGTAATCAGAGGATCAGTGCGGGACAGGGATTAGGACAGAAAAATATGCTTTTTGGGATCTGGGTTGCCTTAACTTATCTGAATCCTACTGTGGCTATAATTCCAGGAACATACATCCTATGGCAAAATTCCATGAATGCATGGCAAATGTGGTACAGAGAAAAACTGTTAGTTAGATGGGAGAAGTCAGGGATCAAACCTTATCAGGAATAAAATCTTTCTGTAAGAAAATTTCCATTTACCGCAAGACAAATGGATATTCAATCAGTAACATAATGCCTAAGAGAACTCTGTCCGACAGAACATCACCTTTTCATTCCTGCAGCAGGCTATCAGTTTTTATTCTTCAGTAAGATTGCTCCAGGACTCTCTTTTACAAAGATATAAACAGATTCTATCATTTCTGATTCAGTTTTTTTATGTGTGACAATCTCAATGTTGTGTCTGTATTTACCACTCTCCTGTACAACAGAAATTTCTAAATGTTTTTCACTCTCAAGATAGGAAATCAGTTCATTCTTGTCTAACATTAAAGATAGAGCACTGTTCTGATCTTCTGAAGCATAAAAATCAACAAAAGACTGCAACGCCAAATTAACTGGCTTTTTTTTCATCTTCACCATTAAATCTTTTGGGGCCTTTACAACATCAAGTTCATTTTTGTCCAGTCTTAAGAAAATAACTGTTTCGTAAAACTCACCAATGCATCTTAAAGCCTTAGATGTTTGCTTGAGCTGGGAAATACTGATAGCTGTACCTACATATTTGATAAAGACAACTACAAAGATAAACAGAACAATAAACAGAAAATAACATTTGATCATGTAATTTCTGTGGCTAAAAATCATATTTTCAGGGAAAAACACTCCGAGTTTATAGTTTTTGTAATAGGCTATGCGCCCATACCAGAGATCATCCTGACTGTGATTTAAATAAAAATTTGTGCCTTCTAGTTTCTCATTATCTTTCTCTCGCAGTTTTGATAAATTTTCGGCACTGTTAGTGAAAAGAATTCTTCCATTATCATCAGATATGAAGGCTACAGCTCCTTTTTCTAGCCACAGAGCTCCCAACATATCCTGTACTGTAATTCTGCTGCTCAAAAGTTCATTTTTGGATCGATCCACAAGACAGAAAATCAGACCTTTGTTATCAAAACGGGAAATAACAGCGATATCGTAATCTCTGTTTTCATAAAAAATATGCTCAAGACTGGTTTTATTAGGGTGTTTTAGAATTTTACTTTTCAGATCGGATGAAACTTTTTCGTTCCATATAGAATCTGTTAAAGAACCAATAGTAATTAACGGGTTCAGATTAGCATCAGAAATCAGGATACCGTCTATTCCCTGCTCTTTCGTGAAGTCTTCAACTATGGTTTTATCAATATTGCCATGCTTTCTTTTGCTGTAATTTTTTAAAATAATGGCTTTTCCTCTTAAATTAAGCAAATCTTTGGTATCTCTACCTAAAACAAAGTGCTCATATCTAGAACAGCTAGACTGCAGGAATGCGATATTTCTGTCAGACAGGATCTGAATGGTTTTTAAATCATTTTGTGTTCCATACCAGTAAACTGTACCTAAAGCTAACAGAGCAGATACCACAAACGCAAGATAAAAAAGAAATCTGTTTTTTATAAAATTCATATTCTTTCAGTAAGTAAAACTACAAATGCCGCTTTCTCCAAACCAGAGGTTTTGGATCTAATCCGTATTTTGAGACAATTTCGTCAAGTATCCCCTCATTTTTCATATCTTCAAGGGTTTTGGTTAATGCTTTTACCAGTTTTGTATCACCTGTCTTTGAAAAAGCAACTCCCAGACAAACCTCTTCCAGAGGTTCAGACAAAAATCTGAAATTCTCCTGAACTGTATAGCGGTGCAGGACAGTTATGTGACCTGCAACAGCATCGACTCCGCCCTCTCTTAAAGAGGCTACAGTCTCACTCTTTGAAGGGAATACAATAAGTTCTTTTATTTTAGGTATATTTTTACCGTCACTCATAAAAATATCTTCTGGTTTGGTAGTACTCTGAACTCCCACAACTTTTCCATTCAGATCTTTAATGGAATGAATATTACTGTCATTAGGAACCATAACTACCTGCTGACTGTACAGATATGGACCAGCCCAGCAGAACAGATCCTCTCTGCCTGTCATAGAAAAGGAACTCCAGATACAGTCAATTTGCTTACTGTCTATAAGTTCTTTCTTTTTTGACCAATCAATATATTTAAATTCAGGTTTGTAATTCAGACGGTGAAATGCTTCTTTTGCAAGTTCCACATCAATACCAATGATGTTTCCTTCTGCATCACTGAATGAAAACGGCTCATACTGATCAATACCGACCACAATTGTTTGAAACGAATCATCAGAAAAGTCTCTGCTGTGTCCATGTCTCTGACAGAAACAGCCTGTAATCAGAGAAGCACACAGGAAAAGCATTACTGCTTTTGATACTGATTTCTTCAAGGTGAAAAGGCTCAAAATTATCCTCATATTTTTTTATGAAAGATGTTGTGAACGAACTCTCCGCTCATGTGATTTATTTTAGTCTACCTATTATATGTCACTTCTTTTGCAATTTCCTGCAGACATTCAAGCAAAACAGGATTAAAAGCTCCACACTCTCCATTAAATATCATCTCAACTGCTTTTTCTGAAGAAAAAGAATCTTTATAAACTCTCTTACTTACCAGTGCATCGTATACATCAGCAACAGACACGACCTGCGCTGCAATCGGGATATCATCACCTTTAAGACCTTCAGGATAACCTTTTCCATCATAGCGTTCATGGTGATAACGACAAATCTGACAGGCTATTTTAACTAAAGGCTCTTTGCGATACATCTCAAGTTTGTCAAGAATTTGTGCTCCTATTACTGTGTGAGTTTTCATTATCTCGTACTCTTCATCAGTGAACTTTCCCGGCTTATTTAATATATTTGAATCAATCGCTATCTTGCCAATATCATGTAATGCTGAAGCAGTGGTTATAAGTTCTCTGTCTGTAGCAGTTAACTGATATCTGTCAGTCTTTCTTACAAGACATTCAAGCAGTTTTTCTGTAAGCAGTCTGATATGAACAACATGAGCTCCACTCTCTCCATTTCTGAACTCTACAATATGACTTAAAATAGCAATCATCATATTGTTACTTTTTTCCTTTTCTTTAATCTGCTCAGAAATGAGACCTACAAGCCGTCTTTGTTTTGTGTAAAGTTTGATAGTGTTATATACACGCTTAAAAACAACCTTTGCGTCATATGGTCTGCTGATATAATCCGAAACTCCATATGAAAAAGCTTTTCTTACAGTATCACTTGCATCTTCTGATGAAATCATAATGACAGGAATATCTTCAATCAGGTGATTTGAAGCCATCCTGGACAACACTTCAAAACCATCCATTACCGGCATTACGATATCCAGAAGCATTAAAGCAATTTCGCCTTTTTTCTTGTCTAAAATATCAAGAGCCTGCTTACCGTCTGTAGCTTCAATAATTTCGTAGCTGTCCGAAAGAATATTCATCAAAAGATGTCGGTTCATTCTTGAATCATCAACTAACAGGATCTTTTGCTTTTCCTGTTTCTGACTGAGTTCATCTTCAAGATCCTGACTGTCAGTCACCACATTTTTACCGTTTGCTTTGCCCTGTAACATTACCGCATCGGCTTTGGTTACGGCATCTGACAATACCAGAGAATCAGCATAGATCCCGCCGATACATACTGACAGCTGAACTTGAGAATAACCAGGTACAGCAATTCTTCTTACAAGATCGGATAACTGGGTTAATTTGTGGTAGAAATCCTCTTTTTTAGTATCGTTAAAAATAACTAAAAATTCATCTCCTCCGTAACGGACCAGAACATCACTTTTATTTAAAGAGTGGGAGATAGCCTGAGCTACTGTATTTAAAATGATGTCACCGACATGATGACCGAATGCTTCATTGTAAAGTCTAAAGTCATTGATATCGATTACAGCAACACCTGCTGTGGCTGTAACGTTTTTTAATCTGTCTTCATAATAATGGCGATTATATATGCCTGTAATGACATCCTTATAGAGCTTGTCTTTATAGACTGTAAGCTTGTCAACAAGAACTTCACTGCTTTTAGAGTCAATCTGAGAATCAGCATCAAGTTTTTGAATAAACTCAATAACATACTTTTTGCCATCAATTATGGTAGGAGTTACTGTGATCTGATGAATTTCAGAATTTATATATTCCCATTTAATCTTACTGCTGTTATCGGATGCGGCCTTGACAGCAATACAGTTTTTGCAGGTACGGCAAATACCATCAATATCTCTGCATGCACAAGAAATATATATATTTTCACCGGTCTCAATTATCTGAGATAAATCAATCAGTCTTACTTCAGTGAATATTTCTCTATAGACATTAAGCTTGTCTAAAAAATTCTGTAAAGATGGCATAGGCAAAAGAAATTATCCTGAAAAATGCAAACACGTATTATCTATTCAACGTACGATCAGCTGCTAACTTTAAAATACTCAAAGCTTACTTATAAAAACTTTGAACGGCAAAGCATCTTTTTCCTAGTATCTGATACAAACAGACTTCTATTCTGACTGTCTTGCTTGAACAGCCAGATTATTTGTTTTTACAGAAAATTCAAATGAAACCGAAATCAGATCATCAGTAAGTTATTCTGGTGTAGATCTACCACTGTTCAACTTATCTGCATTTTAATCATCTGCATTCTTACTGTATTTATTCAATGAAGTTTAGGTGATCTTTATGTAAACTCAAAAGAAAACTCTCAAACTTTTTAAGAGGATTGTAAGTTTTTATAGAAAGTTTTCTCTGTGTCATGTTTACAGAAATAACAAAAAAATAATAAGTTAAATTTCTGCAGGATCATCAACAGAAAAATCACTTTCCCCCACAGGCATAAAACCTATTAGAACATTTTTCTGCTCCCTGAACATAGTTACCCAGCTCTCATTCCAGGCCTTTTTAGTAATAAACTGAGGTTTCATTGCCTCCAGTTTGTTATCTTTAGCGTACTCTGCAGCTAATTTTTCATGAGACCAGACAGGTAACACACTGTAAAGGTTGTTGTTTTCATCTGCTTCAGTGTCTTCTAAAATCAGTGGACCATCACTGTCTACAAGAACAAAAAGTCCCCCCTGCTCCGAGGCAACTCTTTTAAACATAGCCTGTCTGTATTCAGCATTTAAAGATTTAATTGCTTCAAGCTCTTTTTCGGTTAAATCTGACATTTAAAGCTCCTTTAATATCCGCGCTCTAATATTGGTTTTAAAAACTGTCCTGTAAATGAATTTTCACACCTGCTGATTTCTTCGGGAGTACCGCAGGCAATGATCTGTCCACCGCCACTGCCACCTTCAGGACCTAAATCAATTAGGTAATCTGCTGTTTTTATTACATCAAGATTATGCTCAATTACAACCACTGTATTCCCCTGATCTCTTAATTTTAATAACACTTCAAGTAGTAACTTAACATCCTCAAAATGCAGACCGGTGGTAGGTTCATCCAATACATAAAGAGTCTTTCCCGTAGCTCGCTTGGATAATTCTTTAGATAACTTGATCCTCTGAGCCTCTCCTCCGGAGAAGGTGGTTGCAGACTGACCTAAAGTTATATAGGAAAGACCAACTTGCATCAGAGTTTTTAACTTATTGGCTATAGATGGTACTGCTTCAAAAAATTCCAGAGCCTGCTCAACATTCATTTCCAGTACATCAGAGATGGTCTTTCCCTTATATAAGACTTCCAGAGTTTCTCTGTTATAGCGTTTGCCGTCACACTGTTCACACTTGACGTAAACATCCGGCAGGAAGTTCATGGAAACTTTAATGGTTCCGTCCCCCTGACAGGCTTCACAACGCCCCCCCTTTACATTGAAGGAAAAGCGTCCTGAAGTATAGCCCCTCGCTCTTGCTTCTGGAGTTTTGGCAAACAGATCTCGAATATCAGAGAACAGACCAACATAAGTGGCAGGATTTGAGCGTGGAGTTCTGCCTATAGGGCTCTGATCAATACAGATAATCTTGTCAAAATACTCAAGTCCGCTTACTGAAGCGTATGGTGCCGGATCATCATTTGCCGTAACGCCATTTAACTCTCTTTCTGCCACTCTTACTAAAGTGTCATTTACCAGTGTTGATTTACCTGAACCTGAAACACCTGTAACCACCACAAAACAGCCAACCGGGAATGATGCTGTAACATTTTTTAAATTGTTACCTCTGCACCCTTTTAAGGTTAGCATTTTACTTTTTTGTGCCTTTACTCTCTTCTTTGGTATTTCAATCTTTTTTCTTCCAGCCAGATAATCACCAGTAAGGGAGCCTTTGGTATTTTCTATATCTTCAACAGTACCCTCTGCAACAACCTTACCGCCATTGATGCCTGCACCAGGACCTATATCAATAATATGATCTGCAGCTCTCATGGTGTCTTCATCGTGTTCCACCACAATTACAGTATTACCGATATTTCTCAAGTTTTTTAAAGTCATCAGTAGCTTTGAATTGTCTCTCTGATGAAGTCCGATACTTGGCTCATCTAAAACATACATCACACCTGTAAGTCCGGCGCCGATTTGACTTGCAAGTCTGATTCGCTGTGATTCACCACCTGACAGGGTTTCAGCTGATCTTGATAAGGTTAAATAACCTAAACCTACGTTTATCAGAAATCCCAAGCGGTTTTTAATTTCTTTCAGGATCCTGGCTGCAATACTTGTTTCCTGTTCTGATAACTTAAGATTATCAAAAAAGTCATAACATTCCCTAATAGAATAGTTGTTAATCTCAGGAAGACTCTTACCATTTATAAAGACATTGCAGTACTCTTTTTTCAGCCTTGTTCCATGACATTCAGGACATGGAAGAGGTCTCATTAATTTTGAAATGTAATATTTTACATATTCAGACTCTGTCTCATGAAGACGCCTTTCAAAATTTGGTATTACACCTTCGAACGGTTCAACACTTGAACGGGATTTTTTTCCACCAGAGTACACAATCTCCATCGGAATTGCAGTCTTGCCTGTACCATAAAGCAGGTATTTGTGCTCATTTTCTGTAAGATCCTTATATGGTTTTCTCAAATCAATATCAAAATAGGAGGCTACAGCTTCAAGCTGTCTGAAGAAGAATGGATTTTGTCTGTCCCACCCTGAAATAGCACCTTCAAATACAGACTTATTCTTGTCAGGAACGATCTTGTCCTCGTCAAGGATCATCATGACACCTAAACCTTCACATTTTGGACATGATCCGTGAGGATTATTAAATGAGAAATCTCTTGGCTCTAACTCTGAAATTGAATAACCGCAGATTGGGCACGAATAATGAGATGAAAACAGCACCTCATCTTCTTTTTTGTGCTCATCCATAGGACAGGCCACAGCCAGTCCGTCAGAGTATTTCAAAGCTGTTTCAAAAGAATCAGCAAGTCTCTGTTTTAAATCCTGTCTTACCTTGATCCTGTCTACAACAAGATCAATATTGTGCTTTTCCCTTAAAGCAAGATCTGGAGGATCAGACAAATCACAAAGTTCTCCATCTATTCTGGCTCTGATAAAACCGTCTTTAACCAGATCTGCAAACAGCTGTTTGTATTCACCCTTGCGTCCTCTTACAACAGGAGAGAGGATCATGATCTTACTTCCTTCAGGCATCTGTAAAACAGTATCCACCATTTGAGATACTGTTTGAGCTTTCAGTACTATTCCATGATCAGGACATTTGGCAAGACCAATACGAGCCCACATCAGACGCAGGTAATCATGAATTTCAGTTACAGTTCCTACTGTTGATCTTGGATTGTGAGATGCTGCCTTTTGCTCTATGGAAATAGCCGGAGACAAACCTTCAATTGAATCTACATCCGGTTTGTCCATTAAAGACAGGAACTGTCTTGCGTATGAAGACAGTGACTCTACATATCTTCTCTGCCCTTCTGCATATAAGGTATCAAAAGCTAAAGAAGACTTTCCTGAACCTGAGCGCCCTGTAATTACCACTAATTTGTTTCTTGGAATTGTCAGATTTAAATTCCTGAGATTATGAGTTCTGGCGCCACGAATTGATATCTTATCCATTTAAAAAATCTCTCCGAATGTCTAGGAGAGATTGTATCAATTCTGAACAGATTATTTTCTAATTTATATAGTTTGAACAAATTTTTTTTATCAGAATTACCGTATGATATATAAGGAATTTTAATGAACATTCGTCATTTTGTGCTGATCACTTTCATATTTTGCCACTAAATATTGCGTGCTCTAAAAGAATTCACTTACAATACCCAATAAAATGATTTTATTTATACGAAATTTAAAGGAAAATATATGGCCCGTGGAGTTAACAAAGTAATACTTATCGGTAATCTTGGAGATGAACCTACATTCAAACAGACAAGCACAGGTACTGCTGTTGCAAACATTTCAATGGTAACCAATGAAGTCAGACGCAGTATGGACACACAGCAGACAACAGAATTTGCCGAGTGGCACCGTGTTGTAATGTGGGGAAAGTTGGCAGAAATTGCACATCAGTGGCTGCATAAGGGTTCACAGATATATGTGGAAGGAAAGTTACGCACCAGATCTTATACAGATAAACAGGGAGTAAAAAGAAACGTTACTGAGATTGTGGCTGATGAAATGCAGATGTTAGGCAGTAAGAACAGTTCTTACCAGAATGATTCTTATCCTCCTGCTGAAAGATCTCAGCCTACATCAGGTAATCCATACGGACAGCAAACTTATACTCCAACAGCACAATCAAATCCTTATGGAACCAGTCCACAGTATGGCGGAACAGCAGTACCACCACAGTCAGATCCAAACAGAGTAAACACTCAACAAACTTTCACTACCGGTGGTGGATACAATCCAACAAGAACACCTGATAATCCTATGCCTCAGGTTCAACATGAACCAGGCATATATGGTGGTGACCAGACAAGCACTGTTGATGGTGGGGTTAACGACGACGATCTTCCTTTCTAATAAGGAAATAAAGAGCAGGCATATGCCTGCTTATTTTTTTATATGCCAAAGATGTGATAAAGATAAGACTTTTTTGAGTCAAACTAGCATTCAGTAAACGAAAGAGACACTGTGTGTGGTATACTTTTGCACAAAATAATCTTAAGCAGATTGTTAATATTTGGCCATATTAAACTTCGGCATCGGATCCAATAAATGTTTAAAAAATTAAGAAGCATGTTCTCTAATGACCTGTCAATTGATTTAGGAACAGCTAATACTCTAGTTTATGTCAAAAATAAAGGCATCGTCCTTAACGAGCCATCAGTAGTTGCAGTCCGTTTAGACAGAAACGGCGGTGCACAGCGCAAAGTGGATGCTGTTGGTAGAGCAGCAAAGACCATGTTAGGTCGTAGCCCTGATAATCTTGAAGTTATCAGACCTATGAAAGATGGTGTGATCGCTGATTTTCAGTACACCGAAAAAATGCTTCAGTACTTTATTTCAAAGGTTTTGCAGAGTTCACATTTTGTACCATTCAAACCAAGTCCACGTGTACTGGTATGTGTTCCATGTGGCGCAACTCAGGTTGAGCGTAGAGCAATCAGAGAATCTGTAGAAGGAGCTGGCGCAAGTGAAGTTTTCCTGATCACCGAACCTATGGCAGCAGCTATCGGTGCTGGACTTCCTGTTTCAGAAGCAAAAGGCTCAATGATAGTTGATATCGGTGGTGGTACCACTGAAGTTGCAATCATTTCTTTGAACGGTATTGTTTATTCAAGTTCTGTAAGAATCGGTGGTAACCGTTTTGATCAGGCTATCATTGATTATGTACGCAACACCAAGCGCTACGAGATCGGTGAGTCAACAGCTGAACAGGTTAAAATCGAAATTGGTTCTGCATATGCTGAGCAGGAAATGCATGAGAAGGAAGTTCGTGGCAGATCAGTTGTTGAAGGCGTACCTCGTTCATTCACTTTAAATTCAAATGAAATTTTGGAAGCTCTTTCAGATCCTATTAAGGGTATTGTTGCTGCAGTTCGTACTGCTCTTGAGAAATCACCTCCTGAACTTGCAGCTGATATCGCAGAACACGGTATGATGTTGTCTGGCGGTGGTGCATTGCTCCACAATCTGGACAAGTTGCTAAGAGAAGAAACAGGTATTCCGGTAACTATTGCAGATGATCCACTTACCTGTGTAGCCCGTGGTGGCGGTAAAGCTCTTGAGATGTATGATACTCAGGATAACGAAATCTTCGATTAGTTAATTTAAATTAGGATCTCCTCTTTGGAGATCCTTTAGTTTTACTAGGATGTGATTTGAAAAATTCAGATCAGAACAATTCATTAACCCATTTCAGATTTGCCATTGTCTTTGTCTTGTCATTGGCAGTAATGGCTTTAGACGTTCGCTCTAAAATTCTCACAGATTTCAGATTTTATGTAGAGTCAGCACTATACCCAGTTCTGGTGTTTGCCGATTCTCCTCATGCTATGAGTAAACTGATGTCTTCTCAGTTTAAAAGTCATAGCGAGCTTATTAAAGAAAACGAAAAACTTTCCACTGAAAACTTCATGCAGAGAGCTGATATTTTAAAACTTAAAGATCTCGAAAATGAAAATCAGGCTCTAAGGAAACTGTTAAACTCTCCTGTAAGAGCAAATACCAAGAGATTATTTGCAGAAGTTATCGATGTAGATCCTGATCCTTATCTCCATAGAGTTATTGTAAATCGCGGTTCAAAAGAAAGTGTATATGAAGGTATGCCTGTTATTACGGATAAAGGTCTTGTAGGTCAGGTTATGAATGTAAATTACTCTTATTCAAGAGTACTGTTACTGACAGATCCCAACTGTTCTATACCTGTCATAGACAGCCGATCATTTGTAAGAGCAATTTCAGCAGGTACAGGCGCTCACGGTGAAATCAGTATCAACAACGTTCCGCGATCAGCAGATGTTAAAGAAGGCGATCTTCTTTTAACATCAGGTATAGGAGGAGTTTATCCTAAAGGTTACCCTGTAGCGGAAGTTACCTCCGTCGGTATTTCAGATTCACAGCCGTTTGCTGCAATAAAAGCAAAACCTCTTGTAGATATCGACAAAATGCGCTACGTACTGATGTTCTGGTCTAATGATGAAACCTTTGAAGATGATGACATCCAGACCAAGGCAAAACAGCTTACTGACAATAAAATCATACTTCATCAGGAAAAGGTAAAAACTCTTATTGAAACTTTGTCTGTTAAAGTAAAAAAAACTGATACAAAGAAGAGTGATAAAAATTCTGAAAATAATACTGAAAGCAAGTTAGGGAACACAGAGGGATCAAATGATTAATAAAGAGAAGAAATCATCTTTCCTATTTGTTCTGGTACCAATGATCTTTATATCTTTGATACTGCAGATTGTGCACCTGCCAACTTCCATTTCAGATTACAGGCCTGATATTCTGGTACTGATACTTATCTTTTTCTCAATGAACAGCCACTTTACACTAAAACTTGAGACATCCTGGCTAATTGGAATTATTTTAGATCTGGTAACTGGTGCTCCTTTAGGTATCAACGCTTTTGTCATCAGTACACAAATTTATCTGATAAATACTCAATTTAAAAACTTTCCAAAGTATTCTTTGTGGCAACAGGCCATCATCATCGGCATTATTAACCTGATTGTTAATGTACTGGGTTATTGGATTGAGCATATTATCGGTCAGAGTTACTATGAAGTCAGTTTCGTACTGCCAACACTGACAACAGCTGTATTTTGGCCTATTATATTTGCAGTATGCTACATCCTTTGCCAAACTTTCTCTATTGATACAGAAGATAAAGAAAAAATTGACTGATATGAACAAACTGATCCTGGCTTCAGGATCTCCTCGCAGAAAAGAATTTCTGTCTTATTTAGGGATCCCTTTTTCCATAGTAATTCCTCATGCAGATGAATCTGTTTTAAAGGACGAAGCCCCATCTGAACTTGTAAAGAGATTATCAAGATTAAAAGCCTCTGCTGTTGCAAAAGAATATCCTGATTCTGTTGTCATAGCAGCTGACACTGTTGTTTCTTTAAATTCTGAGATACTAGGCAAGCCTAAAAATAGAGAAGAGTCTTTTTTAATGATAAAAAAGTTACAGGGGAAAACTCACACCGTTTATACCGGAACTACAATCCAGCAAAATAATAAAGTTAAAAACTTTGTGTGCGCAACATACGTTACTTTTGCTCATCTTGATGATGATCTTATCTTAACATATGTAAACTCTGGTGAAGGTGATGACAAAGCAGGTGCTTATGCCTTACAGGGTATAGCTTCAATGTTAATTGAAAGTGTAAAAGGATCTGTAAGCACTGTCATTGGCCTGCCCATCTGCGAAGTTAGAGAATGTTTAAAAGAATTTGGAATTATTCCTAAAACAGTGGATTTGAAAAAACAGTTCTGAAGAAATTTCAAAAAGAGTTCTAAAAATGAATAATTACGAAAAAACAAAATCTGTCCTTTGGGGTAATAGTGATATCACTCAGGAAAGTGCAAATAAGGCACTGCAGCTCTTATGTGAAAGAAAAATAGACTTTGGTGATCTCTTTTTTGAAAGAGTTGTATCAGAGAGTTTTTCTTTAGAAGAAGGAATAGTAAAAGGTGGTGCTTTTAGTATAAGTCAGGGTGTTGGTGTAAGAGCTATTGATGGGACCAAAACCGGTTTTGCCTATTCTGATGTTTTAGATAACAAATCTCTTTTTGAAGCCTGCTCTGCAGCTCATTCAATCAGCAAAGGACACAACTGTAACTGTATTAACATAAATAACGGTGTCAAACAGACAAATGCCTTATATGTTAGTGAAGATCCTATATTTTCCATGGACAGATCTAAAAAAGCTAAGGTTTTAGAAATTCTAAACGCTGAATGTAGAGCACTTGACCCAAGAGTAGTACAGGTAATGGCAGGTTTATCATGTACTCACAGAACTACTTTAGTAATGCCTACAGATAATCCTTCAAGATATGACATCAAACCCATGGTTCACCTTTCGGTTTCTGTAGTAATGGAAAAAGACGGCAGAAGAGAAGTAGGTAGTGCAAGCGCTGGTGGAGCTATTCTTCTGGATGAATTACTGAAAAACACTTCATTAAAAGATCTTGCAAAAGAAGCTGTAAGAATTGCCTCAGTAAACATGGAAGCTATACCAGCACCTGCTGGTACCATGACAGTAGTTTTAGGAGCAGGTTGGCCTGGTGTTTTAGTTCATGAAGCTGTAGGTCATGGACTTGAGGGTGACTTTAACAGAACCGGTTCATCTGCATTTACAGGGAAAATCGGTCAAAAGGTTGCATCTGATGCCTGCACCATTATCGATGACGGTACCATTCCAAATAGAAGAGGCTCTATGAGTTTTGATGACGAAGGTACTGATACTGCAGCAAATGTTCTTATCGAAAAAGGCATTCTAAAGGGCTATATGCAGGATAGACAAAATGCCATGCTGATGAATATGAAACCTACTGGTAACGGTCGACGTGAAAGCTACAACTGTCTTCCAATGCCTAGAATGACTAATACCTTTATGCAGAAAGGTGATTATTCAAAAGATGAAATACTGTCATCTGTAAGAGATGGTATCTATGCTGTTAACTTCAAAGGTGGTCAGGTGGATATCACCTCAGGTCAGTTTGTGTTCTCAACTTCAGAAGCATACCTGATTAAGGACGGTAAAATCTCAACTCCAATTAAGGGAGCTACTTTAATTGGCAACGGTCCAAATACAATGCAACAGGTTTCAATGGTAGGTAATGATCTTGAGTTTGATGCAGGTATTGGAGTCTGTGGTAAGGGTGGCCAGGCAGTTCCTGTCGGAATCGGTCAGCCTACAGTAAAAATTGATTCTATTACTATTGGTGGAACAAATGCATAAAACTGAAAAGTCAGACTATGTCTCATCATAGCCTGACTTTTATAAGTTATTTTATAAAAAAGCTGTTCTTTTCTACTTTATAAGTTCCTGAGGGATCTCAACTCCAGCCCTTGCAATCTCACTTTTTAAATACTTAAATAATGCTCTGGAATTAGGTTTGCTTGCCTCAGCATCTGCTGCAGCTTCAGCTTTGGCCTTTTTAATTAAAGTTCTTAATTTGTTTCTGTCTGTATCCAGTATTAATGAACAAAAACTGTTTAAGACCTCTACACTGCCATTAATCATGTTCTCTCTTAATTTTTCAAGTTTCATGGTATTAGGATCTTCTTTTGAGGATGCTCCTAACATGTTAACCTGATTTTCAAGATCAGAGTCGTCATAATTTCTCTGTAACTTAGCTACATACTGTAACTGACGACGTCTTTCGTCTGACTTTGGCTTTAGTTTGCGCGCAACTAACAGAGCTTCTTTAACATCCTGAGGAATAACTAATGATTTAAAACTCTGTTCACCAAGATTAGCAACCTTTTCTACAAGTTTTCTAATCGCCTGAGCTTCCCTCTTATGAGAGCTTCTGCTCTCCTCGTCTGGAGCCGCATCAAAACCTTCAAAATGTTGTTGTTCTGCCATATATTTTTCTTTTGTTAATTTAGTTGGAGTTTAATCTAATATAAACAGCTGACCTAATCTGTAAGTATTGATTAGGTTTACAGCACTTACAGGTACGTTGATAAGATGTAACTTTTGATCTTTCTGAGCTTTAGCCCACTTAACAAGTAAAGCCATTCCTGAAACATCTATCGAACTGATATCTTTAAGATCAACAGTATCCTCTTTGAATAAAACAGCTCTCTGCTCCCAAAGCACAGGAACAGAATCAAAATTTAATTTCTCTATCTTACTCATAATAAAAATTATTTTTTATCACCAGATTTCAATTTTGCAATGGCTGCATCCACACCATTATTTTTGATGATAGGTGATAACTCAGAAATTTTTGCATCAAGCATTGAGATATTTTCACCAATCAGGTCGAATGCCTTCCACTGGCCAGTCTTATTGTTCTTTCTTAACTTAAGAACAAGTTCTAAATCCTTTTTGCCAGATTCTCTGATAAAAAGTTTTACAGACACAAGATTTACAGATGAATCAACTTGCTCAACTTTGGCTGGAATAATGTCCTGGGTAGTGTACTTACTTAAAATATCAACCAGACTGTTCTTCATATAAACTGCAAATTCGTCTGTAAAACGCTGCCTTTCTTCAGCTGTGGTATTCTTTAAAGAGGTTCCGATAACCTTGTATGCAGCGTATTTAATATCTATATAAGGAATAAGATCTTTTTCAATAATGTTTTCTGCAACAGATCTGTCAGATAACCTTGATTTATTAGCCTTGATATCATTAATGGTTGTGGTAGCAACTTCATTTGCCAATTCATAAGGATTGTTATCTGCAGCCTGCACTGAAGAAACACCACATAAAGCAATACCTAATGCTAAAAAACAACTAAAAATCTTCTTCATAATTTCACCTTTTATTGAGCAGCTTCTTCTTTTGTAGCCTGTTCCTTATCCTGAGGGTCCTTCTTGTCAGCACTTGAATTAAATACGAATTTAGAAATTAAATCCTCAAGTACAAGAGCTGAACCTGTATCATGAATTACATCTCCATCCTTCAAATAGGTTGATCCCATATCTTCATCATAGAAACCAGGAGTGATGCTAATGTACTGTTCTCCAATGATACCGGCTGTCTGAATTGATGCTTTTGATTCACTTGACAGTTTGTCATACTGCTTTTCAATATCCAGCTCCACAACAGGAGATAATGTCTTAGGATCTAAAGAAATGGCACCAACTCTGCCAATTAAAACTCCACCAATTCTAATTGGTGCTCGTATTCTCAAAGAACCTACGTTCTCAAAATTAGCATATACTTTATAAGTTTGGTTATTACTGTTTAAAACCAATCCTGCAACTTTTAAGGCTAAGATCACAGCTGCTATTATTCCTAACAGCATAAATATGCCAACCATAATTTCAGCTTTTAAATATTTCATAAGTTATACCCAATTAGAACATCACTGCTGTTAACACAAAATCAAAACCTAAAACCGCCAGTGAAGACTGAACAACTGTGGCAGTTGTAGCTCTACTAATTCCCTCAGATGTTGGCTTACAGTCATAACCATTGAATAAAGCTATCCATGTACATACAAAACCAAAGGCAACTGCCTTAACCATCATAGGGACAAGATCTTTTAATGCATCCACACTAGCCTGCATGCTTGACCAGTATATACCGTCATCAAGTCCTAACCAGTCAACACCTACAAGCTTTCCTCCATAGATGCCTACAAGGCAGAACAGTAATGACAGAACAGGCATACTGATCATACCCGCCCAGAATCTTGGAGCTATAACTCTTTTTAGAGGATCTACAGCCATCATCTCCAAAGCAGACAACTGTTCTGATGCTTTAAGCTGACCTATTTCTGCTGTAAGAGCAGAACCTGCTCTTCCTGCATATAAAAGAGCAGTTACTACAGGACCTAATTCTCTGATAATGGCTAAAGATACCAGACTTCCCAAAGATCCTGTAGCCATAAAATCTTTAAGAATATTAAATCCCTGTAATCCTAAAACCATGCCTATAAACAAGCCAGATACAATAATAATGATAATTGACTGCACACCAATAAAATATATCTGACTTACCAGTGAAGGAAATGTCTTTTTTAAATTTGGCAAAGCAAAAATTGAATGAAAGAAGATGATTGTAGATCTTCCTAATGAGGATATTTTCTTTAAGAAGTATCTTCCTAAAGATCCAAAAAAACCTAACATTACAGCTCCTTAATATAGTTGTCAGAACCTTTTAGTTTAAAGGCATAAGGACCATCAAAATCCCCCTGAATAAATTGCATTACACGAGGATCTTTGCTGTTCTTAATTTCTTCAGGAGTGCCACACCCCAACACAGATCCTTCAGCTAAAATGTAGACATAATGGGCTATTTCCAATATCTCTTTAACATCATGAGTTACAACTACTGATGTTTTACCTAACGATTTATTGATGTCAGATATTAACTTTACCAAAACACCTTTAGTAATAGGATCCTGTCCAACAAAAGGCTCATCATACATAACCAGGTCAGGATCTAGAGCAATAGCACGGGCTAAAGCAGCTCTTCTTGCCATTCCTCCTGACAGCTCGGCAGGATATAAATTAGCTGCTGCTCTCATACCAACAGCCTCCAAGTTCATCATGACTACATCATAGATGAGTTCTTCAGGTAAATTAGTATGCTCTCTAATGGGAAACGCCACATTTTCAAAAACATTCATATCCGAAAATAAAGCACCACTCTGGAATAACATACTCATTCTCTGCCTTAATTTATATAAATCTTTTCTGTTTAAAGAATGAATGTTAATTCCATCAAATTCGATGGTTCCTTCGTTAGGGGTAAGCTGTGCACCGATAAGCCTTAAAATGGTGGTCTTACCTGTACCTGAAGGTCCTAAGACAGCAGTGATTTTTCCTTTTGGAATGTCGAGTGTTAAATTTTTATAGATCTGCTTACTCTGATAAGAAAACGATACATTTCTTACTTTAATCAGTGTATTTTCACTCATATTTAATTCCAAAAAAAGACGTACATACGCGTATATTTTACCAAACAAGAGGCAGGCATACCGCAATGTATTGATGAGAATTTTAGGCTGGATTATATAGAATTTAAGAAATTTTTCAAAAACAAAAGCAATCAAAACGTATGTACCGATCGTTTTCTTACTTTATTTTGAAACAAGCTCTTTTTTCTTTCGCAGTAAGGTTCTGTGACGTACCTTTACAGATACACCTCTTTCTTTAAACCTGTCCGCAAGACTTTGAGCTATATAGACAGATCTGTGGAAACCGCCTGTACAGCCAATTGCTACAGTAAGATAACTTCTGTCACTCTGTTCAAGTGGCTTTAAAATTCCAAAGAGCAGATCGTCGATTTTATCAATATAGGATTCCACTTCAGGATACTTTGCAAAAAAGTCTTTTACAGGCTGCTCTAAACCACAATACTCTCTTAATTCTTTTTCCCAATACGGATTTGGAAGGAATCTAGCATCAAAGACAAAGTCAGCATCTTTAGTCACACCATCTTTATAACCAAAGGATTCAAAGATAATCACGATCTGCTTATAAGGTTTTCCCTGAATAGTTGTTATAACCTGCTGACATAACTCATGAACTGATAAATTTGTTGAATCTATACGCAAATCAGCTATAGAAGAAATGATTTTTAGGATTTCAGTTTCTTTCTGGATTGCTTCATTTAAAGACAGATTATGAAGAGATAAAGGGTGTAGACGCCTTGTTTCAGAATATCTTTTAATTAATACCTGATCGTCAGCATCTATAAAAATCACAGTTCCATTAATATCAGGATCATGAGCGGCCTTTGTATAAATATCGTTTAATTCAGAGTAACCGTCATTGATAGGAATATTTCTTACATCCAGCGATACAGCAATCTTTGGATAGTTTTTTTTAGCTAATTCAATTAGCTCTTTTAAAAAGACAATAGGTAAATTATCAATACAGTAGAATCCCAAATCTTCTAAAGCATGCAGGGCGACGGTTTTTCCTGAACCTGAACGACCTGATATAACTACAAGATCAACTTTCTTTTTCATAAAGATTCCCTATTGAAAATGAGGATTGTCAATTTCAGAAGAGTCAACTAATCCCTCTTGTACATGATCTAGCAGCAGATCAATTTCATTGAGGATAATTTCAACTTTGTGTTTTTCGTTTTTTGCCAGTCTCAAAGCATTCAGCAAATCGACATTCGATAAGACTATTGTAAGACTTTTTAAAAGCGACTCAACTTTTTCTACATCATCTTTAGGAGAAATAAAAAGACTGAATGCTATGTCAACTAACTGTTCATCAGCATCAATTGAATTAAAGGTGATAGGTTTGTCTAAAATACTTAAAACAGCAAATGTAGGTATAGAGCTGTTTATTACGGCATGAGGAATTGCAACCCCCTGAAAAAAAACAGTAGTACCTAATTTTTCTCTCTCGTTTAATGCAACTATGATTTCTTTTGAAGTTTTTTTAGTAATGAAAGCAGCACATTCAGCAATTTCTTCAAACAGCCTTTTCTTACTGAAACAGAATAGTGGAGACAGTATTTGTGTTTTAGGCAGTACTATCAAATTCTAATTCCTCTTAAAATAAAATGCCCTGCACAATGGCAGGGCTTCTAGTTGTTGAAGTAAAGTGTTATGACTTTAACTTCTCTTTATACTTAACCAACTGACCGTCAACCTTGTCGATTAGACCATCAATTGCTGGATACATACTCTCTGCCTGATGTTCAGCATGAAGATTACCACCTGCTACAGCTAAGTCAGCCTTAGCAATCTGGCTCAATTTCTCAACCGTTAGAGTTACTGAGATAGAGGTAATAATATCACCTTTACGCTCAAGACGCTTAAACTTGTCATTGACGTAATCTTTTAAAGAATCGGTTAACTTTACACCTACGCCATGAATATTGATTTGCATATTTACTTCCTTAACCTGATCTTAGTGCCAGGTAATGTTAAGCGAGTACTAAATTGTAACTACACTTTAATAATAGGTTGAAAAATCTAATAATTAAAGGTGTAACTTCACAATTTTCTTAATATTTTTTAGCAATCAATTTCAATTCGTGAACTGTTTCAATTTTCTAGAAAAAACTAAATTAATTGTTTACGCTGAGATGTTGAAGGAATTCCTAAAGCTTCTCTGTATTTACTTATAGTACGTCTTGCGACGTTATAGCCTTTTTCATTGAGCATTTCAGAAATTTTATTATCAGATAATGGTTTTCTTGGAGGTTCTTTAGAAATTATTTCTTTGATTAAAGCCTTTATTGCAGTTGATGATGCTGATTCGCCACTCTCTGTATTTACACTTGATGAGAAGAAATACTTCAACTCAAAAGTACCTTTTGGGGTATAAATATACTTTTCTGTGGTTATTCTTGAAACGGTAGACTCATTCCTACCTATTTCTTCCCCAACATCTTTAAGAATCATTGGATGCATGGCAGACTCACCCCTTTCCATAAATTCTCTCTGATGAGAAACAATGCAGCGACCAACCTTTAATAAGGTTTCATTTCTAGTGTCTATGCTTTGCTTAAAATTCTTGGCATCTCTTAAATTATCTTTAAAGAAGATTTTTTCCGCCTCGTTGCGGGCTCGGTTAGCTAATTTAGCGTATTCTTCATTGATTCTGACTTTAATGTTGGATGCAGGATTCAATTCTGCCGTATACTCGCCATTTTTATCTTTTACAACAATCAAATCAGGTATTACAAAATCTGTCTGTTTTTTTGAATGAACAATATTGTTGCCTGGTCGTGGTTCTAAAGAGGTAATAAGATCATTTATTTTTTTCAGAACATCTTCTTTAACTGAGAGTTTTTGACATAAAGCTGCGTAATTGCGATTTGACAGTAAATCTATATAATTTGTAATAAGCTCAACCGCTAATTTCTTGTACTCAGTATCATCCGGTAAGGAATTTAACTGAATTAAGATACATTCCTGTACACTTCTGGCACCAACTCCTAAAGGATCATAATGCTGAACCAGTTTTAACACAGCATTTACATCTTCAATAGTGACTGTAGGATCTTGTAACTTTACGCATTCTAAAATGTCTTCTAAAGACTCTTTTAGATAACCAGAATCATCAATTCCATCAATAATTGCTTCAGCGATTTTCTTGTCAATATCATCTAAAGGTGACATTTCCAGCTGGAACATCAGATGATCATGAAGAGTTTCAATTGTTTCTCCTTCATATATATCATCATTTTCAATTGCTAAACCCTTTCCAGTTTTTACTTCAGCTGAATACTGACTGTCATCAGCAACCTTCTGATCTGATAGTACATCAAGATCATGACTGTCATCAGCAGTCTTCTGATCTGATAATTCATCAAGATCATGACTGTCATCTGTATTGTATTCCTCATCTTCTTGAGTTTCTTTGGAATTAGGGTCGATGCTACCATTCTCGAGAATTTTTGAAAGGCTTAACTCATCATCAATTGACGCATTATTTACAGAAGAGTCATCAGAGAAAGGATCATAATCTGATTGATTTTGGTTTTCATCAGCCACCATGTCTTCATAGGACTCTTCCATTGAAGATATGTCAGTATCATCAATCTCAAGCATGGGATTAGAATCAACTGTCTGACGGATCTGCTGCTGCAACTCAATAGTAGATAACTGCAGCAATCTGATAGCCTGCTGCATTTGTGGAGTCAGAACCTGAGATTGCGTCTGAGTTGTACGTATCTGCAGTGTATTTCTAATTCCAGCCATAGTCTGTTATCCCAAATTATAAAGAGAAATCCTTTCCTAAATAAACTGATTTAACTTTATCATTACTTAGAACATCTTGAGCTGATCCTTTTGCAATAATTTGACCTGCATTAACAATATATGACTTTTCACAGACATCTAATGTTTCTCTTACATTGTGATCTGTAATTAAAACACCAATTCCTCTGTCCTTTAAATGAAGAATGATTTCTTTAATTTCACCAACTGAAATAGGATCAACACCAGCAAAGGGCTCATCTAGAAGAATAAATTTTGGGTTTGCAGCAAGAGCTCTTGCAATTTCAACACGCCTTCTTTCACCACCAGATAAAGACATGCCAACATTATTTCTTAATTTTGAAACACTAAACTCTTCTAATAAATTGTTAACTCTATCTTCTTTCTCTGATTTTGAAAGACCAGGGAGAAGTTCTACCACACCCATCAGATTTTGATATACGGTCAGTTTTCTAAAAATAGAATTTTCCTGTGGAAGATATCCAAGCCCAGCTCTGGCTCTGGCATGCATAGGTAAAGAGGTTATATCATGATCATCCAGAATTACCTGGCCTTCTTCTGAAGAAATAATACCTACTATCATATAAAAAGATGTAGTTTTACCAGCACCGTTAGGACCTAATAAACCAACAACAGAACCACTGCTGACACTTAAGCTTACGTCTGATACTACTGTTCTTTTCTTGTATGTCTTTTTAAGATGTAATGCTTTTAAAACGCTCATAACAACCTATTTTTTTTGATTTTTGCCTTTATCACTATTGTCACTCTTTAACTCTTGAGGAATAAAGGTACTCTGTACTCTTCCATTCTGGCTGTTTTCATTGGTTGCCTTAAGTTGTTTAGTAACAGTGTTGTATTCAATTTTTTCACCATCGACATGAGAATTCTCCTGCCAGATGGTTGCTCTTCCAATAAGAATTAGTAAATTTTTCTTTGGGAGATAGTGAATAATTGAAGACTGAGAATGAATTATTTTGCCGTTTTCCTGCAGTTGTTTATAAGTTGCAGGCTTTCCGTAAGCAATGATCTCTTCTAATTCGTCATTAGAATCTCTTGTAATTTCAGCTTTATCAGAATGGACTTCTATTGTTCCTTGTTTTGCAACAACATTCTCAAGGAAGATAGCCTTATTGCTGTTAAAATCTGCTATCTGCTCTTTTGACACAATATTTAAAGGTTGCTCAGTATCATTATCCAGAGCAATTGCTTGAAAAGACAACAGTGAAAGTAAGAGAACACTAAGGTTAAAACTACTTACTTTGTGGATAATATGTAGCATTTGGATTTCCTTTATATTTGAGAATATTAGAATTTAAGTCAAAACTGAATTTTGTTCCTGTAGTAAAAAAATCATTTCCATAGATATTTACTAAATCTTCAGAACTTACAAGATTTAAACCAAAGTCATAATTTAAATTATCTGCGGTAGCTCTTTTTATGGTTGAATCTTCAAATCCTGGGTAAATCAGTACGTTGTCACTTATGTAAGCAGACTTATCTGTAATCATGTGACCTTTTTTGCCCTTCATATGCCACAGCTCTATTTTGTTATCTTTATAAGAATAAGAGCTGATTAATGGATTATCAAAAAGGTAGAGATTTTTATTATCAAAATAAGTTGTTTTTGTTGAAACCAACGTCCTAATCACTCTACCATTTTCATCATAAACAGCTCCATCTGTATCAGTTGCTATAAAAGTTGGCAACTGACTTACATCAGACACTGACTTCTTTCCTACCATTGAAGAATAAACATAAATACCAACAGCAAAAATTAGAAATAATAAAGCCAGAATTATAGATCTTTTAGTAACGCTCATCTGCAAAACCGCCATCTGCATTTAAAACGCCTTTTGAGATTAGAATAAGGTCACATAATTCCCTTACGGCACCTTTTCCGCCTTCAGTAACAGTAATATAGTCTGCAATTTTTTTTATAAATGGGTGTGCATCTTTAGGACAGACTACTACACCAGCTAATCTGAACATTGGCATATCATTTAGATCATCACCAATACAGACAACTTCATCTGTTCCAATATTCAAATTATCACATAATTTGGTCAGAGCTATTCCCTTATTCATTTCACCCTGAATTACATGATTTACATGCAAATCATTCATGCGACGCTCTGTCAATGGAGCACTCCTACCTGTAATTACAGCGCACTCGATTCCTTCTTTATGTAAGGACACTATGCCAAAGCCATCTTTAACATTGAATTTTTTAAGTTCAATTTCTTTGTTGTCATAATAGATCCCACCATCTGTTATAGTTCCATCTACATCGAATGCTAACAGCTTGACTGAAGATAGTCTTGAAAGTAATTCTGAATCTATTCTTCCGTAACAGGTATTTACTTTAAGCATATATAAGCCCTAAAAATCTTTTTTAACTTATTATAGCAACAAATGTGCCATTTATTGTTAACAGAAATTTTAATGATGAATGCAGATATTATTTTTTTTAACAGATAGAACAATCTTTGGAAGATTTATGTCATTTTCTATGATTTAAGACATATTTTTAGAAGTTAGTCTCTCTTTTTTTTGTTTTTTTCTTTTTCTGCAGTTGTTTCTGTTTTCTTAACTTCCAGAGACAGACAATCATCACTGCCAGTCATAATCAGAGATTTGATTTTTTTTAAAGATGCATTTTCAATCTGTCTTACACGTTCAACAGATACATTTAATTCAACGGAAAGTTCCTGTAAGGTCGCTTTATTGTCATCAAGCCATCTTCTTTTAATAATGTAGCGAGATCTTTCATCTAATGACTGCAGAGCCTTTGATAATCTTTCAAGTTCGTAAGTTTTGTAGTCACGGTTTTCAAAATTCTTTGCAAAATTAGAATTTTCATCCTCAAGATATGAGGCTGGTGCTAATAAAGGTAACTGTGAGCTATCTGAATCATCTTCAGCAGATATATCAAAACCTATGTCCTGACCTGACAGACGAGTTTCCATTTCAGCAACATCATTAGGTGTAACACCTAAATCATCAGCTACATTCTCGCGCTCTTTTTCTGTAAACCAGCCTAAACGTTTTTTATTCTGCCTTAATTTAAAAAACAGTTTTCTCTGAGCTTTTGTAGTTGCAACCTTAACTACTCGCCAGTTTTTTATTACGTAGTCATGAATTTCTGATTTTATCCAAGGTACAGCAAAAGCAGCCAGCCTTGCACCGGCATCAGGATCAAAATGTTTTACGGCCTTCATAAGGCCAATATTTCCTTCCTGGATCAGATCAGCTACCGGTAAACCATATCCAGAATAACCACGAGCAATACTTACAACCAAACGTAAGTGTGACAGGATCAGCTTTCTTGCAGCTTCAATATCACCATAATCACGCAATCTTTTTGCAAGAGAACGCTCGTCGTCAGGTTCAAGCATAGGAACCTGATTTATGGCTTTTACATAGCTGTCTATATTACCAACAGGAGCTAACATTCCCATTGATTCTTGATTATTCTGTTCTGTCATTTACTAAATCACTTGCCTTGGTGCTGTTCATTATAATTGCAAGTTACAGTAACTTTTTCTTATACAATAAAAACTATCGACTTTTAATCAAACAGAGCATCTACGAATGAATCAATATCAAATTCTCTGAGATCTTCTGATCTTTCACCAATACCAATGTATCTTAAAGGAACTTTAAACTTGTCAGCCAGCGCAAAGACTACACCACCTTTAGCTGTTCCATCTAACTTTGTCAGGCAAAGTCCGGTAACATTAACTGCCTCACCAAAGATCTTCATCTGAGATACAGCATTCTGTCCAGTTGTTGCATCCAGTACCAGCATCACCTCGTTAGGAACATTCTCATCAATTTTCTTCATAACACGGACAATTTTCTTTAATTCTTCCATTAAATTGTCTTTATTCTGAAGTCTTCCTGCTGTATCACAAATTAAAACATCCACATTATGAGCTTTAGCAGAAGTTAAAGCATCATAAATAACAGAGGCACTGTCTGAACCTGTTGGTTGTGAAATTACAGGTGTATCGGTTCTTTTTCCCCATTCTTTTAACTGTTCTACAGCTGCAGCTCTAAAGGTATCACCAGCAGCCAACATTACTTTTTTTCCCTGGGATTTATATTTCAAAGCTAACTTGCCAATTGTGGTTGTTTTTCCGGCACCATTTACTCCAACCATTAAAATTACGAAAGGTAATTCACCTTGTTGTTCTACTTTAAGTATCTGACAGCATGGAGTTAATATTTCTTTTAAGATATTCTTCAGATTGTTCTTTAACGCTCCAGCATCCCTTAATTCTTTAATTTTTGTTTCTTCTCTGAGCCTTTCAATAATATTATTAGTGGTATCAACACCTAAATCAGCTGTTAATAAAGATGTTTCCAAATCCTCATATAACTCTTCATCAATTTTCTTTCCAGTGACTAATGCACCAATACCAAAAGCAAGATTTTCTCTGGTTCTTTTTAATTTTTCAAAAAATGAAACCTTCTCTTTTCTAGGTTCTTCTTTATATTCATCAACTGATGTTTCAGCTACTTTTTCATCAGTAGAATTTGTTTCTTCAACTATTTTTTCTTTATCTTCATTACTATCAGTTACAGTAACAGATTCATTTGGTATTATTTTTTCTTTATTGTCTGATAAAACATCAGAATTAAACTTATCATTAAGATTAGTTTCATCTTTACTGATTACTGATGAATCATCTTTATTTTTTTTTGAAAAAATAGAAAAAATTCCCATATTTTTACCCAAATTTATTTAATACAATGTGATATTCTCATGCATTATAGACTAATTCCAATTTCATTTCATTTTGAGAATTTGAACCTTTAACATACGAGTAACAGTGATTAATTTATGAAAAATAATACTTACGAAAATGATGTACGCATTTTAGGTGGAAAATTTAAAGGAAAGCTTTTACCAGTACTGGATATTGAAGGTTTAAGACCAACTCCTTCAAGAGTAAGAGAGACTATTTTTTCATGGATAGGAACTTCTATTGATAATGCAAAAATTCTGGATTTATTTGCTGGTTCCGGTGCGCTCGGGTTTGAAGCTTATTCTAGAGGTGCAAAAGAAGTCACCTTAGTAGATTTAGATAAAAAAAATAGTTTAAATTTAAAAGAAATTGCTAAAAGTATGGGTGGATGCAACTGTATTAAGGTAATAAACGATGATGCTACTCATTTTTTAGATAATACAGACACTGTTTTTGATATAGTTTTTATAGATCCTCCTTATAAACTTGATATTTACGAGGAAGTTCTTTCAAAACTTTTAAACAATAATTTGATTAATGACAGTACATTAATATATGTTGAAATGCGAAACGGCTCAAATAAGATTGTTCCAGGATATGAAATTATTAGAGAGGAAAATGCCGGACAGTCAAAATACTCTTTATGGATAAAAAGTAAATTTCTCTTTTAAATTTGTTTCCTATCAACAAAAACGGTCCAAATAATATGGACCGTTTAACTTTAGAAAACTGTAAAACTAGCGTCTTCTATTTTTTGCTGTTTCAACAACCTTTAATCGTGCCATAGCATCAGCTAAACGAGATAATGCGTGAGCGTAATCTGCATCGCCTGTACCATGATTTGCAATTGATTCTTTAGCTTCCTTAATAGCTTCTTGAGCTTTTGCTTCATCAATATCATCAGCTCTTAAAGCAGTATCAGCTAAGATAGTTACTGAATCAGGCTGAACTTCCAACACACCACCGGCAAGATAAATCTGATCTTCTTTGTCTTGAGAATCAACTAGAGATACCATGCCAGTTTTAATTGTTGTTAACAAAGGAGTATGACCGTATCTGATGCCCATTTCACCTTCTGAGCCTGTAACTCTTACAGATTTTACAGTACCAGAATATAGACTTCCGACACCACTGATTACGTCCAAATGGAATGATATAGAATCCATTTTTCACTCCTTTAATTATAAGTTCTTAGCTTTTTCTACAGCTTCGTCGATAGTACCAACCATGTAGAATGCCTGCTCTGGTAAATTATCATACTCACCGTTGATAATACCCTTGAATCCGCGGATAGTTTCTTTTAGTGGTACGTACTTACCAGGAGAACCGGTGAATACTTCAGCAACACTGAATGGTTGTGACAGGAATCTCTCAACTTTACGAGCTCTTGCTACAACAAGCTTATCCTCTTCAGACAACTCATCCATACCGAGAATTGCAATAATATCTTTCAATTCTTTGTAACGCTGCAGAACAGTCTGCACACCACGAGCTACCTCATAGTGCTCTTTACCAACAACATATGGGTCTAACTGACGCGATGTTGAAGCTAAAGGATCAACTGCAGGATAAATACCTAAAGAAGCAATCTGTCTTGATAGAACAATAGTCGCATCAAGGTGAGCGAATGTTGTTGCAGGGCTAGGATCAGTCAAATCATCTGCAGGTACATAAACAGCCTGTACAGATGTAATAGAACCTTTCTTAGTTGAAGCAATACGCTCCTGTAAAACACCCATTTCCTCAGCTAGTGTTGGCTGGTAGCCTACAGCTGAAGGCATTCTTCCTAACAGTGCAGATACCTCAGTACCAGCTAGAGTGTAACGATAGATGTTATCAATGAACAAAAGAACGTCCAAACCTTCGTCACGGAATTTCTCAGCTACAGTCAAACCTGTAAGAGCAACACGAAGACGGTTTCCAGGTGGCTCGTTCATCTGACCATAAATCATTGATACCTTATCAATAACCTTTGATTCCTGCATTTCGTGGTAGAAATCGTTACCCTCACGAGTACGCTCACCTACACCAGTAAATACAGACAAACCTGAATGAGCTTTAGCAATGTTGTTGATAAGTTCCATCATGTTAACAGTCTTACCAACACCAGCACCACCGAATAAACCTACCTTACCGCCTTTTGCGAAAGGACAGATAAGATCCATAACCTTAATACCGGTCTCAAGGATCTCGGTTGTTGATGACTGTTCTGAGTATGTAGGTGCAGCACGGTGGATAACCCACTTTTCTTTCTCACCTATAGGTCCTCTTTCATCAACAGGCTGACCTAAAACGTTCATAATACGTCCTAAGGTCTCTCTTCCTACAGGAACCTTTACGCCAGCACCTGTATTAACTGCCTCTAAGCCTCTGCTTAAACCGTCTGATGAGCCCATTGCAATGCAGCGAACTACACCACCGCCAATTTGCTGCTGAACTTCAAGAACCAAATCAGAACGATTTTTGCCATCGCCTTTAACATCCAAAGCATCATATAACTCTGGAATATGGCCCTCTGGGAATTCAACATCAACAACAGCGCCGATGATCTGTACGATTGTACCTTTCTCACCAGCTCTATTCGAAGTTTCAGCCATTTTAAAATCCTCTCATAAATTAAACCGCTGATGCACCAGATACGATGTCGTTTAATTCCATCGTAATGCCTGCCTGTCTTGCCTTGTTGTATTCAAGCTGTAAATCGCTGACTAATGATTCTGCATTATCAGTTGCAGCTTTCATGGCAACCATACGGGCTGCCTGTTCTGAAGCTAGATTTTCTAAAACAGCCTGGTAAACCATTTGTACAACATAACGGTCCAACACAACTTTTAAGATTGACTCTGGTTCAGGCTCGTATAAGTAATCCCAATGATGCTTACTTGTTTCATCATTACCGTGAACAAGTGGCAGTAACTGAGATACTGTAGGTATCTGAACCATAGTATTTTTGAAGGAGTTGCATGCTAAATAAATAGCATCAACATTTCCATTCAAAAAAGCACCAGTCATAACTTTGATTGCTCCAACAAGTTTTTCAGGTTTTGGATTATCTCCAAACCCTGCATGCTGGGCCATCACATCTATATTACTGTGGTTAAAGTATCCAGAGGCTTTTGTACCTAAAAGTACAACCTTGATACCTATATTCTGTTTGCTAAATTCCTGCATTTTTTGAGTAACTTTGCGGAACAGATTTATATTTAAACCACCACATAGGCCTCTGTCAGTTGAAACAACTATGAAACCTACATTCTTCACTTCACGCTTTTCCATAAAAGGATGATGGAATTCACTGTGACTTGAAGCAATATGATTAATAATGTCGTGTAAACCTTTTGAATAAGGACGAGACTGGCTCATTTTTTCCTGAGCCCTACGCATCTTAGAGGCGGCTACCATTTGCATAGCACTAGTAATCTTCTGTGTATTCTGCACAGAAGCTATCTTAGTACGTATTTCCTTTGCACCTGCCATTTAAGCGCTCCTAGTAAGTCTGAGTTGATTTAAAGTCCTTAACAACTTCAGTAAGTTTAGAGATAACTTCATCTGAGTAGTCAGGCTTTGCATCAAGATCCTTAAGCAGAGAATCATATTTTGAGTGAGCGAATTCCAGTAAAGCTTTCTCAAATGGAAGAACTTTATTTAATTCAACATCCTCAAGGTAACCTCTCTCAGCAGCAAAAATACTTAAAGCCTGTTCTGCTACAGATAAAGGAGAATACTGGTTCTGCTTCATAAGTTCAGTTACTTTCTGACCGTGATCAAGCTGTTTTCTTGTTGCTTCATCCAAATCTGAAGAGAACTGAGCAAATGCTGCCAATTCACGATACTGAGCTAACGCTGTACGAATACCACCAGACAGCTTCTTCATAAGTTTAGTCTGAGCTGCACCACCTACACGTGATACTGAAATACCAGGATCAACAGCAGGTCTTACACCTGAGTTAAATAAACTTGTTGTTAAGAAAATCTGACCGTCAGTAATAGAAATAACGTTAGTAGGAATAAATGCTGAAACGTCACCAGCCTGAGTTTCAATGATTGGCAAAGCAGTCAAAGAACCAGTCTTACCTACAATCTTTCCGCCACTCTTCTCTTCAAGATAATTTGCATTGACTCTTGAAGCACGTTCCAAAAGACGTGAATGTAAATAGAATACATCGCCAGGGAAAGCTTCACGCCCTGGAGGACGGCGAAGTAACAGAGAAATCTGACGGTATGCAACAGCGTGCTTGGATAGATCATCATAGATAATCAAGGCATCCTCACCCTGATCCATAAAGTACTCACCCATAGCACAACCTGCATATGGAGCAATATACTGTAAAGCTGCAGTATCTGATGCAGAAGCAACAACAACAATAGTATTTGATAATGCTCCCTCTTCATCAAGTTTTCTTACTACAGAAGCAATTGTTGATGCTTTCTGTCCAATAGCGACGTAAATACAACGCACACCATATTTTACCTGATTGATGATGGTATCTATAGCTAATGCTGTTTTACCTGTCTGACGGTCACCAATGATTAACTCACGCTGACCGCGTCCAATAGGAACCATAGAGTCTACAGCCTTGTAACCAGTTTGTATAGGCTGAGAAACACTCTGACGGGCAATAACACCTGGGGCAATTTTTTCTACAGGGTAGAACTGCTCTGATTTTACAGGACCATTACCATCAATAGGTTCACCTAAAGCACTTACAACTCTTCCTAAAAGACCTGTACCTACAGGTACTTCAAGAATACGACCTGTGCTGTGAACTTTCATACCTTCTGAAAGTTTGTCATAAGGTCCTAACACAATAGCACCAACAGAGTCACGCTCTAAGTTTAAAGCAAGACCATACAGGTCATTACCAAACTCTAGCATTTCACCCTGCATAACGTTGGACAGACCATGAATTCTTACAATACCGTCGTTTACAGAAACGATAGTACCTTCATCACGAGCTTCTGTCACAACCTTAAATTGCTGAATTCTTTGCTTTATTAAATCAGCAATTTCAGTTGAATTTAGTTGCATATATGTCCTCTATTTATCTGAGGGTTGAAGTCAAGTTTTGTAAACTTGTCTTAACGCTAGCATCAATTACTTTGTCACCAATCTTCAAAACGGCTCCACCAATTAAGGTTTTGTCGATTTTCTGATTTAAGAAAACTTCACAATTGAATTTTTTAGCTAGCTTATCCTTAAGAGATTCAATTTCGCTATCAGAAAAAGCTCTTGCAGATATGAGATCACACTCTAAACGCTTTTCGTGTTTTTCTCTTAATCTTACAAATTCTTCGAAAATTTCTGGAAGAACTTCAAAACGGTTATTTTCACCAATAACCTTTACGAAATTCTTTCCACTTTCACTAAGAATGTCCTTTAACAACGAAATTAGACTGTCAGCTGCGACTGAAGGATTAGGAGCTAATTTTAAGCTGTCCATAAAGAACTGATCTTTACAGGCTAAAGACATTGCTTCAAGCATAGTCTGCCAACCGCTTAAATTATTTTCTTCTAATGCTATCTCAAAGGTAGCCTGAGCATAAGGTCTTGCAACAGTCAAATTTTCAGCCATTACACACCTCTTAATTAAAGTGAATCAGCAATTTTCTTAAGCAGAATTTCATCAGCCTTGGAATCGATCTTTTCGTTAATGATCTTTTCAGCGCCAGCAACTGCTAAAGAAACAACTTCTGATCTTAAATCTTCACGAGCTTTGTTCTTTTCAGCTTCAATTTCACTCTTGGCTAGATCAAGAATCTTCTTTCTTTCTAGCTGAGCTTCTTCAGAAGCCTTATCGATGATTTGAGATCTGGTTTTGTTTGCTTCATCAATAATTTTCTGAGCTTCTACTTTTGCAGTACGAATTGTTTCTTTTGCATTTTCGTTTGCAAGTTCAAGACTCTTCTTAGCCTTTTCGGCTGCAGTCAAACCGTCAGCAATTTCTTTCTGCCTATTTTCTAGAGCATTTATCAGTGGAGGCCATACAAATTTCATGCACAGCACAGCAAAGATAAGAAAAGCTACTGCCTGACCAACAAATGTTGCATTAATTTCCAATCTAGATACCTCTAAATTTGGTTTTGCTGTCTATTAACCTGCAACAGCAAACATTAAGTACATACCAAGACCTACACCGATCATAGGAATAGCATCAACTAGACCCATAACAATGAAGAACTGAGTACGAAGTAATGGTAATAAATCAGGCTGTCTTGCAGACCCCTCTAGGAACTTACCACCTAAAATACCAATACCGATAGCAGCACCAATGGCAGCTAAGCCCATCATAAGACCTGCAGCAAGGAATATTAATTCCATTTTATATCTCCTGTATTTATACAAATAAAATAGTGTTTAGTCTTCTTCACTAGCCATTGATAAGTAAACAATGGTTAGTACCATGAAAATAAAAGCTTGCAATGTAACAATCAAAATATGGAATAATGCCCATGGAACATTAAGAACCCACTGAATCCACCATAAAGGCAATAAAGCGATCAGAATAAAGATCATTTCGCCAGCGTACATATTTCCAAAAAGACGAAGACCTAATGAAATAGGCTTTGAAAGTAAGGAAACACCTTCTAACAGGAAGTTAACTGGAATAAACGCCCAATGGTTGAAAGGATGAAGTGTTAGACTCTTAAAGAATCCAAGCACACCAATATTTTTGAAAGAAAATGCAAAAATAAGAAGAAATACACATACTGCCATTGAAAGAGTAATGTTCACATCAGCTGAAGGAACAACTCTGAAGTAAGGTACTCCAATACGTTTTGCAAATTCTGGAATCAAGTCTATTGGTAGCAGATCCATTAAGTTCATGAAGAAAATCCACATGAAAACTGTTAAAGAAAGTGGAGCTATTAACTTACTCTTACGCTTAAAAATACTTACAACGGTATTCTGAACAAACTCAAAGATCATTTCTAGGAAACATTGAAGTTTAGATGGAACACCACTGGTAGTTTTCTTTGATGCGTATTTGAACAGAATTAAAAAGAGAAAACCTAATATAACAGTTAAACCTAAGGAATCTAGGTTCACGGTATATGGATTAACTATTTTTGATTCGCTCTGCTCAGGTAGAACAGCATAGCATGAGCCACTGCCAAGATCTGATAACTTACATTTTTCAACAGCTACAGTTTTAAGACATTGTTCCTGAGTAGCTCCTTCTACAGAAAGACACTGTGCAAACTCAGCCTCATCAGCTGGTTTTACACTGTCTACAATAGAAAAATCTCTTATATCTAACTGCAAAAAGTGTAAGTGATGAGAAATGTATTCTTGAGAATTACTCTCTGACATAGAATCACACCCTATTTTGTAAATTTAAGCATTCAACTTTACTTGTAAACGCTTAACCCAAAACTAACATGTAAAAAAATACGACTATTAACATTTAAAGTCAAAAACAAAATCGATAAATCTGTCAAATTTTAGTGAAAATTTTTACCATTAATTTGACCAATAAAATTAACAACCAATCTTGACAATACCATCAGACTGAATACAAACACTACTATTTTATTGTTTAAATTCATCATGTTAAATGTAAATATCAGTAAAAAAATCAAAACTAATATTTTTAATATGAAGGCATAGATAATCTCATAAACAACAAAACCAGGAGTAAGTTTTGAACTATGATTTCTTCTTTGTAACAGAAAATACAGAAGATTTATAAAGAAAAAAATAAAACATCCTTGAGCAAAAGAAAGGATGTTTAAAATGTAATTCTGATCTGTAAAGTATGAAAATAAGTAACAAATAAAAGCAAACAGACAAACTAGTAAAAAATATGTTTTTAGAAGTTTAAATTCTATTTTCATATTTGTTACTCTTTTAATGAAAAAAGCGATAGGAAGTTGTCCAATTGTTCTTTTGAAGAATAAGATAAAGTGATTTTTCCTTTATCTTCATTTGAAGCATTAAATTTAACTTTTACTCCTGAAAGAACATCACTTATGTTCTTGGCCCATTCATTAAAACTTGGATTTTTGTAATTTTGATTTAACTTGGGAGATTTTTCTTCCAATCCGTTTTCTTTAATACTCTTAACAAGCTCTTCAGTCTGTCTAACAGTAAGACCTTTTTTTATTACATATTGAGCAGCCTTTAACTGTAACTCCTTATCTTCTAAAGAAAGAATTACTTTTGCATGACCAAGATCGATTTGACCATCAACAATCATATTTTTAATTTCTTCATGCAAATTATTAATTCTTAAGATATTAGTTACAGAACTTCTTGATTTTCCAAGGGTCTTAGCCAATTCTTCCTGAGTTAAATTACATTCAGTTAACATCAGAGAAAAAGCATTAGCCATTTCAACAGGATTTAAATCTTCACGCTGTATATTTTCAATAAGAGCAACAGCATAACCGTTTAATTCCAAATCATCTCTGATAAGACAAGGAACTGAAGATAACTCAGCAATCTTACATGCTCTAAACCTTCTTTCACCACAGATGATCTCATACATTTCGTCTTGAGATTTTTTAACTAAAAGAGGTTCTAGTAAACCATGTTCCTTAATTGATAAAGCTAACTCATTTAGAGATTCTTCATCAAAAGCCTTTCTTGGTTGGTATACAGATGTTTTTAATTTATCAAATGGTAACAGAACAACAGAATTCTCTTTAACATGAAAACTGATATTTTTATTTTCCTGTACATAATTTGTTTCTTTTACTTCTGGTTCGGCTTGTTCTTTAATTTTATTTCCGCTTAAAAGAAAATCTAGGCCTCTACTTCTGTTTAATCCAGCCATTTTAATTTACCTACTGTCTATTTGCCTTAGATATAATTTCTGCAGCTAAAGCTAAATATGCCTTAGAACCAACTGATGATTTATCATAATACATAGCAGGCTTACCATAGCTAGGAGCTTCAGCCAATCTTACGTTTCTCGGAATGATAGTTTCATAAACAAGATCACCAAAGTTTTTCTTTAATTCATCTGAAACATCTGTGGATAAACGGTTTCTGTTATCAAACATAGTGCGCAAAATACCTTCAATCTTCAGTTTTGAATTGACAGCACTTGCTAACTGATCAACAGTTTCAATCAACAGGGTTAATCCTTCCAGAGCAAAATACTCACACTGTAGAGGTACAAGAATTGAGTCAGCTGCACAAAGAGCATTAACTGTTAAAATATTCAAAGATGGAGGACAATCAATTAAAACAAAATCATAGTTTTCTTTGATTTTGTCTAAAGATTTTTTAAGAAAAGATTCTCTTCCAAATTTATCTAATAAGCTTACTTCAGCAGCTGTTAAATCTTCATTTGAAGGGATCAGATGAAAACCACCTTCAGTAGCGGTTACAACAGCTTCTTTTATATCAAGTCCGTCTACTAAAACATTGGTAATTGACTTTTCAAGACCAAACTTTAGTACTCCTGAAGCCATAGTTGCGTTTCCCTGAGGATCACAATCAATTACCAGAATTTTTTTCTGCATGGCAGCAAGAGAAGCTGCTAAATTAACACAGGTAGTGGTTTTACCAACTCCACCTTTCTGATTTGCTATTGCAATTACTTTTGTCAATTTATATTCCTTTCTATTTTTTTATTCTCATTATCACAGCTTGTCTTTTAGCTTCCAAGGAAGGAACTTTTAATTCTATAATTTCGTCAATAGATGTATTATTTTCAATCTGATCTAATTCATCATTCTCTAAATTAGCTTTCATAGCTATAAAGACACCATCATCAGAAATAAGATCTTTACACCAATCTATAATTTTGCATAAAGGAGCAAAAGCTCTACTTAAAATACAGTCAAACTTTATTTCTGGTTCTATATTTTCACAGCGATCGTTGATAATGGAAATATTTTTTAAATTTAATGAAACCATTGCTGTTCTCACAAAAGACAATTTTTTAGCAACAGAATCAATCAAAGTAAAATGTTTATCGGGGTTAAGTATAGCAAGAACTAAACCAGGAAAACCTGCTCCCGTTCCCACATCAGCAATGTTATTACCTCTGTCTTTTATCAGAGGTGATACGACGGCACTATCCAGAATATGCAACACAACCATCTGCATAGGATCTCTAATTGCTGTCAGATTTAATGCTTTATTCCATTTTTCCAACAAAACAACTAAGGACGCCATCTTATCAAGCTGATCTTTGCTATATGATATGTCAGTTTGTGATATAAGTGACTCTATCTTACGTAAGATTTCAGAATTATCTACTACAGATGGTTTACTTTTCATTTTTTACCTTAATTTTTTCCAAGTAAATTCATTTTCTTTAAATGAACCAACAGAATGGATATAGCTGCAGGTGTAATTCCTGAAATACGGGATGCCATACCTATAGTTTCAGGCTTGTACTCATTTAGTTTTTGAGCAACTTCATTTGATAAAGACTTAATCTGCCTATAATCAAAATTCATAGGTAGCAGAGTCTGCTCATTTATAACTTTCTTTTTGATATCGTCAAGTTCTCTTTGCAAATAACCCTGATATTTTACTTGAATTTCAACCTGTTCAACAGATTGCTCTTTAACAGCTATAGGTTCTAGTTCAGAAGCTTCTATCAAAGAATTTAATTTTACTTCTGGTCTTCGTAAGATCTCTTCAAGAGATTGTTCCTGAGAAAGAGGAGCTTTTAAGATCTTATTTATATTTTTTCCCATTTCTGAAGAAGGTTTTACTGAAGTTTCTCTTAAACGAGCTCTTTCTTTTTCTATCTGATTCTGTTTGTCTTCAAACTGTTTCCATCTTTTATCAGAAATAATTCCTAATTCTCTTGCTTTAGGAGTCAATCTTATATCAGCGTTATCTTCACGCAAAATAAGTCTGTATTCAGCTCTTGATGTAAACATTCTGTAAGGTTCTTTTGTACCTAATGTGCACAGATCATCCATCAGAACACCAACATAAGCCTCATTTCTTCTTGGAAACCAAGGTTTCATGCCTTTAACGTACAAACCAGCATTTATACCTGCCAGTAAACCTTGAGCTGCAGCCTCTTCATAACCTGTTGTTCCGTTAATCTGTCCTGCAAGAAACAGTCCTGGCACTTTTTTAGACTGCATTGATACAGATAATTCTCTAGGATCATAGAAATCATACTCAATTGCATAACCTGGTCTTGCAATAATTGCATTTTCCAATCCTTCAATTGAGTGAATGAAATTTTCCTGTACATCAAAAGGTAAAGATGTAGAAATTCCGTTTGGATATACAAGAGGGGAAGTCAGTCCTTCCGGTTCAATGAATACCTGATGAGATGTCCTATCAGGATATCTTACTATCTTGTCCTCAATAGAAGGACAGTAACGAGGGCCTACAGAATGAATTACACCTGAATATAAAGGACTTCTGTCTAAACCACCTCTGATTATTTCATGAGTTTTTTCATTGGTTTTAGTAATGTAACAAGGAACCTGTGTAGGATGTATTTTTTCTTCATTTAAATAAGAAAAAGCTGGCTGCGGATACTCTGGATCCTGTTTTGTCATTTTTGAATAATCAATAGAACTTGCGACAATACGTGCAGGTGTACCTGTTTTTAATCTACCAACTTTTAATCCTAAATTTTTTAGGTTTTCAGCTAAACCTATAGAAGCAGGATCACCTGCTCTTCCACCTGAATAGTGATCAAGACCAATATGAATTAAACCATTAAGGAATGTTCCAGCACAAATAACTACTGCTTTTGAATAAAATTCAATACCTGCAGCTGTTTTTACTCCACTTACTGTATTGTCTTTATATATAATTTCTGTAGCAGGCTGCTGGAAAATAGTTAAATAATCATAATTCCAGAGAGTTTTTCTCATGACTTCTTTATATAAATGACGATCTGTTTGAGCTCTGGTTGCTCTTACAGCAGGACCTTTAGAAGAATTTAATGTTCTAAACTGAATGCCTGCTTTATCAATTGCTCCTGGACAAACACCACCCATAGCATCAATTTCTTTAATAAGATGTCCTTTTCCTATACCACCAAAAGCAGGGTTACAGGACATTTCACCTACTGTTTCCAAATTGTGTGTCAAGAGAAGAGTTTTGCATTTCATTCTTGCGCTAGCTGCTGCAGCTTCAATACCAGCATGTCCGGCACCAATAACTATCACATCAAAATTTCTAAAGTTATTCATTTTTATTAAATCCATCTATAGACCTTTTTGAATGTTAAATTTTAATTAAAAGATCTAAATAAGAGGTTTTCCACAAAATTTGGCTCGCAATAATAAATAATAAGTAAATATTAATTTATTAATATATATATCTTATTATTCTTATTATTAGTAATGAAAAAATTGTTGAAAACTGAATTTTCTGTTTTATTTTAATAAGTTATAAAAATTTATTTCTATTAAAAAGTTGTTTATTAGTATGGAAAACTTGTTGAAAAGTGGTAAATTATCAACAATCTAAAAATTATACTGTTTATACTTTAAAGTTATCAATAGGTTTTCAACAACTTTTACATAGTTTTTCAACAGTTTTTTAACAGCCACTATTTTACAAAATACATTCGTTTAAATCTTAATAAACTTTCTTTATTTTCTTAATTTTTTAGAGTAATAAAAAATAATTAATGTCCAAATTGGATCACAATTTTTTTGTAAATGTACACAATTAATTGAAAAATAAATAATTATTTTGATATAAGCAGTAGCTATATCTTTGTATAAAAAAATTGTATTTGTAATTAAATGTGATTTATTTGAGAATATACCCATGTTCTTTATGAACATAACTATAAATACAAACATATGTATATTTTAGGGATTATATTTATGAAAAAGTCATTATTGGCATTAGCTGTTGTTTTTACAGCTACTTCAGCAACTGCTTCAGCTGCTACTGTATATGATAAAGATGGTACTACATTAACTGTAGGTGGTCGTGTTCAGTCAGTTTTCTACAATGGATTCTACAAAAAAGCTGGCTACAAGGATGCTTCATTAGTTAATTCATCTCGTTTTAGTGTTGCAGGTAACACCAAAGTTAACAATTACTTATCTGTACTAGCATTCTCAGAGTGGGATATGGCTGATGGTAATAAACAGACAGGTGACAAGCTTTTATCAAGAGAGCAGTATGTAGGTGCTGATTTTGGTTCTTTAGGTAAGTTAATTGCTGGTAAAACTCTTGATTCAACAAGACAGGTAATGGCTGCTACAGATATTTTTGAATACGTTGATGCTCAGAATGATACTGGTATCAATGGTGATAGACGTAATGGTTTATTCCGTTATGACTATAACAACAACGGTTTATTTGCATCTGTAACTTATGAAACTGCAAGCGATGATCAGAAGATCTTCGGTCAGAAGTTTGATGTTCAGAATGGTTATGCTGTTGCTTTAGGCTATACCTTTGATAATGTTGTATTTGGACCTTTAGCTATTAAAGCAGGTTTCAACTTCATCGATGGTCAGAAAGATGATTTTGAAGGTGTAAATTTTAAAAATAGAATTAATAATGCAAAGAATTTTGCAACCTCAATTGCTTGGGGATCATCAAGTGAAGGTCTATATTTAGCTGCTTTATACTATTCTCAGAAAATTGATTACCAACAGGGAAAAGCTGCTAGCGTAACTGATAATGGTGTAAAAGATAACTTCGATAGAAAGGGATATGAATTTACTGCAGGTTACGGCTTTGACAATGGCATTGGTGTTTACACTGGTTACCAGACACAGCAGTTAAAGAAAAAGTACTATGGCTATACTGAAAAGGATAACTACGATTTAAGAAGAGTACCTGTTCAGGTTAAGTATACTTACAACCCTAACTTCAAGGTATGGGCAGAAGCTGAGTTTGATGCAAATTCAGATGACAATTACACTGGTACCGCTCGTGGTACAGAGTTCAATGTTGGTGCTCGTTACACCTTCTAATTTGTCTTAATACAAAAAGTAAAGGAAGTCTAAATGGCTTCCTTTATTTTTAGCTTAAATATTAATTAAAAAAACGGCGAAATAGTATGGCCCCAGAAATTGATCACTTAAGTTTCTAGGTCATACTAACAGAATTTAAGGCTTGTTTCCTAAAAT
>CAKQDA010000014.1 GCA_934218695.1 uncultured Succinivibrio sp.
TTAGAAGTTATACTGTTGTCATATCCATCAGCAAATGTACCTGCGATAACATGGAACATACCTACATTATCAGTGAACCGAAGATCTCCCCTTTCCCTCTAAAAGCAAGATCACAAAAATAATAAAAGCCCCTGCTTTTTACGGCAGAGGCCTTATTCAGTTCAGGTTAGACCTGACTAGAAGGTGTAACGTACACCTGCGTTGAAACTGTGATCATCAACATTGTCAGAACCAGTGTAGTTGTAGCTGATGCCAAGTGACAGGCTGTCACCGTACATTGCATCAAGTCCTACATAGGTTGAGTAGTTGATACCGTCATGCAGTTTTGTGTTGACGGAGGTTGACACACCGTCAAATACAGACCTTGTGTCTTTGTCCTTATCACCTGCTACAGGTATTACCTCTAAATCAACAGCAGGAACTACAGTCCAGTTGCCTGCAGCAATGCTCTTACTGAAGGAAACACCTACAGGGAAGGATACAAGTGAGGATGAACCGCCCTCGTTATCCATTCTGTAAAGACCTGATACTGCAGAGTAGTCATCCACATCATAGCTAGTGTAGCGGATACCTGCATGAGGAGTGATATCGGCAAATGAGGTACTGAAGGTGTAGCCACCCCTGATACCTGCTGTTAATACAGAAGTATCAATATCTGCTGTGAACTTGCCTAATGAATTGTAGGCTGTAGCATCATTTGATACCTTTGTATAACCGATGTCTGAGCTTACACGCAGTGCATCGTTAACATAAGCGCCATACAGACTTACTCCGTAGTAGTCAAAGTCGCCTGAGACATTCTTAATGTTCTTTGAACTTGAGCTGCCGTTACCTACGCTTAGAGCTGCACCTAAGGTCCAGTTGTCTGCAAATGCAGCATCAAGACCTGCAACACCGCCACGCAGTGTGGTCTTCAGACCGTACTGAGAGATACCTGCATCAAGTGAACTTGAAGACTGACGTGAGAATACAGGCTGTACCCATACTGATACCCTGCTGCCGTCAACCTTAGCCTGTGAAGAGGTCTTTATACCAGAGGTCTTCAGTCTTGAGTCTATGGCTCTTACAGTGCTGTCTGATGCAAGTTTTGCATTTGCTGCAGAGCCTGAAAGTGCCCCCATTCTTGTCAGCTGATTTAAGGTGTCAGCAGTAGATGCACTGTTACCGCTGTTTACCAAATCGCCAAGGATTGTGCCATTACGTACAGCAAGACCTGACTGAACAGCACTCTTTACAGACTGAGCTACAGTGTAGTCAGTTCCCTGAAGAGCTGATGCTGCCTTAGCTTCGTCATAGTCTACAGTCAGTGTACCGTTGCCGTTGTTCTGTGCAGAGAACAGAGCTGAACCTAAATCATAGGTTCCAGTACCTGACACAGCAACATTCTCACCTGTAAATGCGGCTATCTTCTGACCGTTTGACAGAGAGTCTTTCTTAACTGCTACAGTTCCGTTGTTTACTACAGTACCGTTTGCAGCCTCAAAGCCTACACTTGCATCATTATCAAGAACAAGTCTGCCGTTGTCTTCGATAACTACAGTGTTTGTAGCTGTTACAGGCAGTGAGGTTAATGAGCCGTCAACTCTGATTGAGCCATTGTCTGCAACCTTAATGCTCTTGCCTAAGTAAACAATGGCACCGGTGCCGGTCTCTGAAAGATTACGGGCTGCATAGGCCTTAGCAGTGTTAATGTCCATTGAAGAGCCAACTGCAATCAGAGAGTTCTGACCTGCAACTAATGCACCATCAAGAGTATCACCATTAGCACCTGACAGTCTGTCTACTGTTACTACAGAGGCATCCTCATTCCAGGCAGGGTCAACAAACAGTGAGTGACCTGACATTGAGAGACTGCCTGTATCCAGGGATGCACCATCCAAGACTTTCAAGTCCTCCTTTAATGAAAGGAACTTAAACTCCAGTGAGGTGTTCTTACCTGAAATCAGACCGCCTAATACTGACCTGTCTGCCTTAATGGAGATATTGTCGCCTACAGCCTTAAGTTCAGGTGTCTCAAGTATTTGTGAGATAAGTGATGAGGCCTTGTCAAAGGTTGCCTTTAATGCATACAGAGAATTGCTTACATTAAGTTCTGAACCAGGACCTACTGATACAGAGCCTACAGCAGCTTCTTCTGAACCTATCTTATCAACGGTTACAGAGCCTGACTTGTCAGCACCAATAAGAATATTACCGGCACCTGGTTTTGATGCTCTGATGTCAGCGATGGCACCACTTCCGTTAAGACCTAAGTTTGCACCATTATCCATGGTTACACTACCTGCCTTACCGTCTGATGTGGATACAAATAAACCACCGTTGTTCTCAGCATTGTTCAATGCAAGATTGGCTGAGCCTAAGTTCAGATTGTTCTGACCTTTCTTCAATGAGGCACTGCCCCATGACAAATCACTTGAGGTTAAATCAGAAAGTGTCTTGTCAGAAGTATCAACATTGGCAACGGTCTTGTCCTCAACAGCTGAGGTACCGCCTGCACTGATGGCATCATCAAAGCTTACGTTACCCTTGTCGTCAGCTGATGGCTCGTCTTTAATTGCCACATCAAGAATACCTGTGTCAGAGGTAAAGAGAATGCTGTGAAGTTTCTTTGCCTCATCTAAGGTTGTCTCACCGAAATCTACAAGACTTACCTTTGACAGAGCATCAGCATCAAAGGTCTTTTCAGCTACACCTTCTGCTGTTGTGGTCTTATCCTCTGATACTAGGGTTGCTGTCTTTGATTTTACCTGTGCGCCCTTTTCAATCTTTACTGAGCCTGCGGTATTGGTCTTTAGGACACCGTTTGAGGTTAAATCAAGTACTGAATTCTCTCCTGACAGTAACAGCTTACCGTTTTCAATATTAAGTGTTGCGTCCTTAACAGAGAAAGTCTTGCCTACAGTAAGTACTGAGTCCTTACCGATATGGGCATTTGCGGCGTCTGATACAGTCATATTTCCATTAACTGCAAGAGATGATTTGTCGGTTACTGCAACTTCACTATTCTCTGAGGAGAAATCTCCACCAACTTCTACAGATGAACTGTTTTCAGCCTTTAGATTTGAGCTGTCAGTCAGAGTCAGAATATTATCAATACCAAGAGTTGAATTGCCAGTAACGAAAACTTCACTATTGGCTGAGGAGAAATTACCCAACACTCCTACAGATGAACTGTTTTCAGCCTTTAGATTTGAACTGTCAGTCAGTGTCAGAATATTACCGACACCAAGAGTTGAATTTCCAGTAACGAAAACTTCACTATTGGCTGAGGAGAAATCACCACCTACTATTACTGAAGAATTGTTTTCGATGTTTGTACTAGCTCCAGCTTTCTGGGTAAGATTTCCATCAATTACTGCACTACCGGTTCCGCCTACACCTAACTGTGTAATATTGCCTGACAGAGTTACATCTCCGAATACATGCAATGAAGCTTCAGAATTCCTGACCTGTACAGAACCACCGTCTGTAGCGGTAATATCACCTTTTACTGTTGAATCTGAAGCTGAATAAACACCAAATCTTGAGTTACTGTCTACGTTTACATTACCTTCAAACAGTGAACTTGAGGTTGATTCAAAGGAATCTTTTGCATGATAGGTATCATGATCGGTTGGAGACTGGCCATAGGTCTGGGTAAAGAGATGAGAATTGTCAGAAAGATTTACATCGCCCTTTACGACCATTGTTGAACCGGTGCCAATTGAACCATCTTCCTTTTCAGCAGAAATATACAGATCGTTGCGGAAATATTCCAGATCGTTGGAATTCTCATCATAGGATCCTTTCATATAATGACCTTTCATGTTCAGATCACCATTTACTGTTAAGGAAGATCCATCAATGACTTTGTTCCAGACATTAACATCTTCAGTGTTGTTAACTGTTAAATGTTTTCCTACAGTTAATGAGGATTTCTGTCTTACCAGTAAATTCGAATTATCAATACTTACATTTTCTGCTACAGAAAGATTGGACAATACGTCTACTTTAAGATCACTTTTACCGAAAACATCTACATTTCCTTTTATCTCACCGTCACCTGCATTGCCGATTTGAAATACCGAATTATCAGATGCTTTAACATTTCCTGCAACTGTCATTGAACCTCTTGAAGAGTAACTTTCAGCTGACAGAATATCTGTTGCACCAGAATTCAGAGTTCCTACAGCTCCTACAAATGCAGCTTTATCAAGGATTAGATCTTTTCCAAAACTGGAATTTTCTGTATTTACAACAATTCTTCCTGTCTGGTACTGGCCATATTGATCTTTAACAGAAAATAGATATTTTGATTTCAGATTTACATTGCCATCAACTTTCATATTCGCAGATTGTACATACGATACCATTCGATCTTTTGCGTCATCTGTCTGATTATCTACAGTAAAATCACCTTTTGCATAAATTTTTCCATAAAAGCCAGAATTTGCTTTTATAAGCACATCCTTATTGACTGTTAAAGTCTGATCATAAGGATCTGTTTTCAAACATTCATTTTCAATTGTTAGAGAGTCAAGAGGTTTGTCAGATGATATTGTTCCTGTTGGCTCCAAAGACATTGTTTCAGCATCGGAAGTTGCTGACACAGACATCAGAGAAGCCAGAAGAGCTGCTCCAACAACTTTTTTTGCTGAAGAGCTCTTGGTGCGAGATTTTGCAAGCTCACTTACCACGGTGTAACACTGCAAAGCACTGTTCCAGACAACTTTGTAAACTTTATTCATTAGTTCATACTCCCAAAGAGATTTTTTATATCGTGTTTTGATGTGCGTCAGAAAAATTATTGTCCTGAAAGTCCGATCTAACGCTATAAAGAAAAGTGAAATTTGTATAGAGAGAAAATACATTAAAATGGCATTAGAATCTCTCCTAACTACGTACACAGTCAACAAGTAAGATTAAAGAATTTTGTTTTCTTATACTTCAAAGAAATAAATCCTTTGGTATTGCCATATAATTGAAATTTAAACTAAAGACTAACCTGCTATATTATAAAAAAAATACGCATTCATATTATCTCAGATATGTAATGGCAAAATTAAATTTATGTATCGAACTGTGAATTACTTCACCTCAAAATAAACACCTCAACTTTTGCATTAAAAAACAAACAGAATTTTCTCTGCGACGTGCCATCTTACGTGGTGGATGATAAAGAATGGATAAATTACATGAGTTGACCTGCCACAATGATTCTTTCTTACAGCTGCACATTGTGGATTGCAGCATTTCATTCTCTGCAGTGTGACTATCAGAGACATGCCACTTAAACTGGATAATTTCCTTGTGTGATAACCACAGTGCACCAGTGGCTTCTGACAGTACGGGCATTTTACGTTAACTCCAGGTTTTAGCTCATACTGCAGGCGTATTTCTGTATCAGTCCGCACACTTTAAGTTAAATCTTTTAAAGACTCTGTTGGATAAAAGTCTTTTCCTGTTAAAATTATACCCATGGTGAGGAGAGCTGTAGTCAGGACCTTCGAGAATATCTTTAGACTGCAACTCTCTTTCCTCCTGTCAAAACAGAACTCAGTCTTATATCTACAGTTTATCCTCAATGAACATAAAAAAACAGCTCATTCCCTGCAGAAGGTAAAAAATTAGGCTTATAAAAGCTGTTTTGCGAATGACTGGCTCATTCAGTCTGCGATCTTTTTGCATACAATCTTTTATCTTTATGCATCTGATCTGAAAAAGGTGAAAATTTCGGAGAAATTTAGATAGGTTTTGATGAAGGTTAGAAGATCTTGTGAAGGAAGATACAGGATCGAAAATTTGGATCTGTGCTACTGCCAAGCTCTCATAAAAAAAGCACGGAGGTATTCTAACCTGTCCGTGCCTGCTTTTTTTACAAATATTTTTAGCTTAATATAATGGAGTAAAAGCGCTGATTGCAAATGTTGCAATTGCTGATAGTACTGTAACAAAAATCAAAAAGGTGTTGGTCTTAGAAATCACTTCATTCCCTCCGGTAAATGCATTCATATTTTTTCTTATGTCTGTAATTATTTTTATTAACTTCTGATTTTTAATGCGGTAAAGATTTTAAACGTTTACATAAATAAAAAAATAAACAGGGACATAATCTGTGATACAGCCCCTGTTTGCAAATTAATAAATGTGATCTCTGTTTCTATTTCTTTGGTGGCACAGAACCTTCTGCATTCATATTCATGAGCTTGCTCTTGTGTGCATTTACCACAGCCTGCATGATAATGAACAGACACAGCAGTAAACCTACAACAATCTTAGTCCACCATGCTGACAGAGTACCCTGGAAAGAGATCAGAGTTAAGATAGTACCCTGAATCATTACACCTAATAGGGTTCCTGGCATGAAGCCCACACCACCCATTAACTGAGTACCACCGATAACAGATGAAGCAATAGCATCCATTTCCATACCTAAACCATGTAAGGTATAGCCAGATAGCATGATCCATGAGTATGTAATACCACCTAAGGCGGCACAGAAGCCTGAGATTACATAAACACGAACTCGAATTGAATCTACCTTCAAGCCCATTAGTCTTGCTGACTGCTCATTACCACCGATTGCATATACACCACGACCAAATGAGGTATAGCGTAAGATGATGGTTGCAATAACTACCATTACAAGAGCAATTAAAGCTCCTAATGATAAGAAGCAATCACCGATTGGCACTGAGAAGAATGCCAAATCAGAGTAGAACTGATTGTCAATTGGCACACTGTCACGAGACAGAATAGCGGTTAAACCTCTGCAAAGGAACATAGTACCTAAGGTAACAATGAAAGGTTGCAGTCTGAAATAAGTGATAAGTAAACCGTTAATTAGACCTACTGCAATACCAATGAAGAGGACTAAGAACATACATAAGTATGGGCTTAAAGAGGTGTCTCTCATCATTACAGCAAGTGACATACAGGTAAGCGATACCACCGCACCGACTGACAGGTCGATACCACCAAAGCCAGAGATAATGGTGAAGGTAATACCTACAGTCACAATGATAAGTGGAGCATTGTCAATGAAGAGGTTTAAAAACACCTGTGGTGAGAAGAAACCTTCAAAAGCAACAGAACCGATTCCGAACAGGATGATAAATAGAGCACCTGTTACATAGAAAGGAAAGTTCTGAGATGCAACCAGGTTTGAAATGAACCTACGCATTTGTTGCCTCCTTAGTATTTTCTGACTTCTTTAAGTGTTTAAACTTATAGTCACTGTACATCTGCTTAAACTTCTCTGACTGGAATACGATGATCAAAAGAATTACCACAGCCTTTACAGCAGGTAATCTGTCTGATGAAACACCGATTGCGTACATGGTTGTAGTTAAGGTCTGAATGGTAATAGCACCTATGATAGTACCGCCGATGTAGTATCTGCCACCAACCATTAAGGTACCACCTAAGGTAACAGCCAAAATGGCATCCATTTCCATGTTCAAGCCGGCGTTATTAGCATCAGCAGCTCGAATTAGAGAACCTTCAATTAAGCCTGCAGTACCTGCGCAGAAGCCTGAGAAGATATATACAGCAAATAACACAGCTGTTACTTTAATACCTGAGTAACGGGCAGCATTTGCGTTAATACCAACTGACTGAATCATAAGACCTATAGAAGTTCTCTTGTCTAAGAAGATAACTAATAAAACCATAGCCAGAGCAATTAACATTGCTGTAGGTAACATTACACCAGGAATATTGCCACCGATGTAAGCAAATGGCTTGTAGTAAACGGTAATGATCTGACCGTCAGTCATTAACTGAGCAATACCGCGACCTGCTGTCATTAAAATCAAAGTTGCAACCATAGCCTGGATCTTGAACTTTGCAACTAAAGTTCCATTCCAGATACCGGCTACAACACCTACAAGGAGCGAACAGATAATTGCTACAAAGAAAGGATGATGCGGAATACCTGAAATATCACCACCTAAGAGCACACAGCAAGTAGCTGATGAGATGGCAACCACAGCACCTACAGAAATATCAATACCACCAGTTGCAATCACAAAAGTCATACCTAAAGCCAGGATGATAAGTGATGAAGCACGGTAGAGAATATCAATAGGACGACCGTAGAGGTTGCCGTTTTGCATAATTTCAATCTTAAAGAAATTATCTACAAACAGTGCATTAAATAAAAGCAACAAGGCAAGTGCGATTAAAGGCAATGCCAGTGAGCTTTTGGTAAATTTTTTAACAAGATTTTCCATGATAATCTCCAGCAATCGCCTGCATGATGTGTGCAGTTGAAATTTCATCACCGTTAAGCTCAGTTACCTTTTCATGATCTCTTATGATCATAATTCTTGAGCAGGTACGTACCATTTCTCCCATCTCTCCTGAGATGAAAACAACTGACATTCCCTTTTCTTTGGCAAGTGATACTGCCAGAGACTCAATTTCAGTCTTGGTACCCACGTCAATACCACGGGTAGGTTCATCTAAAATTAAAAGGTTAGGTTCAGTTGCAAGCCATCTGGCAATAATTACCTTCTGCTGATTACCTCCAGACAGATTCTTAATTAACTGTTCTCTGTCTGAAACTTTTATTCTCAGAAGGTTAATGTAATAGTCGGCAAGCTTGTTCTGTCTTGCTCTGGACATATGACGGAACATACCGTTTTTAGCCTGCAGAGCCAGAATGATGTTCTCTCTTACAGAAAGATCTCCGATAATACCCTGCACCTTTCTGTCCTCAGGACAGAAAGCCACACGTTTTTTCATCATATCCATTGGAGACTTAATGGAAACGGAAACTCCATCCACGTAAATGGTTCCGCTGCTCTTTAGCATAGTGCCGAAGAGTGTTTCTGCAATTTCAGATCGTCCTGAACCTAGAAGGCCGGCAAAACCGACAACCTCGCCTTCTTTAATATCCATGCACAGATCTTTTACCTTACCAGGAACTGTTACATGATCAGCTTCTATAAAGATGCTGTTGCGGGGCACTGATTTGTCAACATTAGACTCAATTTCCCCTTCTTTAACCTCTTTACCCATCATCTTTGATATAAGCTGAATTCTTGGAAGATCCTTAATCTCATACTCACCGACATAAGTACCGTCTCTTAAGATGGTTACCCTGTCGCAGATGGTGTAGATCTGCTCAAGGAAATGAGAAATAAAGATAATTGAAATGCCCTGATCACGAAGAGTTCTCATGATCTTAAATAATCTTTCAGTTTCCTTATCTGACAGAGATGAGGTAGGTTCATCTAAAATTAAAACTTTACATTTAGTGTCAATTGCACGGGCAATTGCAATCATCTGCTGCATTGCAACCGGATAGAAATTTAATTCCTTTGACACGTCAATATCGATACCAAGTTCCTTAAACAGAAGATCTGATGCATTCTTCTGCATGGTTGCCCAGTCAATGCGACCAAAGCTTCCGCGAGGCTCTCGTCCGATATAAATATTTTCAGCTACAGACAGGTTTGCACACAGGTTAACTTCCTGATACACCGTGGAAATTCCCATCTTCTGGCTGGCAAGAGGAGTTGTAGGCTCTATCTGCTTGCCGTCAAATACGATTGTACCATTGGTTTTATGGTACACACCGGTTAATACCTTAACTAAAGTAGACTTACCGGCACCGTTCTCTCCCATAAGAGAAATGATTTCGCCCTTTTTGAGATTAAATTCGACATCCTTTAAGGCTTTCACTCCTGGGAAGAACATGTCTATATGTTTCATCTGCAGTATATAGTCGTTGTCTTGCAAGGCCATAATAGCCCTCCTCATGCAGGTGTTCTTCAGCAACTGTTGCTTTAAGTGCGATTACTATTAAGTAAGGGTGCCATAGGCACCCTTAATCTTTAGTTACTATGAATTAGTACTTACGTGTTGGGAATACATCCTTTGCAGTATCTGCTGGGAATACACCTTCCTCTACGAATACGCTCTTAGGTACTGATTCACCCTTTAAGATCTTTTCAGCTGTTGTGAAGAACAGATCTCCCTGCAGAGGATTACACTCAACAGTGGCATTTGACTTACCCTCGATCATAGCCTGGAAGATACCCTTTACACCGTCAACTGAGACAATGATAATGTCCTTTGCAGGCTTCAGACCAGCAGCTTCAATAGCCTGAATTGCGCCTAATGCCATATCGTCATTCATAGCAAACAGAACATCAATATCCTTTGGATTTGACTTTAAGAATGACTCCATAACCTCCTGACCTTTCTGACGGGTAAAATCACCAGTCTGTGAAGCCAGGATGTTATACATATCCTTGTTTGGAGAGTCTTTTAATGCATCATTAAAGCCGTTGCCACGACCTGTTGTGGCAGATGCACCTACAGTACCCTCAAGAATTACGATATTTAATTTGTCACCGCCGTTACGTGGTTTTACATTGTTCTTGTGAACATATGTATCCAGCCAGTCGAATACCTTTCTTCCTTCGGTATAGCTGTCAGTACCAATTTTTGCAACATACAATGAAGGATCTGAAACTGTTAAATCTCTGTCCATTACCAGTACAGGGATCTTGGCACGCTTTGCTTCACGAAGAATATTATCCCAGCCGGTTGCAACGATAGGTACAAAACCGATTAAATCAACTTTCTGAGCAATGAATGTACGGATTGCCTTGATCTGGTTTTCCTGTTTCTGCTGAGCATCAGAGAACTTTAGATTGATATTGTGAGCTTTTGCCGCTGCTTTAACATCGTTGGTGTTTGCAGTACGCCATTCTGACTCGGCACCAATCTGAGAAAAGCCGATTGTGATCTGTTTTGCCTGAGCAGCTGACATTGAAGAAGCTGCAATTGCAGCACCTAAAGATACAGCCAGGACAGCTTTTACTAGTTTCATAATAACTCCTATCTATTTGTATTTTTGTAAAGAAAAAAGTCATCACAAATGATTTCTGCTTCTTTCTGAATTTGATTGTAGGTCATGAAGTAAAAAAAGAATTCTGAAACTCAACAAAACGTGACGGCGCTATCTTTTTTATGGGCACTATTCATAAAAAATTAGATTTATATCACTATTTTGCAACCCTTTACGTTAAAAGATCATAAAAATATCTTTCAAAAATTTTAAGTAAAAAACTTTTATATTTCAAAATATAATAGATTTTTAGATTTAATTTTATTGAATATTTTTTTGAAGAAATCACAAAACTATCGCAAACGATTACAATCAAAAGTTCAGATACGTGATTTAACTCTTTCTTGAATTAAATATCAGTAAAAAATTCTTAGTAAATCTAATCATGTATAATCAGTATAGAGATAAATAATACGAACATATTCATGAGTGACAAAACTTTTTTACCACTTCCAACAGGAAATGAGAACTACTATCACGGCTTTTTAAACAGCATTTTTACAAACTGTTCTGCAGGCTTCTTTAGGGAATATCATTCAAATGCTGAATCTGGCGACGGTTATGCAGATATTCTCTTTACAGACTGTGAAGGTGAAATGGCTGTTGTTATAGAACTTAAAATCTGCAGAAAAAAGAGAGCAGAATAAAAAAAGCTGATGGGGCTATAGCTCAGATTGAAGATATAAACTACGCTGAGTCTTTATTTGAAAATGAAAATATTACTTCAATACATGCTGTAGGAATTGCCTTTTCAGGAAAGACATGTGCTGTCAGTGTTAAAAGGTTAAAATAGATTTTTAATTTCTCAGAATTTACAATTTCTTTGCTGTCCTTTAGGCCTCCTGACAGCACTGTTTGTTTATTATTATGAAGTCTATTGCTTATCTGCCTGCTACAAAACTTAAGCTAATTTCACGTAATTTCTAAAGCTGTTTTAAGAAGTCTTTCCCTAACCTGCTTATTCCTTTATTTATTACACTCTCTAAATCATGCATAGTCGGATTTACACATGGTTCAATCTCTAGCTTCTTACAGGTATCTTTGTAAAAATTTTTTTGCTTTTCATTTAAAGGTGTAACAGATCTTTTATAAAACCAGTAATATCCCTGTACCGGCATTAAAAGAAGAAAAAGAACACAGGCTATGGTTACCGGAAAATTTGATCCGATTGCAAATAAAAAAGGCACCCCCTTAAGACCTCCACCAAGATAAAATCCCCAGAAGAAGATAAAGACGATAAATGGAGGCAGAAGTTTGTTACCTAAAAGCATTGCTCTTTTTACACGGTTTTCTTTGAATACAGGATTCAACAGAGGTTCCAGTGGCCATTTTTTCATATAGTCAATACCGCGATTTAGATTGCTAAAAATAATCATATTCTGCTCCATAAAATAACTGCACATACTATACAAAACACTGTAGTGGAGTGCAAACAGCATTTTTAACTGAGATTCATAAACTTTATTTAATATCAGCTGTCTTCAGACAGGATATTGAGTTTTAATGAGTCTGACAGGACTGGATATGTTATAATTTTGCACAGCTCAAAAAGTGGACGCGTCCCCTTTTGTAAACGATTTCTTATTTTATTGTAAGCATTTTGGAGATTGAAGTGACTCGTAATGTAATGCTTGTACCTGTAGCAAAAACTGCCGGTATCTATACTGCATCTTTAGGTTTGGTTCAGGCTTTAAACAATAATGGTATTAAAGCTGCCCTGTTTTCACCTTTTGCAGACTGCTCAAAGGCAGAATGCAGCGACAGAAGCTTAAACAAGTTCTGTGCAGCAAAGAAGATTGCTAAGGGTAACAGATCAGATGTTTTAGAAAAGATTGTTGCAAACTACAATCTCTTAAAGAACAGTGATAACTATGATGTTATCGTAATTGAAGGCGTTACTGGCGCTCCTTTTGACAAGGATGAGATGAATGCCGACATCTGCCATGCATTCGACGCTTCTATTGTTCCTGTAGTTCAGGGTACCTGCAGCTGTGCAGAAAGTGCTTTGGCTGCAACCTTGCAGTATTTTGGCAACGCAGGTAAAAACAAAGTATTAGGTAATATCCTGATTAATCCTGTAGCTCCAAAGGATGCTGCCGGCAATAAGAAACTTGTTCTGTCTGGATGCGGTCACTGCTCATGCGGCTCTGACAGCTCTTGCAAGACAAAAGAGCCTGCACTCAAGGATTTCATTGCAACTGTAAATTATGACAAGTTCTATTACGCTCCTCGTGCAAAGGATATCGCTGACTACCTTGATGCAAAGTTAACCTCAGGCGATGAGAATGTTCGTGTATTCAAGGTTACCCTGTCAAACACCAAGGCAAATGATAAGATGGTTTTAGTAACTGATGAGCTACCTACATCAACTCAGGCTAAAATTGTTATCCTGACAGATGGTGCAACAGGTGCTGTATCAGGTGCAACTGTAATTGAAACCGCAAAATCATCATGGGCTGTCGCTCAGGCACTGTCTGATATGGAAGCACAGTTACGTGAGGATGATGCCGAGCAGGTTAACTACATCAAAGAAAACGCTGCCAAGGATTTTGACAGGAAGGCTCTTGAAACTCTGTCACAGTTCTCAGTATCAGACACTCCATTAATGAGCCCTGCAGCATTCCGTTACAAGTTAACCGAACTTGCCCGTGCAGCTCACAAGAAGATAGCACTTCCAGAAGGTGACGAGCCTCGTACTGTATGTGCAGCAGCTAAGGTTGCAGAGCAGAACATCGCTGTTCCTGTTTTATTCGGTAACAAGGACAAGATCCTTGCTGTTGCTAAAGAACAGGGCGTAACTCTCGGTGAAAACGTTGAATTCGTTGATCCTGATGCTGTTCGTCAGAATTATGTTGACAGACTGGTTGAGCTGCGCAAGGCCAAAGGCATGACTCCTGAAGCTGCCCTGGAGATGTTAAAGGATAACGTTGCTCTTGCTACTATGATGATTGAGCGCAATGAGTTAGACGGTCTGGTATCTGGTGCAGTTCACACTACAGCTAATACCATCAGACCTCCACTTCAGATCATTAAAACAGCTCCAGGTGCAAAGCTAGTTTCAGCTATCTTCTTCATGTTAATGCCAGAGCAGGTTTATGTTTACGGTGACTGTGCCTTAAACATCAATCCTGATGCTGAACAGTTATCAGAAATTGCTATTCAGTCAGCAGATACTGCCAAGGCTTTCGGTATCGATCCTAAGGTTGCCATGGTTACCTACTCAACCATGAATTCAGGTAAAGGTGCTGATGTTGATTTAATGAAGGCTGCAACTGAACTGGTTCGCCAAAAGCGCCCTGATATCGCAGTTGACGGTCCTCTACAGTATGATGCAGCTGTAATGCCTAATGTCGCAGCTCAGAAGGCTCCTAACTCACCAGTTGCAGGCAAGGCTACTGTATTTATCTTCCCAAGTCTGTCAACCGGTAATACCGTTTACAAGGCTGTTCAGCGTTCTGCAGGCTTGGTATCAATCGGTCCTATGCTGCAGGGTATGAAGAAGCCTGTCAACGATCTGTCACGCGGTGCATTAGTTGATGATATCATCTACACTATTGCTGTAACTGCAATTCAGGCAGCTCAGATTAAGTAAGACATAGTCTGTTGTTTTTTAAGAGGCAGCGCAGTGCGCTGCCTTTTTTATGGTTTTATCAAATGAAATTTCTTGTTTGTGGCGGAAGCGGTTTTATCGGTAAAGCATTATGTAGTGATCTGATTGCAAAGAAACATCAGGTATTTATCTATTCTCACAGTAAAAATATAAGAGTTCTGTTGAAAAAGAATACCTACTTAAAAAAATTTTTTAAAACAGATAACTTTCAGCTCGTAAATCAGTACAACGATTTTCCAGATGTAGACGTTATTATCAATCTGTCTGGAGAATCTGTTGCCCAAAAGAAACTAACTGAGAAAAGAATGGATGAAATCCTGTCGTCAAGGCTTGATACCATTGAGCTTTTGCTTGAGCAATACCGTTTGAGAGCTCCAAAATTATTTATACAAGCAAGTGCTACCGGTATATATTCGGAGAAAGCAATCTGCGATGAGAAAGGTCAGACAGGAAGTTCAGTCTATTCAGATGTCTGCCAAAAATTAGAAGAGAAAGCTTTGTCTTTAGCCAAAAATTCAACTTTCAGCTACAGTAAAATCTGCCTAGCAAGGATCGGCGTGGTTGTAGGAAAAGGTGGAGGGCTTATGCAGAACTTAAAGTATGTTCCAAAAGTTGCCTTTATACCAGGAAACAACACCATTCCCTATATTCTGATTGATGATCTTGTTGCAGCCTTTAACCTCATCATAAACAGAAAACTCTCAGGACCAGTCAACCTGTGCTCAGACGACTACATTACATTAAACACTCTAATTTCTCTGTGCAAACCACATTCTCTGTTAACTCTCCCCTGTCCGCGCTCTGTATTAAAACTCGACAGGAGAGGAGAACTTCTGCTTGCAGATCAGAAAATTGAACCCGGAATTTTACTTAAAAATGGTTTTTCCTTTACCAGAATCAATTAAATTCGCAATCGTTTACGATTTTTTTAATTTACTTATTTTTCAATATGTTATATATATTTTTACATCAAAATTAAAAATATTTTGCACAGATCATGTTTCTTGATAAAAATTTTTCTATAATAACTACAGTTTCATTTTAGAAGACACCCTCCTGGTAATGTCTTTCAAATTTTCGGAGTTTTCATATGTTAGAAGATCTAAAAAAGGCTGTATGCAAGGCAAATCTTGATCTGCCAAAACACGGTCTGGTTACTTTCACCTGGGGCAACGTATCTGGTATCGACAGAAAAAAAGGTCTAGTTGTGATCAAACCTTCAGGAGTTGACTATGAAACAATGAAACCTGAGGATATGGTAGTAGTAGATCTTAAAACAGGCAAAAAAGTGGAAGGTGATCTTAATCCTTCAACCGATACTCCTACCCATTTGGAGCTTTATCGCGCCTGTGAAAAAATCAATGGTGTCGTTCATACCCACTCAAGAAATGCAACTTCTTTTGCTCAGGCTGGTATTGATATTCCAGCACTTGGAACCACTGGTGCTGACTACTTCTACGGTGCAATTCCATGCACACGCCAGATGAGTCCTCAGGAAATTGAAGGTGAATATGAGCTTGAGACAGGCAAGGTTATTATTGAAACCTTCAAAAAGCGCAACATTAAGCTTGAAGATGTTCCAGCATGCCTGTGTTACTCACACGGGCCTTTTACCTGGGGTACTTCTCCTGACAATGCTGTATATAATGCTGTGGTTCTAGAAGAGGTTGCCTACATGGCATACCATGCACTAACTCTGTGCCCACAATTAAAGCCAATGCAGCAGGAACTTTTAGACAAACACTACTTAAGAAAGCATGGAGCAAACGCCTACTACGGTCAGGCAAAGAAAAGATGATCTTTTTTACATTCTGATTCATCATTTTTGACTTTATGGCCTGACATTCAAAGTCAGGCCCTTTTTATTTCCATGTCTTATCTTAACTATGATTTTACTTTAAGCTCCTTTAAATGAGTAAAGTACTTTCTGGTTTCTTCAACAATATCCTTTCTGAGCAGAAACAGAGCTATAAGGTTTGGTAAGGCCATTAAACCATTTAGGATATCCGCTAGGATCCATACCAGATCCAGGGTCATGAAAGCGGCTGAAGCTACAATCAGAATGTAGATAAATCTGTAAATATAAATAACCTTAGTGCCAAAGAGATAAACCACACAGGACTCAGAATAGTAGTTCCAGCCTATTACTGTGGTGAAGGCAAACAGTAACAGACCGATATTTACCATATAAATTCCCCATGAATCTCCTAATGACTGCCTGAAGGCTTCAGAGGTGATGGCAGCTCCATCAAGATCACCTGACCAGGTATTTGTAAGCACAATGGTAAGACCTGTCAACATACAGATCACAATGGTGTCAAAGAAAGTTCCTGTCATATTCACAAGTCCCTGTTCTGCAGGATACTTAGTCTTGGCAGAAGCTGCTGCAATAGGTGCAGAGCCTAAACCGGCTTCATTTGAGAACATGCCTCTGGCAACACCAAAACGCATTGCCATCAGAATTCCGATACCTGTTGCAGCACCAACTCCAGCATCGAAATTAAAGGCACTGCTTACAATTAGCGCAATCGCACCTGGTAAATTCCCAATATTAACCAATATTACAAAAAGACATCCTACAATATAAAAAACAGCCATCAGAGGAATAAGCTTTGTGCTTACCTTGGAAATTGAGTTCAGACCGCCAATTGTCACCATGCCGACTAAGGCTGAGATAATTGCACAGGAGGCCAGAGGAGTCATACCAAACATGATCCTGTTAGCATCCACCATTGAGTTTACCTGACAGTATGTTCCAATACCGAAGCAGCCAGCACCTACAGTGAGCAGTGCAAAAATCGCAGCCAGACTCCTACAGTGAAGTCCGTTTTTTATGTAGTACATAGGACCGCCTCTGAATCTGCCCTTTTCATCGACTTCTCTGTATTTGACAGCTAAAAGACATTCTGAATACTTCGTGGCCATACCAAAGAAGGCTGCCACAAACATCCAGAACAGGGCGCCAGGACCGCCCATATGAACTGCAGTTGCGACGCCTACAATATTTCCTGTACCAATGGTACTTGCAAGTGCTGTACACAATGCGGCAAAACCTGAGATATCACCTGCCTTTGAAGAGTCATCAGCGTTTGCTTTAGATGAGAAAACTAGCTTTAAAGACAGTATCAGATTTGAAACCTGAATTAAGCGTAATTTAACTGTCAGCAAAATACCGACAGCCATAAGAGCGATTAGTAAGGGAGCTCCCCAGATAAAACCGTCAATCTTATCTAAAAAAACAGATAAAACATCCATATTGTTCATCCTTATGCAATGAATATAAGCTCATAATAATGCAGAAAAATGAATCTATATGAAAACTGTCAGTTTTAGAGCATATTTTAGGGCTTTGCTCTAATTTTGTGAAAAATGAAAAAGATTGATATTCAGAAAGATGTAAATGAGAGGCACTGAAAAATAGGAGACAAAATTATCAGTGCCAGAAAAGACTTACTCAAAATGAGTTTTTACTTTGATAACGGTATCTACAATGTAGTCACCAGGCTGTGTTCCAATCTTATTCAGATAGTCATGCAGTTTTTTTATTACCTGATATCCCTGAACTGAAGGAGACTGACAGATCACAAAATCAATGATGTCATTTTTAACCAGTTCTTTAGTGGTGTAAATCTCATCACAGGCTACAACAAATCTCTGATGGGTAGCATCAGCAATGATTGCAGCTCCAAGACCGCTTACCCCTGATCCTGTTGCCATGTAAACCACGTTAATCTCTGGATGAGCAAGGAATGCCTTCATGGTAACCTGCTGAGTTACAATGTCCTGATCTTTGCCTTCGATAACATCAACAATTTCAAAATCATTACGTCTTGATTTAAGTTCTGAGATAAAACCATCAACTCTGGTCTTATGTCCCAAGTGCTCCTTATAACCTACAACAACCAGTATCTTTAAAGGTGTATTCTTACGACACTTGTCTACCATGGTTGCAGCAATACGTCCTGACTTTAAGTAATCAGGACCCACAAAGCAAAGTCTCTTTGAGCCTGGAAGATCATTGTTTAAAAGAACAACCGGATATCCCTTTTCGGTCAGCTCATCGATTTTTTTTCTGATAAGATCTGAATCAACTGAACAGATCACAAAAGCCTTGCATCCTGACTTTTCAAGTTCATCAATTGCTTCAATCTGCCTGTCTGCATCCCATCCTTCCTGCTCTTTTAAGACCACATCGATACCGAGATCTTTAAATTCTCTTAAAGCCTGATCGATACCTTTTTTTAAATCATCAAAAAATGGGGAATTTATGCTGGGAATTGTAATTCCAACATAGTTGATACTCTTTTGAGCAGATAGAGCTCGACCGGCTCTGTTTGGAATATAACCCAATTCCTGGGCTAACTGACGGATCCTTTCTGAAGTCTTTGCGCTTACTTCATTCTTGTCGTTGAGCGCACGAGATACGGTTCCTATAGAAACACCAGAAGCTTTAGCCAAATCTTTTAAGGTTACGCTCATTTAATTCCTCATTGAAAATTACGCAAACGATTACATTACCTATTTAATTATCGTTTAATTTTACAAAAATTTGTAATAGTTTACCCTATATTTGCAAGGTTCTTAACAAATTTTATGCGACAGTTTCTTTTTTCTGTGCTTTTTCAGAGTTTCGGACTTTGTTTGTTTTTTTCATAAAATCCCGTTTCACAAAAGATGAAACAATTCGCAACATTCTGAAAATCAACACAAATTTTGTGGATATTATATTTTCCTGATATAAACAATAGTGAGTTGCATATCAGTTTAATCATGATAGTATTTATATCTGTTCAAGCGTTATTTTCCTGAAGATGCGGGCTGCCGAAAGCAGTTTTTAAATGGCAGAAACAAAAGTCTATAGCAAAGTTTATCTACTCTGTGACTGTAATAACTTCTTTGTATCCTGTGAAAAGATCTTCAGACCCGATCTTTCAGACAGGCCCGTAGCCGTGCTGTCAAACAATGACGGAATCGTTGTTTCCCGTTCCTATGAAACTAAAGCTCTGGGAATTGCCATGGGCTCCCCTGTTTTCAAAATTGACAAGGAAATCAGAAAATACAGAATCGCTCTGTTTTCATCAAACTTCTCACTCTATCTTGATATTTCCAACAGAGTGATGACTCTTCTGGAAAGGTTTTGTAAAGATCCTGAAGTGTATTCAGTTGATGAGGCTTTTCTCTGTTTTAAGGATATTTCTGAAGATGAAGCTCTGTCTTATGCCTACAAAGTAAAACACGCTGTGGCAACTGAAGTTGGAATTCCTGTCGGAATTGGAATTGCAAGAACCAAGACTCTGGCAAAGCTTGCCAACAACTATGCAAAGTCTCACAGGGAGACTAATGGTGTATACAGTATTCTTAATGACAGCAAAAGAAACAGACTGCTTTTAGACAATCCTATAAAGGAAATCTGGGGTATCGGCAGAAATATGGAAGAGCACCTTTTAAATGAGGGATTTTCCACTGCCTATGATCTGGCTAATGCTGATGCCAGCTATCTTGGGAAAAAGTTCTCCATTCAGATTGAACGCACCGTAAAAGAATTAAACAATGTTGACTGCATCGAAAGTCTTTCTGAACCACAAAACCAGAATCAGATCATGTGGTCCAGAACATTTAAAGACAGGATCACCACCTATAACGATCTGTACGAAGCGCTGTCAAATTATGTGGCCAAGGCCTGTCAGAAATTACGTTCTTTAAACAAATATGCTCAGAAGATTGCAGTTTCCATAAGAACTTCATATTTTGGAAATAAAGATAAATATGCAAACGAAGCTATTATGGATCTTGATTATCCAAGCGCAGACACCAGAGTTTTCATTGCAGCAGCAAGAGAACTCCTGAATGTAATCTATAAAGACGGTTATGAGTATATGAAAGCTGGTGTCATTCTGTTTGATTTTAAGAACAGCCGCGAATTTCAGTCCGATCTGTTTTCTGCAAATCCTGACAAAGAACTTTTGGATAAAAGTGATAACCTTATGAGAACACTTGATAATATCAATTCAGTTAAGCAGGATACTGTATATCTTGGAGCTCAGAACAAACTTGTAAAAGAGTCACGATTTAACGATCCTAAGCACAAATCCCCTCGTTACACCTCATCTTTTAAAGAACTGCCTAAAGTGTTTTAAGGTAAATTCAATGCCAAAAGAAATGATTGTTAGAAACGATGTTCAAAAGAAATTCCTCTCAGAATTGGTATCCCTAGGAGATAACAAATGCAGAGAATTTTCTCAAAAGTTAAGTCCTGGTATATCATTTATTGGAGTTAAAAATTCTGTATTACGAAAACTTGCTCAACAGTATCTTAAGCACGAGGATCATGAAAAACTGCTGCAGCCTCTGCCTCTTTGTGCCGCTTTTGAGGAGCGTTTTTGTCAGGCTGTATTTATTGCACAAATCCCGATGACAGTAAAAAGAAGACTCTCTCTTGTTGAAGATTTCCTTCCTTACATAGACGGATGGGCCATTTGTGACAGTCTGTGCTCTCTTTTAAAGGAATGCAGATCGCATATGGCTGAATATTATTCATTTATAAAACCACTGTTTTTACATCATAAAAAACCTTTTGATATGCGTTTTGCCTGCGTTATGGCTTTAGATTACTTTGCAAATGATGAATATCTTGATGAGGTGTTTGAGCTTATAGAAAAGGTAGATACCACAGAATATTACGTGCATATGGGAGTTGCCTGGGCCGTTGCCACTTTTTACTGTAAATGCACAAAGGAAAAAGTCACCACAAGACTTATCAGTCTTAGGACGGATAAGAAAACATATAATAAAGCTCTGCAGAAGATAAGAGAATCCTATCTTCCAACAGATGCTGAAAAGGAGTTTATTTTAACTTTAAAACGCATGTAGCTAATTTCTTTCAAGCCAGGATTTAGCATAGGAGCATGACTGATCTTTTTTAAATTTCAGCCCATTTTCATGAACAAAGGTGGCACATGTTTTCATAAGTCTGGACGCAAGACCTCTACCAGAAATTGCCTTGGGAACCTGTGTTGTCAGTACATCCAATTCACCATTATTTATTTCATAGCATATAAATGCCTTGTAACCGTCTTCTACGAGGTAAAAGCTCTTTGTTTTCTCATCATGCTCTACCATATAATTGACTCCATGCACTTGTTTTGATTGATTATTCTTTTACATCAATTATAATGACTCTTACGGAAAGATGGCAGAGTGGTTGAATGCATCGCACTCGAAATGCGACAATCATCAAATGATGATTCAGGAGTTCGAATCTCCTTCTTTCCGCCAGAAACAAAACACAGGCATATTCAATCTGTTTCTTTTCAACACCAGACTCGTCTTATTTTCTTAGCAGTAAAAATTTTATAAGGAACAAAGAATCTCTACTTCAAGGAGCAGATCAGGATACAAGTTAAGATATACCTCTGAATTTGAACTCTTAGCTAACAGCTTTTTATGACGGAAGGTAACATAAAAATCTGTTTAAGACATGCTTGGAAACTACCAGATCATTTAATTGACTTAAAAAGGATCTATAAGTATCTATGAGAGTAGCGATTATTAAAGATCCTTAGCCCAAGTGAAGTGATGGATAAGTACTGGATATCTACGAGAGTAGAAATTATTAAAGAGCCTTAGCCTTGCCCAGTCCTAGGCTCTGCTCTAGCACATTTATTTTTAATTATATGCATATTATACTCATCTTTTTTAGTTTCACATATTTTTTATATTAGTCTAAAAGATTCAATTTGTCTTTTGGTAATGAAAGATCATTTAAAACTATTGATAATTATCTGCACCTTTCTGAAATGTAAGCGCTTTATGATGCAGTTGTCATTACTGAAAAAAGAGTAACAATTTTATAACTAGATTTGTTCAGATAAAAAAATCACATGCGTGGAGAGTTCGTTCACAACCGCTTTCAATAAAAAAATCCCCAGATCATATTCTGAGGATTTACATAAAAAGCACAAAAAATTTGAAAGGCAGGACTCTTCTTTTTATGCTTTTGTCTTAATTAAACTAAGACTTTTGAATAGGTTATGTTAAAGCATTGTTGCACGCAGCTTATCACCAGATAATGGAGACAGATAAGCAGGAGCAATATCAAACACAGTCTTGCAGCCAGTTACACCTTCCTTGTACAGGCGAGCAATTGCTCTTGTGTAAGCAGTGATTACACTTGCAGTGAACTCTGGGTTTGAATCTAACTTTAAGCTGTACTCAATGATGTGCTTATGCTCGTTGTTAAGACCTGTAGCACCTGATCTGATCACAAAACCACCGTGAGGAATACCAGAATGGTTCTTGTTTAACTCTTCCTGTGAAATGAAATTTACAGTGGTATCGTAATCTGCAAAGTAGTTTGGCATGGTCTTGATGGCATTCTCAACATATGCTGCATCAGCGCCTTCCTCAAGAACAACATAGCATAAACGTGTATGTTTCTGTCTTGTGGTCAGTTCTGGATTTGAACCGCTTCTTACAGCATCCAATGCTGCCTGAACAGGACAGGTATACTGTCTTGCATCCTTAACACCCTTGATGCGACGAATTGCATCAGAGTGTCCCTGACTTACACCCTTACCCCAGAAAGTGTAATCTTTACCGTTTGGCAAAACAGCATTTGCGTATAAACGGTTTAAAGAGAACATGCCTGGATCCCAGCCTGCTGAGATTAAAGCGATGTGTTTGCTCTTACGGGCCTGCTCATCAACATCATTAAAATGCTCTGGGATCTTGGCATGAGTATCAAAGCTGTCGATGACGTTAAACAGTTTTGCAAGTTCTGGGGTCTGTGTTGGAAGATCGGTTGCACTGCCTCCGCACAGGATCATTACATCAATCTTATCCTGATATGAAGCTACATCTTTTACGTTTACAACAGCCACATTTTCAGAAGCGATCTTTAATGCAGAAGGATCACGTCTGGTGAAAACAGCAACCAGCTCCATGTCATCTGCAGCATTTACTGCACACTCAATACCGCGACCTAAGTTACCGTAACCGTAAATACCAACTCTAGTTGTCATAATAATTTTTCCTTTTTAGCCTGTAAGTAGACGAGACTTTTGTCTCTATATTTATTGTTCTAAAATGTAGCAAAATTTATAAAAAAGGTCTATAAACGATCTTAAAATGCACTAATTTTGATCGTATTTTTACTTGTTTCAGGTAAGGACAAAAGTGAGAGTTAAGAGAAATTCTAACGAGAAAGACGAGAAAACAAAAAACTCTGCTGACAGTGCAGCAGAGAAACTACTTTTGAACAGAGATTTATTTCACTTTGAAAATTACTTTTAAAAGGATTTTCTTTTCTTCAAAGAATTAAAGCTTTGTAAAAGTTGCACCAGCACAGGCAGTGGTTTCAAAGATGGTAGCATCAATACCTGACACAGACTTGTATCTGGCATTTACAGCATCTTTAACCTTTTGTACATTCTTAGGCTCAACAACAGCCACAACGCAGCCACCAAAGCCACCACCAGTCTGACGGACAGCGGCATACTCCTCACCTAAGGTGTCTTTTACGATGTCTACAAGAGCATCTGTCTCTTTAACTGTGATTTCAAAATCATTTTTCATTGAAACATGAGATGCGTACATCAACTTTGACAGAGTCTTCAGATCGCCTGACTCAAAAGCCTTTGAAGCGTCAAGTACACGCTGATCCTCAGTGATAACATGTCGAGCACGGCGATAGGTAACATCATCCATCTTGTCTTTGAACTTCTCGAGCATCTCCATTGTTGCATCGCGCAACAGAGGAACACCCATGATTGAAGCTGCCTTTTCACAGCTCTCGCGACGGTCATTATACTCTGAACCTACAAGCTGATGCTTGATATTGGAGTTGATGATCAGGATGACAAGATCCTTTGGAACAGCAACCTGAGTTAAACCGTAGGTCTTGCAGTCGATTCTTACAAGGTGGTCAGCAGTACCGTTAGCAGAAATTGCCTGATCCATGATACCGCACTTCATACCGATATAAGCCTCAGCAGCCTGTCCCATTAAGGCTATGTCCATTAAAGGAACATTAAGACCGAATGCTGATGACACAAGATGACCGAAGCAGACTTCAAGTGAAGCTGAAGATGACAGACCGGCTCCTGGAGGAACATCACCCTTAATAGCGATGTCAAGGCCTTTGACCTTATCACCGAATTTTTCAGCTAGCTGGTAGGTTACACCTCGTAAATAGTTAACCCATAACTTTGAAGGATGCTTTTCAATCTTTGAAGCAATTTCAAACTCATCGTAGTCATTGTTCATGTCTACAGCAAGAATGCGCATTCTATTGGTGCCATTCTCTCTGGCAACCATGCAGGTACCGTATTTGATGGCACAAGGAAGAACAAAACCACCATTGTAGTCAGTATGCTCACCGATGATATTTACACGGCCTGGAGCATACTCCTGCATCTGTGGCTTGGTGCCGAATTTATCTTCAAAAGCCTTTAGGCAAATAGATTTGATATCTGACATATTATTTTTCCTTCTGTCTGTTTATTTCTTCAATGTGTAGTGGATATCTGAAAGATTGCGCAGACGCTCTGCAGCCTGTTCAGGGGTTAAATCACGCTGTTTCTCAGCTAACAGCTCAAAACCGGCTACGAACTTTCTTACAGTTGCACTTCTTAATAAAGGTGGATAGTAGTTTGCATGCAACTGCCACTCGCTGTGATCTCTGCCATCCTGAGGAGCATTGTGCCAGCCCATTGAGTAAGGGAATGAACACTCAAATAAATTGTCATAGCGACAGGTCAGTTTCTTGATACATACAGCCAGATCGTCGCGCTGGGCATCTGTTAACTGATCGATAGTCTGTACCTTAAACTTAGGCAGGATCATGGTCTCAAAAGGCCAGAATGCCCAGAATGGAACTAAAGCCACAAAGTACTCAGTTTCAAAAAGAATACGCTCTTTTTTCTTTAATTCAGCATTAACGTAGTCTAACAATAAAGGTGAATTGTGCTTATCGAAATATTTTTTCTGCTGATTGTATTCTTTCATCAGCTCTTCAGGAATAAAGTCGCATGCCCAGATCTGTCCGTGTGGATGAGGATTTGAACATCCCATTATTGCGCCCTTGTTCTCAAAAAGCTGTACATATTTATATGTCTCTGACAGCTCTCTGAACTGGGATGCCCATAAATCAACAACCGAGCGGATCTCACCTGTTTCCATTACAGGCAGTGTCTTTGAGTGATCGGCACTGAAGCAGATCACACGTGCAGTGCCACGGGCAGGCTCGAGTTGGAAAAGTTCCTCACTTTCAGGAGCATCTAAAGGAGTATCAGGAGTTAAAGCCGCAAAATCATTTGTAAAAACGAAATTGTGCTCATACTGAGGGTTCTTGTCACCATTTACACGGGTGTTGCCAGGACACAAATAGCACTTTGGATCGTATGTTGGTTTTGCCTCAAGAGGTAGTTTTTCAACCTGACCGTTCCATGGTCTCTTTGCTCTGTGAGGTGATACTAAAATCCACTCTCCTGTTAAGGCATTAAATCTTCTGTGAGGATGATCTGTAATGTTAAATGATGACATTTTAAACCTACCTGTTATTTTAATTCTGGTTTATAACCTTTGTCTGATTAGCTTTTTCTGTTCTGCCTGGATTTACATATACCGGCAGGACTTTTCTGTTTAATCCTCGTAGCCGTTAGGATTGTTCTTCTGCCAGTTGTATGAATCAGCTGTCATATCATCAAGAGTTCTTGTAGCAACCCAGCCTAATTCATTCTTTGCCTTAGATGGATCAGCGTAGCAGGCTACAACGTCACCTGCTCTGCGAGGAGCAAACTTGTATGGAAGCTCTCTGCCGATGGCCTTTGAGAATGCCTTAACCATATCAAGCACAGAGTAGCCGACACCTGTACCTAGGTTATAGATATGAGTGCCAGGAACATTCAGGCAGTGCTTTAAAGCAGCAACATGACCTAATGCAAGGTCAACCACGTGAATGTAATCACGTACGCAGGTTCCATCAGGAGTTGGGTAATCATTACCGAAAATGCTCAGCTCCTTTAATCTGCCTACAGCAACCTGTGTTAAATATGGCATCAGGTTGTTAGGGATACCACGAGGATCTTCACCGATTAAACCGGACTTGTGAGCTCCTACAGGGTTGAAGTAGCGCAGCAGCACCATTGAGAACTCAGGATCAGCCTTCTGCAGTTCCTGACACATATACTCAATATCAACCTTGGTCTGACCGTATGGGCAGTTTGCTCTCTTTACAGGAGAATTCTCTGTTAAAGGAACACTGTCAGGCTCGCCGTATACAGTTGCTGATGATGAGAAAATAAAGTTCTTGCAGCCAAACTCTCTCATTACGGAGAGTAATGTGCGTGCACCGTTTACGTTATTGTCGTAGTACTCCAAAGGCTTCTTTACAGACTCACCTACTGCCTTTAAACCTGCAAAGTTGATAACACCGTCAATCTTGTAGTTTGAGAACACAGCCTCTAACTGCTCACGAGAACGAATGTCACCTGCAACAAAAGGAACTGGGTGACCTACAATTTTGTTAATTCTTGCAAGAACGGCTGGCTTTGAGTTGTAGAAGTTATCAAAGATAACAGGTTCATAACCTGCATTAGCTAATTCAATTACTGTATGAGAACCGATATATCCGGCACCGCCTGTTACTAAAATTGTAGCCATATTAAAATTTCCTCTAAAAGCATTGAAATGCTCATGTAAACGTTTACATGAATTATAGAACATATTTTTGAGATGACAATAGAATAATTTGATCTTTTTCACATTTTAATTTTTTATTTTCGATTTAATGTAAAATATAGATTAAATTTTTTGAAGTCACCTTTATTTGTATATTTTATTTTACCAAAGATTTTTAAAATGGCAGCAACAATTCGTGATGTAGCTAAAAGAGCAAAAGTTTCCGTAGCAACAGTTTCAAGAGTTTTAAACGGTACCGCTAAAGTCAGCGACAGTGCAAGAGATGCTGTTTTAAAAGCTCAGAAAGATCTGGGGTTTTACTTAAATGCAAATGCCAGAACTCTAGCAAAAAAAGACAGCGAAACCATAGGAATTTTAGTATCCGATATTTCCGATGCCTATTTTGGAAGCATGATTAAGTCATGTGATGTTGTTGCTAACAGTTTGGGAAAAAGCCTTTTAATTACTCAGGGGTTTTATGATCCTGTAAGAGAAAAAAATGCCATTGATTCACTGCTCTCCCATCAGTGTTCAGGACTTATCATCCATGCTATGGCTATTGATGATGCTGTATTATCTGACTATATGTCCCGTTTTCCTTCAATTGTTCTTGTAAACAGAATTTTAAAGGGATATGAGGACAGATGCGTCAACATCGACAACAAAGATGCAATGTACAGGGAGATAGAATATCTGCTCTCAAACGGTCACAGAAAAATTGCCTTTGTAAACTCATCTTTTGACATTATCGATGCTCATCAGCGTAAAGAAGGTTTTCTCAAGGCGATGAATGAACACGGGCTTGAAGTTAATGATGATCTGATGCTGAGTGTACCACCTTCACTTGAAGGAGGAGCTGAGGCTGCAAAACAGCTTTTAAAGGTTTTAGACAGAGACAGTGAGGCTTTTACTGCCATAGCATGCTATTCAGATACTATTGCAGCATCTGCCATGTCTATTTTTGAAAACCGCGGAATAAAGGTGCCTGAAGAGGTGTCATTTACAGGCTTTGATGATCTGTTCCTGTCCTCATGTCTGTCACCTGCATTGACTACTGTCAGAAACCCGATTGAAGATATGGGTAAAAATGCTCTGCTGCTGTCACTGGACAGAGCTTCAGGTAAAAATAATTTTAAGATCTCCCCTTTCAAGACTGAACTTATTATAAGAAAATCTGTTGCTGATATATCAGATAAAAGTAAAAGCGGATCGGATAACTGAAAGAACTAATTTAGCATATAAAAGTAAAAATATCTGAGTTTAAGGCATAAAATACAAATTTATTTAGATTGTCAGTATATTATTCCAAATAAACGGATAGAATAGACTTTATTTATAAATAAAAGAACATACATGGAAAAATATTCACTTCATATTTCCGAAAAGGAAAGACGAAAAGAAAGTGCACAGAACAAGCGCTTTAGCACAGTAAAAAGAGGATGGGGCAACGGATTTGTCTCAAAGCCTGCTTTTGTAAAAAAAATGCTCCTGCCTCATTTCTGGGGAGCTTGGATTGCTGTCTTCATTCTTTACTGTCTGGTAAACTTTTTACCTTACAGAGTGCAAATGTTCTTAGGCAAACATATAGGTAGCCTGCTTGGAAAAATTTTACCTGCAAGACAGTATGTTCTGAAAAGAAATCTTGAGCTGGCCTTTCCTGAAATGAGCGAAACTGAGAAAAACAGACTCTCAAAAGAGGTTATGGAAAACTCTGGACGCGCTCTGTTTGAAACTGGTATTGCCTGGTTCTGGCCTGACTGGAGACTTAAAAGACATATCCAGATAGACAGCGAACAGCTGAAAAAAGCTCTTGAAGTTGCAAAATCAGGCAAACCAATTCTGGTTCTCTCCTGCCATTTTGTTACCTTAGAGCTCATGGCAAGAATTTACGCAACTCTAATTACTCCAGGCATTGGTGTATACAGACCATCAGATCACCCTGTATGGGAGTGGGCTCAGGTACGGGGAAGACTGAGAAAAAATCTGGCTTTAGTTGACAGAAACGATCCAAGAAGCATGATCAAGGCTTTAATGAAGAACATGCCTATCTGGTATGCTCCAGATCAGGATTACGGCAGAAGAGTTTCAACATTTGTTCCTTTCTTTGCTGTAAAGGAAGCTGCTACTGTTGAGGGTACACATAACCTTGCAAGAGTAAAAAACACTCAGGTACAGCCGGCCTGGACTATTCGTGAGGGAAGTAAGTACCATCTGTATGTTGAAGAGCCTTTAAAAGACTTTCCTACTGAAGATGCCATTGCAGATACAGGGAGAATCAACCGTATCATAGAGAAGATGATCCTGATGGCTCCAGGTCAGTACCTGTGGCTACACAGACGCTTTAAGACAGCTCCAAATCCTGAGGAGAACCGCTACCCTGGTCTGTCTGACCGGTAGCACCACAAATGAAAAAGGTATTTATCTTTCTTTGTTTAGGCCTTATTACAGCATCTATTCAGGGGTGTTACTCTGATCAGGAACTTAATGAGGCAAATAAAGTCATCACAGCGCTTCCTACTGAGGTCGAAGGCTGTGCCTTCATTGCCGATGTTGACACCGGTGCACCTTTTGCTCATATTGATAATGCAAGATTTTCGCTGAAGATGCAGGTTGCAAAACTTGGCGGCACTCATCTTGTGGAAACACACGTCTATCCACTGCCTCTTACAAGGAGAATGCTTGGTGTGGGGATGTCTGGCAGAGCATATAAGTGTCCTCATGGCAAAGGACCTGTTGTTTCAGATGAAAGAGCTCTGCTGCACAGAGATTTTCCTCTTGTAAATCCTTACGACGATTATGACGATCCTCTGGATCCATTTTTCTCCAGAAGATCTTTCTTTCCATAACGCAAAGTCTCTTTAACTATTTTTTTATACCATGACTTTCTGCATCATGACTGACTGAAAACAGTTCGTTCCAGATCTTTTCAACATCAAAGGTTTTTTCAGGTCGGTCTTCTGTATGAACCAGCCTTGGAAGATCTGCTAAAGAAAGCTCATGATAAATTTTGCGGATATCAATGTAGGCATCTATCAGCCTTGAGGTTATATCCCTGTCGATAATACCAAGATTAGAACATTCTTCTAAAATTCTTACATTGTCTGTCCACAGTTTCATATCTTTAAAACGTGGTGCATTGGCTAAAAGCAGATACTGTGAGATAAACTCAACATCAATCATGCCACCAGGTCCCTGCTTGATGTCATAGAGTTTATCAGATGTTCTATCAAGGTGCCTGCGCATCTTTTCGCGCATGGTAACGACTTCTTCCTTTAATTTAACCTCGTCTTTCGGGCGCCTTATCACATCCTCGCGAATACGGTTGAACTCACTGATGATTTGACCTGAACCTGCTATCGGTCTTGCTCTTACCAGAGCCTGATGCTCCCAGGTCCAGGCTCTGTTAGACTGATATTTTTCAAAGGAATCAATGTCAGAAATCAAAAGACCGGTATCTCCGTCAGGTCGCAGTCTCATGTCCAGATCGTACAGAACCCCTCCGACTGTCTTGGTAGTCGACAGGTGCAGTATTCTCTGAACCAGGCGCTGATAGAACATATCAACTGAAACAGGAGAATTTCCGTTTGTGTTTCCGTCACAGACCTTTCTTATGAACACCATATCAAGATCGGATTTATAGCCTAGTTCAATACCGCCTAGTTTTCCGTAACCGATTATGGCAAGACCAGGATCGTCAGCTGAAGTACCTTCAGGAATTCCATATTTTTTCGAATTCTGATCCCAGGCTAAAATCATAATCTCTTTTACAATAGCCTCGGCAAGCCAGGTCAAGGCGTCAGAGATCTTCATTAAAGGTAATTTACCGGCTTTGTCTGAGAGAGCTATTCTAAACACCATTACCTTTTTAAATAAACGCAGCTCTTCCATCACAGTCTCAAGATCATCCTGAGGAATTCTCAGAAGCCTCTCCTGCAGCATGGCAAAGAATTCCTGAGCGCTAGGAGGAGCATCAAAGTACTGAGGAATAAACAGCTCATCTAAAAGTATAGGATGAGAGGTTATGAGCTCACTTGCATAATGGTTTTCCTTGAGCAGTTTTATAAAACGCTCTAAAACCAGATTATTGTCACGCAAAAGCTGCATATATGGAGTTCTCAGGGCAACCTGCTCGATTAAACCAGCAATGCGTCTGAAGATGGTTGCTGCCTGCTCCTCTTTTGCCACAAGATAAATAACCTTTGGCATCAACTCAAGCAGTGTTTCACGTCCCACAGGCCCCACAGGCATTCTCTGCAGGGTATGTTTTAATCCTATAATGGCTTTAGCAAGCTCTCTGTCCTCAGCTCTGTTTACAAGATACCTGTCAAGTTCAGCTGCAAGCTCATCTTCAGAGTTGTCAGCTTCCCACAGGTCAAAATTCTCAATTTTTTCCTTTCCGTTGTCCTCATCTGCGACAACCTGCCTGAACTCCTCGTGAACAGCACTCATCACCTCATTCAAATCACACATGAAGCTGTCCTTATCCCTGTAGTTCATAGCTGTAAGCATTCTTGCGCAGTCTTTTTCGTTATCAGGTAAAGTCTGTGTCTGTCTGTCAGAGAACTCCTGAATCACATTCTCAAGACGTCTTAAATAAACATAGCAGTCATCAAGCAGTGTGCAGATATCTTCAGGTAACAGATCTAGATCTCTGATGTTTTTCAGAGTTTTTCTCAGTGATCTTTCACGAAGCTCCTCAAACCTGCCTCCGCGCATCAGCTCAAAAACCTGAGCTATGAACTCAACTTCACGGATACCACCCTGTCCTAATTTAAAGTTGTTGTTTAGGGAGCGGCGGCGAACCTCAGATTCAATCATGTGCTTTAACTTGCGCAAAGACTGTACGGCTCCGTAATCAAGATAGCGTCTGTAGACAAATGGTTTGAGTAAAGAGATTAGTTCTGCCCCGTAGTCACCAAAATCATCTTTAGTTCCCAGTAATTTTGCCTTAACCAGAGCATAGCGTTCCCAGGTTCTGCCCTGTGTTTCATAGTAAATCTGCAGAGCATCAAAAGAATTTACCAGAGTTCCAGCATCTCCAAATGGTCTGAGTCTTAAATCAATACGGTAACAGAATGTGTCTACGGTCTTGTCTGAAAGCAGGTTTGCTGTTCTCTGAACAATTCTTGTAAAGAATTCCTTATATGTAAGAGAGCGGCTCTTGCCAGAGGTCTCTCCGTCATAAGGATAGGCAAAGATTAAATCGAGATCAGATGAGAAATTAAGTTCTCCTCCTCCTAATTTACCCATTCCCAGCGTTAAAAGAGGTACTGATCTGCCGTCTTCACCTACAGCATCACCATAGGCATTGTTCAGTTGCAGTCTTGTGACCTTTAAGGTTCTTAAAACTATTTCCTCAGCTAAAATTGATAATGACGAAAATACCTCATCAATTGATGCCACTCCTGTCAGATCACGCCAGGCTATAACCATTGCTCTGGTTCGCCTAATTATTCTCAGACGCTTCTTTAACTCAAACTCAGAGAGCTTTTCTGTTATATATTCTTCAACCGCACTCTTATGGGTATCAGCAAAATGAGCTGAATCTAGTGCTCCTGCTGATACAAGTGCCACACACTCTTTTGGATAACTGAAAATGGTATTGGCAATAAAATCAGACAGGGCTAATACAAATTTAAAATCAGCCCTTTTGTCAAAAAGGTAAAACTCCTCATATGAAAGCTTTTCCTTTAATCTTGCATACTGATTTTCTGCTTCCTTTTTTAAAATCTCAGGAAGATCATCAAAATTCTTTGGCGAGGGAATGATGTTAAATTTCATTTTAATTATCCATAACGAATAAAAATTCTTGTTTAAGAGTCAGCTGTACCTTCAGACAGTTTCTTTATGGGTGTTTATAAGACAAAGCCTAACCTGAAATTAAAGACAGCAGAAGACGCAGTTTTAAAGGAATTAAAAACATCTTGTTCTGTTTTTCAGACTCTCTTATAACGGAAAACAGATCCTCTGTGACTTTTTCTTTTGCATTGAGTTTTGCGTTTAAAAGTTTCTTTTTCAGGTGAATGCAAACCTTATAAAAGTTCTTAATCAGTCTGTAGATGATCTGCAGATCCTGCCTGTAGGTAACTGGTTCATTCTGTCCGCGTATGAAAGCAGGTAAATTCTTTTTCTTCAGCAGTTTGAGCGACAGTAACAGCTCTTCTAGAACAGCTGTTATTAAATTAAGGACTGTTACATCCTTTGAAATTATGTAATAGCCGTACAGCTGTTCAAAACAGGCTACAAGGTTCTTTACATATTCAGTTATTGATGCTGCCTCATTTTCAGTGTCAAACGGAGATAAATTTAATGACATCTGTGAACTGTTCTGCAGTAGAGCTGCTCTGTGCATCTTAGAAAACGGCTCCAGCAGCAGTGGCAGGTTGTTTGTAGCAAGATGTGTACACAGAATTGAGAAAATGTTTAAAAGTTCCTCGCTTTTAGCGGTGGTCTCTTTTAATTCAATTTCAAGTTCATTTAGCGGATACTGCGTGAGGTTACCGCCATCTTCAGATCCCACCTCAATAAATCCCCTGTCGTAAGCCACTTCAAAGACACTGTCGAGCAGAGTCAGGTTAAACAGGTGACGGGTAAAGCTGATATGACACACTTTCTTTAATTTTTTCTGTACAGCATCCACATCAAAGCCCTCAGGAAAAGCCTCCTTTGGAAATTTCAGAAGATTAGGTACTTCAGCTGAATCATCAACTGGCAGATTGTATTCAACTCTCTTATGCAGACCTCCTATATTCTCTCCCTTTACCTTTAAGGTCTGCTCTGTAAAAGTGTCGGCACGTCTTATTCTCAGACCTGCCTTTAAAGCAAACAGATCTTTATCATCAGTATCAAAATAGGTATTGTCTAAATGCTGTTCACGCTCAGAACTTACCTTTCCTATTTTAGAAAAGGTTTCAGATAAATTTTCTGCCTTGCCGTCGTAACCGAATTTAAGCTCAATCTCTTTATTATTCATAGTCTTTCTCCGTCTGATACCGTTATGATAAGAGATTTTCTGGTATTTGTGACTAGATTGTTCTCACAAAAAGATTAAATATGAAACCTGTCCTGAAAAAATAGTCTGTCTGCACAATCAGTTGACACCGCATTTATCCTGTAAAAGACAAACACTGTATGTAATCCTATTAAATAAAATTTCAGGATCTCTTTGTGATGGAGTGAGACTTGTGTTTTATGTATCTGCAAGTTTTTGCCTGTGTCAAATGAAGCTGTGCTAAAATTGTAGCAGTTTTCAAAATAATCAAAGTGACATAATGATTTGAATTTAAGGATTTATCGTGAAATCTATTAAAAATATTTTATCTCTTACTCTGATGTGTTCCTCACTGGTCTTTGCCAACGCCTCATACGCTGAAGATGCATCTGACAGCACTGTAAAAAGCGAGACACAAACAGATGACTCTCAGGCAGAAATTAAAGTTGCAAAAGCCACAGCTGTAGAAGATTCCCAGGTCGGAGATGAGGTTTACGTTTCAGAAGCTGCTAATGTCTGGTTAAGAACCTGCCCTAGCTCAAACTGCAGAATTGTTCAGGTAACTCACGTAGGCGATAAATTTAAATTTATCAAAATGTCTGATGACAGGAAGTTCGTCCTGGTTGAAGGCGACGGCAAGCAGTTGTGGATGCAGGCAAGAGATCTTCAGACTGAACCTTGCGGTAAGGCTAAAGTTGAAATACTGGAAGGTAAGATAGCAAAGCTTCAGAATGATCTGGACAACTATGACTCAATAGTGGCAAAAGACTATCAGATTGCCAAAGCTAAAGTGGAAAAGCTTGAAAAGGAAAATGCTTCTTTAAAAGAGCAGCTGGCAAAGCAGAACAATCAGCTCGAAGATCTTGATGCCACAAGACGTGACTATGCAGATAAGCTTGAAACTAAAGAACTGGATATGCAGATGCGCTGGTGGTTACAGGGTGCCTTAATTGCGTTATGCGGTGCAGTCATCGGTATCATCTTTGTTTACATTCCTCGTCCAGGCAAGAAAAAGCAGATCAGATTCTAGTTTGACTGTCTGACAGGAAAAGATTGTTACAAAAATAAATTTTTACAAAAAATCGTTACAGAAAAAGAGTTTCTTTTGAAGCTCTTTTCTTTTATGCTCAGGATGATTTTTATAAAAAAGAGGAAAGAAAAGGAATGATCAGGAAACGAACTGGTGCTACCTGCCAGAATCGAACTGGCGACCTCCTGATTACGAATCAGTTGCTCTACCTACTGAGCTAAGGTAGCACTGGTGTTTTATTTTAAAAATTTTCGGCTACAATTTCAAATAAAATAACATACTTTCAGAGAGGATTTCATGGATACCTACAGCAAGATTGTAAAATACAGCGTTCTGCTGGTTCTTCTGTTTATATTTTCAACAAATTCCTATGCATTGTGTCCTAATTCTCCTTTAAGAACCGTTCTTTTGATTGCTGGCAGTTTGGCTCTTATCTACAGCGCCGTCACATCTAACAGAAACAGAGCCTATTTTAAAACAGGTATTTTTGCCTGTCTGTGTGCGTTACCATGGGCTTTTTATCTTCAGCAGAAGTTAATCTTTGGCTTTTTTGTAACCGATCCTAATCTTGCACCTGAAAGTTTCACTCACATGATCGTTGTTTTTAATCTTTTTCGCTATCTTTTGCTTGCATCTGCATTTTTCATACTTTTAAAAGGTCTTTTTAAGGCTACTAAAAATCTTTACGAAACATAAAGTTAATAATTACTTTTTTTAATAATTGCATATTATGTCAGTAAAAAGCCTTAAATTATAAATCTCTCGCTGACAATACGGCATCTTTTAATAATTAGGATGTCGTATGCTAAAAAACAAACGTTATTTATTACTTCCTCTGTTTCTTGCCCTGCTGTCTTTTGCTTTTTCACAGCATGTTCATGCTTTAGAATTAAGTAATGTCATCATAAGATCCGGCGCAAAAATCGATAAAAGAGCAATGGATAAAAAGCTCAATCCTTATCTTGGCAAAGAGATTGATATAGACCTTTTACAGAATATCTTAAATGAAATCTCTGACTATTACAGAAAAAACGGTTACCTTGCAGCTCAGGCCTTCTACCCAGAGCAGCAAAGTCAGAATGGCGTGGTTGAAGTAGTTGTAAAAACAGCCAGACTTGATGATATAAAAATTGCCAATTACGCCTCACTATCTCCCAAAACAGCATATATGCTCACAGAAAATGTGCGCAGATTTCAGGGAAAAGAGATTAACTCAAATCAGTTAAACGCAACTCTGCTTAAAATAAAGGATCTTAATATCTTTGATATCGCAGGCTACTTTGAGAACTCTCAAAACAAGCCAGATCAGGCCTCACTCACACTTGATCTTAAAGGTCGATCTCGTTTTGGCTATGAATTGAGCTATGACAACTATGGCAGCAAGTCCACCGGTAAAAACCGATATTTTCTGTCTTTAAACTCGCACAACCTGTCAAAACATGCCGACAGAGGATACCTTCTGGCTGGAACCACCGAAAAAAGACAGAATAATCTTATCCTAGGGTATTCAATTCCCTTTACCTCTCACCCTACTGTTTTGGGCTTTCAGTTAAATTACGGAAGTTATGATCTTGGGGATACCTACGATTCTTTAGATGTAAAAGGTAACTCTTTGGGAGCTGATTTTTTTATGAAAGAGCCTTTATACAGAACAACTGACAGTAAAGTAAGCTTTACAGGAGGCGGATACTACAGAAACCTTACCGACAGGATTGAAAGCTATGCTCTTAATTTGAAGAGAAACAAATTTGGTGGCTATTTTGAAATAGAAGCCGACCATTTTAGTGACAGTCTTAACTTTCTTAACTCACTGAAACTTGACTATGGTCTTGTACAGAATAAAAGTGAATTGTCAGACGATATGTCTAAACGAGCCTATTTACTTTCCAACCTTGAATCAAAGCTTGACTGGAACTTTTACAAAAACTTTTCCCTTATAAACTCACTAAATGTGCAGTACGCACAAAAAGCTGTTGACGCTTCAGACAAATTTATCCCGGGCGGAGCATACGGTGTTACCGCTTATGAAGGCTCTTTAGCCTCCTCTGATCTTGGTCTTTACAACGATTTGAAACTGCAAACAAGACTTATGACCAAGCCTTATCTTAATTACTTTGTAAATTTCATGCAGGCCTATGCAAAAAATGCAGAAGGAAGCAGTAGCGAATCCTTTTATGCTGTTGGTACAGGAGCAAATCTTACCTATGTGGGATTTTACCTGAGTGCTTCTTTGAGCAGAGCTATCGGCAAAAACAGGGAATTTGCAAAAGATCCTACGGTATTTCTGTTAAAGGCAGGCTACGCCAAAATTTAATTAAAAAATCTATCTGTACATAAGAACTACGCAATTTATGATCATTATGAAAATATCTTTAAACAAATTATTTGTCTTCTCTTTATTTGCCATGGCAGTAAAAATTGCCCATAGTGCCTCAGCTCTGCCGACAGGAGAAAAAATCATACATGGAGGAGCCTTAATTACAAGTACTCCGAACACTCTGTTCATCAGTTCAAATACCGAGAGAAACGTTATTTCATGGAAAGATTTTTCTGTTGCAAAAGACAACAGCGTTGTCTTTTCAGGCAAAAACGCAACCTATCTTAATATTGTCAAAGGCAGCAGTGCATCAGTCATAGACGGTAATTTAAAAACCATTGACAACAATAATATTTATCTTATAAATCCAAACGGCATCAGTGTCGGCATTACAGGAGCCTTAAAAGGTAAAAACATAATTCTGTCAACATCAAAACTTTCTGCTGAAAATGTAGAAAACTTCATTGATACAGGTGACTTTGAATTTACTAAAAAAGGCATGGGCAAGGTAAAACTCATAGGCTCTGTCGAAGCAGACAATACCATTATTGATGGCAGTCAGATCATCATTCGTGATATCTCTGACATAAAAGTCAGCACCAGTATTTTAGATAATGTAAAACCTATAAAAGACTCTCTATCAGTCCACAGCTCAATTAAAAGAATTGATATAGGTTCTAGTAAAAAAATTGATCTTGAAAAAGAACTGGGACTTACAAAAGAAGACGGTCTTTATGATCACACAGATAAAACAGCTGTTTCAACCAGAGAAGAGTTTCTGAAAATAGCATCTGATCCTGCAGGGAAATACTTTATCACCAATGACATTGATTTAGGTACTATAAATACAGCTGTCACCGGCAGTGATGAATTTTCAGGCACCATTGATGGGGCATTTAACTCGATAACCTTTAACCTTGCAGGAAATGGTCATGATCTGAATCAGAACATAGGTCTTTTTTCTACTTTAAACGGCTCTTCAATTGAAAACCTGAAAATAAAAAATGCAAATATCAGTGTAAGCTCCCCTGAAAACAACACCAACATTGGAGGTCTTGCAGGAGTCATTAAAGCCTCCTATCTCAAAAACGTTGAAGTAGACGGACTTAATCTTACATTTTCCAATATAGGTAATCGCAAAATCTACGCAGGAGGACTGGCTGGACTTGCCTCATATGAAGGTGTTTCCTCAAATTTTGAAAATGTAACAGCAGGATTTAACAGTAAGACTCAAACTCACCTGTTTTCCAGGGACAACTACGTTTTTGGAAGTGTTTTAGGATTACTTAAAGACGAAATCAAGTTAAAAGGCGTAAATTTTGGTAAAACAGATTTTTCAGACGACTACGATCTTGGCATCATCAGTTCTATAGGCTACAGTCAGGCTGCAGCAAGTCTTGATAAAGAGTATCAGCACAACTCTGAAAATTTTATCCTGTCTGACGGATATTATCAGAATGTAGGTTTCTTTGCTCCTTACTTTATAGACAGCGACAAAGTTTTTGTAACAGACACTTTTAACAAAATTTACAGCTATGACGATCTTGTAGGCAACAGCAAGTACTTTAATCTGAATGATTACGTTGATCTTAACTACCAGTATTCTTCAGGTATACAAAAGGAAGGTACCTACTGTCACAATTATTCCTCTAAAATAGACGGTCAGAAATTCTACTTTGTAAAAGACGGAAAAAAATCTGAAAACGCAACTCATATCATCAGTCTTGAAGGCAAAACTGAAAAACCAATACTTGATGACAGCTATGATTTTGGTTTTATTGCAGACGAAGAACCTGATCCTGAAATGGGAAGAACAGATGAAAGTGATTTATCCTTTGACAACAGCTTTATGAATGATGAACTCCCCGATGAGGAGATGGAAAAAGTTCCTGAAGATGACAATGATTTTGACAGTGAGTTTATCACTGATGAAATTCCTGATGAGGAGATGGGTAAAGCCCCTGAAGATGATAAAGATTTTGACAGTGAGTTTATCACTGATGAAATTCCTGATGAGGAGATAGGTAAAGCCCCTGAAGATGATAAAGATTTTGACAGTGAGTTTATCACTGATGAGATCCCCGATAAGGAAATGGGTAAGCTCCCTGAAGATGACAAAAATTTTGATAGTAAATTTAATGTGGATGCCTCTTCAAATACTGAAGAGACTGCTCCAGATAACAACAGTAACTTTGAACAACCTGAAAAGAAACAGAAAACTGTTTCTGAGATCATTGCGAATAAAAAAGTTGTCTTCTCTCCCATTAAGAGAAATACAAACTTAAGTTTTCAAAACAGATATTATGTTGTAAATGAAATAATTTCAAAATCATTACTTGCTTCTTTAAGCCTGCAAGAAGATCCAAATAAGCAGCTTACTGACAATGCCAATACAGGAGAAAAGACCGAGGAAATATCCTAAATATAAAGATTAGTAGTGTTCACAAAAAATGAGCCCTGTCTTTGACGAAAACAGTTTAAAAAATTACAATAAACAGTTTAATTATGTGGATAATTCAAACAACATTTTTAAGTATAATTGTCCACAGATTTTTTATAAATTTTGTCAGAGGTCAATAATGAGTCAGCTTCAGGGATTGGCATTAGTAGGCGACGTTGGTGGCACTAATGCAAGACTGTCACTAGTTAATTTAGCAGATGGCAGTTTATCAGATACAAAAGTTTATTCTTCAGTTGAAAACGAATCTTTAGAAAAAGTAATTGTTAAATTCAGAGAAGAGACCGGAGCCAAATTTGACTCAGCATGTATCGCAATTGCAACTCTTTTAGATGGCGATTACATCAAAATGACTAATAACCCTTGGGAATTTTCAATTTCTCAGATGAAAAAAAATCTGGGACTAAAGGATCTTGTGTTCATCAACGACTTTACAGCTATGTCTATGAGTACTACTGCAATTCCTCTGGACAAGATGACAAAGATAGGTGGAGATAAGATTGATCCAAACGCACCTAAAGCCATTTACGGTGCTGGTACCGGTTTAGGTGTAGGACATCTGATTAAGGTTAACGGTAAGTGGATTGCACTGTCCTCAGAAGGCGGTCATGTTGATATTGCTGCCACAAATTCAAGACAGGATGAAATCGTAAGGGTACTGCGTACAAAATTCGATCACGTTTCTGGTGAAAGATTATTGTCTGGACAGGGCTTAGTCAACGTTTACAAAGCTATTGCCCAGTTAAATGGCCACGAGATCAAAGACGTAGAACCTTGTGATGTTACGGCTGGTGCTTTTGCAAAAGATCCTTGCCCAGACTGCAAGGAAACTATTGATGTATTCTGCTCTTTAATGGGTTCATTTGGTGGAAATCTGGCTATTGATCTGTTAACTAAGGGCGGTGTCTATATCGCAGGTGGTATCGTTCCACGCTTTATTGACTACTTTAAAAACACCGATTTTAGAAAGCAGTTTGAAGGAAAAGGACGTTTCAAGGACACTTTAAAGCACATCCCTGTTTATGTAATTTCCAACGGTGATGCCGGTCTGTTAGGTGCCGGAGCCTATATTCGTCAGGAATTAGGTGCTGAGCTATAAACATAAAAACCAAATTTTAAGTTCAGGAAGAATGGATCATGCTAAACATGGTCCATTTTTTTTGAGAATATCAACTAAAAAGGCGCCACGCGGCGCCTTTTTATTAAGACTTTGATTCTGTTAATCGAGAAAACCTCTCAATCCCTGTGATCTGCAAGGGTGACGAAGCTTACGCAGAGCTTTTGCCTCAATCTGACGAATACGCTCACGTGTTACACCAAACTGACGACCAACTTCCTCTAATGTATGATCTGATGGCATTCCTATGCCAAAGCGCATACGCAGAACCTGAGCTTCTCTAGGAGGCATCTCATCGAGCACACCGTTGATGGCATTCTTTAAACTCTCTGATGTGGCAGCTTCTGCTGGAACAACAATTGAGCTGTCCTCAATAAAATCTCCTAAATGTGAGTCGTCATCATCACCTACAGGAGTTTCAAGTGAAATAGGCTCTTTTGCAATCTTCATTACCTTGCGGATCTTCTCCTCAGGTAAGCCCATCTTTGACGCAAGTTCCTCAGGTGTAGGTTCTCTACCCTTTTCCTGCAGCATCTGACGGGAAATTCTGTTGAGCTTATTGATAGTTTCAATCATATGAACTGGTATACGGATAGTACGGGCCTGATCGGCGATAGATCTTGTGATTGCCTGTCTAATCCACCAAGTAGCATAGGTTGAGAACTTGTAACCGCGACGGTATTCAAACTTGTCAACAGCCTTCATCAGACCAATATTGCCTTCCTGAATAAGATCCAGGAACTGAAGTCCGCGATTGGTGTATTTCTTGGCAATGGAAATCACAAGACGAAGATTGGCCTCAACCATTTCCTTCTTGGCTTTCTTTGCCATAGCATCACCCATCATAATTCTTCGTGACAAATCACGAAGACGAGCAATGTTGATACCAGAATCATCTTCAATTTCTTTTAATGATTCTACGCACTTCAAGATTTCTGCTTCATAATCTTTGAGTTTTGTAGCATAAGGCTTCTTAACCTTAACGGCCTTCTCGAACCAATCCATGTTAGAAACAGTTTCTGTTTCGTTATAGTACTTCTTGAGTTCGTCTATCTTCATGCCACAGCGACCGACTGCAATCTCACGCACTCTTCTGTCCTGACGCTTAACACGATCCATCATGTCGTGCATCTTGCGAAGCAGGCTTTCCAACTGAGAAGGTACAATCTTGAAAGTTTTAAAGATCTCCACTAATTTTTCGAGTTCTTTTTTGTACTTCTTATCAGTAGTAGATTTCTGTCTTGCTGCAGTTACCTTATCAAACTGAACGCGAAGTTCCGTAAAGCGCTTTCTGGTTTCTTCAGGATCTGGTCCAGAATCAGTTGGAGATTCGGCACTGTCATCTGTATCATCAAGATCGTCATCAGCATCATCACCTACTTCATCTTTCTTAGATGCTTTTGATGCCTTTTTGCCTTTCTTTGATTCTTTCTTATCAAGATCTAAAGACTCATCTTCCTCATCTAAAGCCTCAAGCTCCTTATCGAGCTCTGCTTCAGCCTTTTCGTCTATGGCAATATCAGCACCATCTTCCGCTTCCTGAGAATTTGGATCTGCAAATCCATTGATGATATCTCCAAGCTTAATCTCTGAGTCTGGATCAAGGGTCTGCTCATAGCGGGAGAACAGTTCTTCCATAGCCTGAGGATACTCAACAAGACACAGCTGAACCTCATTAGTCCCCTTTTCGATGCGTTTTGAAATTTCGATTTCGTCTTTTCTTGTTAAAAGAGAAACGTTACCCATTTCGCGCATATACATACGAACAGGATCTGTTGTTCTGCCGATATCAACTGAACTATCCAGCTGGTTTGCTACAATCTCAACATCCTCTGAATCAGTCTGCGAGTTGCCATTTAAAAGAATATCATCAGCCTCAGGAGGGGTTTCACATACATTGATACCCATATCAATGAATGTCTGAATGAAAACAGACAGTTGATCGCCACTGATTATATCAGGAGGGATCAAATCATTAATCTCGTCAATGGTTAGATAGCCCTGATCCTTTCCTTTTGCAATTAACTGTTTAAATTCTGTACTTGCTGAATTGTTATCCATTATTATAATTTTCCTAGACGATGCTGTCGTAACAAACGCAAATGGGTAAGAGTATAACTCTTGCCCATTCAACTAAATATATATAGGTTATGAATACCAAAAAAGCAAAAAATTTTTTTAAATTTTTTCTCTTTTTTAGTCTAGCTCAACGTCATCAGGGAATGATGCGTTATGGTAAACGTTCTGAACATCATCAAGATCTTCTAAAGCGTCGATCATGCGCATGCACTTTGCAGCATTATCTGCATCAAGTTCTGCTTCTGTTGATGGAACCATAGAAACTTCAGCGTTTGTTGGCTTGATACCCTTAGCTTCAAAAGCTTCAACCACATCAGCAAATGCTTCTGGAGCAGTATAAACATCAATTGACCCGTCATCATTGGTTACGATATCGTCGGCACCGGCTTCAAGTCCGATTTCCATTGCCTGCTCTTCATCAACAGGCATCTTGCCATCTTCATCCTGAGCAAAGCTTATAACACCTTTCTTGGTGAACAGGTAACCTACAGATCCTGAAGTACCTAAATTACCACCGAACTTGGTGAATGCATGACGAACATCTGAAGCTGTACGATTGTGGTTATCAGTCATGCACTCAACCATAACTGCTACACCACCAACACCATAACCTTCATAAGTGATATTCTCTAAGTCAGCACCATCACCACCGCCAATACCACGCTCGACAGCACGTTTGATGGTATCACGAGTCATATTCTGTGCCAAAGCTGCAACAACAGCAGAACGCAGACGAGGGTTGCTTGACTCATCACCACCACCCATGCGTGCAGCAGTTGTAATTTCACGAATTAATTTGGTAAAAACCTTACCACGTTTTGCGTCCTGGGCTGCCTTACGGAAACGGATATTAGCCCATTTTGAATGACCTGACATTTTTATCTCCTAAATGAACGCACTGCGTTATTTTTCAAAATCAGTAACAGAAATTGCAAGATCTCTTAATGCATCTTCACTTGCAACATTTGGTGCATCAGTCATTAAGCATGCAGCAGCTGTTGTCTTAGGGAATGCAATAACATCACGAATATTATCAGTACCAGTCAACAGCATGGTCACACGGTCAAGACCGAATGCAAGACCTGCATGTGGAGGAGCACCAAATGATAGAGCATCAAGCAAGAAGCCAAATTTTTCTCTAGCCTCTTCTTTAGAAATACCTAATACTGTAAATACAGCATTCTGCATATCCTCGTCATAAATACGAACTGATCCGCCACCTGACTCATAACCATTGATTACAAGATCATAGGCATCAGCATAAACAGACATTGGATCGGCGATTAACTGCTCAGGAGTTACATCCTTTGGAGCTGTAAATGGATGGTGCATTGCTGTAAGTCCGGCTTCCTCAGTCATCTCGAACATTGGGAAATCAACAACCCACAGAGCTTTGTAGCCATCTGCAACGAGGTTCATGTCACGAGCAGCCTTAATACGCAGAGAGCCTATTGCTGTAGCAGTCTTAACTCTCTTACCGCAACAGATAAAGACAATATCACCGGTCTTTGCTTCAGACAGCTTGACTAAATCTAAAAGCTCCTGTTCTGTTACATGCTTGCCAATTGAAGACTTAAGCCCCTGTGCACCTGCATTAAGATCATTTACCTTAATGTAGATAAGGCCAGAAGCACCAAGTTTCTTGACGTAATCAGTATACTCATCGATCTTCTTTCTGGTTAAATCAGAACCGCCAGGCAGAGCAAAAGCAATTACTCTGCTGTCCTTGTCGTTGGCAGGCTCTGATAAAACTTTGAACTCTGAGTTTACAACAGCCTTGTCAACAAGCTTTAATTCGAAAGGAATTCTTAAATCAGGCTTGTCTGAACCGAATCTGTCCATAGCCTCTTCCCATTTCATAACAGGAAGTTTGCCCAAATCAACATTCTTGATGCTCTTGAACAGTTCTCGCATCATCTCTTCCATGATGTCACGAACGTCCTGAGAAGTCATAAAAGAGGTCTCAACATCAATCTGAGTAAACTCAGGCTGCCTATCAGCTCTTAAATCCTCATCTCTAAAACACTTTACGATCTGATAGTAACGGTCATATCCTGCAATCATCAAAAGCTGTTTGAACAGCTGTGGAGACTGAGGAAGTGCATAGAACTTGCCGTGATGAATACGTGATGGAACAAGATAATCACGGGCACCTTCGGGAGTAGCCTTGGTTAACATTGGAGTTTCGATATCCAGAAAACCATTCTCATCAAGGAAATGCCTTACAAAATGAGTGATCTTTGCTCTGGTTACTAGTTTTTCAACCATTTCTGGACGGCGTAAATCAAGATATCTGTATCTTAAGCGCTGTTCTTCAGAGTTATCCTGATTAAAGTCTAAAGGAAGGACTCCGGCTTTGTTGAAGATCTTAAGCTCTTTGGCGTAAACTTCAATCTCACCTGTAGCCATCTTTTTATTGACCTGATCTTCTGGGCGAGCCTTTACAGTTCCCTTTACACAGATACAGTACTCATTTCTCAAAGTAGATGCCAGAGCATGAACAGCCTCGTTGTCAGGCTCAAAAACAACCTGAACAATACCGGTTCTGTCTCGTAAATCGATAAAAATCAGACCGCCAAGATCACGTCTGCGGTTAACCCAACCGCATAAGGTAACCTCGCTGTCTTTACTGGTTAAATTTACATTACCACAGTAAATTGAACGCATTGACATAAAAAAGCCTCTTTTATTTAGGGCATCAATAGCTTTCTGTGTAAATGTTATATGAAGAAAAATTTTTAGATATTTTTCTTTATATTTATTGCACAAAAAATCGTTTCCCTTTCATAAGAAAGGAAAATTAACATTGATTACTTGTCTTAAAAATGCGTACATTATATGAAATTTGCCTTTTGTAGGCAATATCAAAACATTTTTACAAAGCCACTATCTCTGTTGTACAAAGGATTTCTGTACGAAAAAGAGTTCTTTAATGCACCATAATGATCTGAGTCATTCTGAGATTTTTTTTAACAAGCTCTTTTCACAAATGAGCATTCTCTACGTTTTTAATGAGAGATTCGCAAATGACTGATCTTTTGCTACTGAATGCATTGTCTGAATAATTTCCACTTAAAACTTGCAGCTTTCACAAGCAAGAAAAATCATAACTGTGAAAAAATACGGAAATAACCGCTTTTTACAGTAAATATCCATCATAAACCTACAAAGTCAGTCCTCTTTTTTATACAATATCTGTTAGGAGGAGTTAGTATGTTCCAAACTTTAAAAAATACATTTCGGTCAGTGGCTGTTTGTTCTTTAGCTGTTGTGTGTTCTTTATCGTCCGCATATGCAGATGAATCTAAAAACGCAACTTTGGATAAAACTTTAAATGTGGGTTGTGAAGGTGCATTCGCTCCTTTCACCTATATTGATGATCAGGGTAATATCACCGGTTTTGATATTGACCTGATTAAGGCAATTGGTAAAGATCTAGGATATAACGTAAAGATCAACGTAATGCCATTTGACGGTTTAATTCCTTCTTTGATGACAGGAAATATTGATCTCATAATTTCTGGTTTTACTATTTCTGAAGAAAGAGCAAAAAAAGTAGATTTTTCTGATCCGTACTACCTGTGTGGAATGAGTTACGTCATTGAAAAGAAAAATGTTCAAAAATATGATACATATGAAAAGTTAGATGGCCATCCTATTTGCACACAGCTTGCTGCAACTGGCACTAACTTTACTCAGAAATTTCTAAAAAAGTCAAAAGACAAAATCTTTAACACTCCTCCTGAGACATATATTGAATTAGGAAACGGAAGCTGTCTTGCAGCAATTCACGACAAACCGGTAAACGATTTTTTCCTGACAAAAGATACCTCCGGTAAATTTACATCTATCGAAATCAAAAAGCATATCGATAAAGAGTATTATGGTATTGCAGTACAAAAAGGTAATAAGGAACTCTTAGAGATCATTAACAGAGGTCTAAAGCAGGTCGAAGAAAACGGTGTCTTTGAAAAAATCAGTATTGAGTGGTTTGGTAACAATATTCTGGATTCATTAAAAGAATCAGAATAATCTGACTTAATTCAATTAGTTAAAAAAGCGGACTGAATGTCCGCTTTTTTATTGAGAATAATGTAGGCAGTAAATAAAACTTAAAGAAAAGATGGATATGAGAAGAACCTTTGTAAAAATATCTCTTAATTTACGCTCTACAGTCCTTTAAACAGTAGCAGTAAAGCAAAATGAGCTAAAGGTCTGATGGAACTGAAAACCATTTCTGGCTAATTGCATCAATTTCACGAGTACTCATAAGATATTCCAATCCGGTATTTATTCTATTTAAAAGATCTTCCTTATTGTCGCCAACAGCAATTCTATATTCAACTTCGTTGGTATCCTTAACATCTTTGACTGTGAGTTTTCTTAAATGATGCTTATTAATGTAGTAATACATACTTGATTTACTGTCAATAAAAGTGTGACACTGTTCCTTATATAAACCTGAAAAGGCATCCTCAGAACTTGCGTAAATCATAATAATTGAATTCTTATAATTAGCTCGAATATACTTTAAAACGTCCGGCTTGTCAGTTACGCAGAATTTAATTCCCCTGATAGACAGAACATCATTATATTTTTGAGTCAGATTGTTTTTTACAGCATAGACCAGTTTATTTTTAAAATATGGAAAACTGAAATTGGAATTTAGCTGATTTTCTTTTAAATTTGGATTAAACGGAGCGACAACAATGTCAACGGTACCACGTCTTAAAGAATCCTGAAGAGCATAGAAAGGAATTGTTCTGAATTCAACATTAACATCTAATGAATTAGCAACAGCACGTATAACATCGACACTAAAACCATTTAATTCGCCGATATCATTAGTCATTGAAAAAGGTGCACTGTAACCGTCTACACCGACATAAATGGTGGAGAGATCTCGATTTGCGTAATTAAAAATCCCCACAGATATAATTACAAAAGCTACAATAATTACTATTAAATTTAAAAATCTAATCAAAATAGGCTCCTAACACAATTTCTTTTAGTATAAGCTAAGAACACACTCTAATAATCTGACAGAGCGACAATTTTAGAAAATTAAATTTAATACAAAAGAAAAACGAAATTACTGTACTGCAGAAATGAAAAAACCCGAACAAATGTTCGGGCCTCAAATGATAAGTGGCGGAACGGACGGGGATCGAACCCGCGACCTCCTGCGTGACAGGCAGGCATTCT
>CAKQDA010000015.1 GCA_934218695.1 uncultured Succinivibrio sp.
TCTTCAGCACTCTTCTGCTCATTTAATGCTGCGCTCCAGGCATCTGCCATTTTCTCCTCTTCAGATTTTGGAGCTTTGGCACTGCCGTTAGTGTTTTCTTCAGCACTCTTCTGCTCATTTAATGCTGCGCTCCAGGCATCTGCCATTGCCTCTTCTTCTGATTTTGGAGCTTTGGCACTGTCGTTAGTGTTTTCTTCAGCACTCTTCTGCTCATTTAATGCTGCGCTCCAGGCATCTGCCATTTTCTCCTCTTCAGATTTTGGAGCTTTAGCACTGTCGTTAGTGTTTTCTTCAGCACTCTTCTGCTCATTTAATGCAGCTCCCCACGCATCGGCCAAAGCATCATCGTCAGATTTTTCTGTATTCTTGCTCTGTGCGCTTTCCTGTTCATTTAAAGCTGATTCCCAGGCACTTGCCATATCATCCTGAGAGGAATCTTTACTTGCATTTGCACCAAGATCAACGCTCTTATCATTTTCTGTCTGTTCATTAAGTGCCTTAGACCACTCATCGAGCACAGTCTTATCATCTTTTGTTTCATCAGCTGAGTTTGTTGAAGCGGCATTGTCCCAGGCCTCCTGAGCTTCATCTTTCTCTGCTTTATTCTCTTGAGCTGGACTATTGTCAGATATGCTGTCGTTTGCTGTATTTTCAGAAGCAGCCTCATTCTGAACACTAACCTGCTCTTTTTCATTTAACGCAGTCTCCACATCAGAAACTGAATCTGATGGGGAATTTATAGAATTACTATTCTTATCAGGAGCCTTTTGAGGTACGTCCGGACTCTCTGGTTCATCATCAGCTAAAACTGGAGCTTCAAGATCAATTGAACCGTTCTCGTCTGAAAGCAGGGTATCATCAGCTGAAAAATCATCAACATCATCAAAGTCATCTGTCATCTTTGCACTGGCACGTGACTTGAGCTTAATGATTAGGAATACAATCATCATTACTAAAGCCAGTAATCCCGCACCAAACAGGATCATCATGACTGGTTTATCAAGATCTACAACTGAGGTTGGTGCACTTACAGAGAATTGAGACAGCTGCAGCTGCATATCCTCAATTTTTTCATCATTGGCAAGTAACATCTCTCTCATTCTGTCATTGTCCTGTGACAGCTTTGAAATGTTACCTTTGATCTCAATGATATCCTGCTGAAGGCCTGAAATAATATTGTCATACTGTGAAGCTAAAGTTGAGACACTGTCAGCAGCAGTTTTGGCAGTAGCAGCTGAAGTTTTTTTCATTCTTTCCATGGCTTCGGCTAGCTGCTGTTCAAGTACTTTTGTTTTCTCATCAATAGCTTTTTTATTGCCTTCAAGCATGATCCTGATGGATTGGGAATCCACAGCTGCTGCTGCAAGATCGGCGCTCATGGCTTTTGCGTTGGCAGGTGCTTTATCATTACTGCTGTCTTTTGAAGAATTGTTTTCAGCAGTCTTTTCACTTACCTGACTTTTATCTAGATCAGCACCTTTTGTATTATCAGGAAGTGCTACGGATAAATCTTTTTTAGCTTCCTCTTCCTGCAGCTTTTTAATCTTGGTTTCAGTTGCTGTGTACTGAGGAATATCACCATCAGACAGTGACTGCATTGGTTTTGGTGCTGGAGTTGCAGTTACAGAAGGAGCCTGAGTTGAGACTGCAGCTGTAGTACCTGCACGTGAAGAAGAGCTGTTCTCAGTGACATTACCTAATGGCGGCAATGTCATACTGCCCTGAGACAACAGCCTTGAACCAGTGTCAGTGGTCTCTCTTGCGATCTGAGCTAAAGGTGGAATTGTGATAGTGGTTCTTAAGAGGTTGTTTACATTACCCTGACCAAAAGCTCTTGGATTATTTCTGTAAATAGAGGCAACTATCTGAAATTCGTTAACACTTCTGTCCTGAGGCATGTAGCGGTGTGCCACAGACCATATGGTATCACCTGAAGCAACAGCATAGGTTCTGGCTGGGGTCTGCTGAACCTGAGCTGCATTGGAAGAATTAGCACCTGTACTCTGATTTACTGAGGCTGAAGGAGCCATGGTTGCAGTTGCATTAACTGATGGGAGTCTGTTTTGTCTTGGAGCAGCACGTCTTGCAGGTGCTCTTCGTACTGTCTGAACTGACTGAACCTGAGGCTGAGCATCCTCAATTTCAGGTCCCTGAATAGTAATTGTAAAAGTACCATCGTCATCAGCAGACATTGCCGAAAACGGTAATAAAAAAGACAAAGCTACAGATAAAAGTGCTTTTTTGTAAGCGTGCATAACAACAACCCCTATTTTTATGCATTATTTTACTCAAAATGAGAGCTGCCAAAATAAAGTCAGATCCCATTTTCGAAAACTTATGCATAAAGTGTGCACAATTTACAGATTACAGAGATTTTGCAATCAGTTTTGCTATTTCCACGCAGGAAATGGCTTCACCTCTTCTGGTGTTATCCATCATGATCACAAAGCTGAAAGATTTTGAACCAGGCTTATCCTGTTTTAATCTTGTAAGCATAACAGTTCTTTCATTGATAATATCAGCCACTGGAGACAGAACATCTTCCTCTGATGCCACTGTTACATAGTCTGAAGCATCAAAAGCCTGTTTTACCTCTTTAAGGTCGGCTTTATCCTCAAGATCAACATTTACCACCATGGTGTGTCCGTAGAAAACAGGCACCTGAATACAGGTAATATCAAAGCCACGTTCAAAACGACCTAAGATCCTTGAAACTTCACTTTTAATGGCATTTTCATGATCAGAATAGCCGTTATCCTCAAGAAGTCCCATTCTTGTATGAAGATTGAAGGCAAGCTGTGCAGGGAATCCCTGATGCTCTGCAGCCATTCCGTTTAAGAGTAAAGTTGACTCATGTGCAAGAGTTTCTGTACCCAGACGACCAAATTCTGAAACAGACTCCATTGAGGTTACAGCAGCTCTTGCTATGCCGAACTCATCATGAAGTACCGATAAGGCAAGACACAGCTGAACTGACGGAGCCAGAGCTGGAATAACCAGACGGTTTTCAACTGCCTTTTTAATCTCAAAAGGATTGATTTCAGGAACAATGGTTACTGTTTTATCATCACCATTGAACAAATGGCTGTCATCAATAACAATGCATCCCTTTTCTCTTGCGGCATTGATCCAGTGCTGAGACTCATCCTGAGTTGTTAAAAATAAAGCCACATCAGCTTTTGAAAAGTCAAACTCCTCAACAGGCTGAACAAAGTAATTCTGACCTTTAATCTGAACAGCATCATACTCTCCAGTCAGAGGTGACAAAGGGAAAACCTCGTCAAAAGAGAGATCCTGTTCTTCTATGGTTTCAATCACAAGTTTTCCAATATCAGTGTCATAACCGTAAATAGCTAGCTTCATTGCCACAGTAATCGCTCCTAAATAAACTGAAGATCATATTTATTAAATACCAGTGTATTTTCTCCGATCTGAGTAAATAAACACGACCTGAAAAAGTAATCTGTATAAATTTATAGTACTATACCTGTCAAGTAACTTACTGAGTAATAAGTTATCAGTAGGCTGCTGTCAGTTAAAATTATGTAACAGAATTTTTATGCTTGTATTACAGCATAATTTTACAGCATAAAAAACAATTGAATGTATAGTTTCAAGCACAATGACAGGTTAAAACAGACTGCTTGAATTGTACCACAATGCAGGTTCCATAATCTTAAGCTCTGAAAGATTAGAGACATCATAAGACCTAAATTAAGTCGCCTGTTACAGCGGCTTTATAAAAGAATCTTTACATCAGTTAAACAGCGTTCCTCCCCCATCATGGCTGTACCAAAATTTGCAAATGATTTTTATGCTTTTGGCATTTTTTCAGGATGAAACAGAGAAACCGGAATTGTTATATGCTGAATTCGTGGATATGCATTTTTATATGTAAATCCATTTGAACCTGAATTTAAAAGATCACTGTCAGAACATTCTAAATTTCATCAATATTGATACCCAAAACCAGTTCAAGCTGTTCATGTAGAATACTGCTTTCCGTTAGATTATAAAATTGTACAAAATGACCGCTCGAAGATTCAGTTTCAAGATAGTATCTGCAGACATTCTCCCATGTCTTTAGTTCTTCTTCAGACATGACATAGTACTCGTTTAAATTTGGAGATCCTTTTAAATAAGCAGAGCCCAAAATTTTAACATCATCTATTACTCTGTCCTTATCAGGAGAATGAGCATTCAATAAAAAAACTACATTTTTAAAGGTTAGGTAAGGAAAGTTATCAAAAGGAGCACCCACAGAATATTGAACAACGACAATTGATTTTTTGTTATATAAAGTAGATGTTACCAGGATTTTTCTGGTAACTTTATAATCGTTGTCTCTTTCTTCAAGATTAGGATTATTCAATTTTGACAGAGCATCTCCAAGAGTTGTTTCTCCATTAACAACATCTTTTTGCACTTGAGTTATATTTTCAATACCTTCAACACGTGATATGGTACAGCCTGTCAGAGAGAGCAAAATAAAGAAGTCAATACAAGAACAAAGGCTTTGAATAGTTTTTTCATGTTTTAACATCAAAGATTTTAATAAGTGTTATCACAATAAGTGACTGTATAAAATTGAATGTTTATTTTACTTGTAAAAGTATTCATAAACACTGTTTAAGGAAGCCACATTATGGTCTGAATTCAGTTTTTATCATAGCTGTAATGTCTGTTGTTTTTCTTATGAACTACTTTTTTGATACGGATTTTCTGATAACAGATGAAACCACTCCGAAAAGTTCACAATCATCAACATGAGTCAGGTTAATATCAGGAACTGAGTCATCAGCACAGACCAGTCTCGGTTCCCTGCCATCTAAAAACTGACGCAAAAGAAAAGTTCCGTTGATACTCATAACCACATAGTCACCATTTTCTACAAGCAGACTTCTGTCAACAATGATAACATCACCTTCTAGTATGCCATCCTCGTGCATAACATCAGAACTCATTCTGAAAAGGTAGGTAGACGGCAGGTTCATATAAAGATAACTGTTAAGATCCTGCCCTTTAACAGGACCTTCCTGCAGTTCAACATCACTTCTGATTAAAAATTTTTTCATATCAGTTTTTTTACCATCAGAATGCAGATAAAATTTGATTCATAACGTCTAAGATACTATCAATATTATGATAAACAGAACGATAAAAGATAATAAAAAGTGTTAACGGAGTACGATTTTACTGTTAATTATTTGATTATTTTTGAAAATATTGCATTCATCACGAAAAAAATATGATTTTTTGTATTATATTACAAGCAGTAAGTAATTTTTTACAGATTAAAATCGTCAGGTTCTCGCTTCAGAAGAAGGAAACTATTATGGCATTAACACGTGCAGAAATAGCTGAAAGGCTGATTATCAAAGTTGGTCTACCTAAAGTTACAGCTCAGGAATTTGTTGACAAGTTTTTTGAAGAGATCGCAAGGAAGCTGGAAAAAGGTGAAATGGTAAAGCTTACAGGCTTTGGCAACTTTGAACTGAAGCTAAAAAGTGCAAGACCAGGAAGAAACCCTAAAACAGGACAGGAAGTTACAATTTCAGAAAGACGAGTAACCACCTTTAGAGCTGGTCAGAAACTGAGAAATCGTATCGACTTCAAAAAAGAATAATTTTTTTTAGTTCTGTGTTATATGTATCTATGAATTTGATATTATTGACAGAACGACTTTATTTAAAAAATTAGGATATTGAACTATGGAAAAGTTTACATATACCATCAAGGACAGAGACGGTGTTCATGCACGTCCTGCCGGAGCAATTTTAAAGGCAATCAGTGGATATAAGTCAAAGATTACCCTAATTTATCAGGATCGTTCAGTAGATCTGAAGTCTGGTATTTTCGGTTTGCTTGGTCTTGGCATTCGCTATCAGGATGAAATCTATGTTCACGTTGAAGGCGAAGATGAGAAAGACGCAATTGTTGGTGTAAAACGCGCCTTTGAAGAGTTTCTTTAACAGAGACTGAAAAACGTTTTTGTTTATGTATATACCCTGCGCTGTGCAGGGTTTTTTGTTTATTTTTAACGGTGCTTATACTTTACTGACAGTTCATGATAATAATGACAGATTTATTTTGCTCTTCACAAAATTTCTTTAACGACTCAAAAAAATCACTTGGCAGAACAATCAGATCCCAAATAAAAAAATTAATACTTCTGTAGGAGCCAATAAAATGTTTTCTTTATGACGCGAGCCCAACTAACGCATGCTTTACAAATTAAGATATAAAGAGAAATATCAGTTACCAAAATCTACAAAATTCATTCATAAGATTCAGATAAATCTGCAACAAATAATTTTGAAATTACTGCAAATTAGAAACAACAAATTCAATAATAAAGACCCCTGCGATCATTATCAGTGAACGAATTATGTCATAGTTGATATCAAGAAATTTGGAGATATTCTTAAAGCATTTAAGGCTCAGAAGGAGCTCAAATATTCTTAAATTTTTTGAGCCAAAATATGAGATAAGAGCACTTGCCAGAAGTGATAGTATCAGACAGATGAACATCATCCCTGATGATCCTATAAAAGAAGTCAACAGTAAGGTGATACCCCAGACAAACAGAGTTCCAAAATTCCAGCACACAGTTACAAACCTGCGTCTGAATTTTAAGGTTGCAAAGAATTCCACAAGTCCCATACAGAAGTCTTTGGCAAAACTCTCTGACATCAGGTGCAAAGTTTCTTTTATCAGTTTTTTGGACAGTACCTTTGTAAGTTCCTCTTTACGGCTGGCGACTATACTCTCGAGCTTTGCTTTCATACTGAAGACTTTGCTTGTATAGGCATCAGTTTCAACTGCTTTGTTCTTTAATCTCCTTGTCACAAGATTAAAATCAAATTCAAATGATTTTAACAAACTGAAAAAAATTGGCTCCTTCTTTAGATTTTTCAGCACAAGAATTTTTGCATCAGGACTTACAAGTGATCGACCTGCAGAAGCATCTATCAGATCGGAGCGAACTGACGAGTAGACATAATCCAGAACTGGAGGATTTATTAAAGGCACACCCTGAGAAGTTGCCCAGTATTCAAAAATCTTGTTGATACCGTTAAGGCAGAACTTCAAATAGCCGATTGAAGACTCACACTTATAAGTCATGGAAAACTTAAAATCCTCAAGGATATCCGCATCAGCAAGTTTAAAATCCAGAGTGTCAAGAAGTTTCTGATAGCAGCTTGAGTCAATTACAGATGGAGGAGGTACCTTAAAACAGTCTTCGGCATTATCAAAGTCTATCCTGATAAAAGGAACACAGTGACTTTCCAGAAAAACCTGTCGCTCAACGTAGACTGAACCTTTTCCTCTGCACTTCTGACAGGGGATCTTTTTTAAGCCGTGACAGGTAGGACATTCAATATAACCTGTCTTTTTACAGCGGGTACATCCCCCCTCTCTGCCCTGACAGGAAGGACAGATGATCTTGCCAAAACCAGAGCAGTTTGGGCAGTTCATTTTTCGAGATCCGGCACAGTCAGAACATGTACACTGACCTTTTGCCTTTCTGACAGAAAGACGGTTTATCTTATTTCCAAGTTTAAACAGTTCTGAGGGAGATAAATCCTCAAGAGAACTGTTGAAATTGCGCTGAATACCTTTGTCTTTTTGGAGGACATTCCTGTTAAAGCTTTCAAATTCCTTTAAAGCATCCTCATCCACAACATTTTCAAGACCGACTATATTTTTAATTACAGAATCTTTTGATTCTACCGTATAAAACCATTTTGCTGAAAACACAAAGGTAACATCAGAGAAGAGAGGATCGGTAAAGCTAACCTTTTCAGGTTTAATCCCAACCCTGGCAAATAAATCTTTTAATGGAACCTTTATATCTTTTGTCATCAGTTTTAATTAAAGAAAATGGCCGTTTATAATTAAAATAGTCAGTAATCCTATAACAGCTGATCCCATTATCAGTCTTATAGACTGAACAGCTTCAACTGTAAGGCTAGGAACTTTTTTCAGTCTGTGAGTCAGCTTGAGCATACTTACAGCAGAGTAGTAACTCCAGTTTTTTGTAAGAGCAAAAGATGTAAAGGCACAGATGACAGAGGACACACACATCATCACAATGCCCCCCACAAGATTTGGAAGCATATAACCAATCAGGATCACAATCATCCATGTGACTAAGGTTATACCAGCCCATATAATTTTGGTTTTAGGATTGAGAACCATCAGCAAAGGCACAAATGATATAAGATTTTTAGCAAAAACTCTAGCAAAATCTTCTGATATATAACCGTGAGCATTTCCTGTCAGCTCTTTGGTGATACTGTCCAGAAGTTCCTGCCTTACCTTTGTCCTGATATATGTAAGTTTTGATGACTCTCTGTGTTTTGCTGAGGCAAGAATTGATTCTACTGTAACGCCCTGAGATACAGCCTGCTCTTTTACAATCTCCATCTCATGTCTTTCAATAGTTCTTATGGTCTTGGCCAGAATTGCCTTCGAGGCCAGAGCCTTCACACATTTGATTTTTTCATCCACATCATCTGCTGATGCAATCAGGGTGTCAGAGAGTAAATTTGACTCATTATTAAAGACATAATCGAGTACAGGAGGCTTACAGATAGAATGCAGATTTTTCTGTCCGCAGATAATAAAATCAAAAGGCTTTTCTACACCATTAAGATATACATGAACCGCATAGCATGGAGCAATTCCAATAAAGTTTACTGAATAACCGCGGGCTGTTTCACTGCCACTTGGTTTTCCAGAAAAGTCAGCAGCTCCAATAATGGCTTTTTCATCTTCCTTTGAAAAGGTGGTGATGTTTTTATCTGTGCCAGGAACTTTAAGAGAAATACTGATTTGTTTTTTACAGTCAGCATCATAGATGACTTCTCTGTCGACAGTAACCTCTCCCTTTCCCTGACAGTCTCTGCACTTTATCCTGCCTATACCGTTACAGTTATGACATTTGGCGTTGCCAGAACCATGGCATACAGGGCACGTTTTAGCCGTACCGTGGCAGGTAGGACATTCAACAGTTCCCTTACCTCCACAGTTTTCACAGGTACTGCTGCCTGAACCGTGACAGCTCTTACATCTGGTTTTACCGATTGCATTGATACGGTTAAAACAGATTATCTGACCTGAAAGAGCCTTTAAGTCTTCAAAAGAGGATGACGACAGATGTTTTACGAATTCTTTGGTTTTAGCACTGTCTTTTTCAAGTTCCTTTGTATTAGCTAAAGTAAATTCATCCAGCGCGCTCGTGGACAGAACATGAGTTTCATCACTGACAGAACGGAGGATCTTATCCGAGCAGCGACACTTGAAACTCCAGTTCATGGAATAGGAAACAGAAGCTCCAAATTCCACCAGATCGGAAATTCTGAAATTTGCAGTGGGAACACCACAGCGGGAAAAGATTGCTCCCACCGTGTCGTACAGACGCTGTTTTAACAGATCTAAATTAGCCTTTGACTCAATGCTGCTGTCAGATGACGCTGTAATCTCATTTGACTGAATTTGAGAAGTATTACTGTCATCTTTCTTTTCAGGTGCTGACTTTTCTTTCTCATCAGCTACCTTGTTTACAGTATCTTTACCGCTATCAGGCATACTCTATCCTCTATTCAAACTCTCATAGTTAACGGCACTTTTAAAGTATTTTTTATGACTGCAGTTAAAATTTATAGTGATTTTATGTTTAATGTTATTTTTATCATAAAATCTGGCATTCAAAACTGGAGATAAAAAAATTCTTCAGTACTGAGAATACATAAATTAAGCTTTCATCTTATTCGTTGTCAGAGCTTTCATGACGTAGTCAAAGAATTCTGTATTGTCTACCTTTAAATAGATATTATCACCAAAGGTAACTGCACCGTTTTCAATGGTGTAGCCTGCAACATCAAAGGATAAGGTTTTAGCTTTGTGATCTTTTATCAAAACCAGTCTTTTACTGGTTACAACCAGTATTCCCTCTTCCTTCGACATTGAATACACAATATCGGATAAAATTCTTTTAACCAGTTTCGGAAGTTCACTGTTTAAACGGTATATTCTGTCTGAGAATGTTGCAATGATATTCTCATCATCTTCACAGACATAATCATCAACTTCAATTACAAAGTTTGTTCTGTCATTTCCGCCTATGCTGTATAAGAGATTGCTGTTCTGAGCAATAAACTTTGCTATCGGATATGGTAGCTGCGAAAAATCAATTTTAAGCAGTCTTAAAACACTGATTGCGTTTTTTGTAAAAGAATCGAAATTTGAAAAAAGCCTGTTTCTGTCGTAGCGCTCAATCATATAGTAAAGTAAAAAGATGAACTGAGCTTTTACATCCACCGCGCTCTCTGTCACCCATGGCAGAGTTTTTAGCAGAGAAACTGTGTTTTCAGGAGTATCATCTATGAGACTGTCAGATAGAGCCTTATTCGATTTTTCACGGGCAAAGATCTCCTTGAAAAAATACTTAGGACCTATCTGCCTCATTCTGTTTTTAAAGTTGTGTAAAAATCCGTAGTTATCGTCACCTGGCTCAATCAGACTGACATCAGAGTTTAAATAAACCCTTGCACTTCTTTTAAAAACAACTGAACGCTTATCATTATCTCTGAACACAAGATAAATGGAGATTAAAAGAGGTATAGCCCCTAAAACAAACGGATATATCCCCTGTTTAAAGTCTCCGTCCCATAAGAAAGGCAATGATACAAAAAGGTTCAGCCATCCGTACCAGCCTAAAAATCCCTGAAGACGGGTTACAGAAACTCCATCAGGGAAAATAAACATCGAAATTCTGTAATTAAGGTGAGTTAATACCAGAGATAAAACTAGTAGAAAGAATAAGATCAATAACATGGTCAGTTCTCTTTTTTATTAAAATAATAATACGCAAAAGCATAACAGTATCTTAGAACAAATTCCGTGACAGCACATTTAATTATCTGATAAAAAATAAGATTTGCGCTGTAAATGACCTTATCAGTACTGATTTGAGGCTTAAAAATAGAAAATTTTTCTGTAAGAACAGATAAATTTTAGGAGCTGTTCGTATCATCAGATAAGTGTCTGCCGCAAATGCTGCGACTTTCATCGCAATTGAGCTTATAGAGATCAGAACCTGAAACCTTTTTCCTTTGCAAAATTGAGCCACTCTTTATTATCAGAGTCGGCACCTTTAGATGGTTCATAGACATGTGTTTCAAAGAAGAAGGTTCTATATCCTAACAGAGCCGTGTCTGTAATGTAGGACATTTCTGAATTTACCTCATGGCCGTCAGTACTTGCTCTGTGATTTGTAAAAGACACAAAGAACAGAGGTATGTTGCGCTTTTTATCTGTACAGAACTGGTAATGAAGCTCTCCACCTTTTAACATACAGAATTTTCGGTATCTGGATGAAAGATAAATGTAGGATACATCATAGATACCACGAGTTCTGTAGATATGAACTGAAGAATCATCCTCTTCTGTTAACTTTTCAAGATGATAAAAGAACATAGTCTTTTCCAAGTGCTTTGCAAAATCCACAGCAGACATTGAGGATACAGCCTTTGCTTCCTTTTCTAAAGTTGCAGGATCACTTGCACATGAGGTTAATGAGGCTGCACAGATAAAAGAAAGAACAGCAACTTTGTAATTTACATGATGCACGAAAGCATTATATGTCTTTGCTAATGTAATCACTATATATTCCTCTTTTGAGTTTTTTAACTGACTTTACAGTCATAAATGCTGTGACATTCAGAGATACAGACTGTCGCAGGGATACTGGCAGTGCAAAATTATTCATTTAAGAAGCTGCCATTATTTTTTTCTGACTTAATTTATGACAACAGCTTTAATTGTGATCAGGATAATCCTCGAGGATCTTCTTTAGCTCATTTGCTATTCTCTTGTCAGATACAGAAATCTTCACGCCAAGCTGCTGAGCAAAGTAAGATACCCTCAGCTCCTCAATCAGCCACTTAACCTCAGTCAGAGCATCTGGTACCACCTGATACTTATATCGTGACAGCGTGTTTTTATAAAGCTCATTTACCTCTTCTATCTTGCGTGTATACATCAGATCGCGATTTACATCACGTGAGAGTTTATCGATTCTGTAGATTATAGCTTCAAGATAACGTGGCATCTGCATCAGATGCTCAAGTCCTGTTGAGCTGACAAAGCCCTTGTAAACCAGAGAATCGAGCTGTGAGGCTATATCCTTATAGCTATAGGCTACTGACAGGTTTATCTGCCCCTTTAAAAGGCGCCTTATTTCATGAACCTTAAATAAAATCTTATCAACAAAAGAGCACAGGTACAGAGCCTTGTCATTTAAATCAGCTCTTACCTTTAGGGCTAAACTGTTAAAACTCTTTTCGTCATAGCATGGAGCATGGTTCTCCTGCATGATAAGATCAATTGAACCTAAAACCAGATCACCTATAAGTTCTTTTACAGAACCTAAAGGCTGATAGTACATGGAAAGCTTTGATTTGTTAGGCAGGTGCTGCTCAAGATAAGCAGTAGGCTGTCTGATAGATAGAGACAGCAGCTTTCTCTGTCCGAGCCACATTGCCTTTTCCTGCTTGAATTTACTGTCGTAAAGCTCAAGAGCCACCCCGTTGCCCTTATCGGTTAGCGCAGGATAAGCAGTGATCTCAATGGAACCCTGTTTTGTTATCTGCTCAGATTTAATTGTTCCGAAAGTCCAAGTTGATGAAGGAGCCTGTTCCCTGTGTGTTTTAACCACTTTCTTTAGGACATCACGAACTTCGCCCTGTAAAGACTGTGATAGAGCCTCAAAGTTACGGCCAGATCTGATAACCTTGCCATTTTCATCCTCAATTGCAAAGATCATGAACAGATGCTTGTCAATTAAGGTTCTGTCAAAGTCATCAGCACTAACAGGCTCTCCCCCCATTCTTGTAAGCTCTCTGGCAGCTTTGACATAAAGATCATCACTGCAGGGACCGCCTATGGCTTCAGCTAGAGCCTGCGCATAATTAGGTGCAGGGATCAGATTCTTTCTTAATCTCTTTGGTAGAGATTTAATCAGAGAGGTTAGAAAGTCCAATCTTAAACCTGGGATCTGATACAGAAATTCCTTTGAATTAATCCTGTTTAATACAGCCAGAGGAATATGAACTGTTACACCGTCATCTTTTGACGTTGGATCAAAGACATAGCTTAATTTCAGTTTGAACTTGTCCTGAACCCAGAACTCAGGGAAATCCTGCTCATAAACTGAATTGAAATTATCCTTTGTAACGAGTTCCAGTGAGAAATCCAGATAATGGGGATCCTGTTTTTCTTTTTCCTTCCACCATTTTTCAAAGTGCCTTACAGTCACAATATCATCAGGCAGCTTCTTTGCATAGAATTCTTCAAGCACAGAAGAGTCAACCAGAAGATCACGTCGTCTTAACTTGTCCTCGACATGAACAACCTCATCGACTAGCTCAAGATTGTGCCTGAAGAAGTCATATTTTAAGTCAATATCGCCTGCAACCAGACCGTCACGGATAAAGAGTTCACGACACAGTTTTTTATCAATCTGACTGTACTGCACCTTACGCCCCTGAACAATCGGCAGACCGTATAAAGAGATGGTCATTGACGCAATGACAGCCCCCTGCTTTTTAGACCAGTGAGGCTCTGCATAACTCTTTTTAATCAGGTGTGCACCGATTGTCTCCACCCAGAGAGGATCAATAGATGCAACTGTTTTGGCAAAAAGCCTGCTTGTCTCGTTCAGTTCAGCAGAGCAAATCCACTTAGGCTTCTTTTTGCATAAAACTGATGAAGGGTGAATTACAAATTTTACGCCACGGGCACCAAGATACATGCCCTTGTCATTGTCCTCAAAATGACCAATCTGTGAGAGCAGACCTGAAAGCACAGCTCTGTGAACAGCTTCATAGGTTGAAGGCTTATCGCTTGAGCGAAACTTTAAGATCTGACATGAAGCTCTTAACTGACGCAGGAGGTCAAACCACTCACGAACTCTTAAATAGGAGATATATTCAGCCTTTAAACGTTTGCGCAGAGCTGAATTACTCATCTTTGTCTGCAGATCACAAATATATCTGTACAGGTTCAGGTATGACAGAAAATCAGATTTTTCATCATCAAATCGGTGATGTGCCTGTCTGCTCTGTTCCTGTCTGTCCAGAGGTCTTTCACGCGGATCCATTACAGCAAGAGCTGATACAATAACTAAAACCTCAGAGAGAGAACCTTCCCGGTCAGCCTGTACCAGCATTCTTGACAGACGTGGATCTGCAGGGATCCTAGACAGAGCCACACCTGTTTTTGTAAGCTCAATCTCATCTGTACCCTTGCCCTTTGAGTCAGTAATGGCGCCAACTTCCTCGAGAAGTCTGATACCGTCAGTCACCTGACGCATCTGAGGGGGATCAATAAAAGGAAACTTTGTAATATTGCCAAGATGCAGAGCCACCATCTGCAGGATCACTGCGGCAAGATTGGTTCTTAAAATTTCAGGATCAGTAAATTCAGGACGGGACAGGAAGTCCTCTTTAGAATACAGCCTTACGCAGACACCTTCGCTGACACGACCGCAACGGCCCTTTCTCTGGTTGGCACTTGCCTGAGAAATCTTTTCTACAGGAAGTCTCTGAACCTTGGTGCGCGGAGAGTAACGGCTGACTCTGGCGGTGCCAGGATCAATTACATATTTAATACCGGGTACTGTAAGAGAGGTTTCAGCCACGTTTGTACATAAAACCACGCGTACAGCTGAATGCGGAGCAAAGATCCTGTTCTGCTCTGCAGTTGCAAGACGAGCGTACAGAGGCAGGATCTCAGTATTCTGAAGATGAGCTTTTTTCAGGAAAGAAGCAATATCCATGATCTCGCGCTCACCTGGCAAAAAGACTAAAGTATCGGCCCTGCCGTGTTCCTTAAACAGGAATTTTATAGCCTTTAAAATACCGTTTCTCAGATCCAGTTCCTCAACCTCACATTCTGGATCATCCTCATCGGTATCCTGAAGACCTAAAGGCATGTATTCAACTTCTACAGGATAGGTTCTGCCAGAAACTTCTATTACAGGTGCATTGTCAAAATGTTTTGAAAAACGTTCAGTATTGATGGTGGCAGATGTGATGATTAACTTTAAATCTCTGCGCTTTACAAGCAGCTGCTTTAAATATCCCAGAAGAAAATCAATGTTGAGAGATCTTTCATGAGCCTCATCAATAATAATACAGTCATAGTTTAAAAGCAGTCTGTCTGAAGCAGTCTCAGAGAGCAGAATACCATCTGTCATCAGTTTAATATAACAGCTGTCGGATGAAACATCTGTGAATCTTACCTTGTAACCTACACTGTGTCCGAGTTCCTCACCAAGCTCCTGGGCAATACGTGAAGATACAGCACGTGCTGCAAGTCGTCTTGGCTGGGTGTGACCGATAAGACCATGCAGACCGAGTCCGGCCTCAAGGCACATCTTAGGGATCTGTGTAGTTTTACCTGAACCTGTTTCACCGGCGATGATTAGAACCTGATTGTTTCTGATCGCCTCGATGATCTCCTCTCGCTTTTGGGCTACAGGTAAAGCCTCATCATAGGTTATTTTGGGAAGGCTGTTTTTTCTGTTTTCAAAAAAGGCTTTATACTTTTCAAGATCTTCAGAAATCTTTAGCTCAAGATCGAGGATCCTGTCTTCATTATCTGTACCGATCTGTAAAGATTTATTTTCCCCGTTCTTTGAATTCAGAGAGAGCTTTTTAAGCTCTCTTGACAGGTTAAGGCGGTGTCTGTAAGTGACATTGTCAAATTCTGATCTTACGTTATCTATGAATTTTTCTATATTCTTATCTGAATTTTCTTTAAAACTTGAATCTAATCTGCTGGTATTCATTTATTTTTATTTCTGATGTTAAAAGGCAAGTTTCCTTGCCTTTAAATATTTATTCCTAATGAAGAACTTCTTTGAGTAATCACAGAGTCTAACTGTACTCGCTGTCATCGTTAATGCTGTCAAACAACTGCGCCTGAGCCAGTTTTCTGCGGCGTCTGAGCTCTTCCTGCTCACTCTTGTGCAGATTTAATTTTGCCTTTCTCAGACGTTCAAATTCAGCAGCTCTCTCAGAAGCCAGGTACAGACCGGCACGTCGTATCTTGTCACCTTCAAGATCAACAACCACCAGGGTTACCTTAATAAGGTTAACCATATCGCCAGCCTTAGGATAACCGCCGATATGATATGACATCAGATCACCTAGGGTTAAAGTTTTTTCAAATGAGGTCAGCTCAAAGTCAAACTGCTTTGCAAGCTCCACCATAGGAGTCGTGGCGGCATAAATCTTGTCGCCGTGATACAGAGGATGACTCTTTACTCTGTTCTCGTGAGAGAAGAGTGCATTTAATAGGGTTTCATCAGCATCAGTACCGATCATGGAGATAATATCTCCGGCTTTTATCACTGTATCACCGTGACACTTAATCATTTTTCCGTCCCTGAAGATGGCGGCAACGGTAGTCCCCTTTGGGAAGGTGATAGAACGGAGAGTTCTGTTATTAAAAGAAGGCTCTTTAATTCTGTAGTTTAACAGCTCATAGTCATTAGAGAGCATTATCCCCACATCTGATTTGGTAATGGGAGTCTGCATTGACGGAGCATAAACCTTAAGAATCTTTGCCAGGGGCAGAATTAAAGATCCCTGGAAGAGCAGAGACACAATCACAACCACGAAAGCCACATTAAAGTACAACTGTGGATTATCAAGATGCTCAAATACAGGATAGATGGCAAGTACAATAGGTACAGAACCTCTAAGTCCAACCCAGCTCATAAAGATAATATCTCTGTTGTTATATGACTTGAAAAAAGGTTTAACGCACAGGAAAACGGTAAGAGGTCTTGCTATTAAAGTGATAACAACTGCAATAACAACTCCAGGATACCAGAACTTTACCATCTCATGAGGTGTAACCAGAAGACCGAGCATCAGGAACAGTGTGATCTGGGATAACCAGGTAAAACCTTCTGATACAGGAAGAATGTAGCTTACCTGACGGGTCTTCTGATTTCCAACGCACATGCCAATGATAAAGATGGCAAGGAAACCAGAGCCTCCAAGGTATGAGGTTATGCCAAAACCAATTAGGCCAAGACCTATCACGAGAATGCTGTAAAGCCCCACGCCAAGAGACAGTGAGGAAACAATCATTCTTGCAATAAAACCAATGAACACGCCCATGACTATACCAAAACCAAACTGCTGCACAAAAAAGATCAGAGCATCAGTAAACGAAGTTGCCTTAGAGGAGGCAAAGGCAATCATGGTGGTGGTGAGCAGAATCGCCATAGGATCGTTGGTTGCAGACTCAATCTGCAGTGTATTGGATACATTTGATTTTAAGGAGATGTTCTTGTCTTTTCCTAATAAAGAGAACACCGCTGCAGCATCAGTCGAACCTACGATACAGCCTAAAAGCAGAGCCTGTATCAGGGAAATATCAAGCAGCAGATAGGCAATTAAACCTGTGATACCTGAGGTGAGGATAACACCTACAGTGGCTAAAACAGCCGATTCAGAGGCGACGTTTTTCATCATTGAAAAACTGGTTCTCAGACCGCCGTCAAGAAGGATAACAGCCAGCATCAGGTTTGCTATAAAAAAAGCTGAGGAGTAATCGGTGTAATGCAGATGCAGGATAATGCCGTCTTCGCCTGTCAGCATACCGATTGAAAGGAACAGCAGCAGTAACGGAGTTCCGAAGAAGGACGATAATTTGGAAGCCAGAATAGCGAAGGTTAAAAGAATACCAACAATGAGAAAGGCATAGTTCATGTCAAATTCTGGCATGTATCCTCCACAGAAAAAGCATGGTTATTAGGTTACTGTCTTATACGTTCTTCAGACTATAAAGATACAAACAGTACAGTGTATCTGTTATCTGATAGTTTTGCTGATTTTACTGATTACTGCACTGCAAAAATTTTATTTTACTGCAGTAGAATTTTATAAAGACTCTCCCGTGTATTTTAATCTAGATAGAGCATTAAATATAGGCTTTGGGAAGATATTTGCACTCAAGTTCATGCAAATGTTTTTCAAAAGAATTATTTTTTACAAATCTGATGAACTCAGTTTGGTAACAAATTAAATTTTACTGTAAAAACAGTCAGATCAAAAACAGTTTATACCTGCTTTTTATAGTCGTATCAGAAATCAGCTGCAGGTACTTCATAAAAGTTAATGCCCATTTTAGTGCATACATGCACCATACGTTATCCAATTGTATTACAACGTCTTTTTATAAAATTTAACTTAAGTACGATAAATATTCTTTAGTTTTACTAAATATCGTGCACCAATAGAGGGAAAACAGGATTTGGTGTTGTTTCTTTGTGGTAACATCAACTGCATGGCATAAGGCATAACCAAGCCCTGCCACATGGATTTTTAAATGAGATACAGCATCAAAGGAGCTGTTATTTATGTGTTCAATTTTCGGAATTTTTGATATTAAAGAGCATCCTGAAGCTCTTCGCCAGACTGCGCTTGAGAACTCAAGACTGCAGCTGCACCGTGGTCCTGACTGGGAAGGTATTTATCAGGGCGATCATGCAATTATTGTTCATGAGCGTCTGTCTATTGTTGATCCTCAGAATGGTGCCCAGCCTCTGTATAATGATGACAAATCAGTAGTTCTGGCTGTAAACGGCGAAATCTACAATCACAAAGATCTGAAGAAAGAACTTACTGTTGATTACAGGTTCAAGACAGGTTCAGATTGTGAGGTTATCATCCCCCTATATGAAGAGTTCAAGCGTACCGGTAAAAACTTTGTGGACAGACTGGTAGGTGACTTTGCCTTTGTGATCTATGACGTAAAAGACAATACTATTTTTGCTGCCCGCGATCATATGGGTATTAACCCAATGTACGTAGGTACTGACAGAGAAGGCCGTTTCTATGTAGCATCAGAAATGAAGGCTCTGGTAAATGTCTGTGACTCTGTAAAGGAGTTCCCCCCACGTCACTATCTGTACACAAAAGACGGTGATTATGAATTCAGACAGTACTACAAGCGTGACTGGTTTGAATATGAGAATGTCAAGAATGACAAGGCTGATGTAAAGAGCCTGAAGGATGGACTTATGGATGCAGTTCGCCGTCAGCTGATGTGTGATGTTCCATATGGTGTTCTGCTCTCAGGCGGTCTTGATTCATCCGTTATTTCAGCAATTGCCAAGTTCTACTCAGAAAAGAGAGTTGAAGATGACGGCAAGTCACAGGCCTGGTTCCCAAGACTTCACTCTTTTGCCATCGGTCTTGAAGGTGCACCTGATCTGAAAAAGGCCCGTGTAGTTGCAGATTATCTTGGTACCGTTCACCACGAGATCCACTACACCGTTCAGGAAGGTCTGGATGCACTGCGTGATGTTATCTATCATATTGAAACTTATGATGTAACCACTATCAGAGCATCAACTCCTATGTACCTGATGGCCCGTTACATTAAAGCCATGGGTATCAAGATGGTTCTGTCAGGTGAAGGCTCTGATGAGATCTTTGGCGGTTACCTGTACTTCCACAAGGCTCCAAACGCAAAAGAGATGCATGAGGAGCTTGTAAGAAAGCTGGACCAGCTGCATCTGTATGACTGTCTGAGAGCCAACAAGTCACTTATGGCCTGGGGCGTTGAAGGACGTGTTCCATTCCTTGACAAGAAGTTTCTCGATATTGCAATGCACTTCAATCCTGAAGCTAAGATGTGTCCTGGCAAGGTTATCGAGAAAAAGGCTCTTCGTGAAGCTTTTGACGGCATGCTGCCAGAAGAGGTTTTATGGCGTCAGAAAGAACAGTTCTCTGACGGTGTGGGCTATTCCTGGATTGATGCTTTACGCGACTACGCCGAAGAGAAGGTTTCTGACAGAAAGTTTGCTGAGCGTGAAGTACGTTTCCCTGTAAACACACCTTTAACCAAGGAAGCTTACCTGTACAGAGAAATCTTTGAAGATCTGTTCAAGTTACCTTCTGCTGTAAAGACTGTTCCATACGGTAAGTCTGTAGCCTGCTCAACCCCAACTGCAATTGCATGGGATGCCAAGTTTGCACAGATGAATGATCCTTCAGGTCGTGCTGTAACAGACGTCCATGAGGAAGCATACGAAATGGGACACAAGATGTAGTTACTCTATACAGAAAGTAAAGATATCTTTATCCTTTTATCCTGCTCATATGCGGTTCAGCCATGGCTGGACCGTTTTTTTATCCTAAAATCACCTTTCATACTGCTGTCGACTTTTTCAGCAGTCACTTTAACTTATAAAGACATTACAAAAAAAAGCTGCGTCATTTTATCCTGAAGCAGCTTTTTTATTTTCAGAAATACTTTGCTTAATGTATTCTTTTTTACTAATGCATAAAGAAACCGATGATCAGAATGACTGTGATAAACCACATAACAGGAGTTACCTGACGGAATTTACCAGTAAAGAGCTTTAACAGACAGTAGCTTGCAAAACCAAATCCAAAGCCATTACCGATAGAGTAGGTCATAGGCATCATGATCACTGTCAGAAAAGCAGGAATTGATTCTGTAAAATCAGTAAAGTCGATGCCCTGCACATTCTTCATCATCATTGCGCCTACAATGATGAGAGCAGGTGCAGTTGCATAGGCTGGAATTAAGGCGGCAAGTGGTGAGAACAGGAATGCCAGAAGGAAACAGATACCGACAACCACTGCAGTAAGGCCGGTTTTACCACCTGCGTTTACACCTGCTGATGACTCCACATATGAAGTTACTGTACACGTTCCCATGGAAGATGATATCAGAGTACCAAGAGAATCAGTTAAAAGTGCCCTGTCGGCGTTTTCAATCTTTCCATTCTTATCCATAAGTCCTGCAGCCTTGGTAACACCAATCAGAGTACCGATATTGTCGAATAACTCAACTACAGTGAAGGTAAAGATAATGGAGACAAGTCCGTAATGGAAGGCACCTACAAGATCCATCTTTAAAAATGTCTCGCCCATTCCCGGAAATGAAAGACTTACAACATCCGAAACACTCTCAGGAGCCCTGGTAACACCTAATAACATACCTATCACAGTTACAGCCACAATACCGATTAACATCGCAGCCTTAATCTTTAATGCCAGAAGAGTGCCGATTATAATCACTCCTAAAAGTGCCAGACAGACTTTAGGATCTGAGAACGTCCCCAGAGTGATTTTGGTGGCAGGAGAATCAACAATCAGATTTGAGCTCTGCAGTCCGACAAAGGCGATGAACATACCGATACCGACTACGGTTGCGCTTTTTAAACTCATTGGCACAGAATCAATCATCATCTGACGAAGTTTTGTAACAGTCAGAATTAAGAAAACTATACCTGATATAAATACGGCTCCCAACGCAGTTTCCCATGAAAGACCCACAGTCTTGCATACATAGAAGGTAAAAAATGCGTTAAGCCCCATTCCAGGAGCCATGGCAACAGGAAGATTTGCAAATAAGCCCATAGCAATGGTACATAAGGCAGCAGACCAGATGGTGGCAGCAACTGCAGCTTCTTTTGGAATACCTGCCATCTGAAGAATTGAAGGGTTGACAAAAATAATGTAGGCCATAGCCACGAATGTGGTAATACCAGCGACAACCTCAGTACGTACACTAGTACCTTTTGCCTTTAATTTAAAATAGCGATTAAGAAAACCAGAATCGCTCTTTGAAATAGTGTCTGACATAAGTTCCTCAATACAAAAAAACAGCTAAAAGCCGTTTTCAGTATAGGTTAATTTCATTGTGTGTCAATCGTGTTTTCTGAAGATTACTGTATATATTGAGGGACGATAAATTTCAGCATCAGGCAAGATCTGACTGAAGAAAATCATCTTTGTGTAATGATGTTGTATAAAGATGATTGTATGAGGCAAATCCTGAAAAACTGATTTTAGCATCAGCTAGTTTGTTAGCATCGCCTTTTAACGTCAGCTGAAATTAGCCTCTGACGATTATGCATACTGAACTGAAAGACTCGTTTTGAGTTAATGCACATCTTTTGATAACAAAGATTCTAAAGACAGTGTAAAAAAAGTATGTTTTTTAAACAGGATCAGGCAAAGTAGCAGATAACAGCGATTGCTAAAAAACCTATAATAATAAGAAGTGTAAGAATGAGACCCACTACAGACAAGGCAATTCCGATATAGCTTAAAATCTTTCTGTCAGGGTGCTTTTTTAGAGACAGAAATCCTAATACAGTACCAGCAACAGCTGCCAGACATCCTATAAAGCAGCCTGCTCCTGTAAAAATACTTGCAATTGATAAAATTCCTAATGCAAAGGAAAGATATGGCAAAATTTAATCCCTACATACATGACTGTAAAACGTATTTTTTATTCTACATTCATTCTTTAAAAGAGCCAAATATATTATTTTACTTAGTGTGAAGCAAAACAATTTTTCGATTATCATCAGGCTCTGATATAATTTACCGATGTTGTCACAGAGACATTCAGAAATCACAAAAATCACTTATAAATAGCCAGAATAAGATCCAGATGGAAGAATTAGGCCTTACCAGAGTTCCCTACTATTCAGAACTCAGTGTTTTTAACCGGAATAATGTACCAGATGATGCCGTATGTCTGGTGCTTTCTGTCATGCTTTACTGGCATTCCCTTGAGAAATGCCAGAGGTTTAATGCCAGAAATCATGTCCATCTTCTGGCCCGTAATCTGAGAAGAACTCCTGAATGTGTAAAGGAATGCCTTGATTACCTCAGCACAAAGGGAATTTTGGATAAAAAAGAGGAAATTATCACCACAGAGAGTGATAATCCTGATAAAAAAACAAAATTAAACGAGTTCTATACCTTAAACTTTCATGTACTTCATGAGCATTTAAAACAGCATAATCTGAATATTCCCGTAAAGATATTACGCCTTGCAAGTGACGACTACTTTGATATCTATTCCTATCTGTCCCCTAAAAGAATGCCGCTGGTGCAGGGACTTACCGGTATGGTAAAAGGAGGAATATATGATGAAGCTGCTCTAAACGTCTGCAGGATCATCTGTGGTATCTGTGATAATGACAGTTACGAGGATTTCTCATATAAAGCGCTAGCTCCAGGATGGAGAATGCTGTCTCAGCCACCTGCAACACCTGAAGATGTCGTACAGAGGTACTTAAGAGATGGTGAACGCTCTGTAGATATCGATCTTATGGACGGATCTTTCTTTATGCCAGACGGTGACTACTTTGGGACTGAAAAACATAAGATCTGGCACTCAGGAAAAAACAAAGAACCAAGGATCCTCGCTACAGCCCTATATCTGTGTTTTACAGCCTTAAGTTCGGATGTAGAATTTTATTCTGATCTGGATATTAAGGATTTAAAAGCAGGTTTTGAACTGCTTTATAAATTTACTGGTCTAAAAGGCAGATTGTCAGATGTGTACTTTGGCTATAAAGATCTTACAGGCAATGATCTTGCAGAGGCCAAAGACGAGTATAAAAAAATCCTGGAATCACTCAAATAGTCTGCTTTAAATTACCTTCTGTTAAGACCAAAACAGCTCTGACAACTAAAGGAGACTTGTCAACATAGATAAGGGAATCTAATGATTCCTGAAAGGAATCCTTTCCCAAATTCAAATAATGTGGCATCCATTTCTCCTTATACATTCTTAAAAAGATATTCTTCGAGCTATTATATATGTAAAATTCCTGTTTTACAGTGGCACCATCCATACAAAAATACTGAATTAAAATTAACCTGCTCTGACGCACAAAAATAGTAAGAAACACCTAACATTATTTTTCAGTCTGTTAACTGCTGAATAAAATTTTTCTTTTTTTGGCATTTTCTGTCAGTAATTTAACTTTTCTCAACATATCAGTAGGTACACTTCCTCAGTCAAATCTTGAGGAAAACTTAATGTTCTTTAAATCAAAATCTGCAGAAAACAGCTTCCAGACAAAAGATCCTGTGGTGTTAATTGCTCTTGGAACTCTGATGCTCTTTGTCTCTTCTGTCTTTTGTGCCTTAGATGGGGCATCATTGTCTTCATCTCTGTCCTTTGGGCTGATCCTGTTACTTAATGTGCCTGTTTACGCATCATTATTCAGATATGAACCTGACTTTAAAAAATCCAGTGAATGTCACATCAGTGACTTTGAACTCTACAGACTCTCAGGATTTGAGGTCATATCCCCCCGTCTGCAAAGAGTCAGTCAGAGTCAAACACAGTTGCCTGATACTGAAGATATGCATACAGACTCACACAACACAGATTACTCAGCCTGCTGTGACGGTAATTTTTCTGATGAACACAATAAAAGAGATAAATACTTAAGCATTGCTGCCGACAACGTCACAGACAGACTTTTTATAGGTTATGGCTATGAGTTTTTACCAAAACATGCAAGAGCTCTTGCTAAACTGCAGGAACATGGATTAAAACAGCTTCCTAATGGTAAAGGCTCTGTTCAGATCCATAATTTAAACAGACACCATAAACCTCTGTTTATGTCTTTGCAGAACATTAAAGATCATGCAGTTATATTTGGAACTACAGGCTCTGGTAAAACCCGATTTTTCGATCTCCTGATTACTCAGGCCATTGCCAGAAACGATACAGTTATCATTATTGATCCTAAAGGAGATCATGATTTAAAAAGAAGAGCACACAGGATCTGCAACAGTTGTCACCGAGAAGATGCATTCCATGTTTTAGATATCAAAGATCCCAAATTTACATCCACGCCTTTTAACCTCTTTGGATCATCTGTAGGTTCCTCTGATATTGCAGATAAACTCTCTGCACTGATGAAGAAGTCTACTTTTGACACCGACAGTTTTGCAAGTTACGGTCAGGAAGCTGTAGCCTGTGCTGTCACTGCATTAGACTGTCTTGATCTGCCTGTTGATATCTACAATATCTGCAGCCATGCAAATATTGAAAGCTACTTTGAAGGAATGGTTGCAGGCTTATCCAAGCTTACAGCAAAAGCTCAGAACAGAGATATTGCCCTGTATTTTCTAAAGCTTTTAAAAGGTTACGGACTTGAAAAGCATCTTTATCACCATACAAAAGATTTCTTTACAGACATTGGTGATGAGGCATTGTTTGAAGAAACAGTAAATGCAGATCCTGATGTACTGACATGTATGGAGCAGGACTTTACTCTAACTGCAAAGACTATCACTGAAAATGAAGTTTCAGGCACAAAGGCTCAGAGTCTGAATGATTCAAATGTGAAGATTGCAGATCATAAAACTGAAATCACATATGAAGAGCAAAGTTCAGTCTCAACGGATGACAGTAAAAGCTGCGAAGAAAAGGCTAAACCTAAAAGACGGAGCAGAGTTTCAAAAATTAAGACAGAAGAACCATCTTCTGTCAGTACAGAGAAAGTTCAGAACAAAAAGACCACCGCAAAAAAGAAAACCTCAAAAGCTAAAAACTGCAAGGTTCAGGTAAAAGCAGCAGCTTTTCTTGCCTACTACAGATACCTCAAACAGCAAGCAAATCTCGATGCTGATCCTGAGTTTGAAAAGCTCGTTTCAATGACTGTAAAAGATCAGTCTTTCTTTGACAGAACTACAGCCAGCATCAAAACAGTTCTAAATACTTTAAACAGCTATGACTTAAAACAGGTTCTATCAAAAAACGGCAGGCAGACAGACTTTTCTGATATCTATCAGAAAAACAGAGTCTTTTACTGTGCTCTTCACTCAATGTCAAATGCAACCTTAAGCTCTTATGTAGGTAAGCTGCTTTTATCAGATTTAAGCTCTTTTGCCGATTATATTTACTCAATGGATGGAAATTCAAATGCTCTCGATACTGATTGTTCAAATGATAAGTTTTACTCTTTTGATGCTCTTCTTAGTAAAGTAGACAAAGATGATGGATTCAATGACAGTGCTCCCCCTTTCACTAAGGTAAATGACGCTCAAAACAGTTATGCAGAGACCCCGGATCCTGATGCACAAGCTGCACTGTTACTTACAGACAGTATAGTAAATCTCGATGAAGTAAACAGACTCATTGATAAAAGACATAAGCAGAAAGAACAGAAACAACTGCGTTATAAAGCGAGAAATCCTGGCTCGGACATGGTAAAGACGATCTTGCACGGCAGAGACACTGGCAGAATACATACTCGCAGAAAAGTAAGCATTTTCATTGATGAGGCAAGTGAAGTTGCCAATGAGGCACTGCTGCAGCTTTTAAACAAGGCGCGTGGAGCTGACTTTTCCATTACGATTGCAACTCAGACTTTCTCTGATTTAGTTAAAAGATGCGGTTCTAAAGATGCAGCAATGCAGCTGATTGGTAACTGCAATACCATGTATGCTTTAAGAGTTAAAGATGAGCAGACCGCACAGATAATCACCTCTGCTCTGCCAAACACCACATTCTATACAAAAAATGTCTCTACAGGCGCCATGGCAGATACTTATAAGGAGAGTTACAGAGAATCCTCATCGATTGCTGCGACCAGCTATATTGACAGGATCTTTCCTTCATCTGCCCTGATGGAACTGCCAAATTTTGAGTATGTGGCTAAACTTTCTGACGGGCGCTTTGTCAAAGGAGTCATTCCTGTTCTTTCTGATAGTTAAAACTCAAGATCAAAGCAGTTACTCATGACATTGCAGTTATAAACAGCGCAGTTTGTCAATGCATCGTCACTCTCTGGAGAATAGAAAGATTATTATGTTCGGTTACACATTTAAAATATTCAGGTTTTACGTAGCACTTTTTATCATTATTCTTTTTATCATCAGTTCTGATTTCTCAGGAACTGGTACAAGTTCAGTTTTGCATGAAGAATTAGATGATTTGTGCTTTATCTTTTCACACAACTGCAGAGAAATACTGTTAAGGCTCAACAGAATAAAGGATTTTATAAAACCGCTTCTGGTTGCAGCCTCTGTAGTTGAGCTTGATAAAGCCATTCTGCTGCCTGTCATCAGGATCGTTTTTTTAGTGACGGGATTTGGCAAATACCTGTTACTGCTGTTAATAACAGGTTTTGTATCCGGTAGAATTTTAAGAGCACAGGCACTTGAGGACTTTAGAACACCTGTTATCTTAAAGATTGCAGGTGGTTTTTCCTATGAACTGGTAAGCATTATTTTGATCATTCTCTTTATTCAGTCCTTTATATCCTGTGCCTACATTTTAACCACGCTCTTTTTAATTCTGCCTGCTCTGTGCGGTATTAAAATAGGATCTGCATGTTAGCCAAATAAAATTATGATTTTCATTTTTTTATTATGTACATTACAATCTGTAACACGGCAGAAATTAAATTGACTTCACTTTAAAGAGACAGCTGCATGAAAGAGCTTACCGGAAAGATCAACATGAACAACTTAGGTCTTATAATTAAAAACCTGAGATCAAAATCCACTTCTGAAACTTTCTTCAACAGGTTAAGCCTGAATCTGTTATTAGAACTTGCTGTTGCCTTTTACCAGTTTAAGGATAAATGTAAAGAAGAGCTTATCCTCATAAAAAACAACTACGTTTTAAAAAACAGTCATGACTCTTTTTTTGATGATCTCAATAAATGTATCAGCTCAAAAGAGATAAAAGAAAGTCAGAATGAGTACGTAAAAACTTTTTTAGAATCAGCAGCTGCAGGTTTTATGGAAAATTCATCCGCAACTGACTGTAAACTCACAAAAGGCTCTGCCCATCCGATAACAGCAGGCTCCTCTCTGAATTCTGATATTAAGAATAAATCTCACTCCTATATTTATGAGGCCTACCCCTATTCTAAAATAAAAGAGGATCTCTGCAGTTTTCTTATAAATACAGCTTCTGATTATGTAAGTAAAGATTCAGAGGTCATTACCTCTGAAGATAAAGATGCCGTTAACATCAGCAGATTCTTTTCATCTTCAGCATCAGCTCTAGGTGGTTCTAATGTTTTTTTTCATGAACACAGACTTGTTCACGTACTCTGTGAGTATATTGCCAGAAATTCAATAAAAGACAGGATCCTTTTTCTGTCCAATGCCCTGCCATATGCTGAATACTGCCTTGAACACGACTACAGCTGCACCGTAGACAGCTATGTTAGCATCGACAGCCGAATGGGCATTGATGCACTGGTTAACTTTAAGACTTTAAAAAGATTTGACGACAAAAGCAAAGAATGCAGAGATCCTGACAAGTACAGGACTGAAAAGACAAGATTTGCAAGCGAATATGAAGATTATTTAGAAAGTCATTTTATCTGTCGCGAAGAAAACTCCATGCAAAATTCTAATGAAGAGCCTTATCTGCATACACCTTCGTTAGAGCTCAATTTTATAAGAGCGCTTATCTTAAAACTTAAAAGTCCATTAACTCCCTTTGTCTTAAGGAAAGAGTTAACTGATCATCCTCACAGTGGAGCTTTTGTCTGTCAGAATCTCTTTAAAGATGATGTTTTCAGTCTCTGCAAATATTATTACTCTCTGTACAACCTCCTAAAAAGAACTGTTCAAAAACGATTTGTCATCTTTGTCCCCCATGTTATCACCTACACTAATGCCAATGAGGGAATTCTGCTAAGAAGAGTCATGCTAGATGACGGATACCTGACTTCTGTAATCAGATTGCCACGCTTTTTTTCTGCAGATAAAGATCTTTTAATTGACGTACTGCTGTTTGATAAGGAATACAAAACGAAATCTTACAGTTCAAACAGCGATGCACAAAAAGACGGCTGTGCTGGCAGCAGCTCAAAAGCAGATCAAAAACTTCTGCTGTGCAATCTTTCCACTTCAGATTGCCTTGATAAAAAACTGTCATCAAAGGCTCACAGTGTTCTGTCTTTAAAAGTAACAAAAGAAATTTCTAAAGCACTGCAGGCACTGTCTTCAGACGTATTACAAAAAAATTCAGAGCATTGCTGTTTTGTATCAGTCAACACAATAAAGACAAATTCTGACAGTCTGTGTAAACTTGATCCTACAGGTTATGTTTCACCTTCAAATGCATCAGACAGCGTAGCCTACATAAAAAAAGGCTCTGTCAGACTTGATAGTGTTGCATCAATCTATAAGGCTTTAACCTGCAAAGCGCTTCTCGATGAAAATTCAAAACAGAAGCTATGTGAACTTAATCTGAATGATGTTCCTGAAAGTGGCATAATCACATCTGTTCCAAAAGAAGTTGAAGTTGAAGAAGGTTTAAAACAGGCTGAACGCAACCTTTTAAAAAATTCTGATGTTGTTATCTCCGTAAAAGGTGCCGTAGGCAAAGTTGGATTTTATAAGGAAGGACAGAAAAAAGTTATGGCTGGACAGTGCTTTGCCATAATAAGATCAAAAGATCCTACTGTATATACACAGGAAATGCTTTTTACAATTTTAAGAAATGATGATATGCAGGACTATATTAAAACCAAAATCACTGGCGATAAGTTAAAGGTTCTGCAGTTATCAGAGCTAAAGGCAATTCCACTTCCTGATGTTGCAGAGAGTATGAAATCAAAGGCACAGATAATTACACAAAAACTTTGTGATGCGCAAAGCAAACTTGAAGAAATCAAAAACAGTATAAGAACGCTTGGTCATGAAAGAATTGATGAGTAGACTCAAGTGTACCGCAGGATCTCTGCATACAAAGGTAATAAAGATATGATTTCATCTCATATTGGATATGACAGAATTTCTTTATCGTGAATAATTTATTTCTGCTGTTTTTTTCTATTTTATTTTTTTGCAGTTTATAAAGCAGTCCTTCCTGCAGAACACTATACCGTAAGCATAGATGTCAGTTATCTTTGATACCTTTGTAAATGATAAAGCATAGTTCTTCTCTTCAATCTGAGATAGAGCCTCGGCAGCAAGATCATCCATTTCCTCATCTTTTGAAGTAGCTTTAATCTCAATGATTACAGCCTTAGAATTGCGTTCTGTCTTAAAGGTAATATCTGCATAACCCTTACCTGATTCATAGTTTGAACGGAACTCAGAAATAAGACCTTCACAGCCTGAAAAGATTCCGTTTAAAAAGCCATGGTAGAAATTCTCTAAAGGTGCTTTCGTGGCACTGTCTCTTACAGAGACATACTTTTGCAGCATGTCAAAAAGAATATCTGTAAGCTCCTGTGTATTACCTGCAGACAAAGCCCCAACTAACTTATTTGGTAAATTGAGTTTTACAAATTCTGAACTGAATCTTTCTTTAATATTGTTTGTAAAACACTCTCTTATTTCCAGATTTGGAATTCTTGCAAAGAGGTTCTTATCAGATAAACTGTCTTGTGTAAGCTCATTTTCATCTGTCTTTTCAAAGTCTACTGTAAGATATCCTGTATGCAAAAGAAGTGACCAGAAGTCATCTGAATTATGCTCACTGAGTGTGTCATAGTTCATGGATTCATTAAGCTTAAAGCTGATGGACTTACCGTCTATTAAGTCCTGCATTCTCTGATTGTCTTTGTCGGTCAAATAACCTATATAGTCTGATAAGGATTTATCAGATGTAGAGCCTGCCCAGTAGTTGCCTGCAACTATCTTCTGAAGTTCTCTATTCTGTTTGAAATCAAAGTTCTTTCTTACAAACTTAACCACATCCCACGGACAGAACATCTCTTTGTCAAAGAACCTATATCCGTCATAGTGTTCCTTTACAATAGTGGCATAGTCATCTAGTTCATAGTCTTTCAGGAACTTTTGTGTTTCTTCCTTGGTAAATCCGATAATTCCTGTTAATTCCTCGTTTTCAGAAACTACAGTGTTTACTCTGAAGTTGTTAAAACCCGAAATCAGGCTGTTCTTGGCGACCTTCAAACATCCTGTAAGAACTGTTCTTGTAAGGGTGTTCTTATCTTTTAAAATTCCAAAGAATCCTTTGATCAGAGTTACCATTTTTTCATGGTAATCTGCTACAAAGCTTTTATCATTAGAGTAAAGCTTTTTATTTGTGGTGTCATGATATGAGGCATTGGCCAAAGGCACATCATATTCATCTATGAGCAGAACTGGATATTTGCCATACTCTTTATACAGAGCTGTTGCCAGTGTTTTTAGAGAGCCTGTAAGATAGTCTGAGTTTTTCTGTTCTCTTAAAAAGCTTTTATCAGTGATCATATTTAAATCATCTTTATCTGAATCTTCTAATTTAGAGCTGTCTAAAAGATATTTAAATTTAGATGCACAATCACATACTACCTTAGCAAAATTTCTATAAGCCTCTTCGTAATTATTACCATCAACATCCTTAAGGCTGATTTCTATAACAGGATACTTTCCCATGAACTTCTTACAGAACTCTGTATCTTCAAGTATCTTTGTGCCCTTAAAGTATTTTTCCTGTAAAGATGTGTCAAATGGGTTGTCTTTATTTATTTTCAGGAAAGTCTCAAACATGGTCATGAGCAGTGTCTTGCCAAATCGTCTTGGTCTTGTGAACAGAAGAACTGTAGCTGAGTCTGTAAATACTGTCTTTATATACTCAGTCTTATCCACAAAGTAGCTGCCTGAATCTTTTAACTCTTCAAAGCCTGCAGGACTTTCTGGCAGTGGTAGGAATTCTCTGTTGCTCATTGTTTTTAATCCTGAATAATTTCTTTATCACATCCTTATTATATATGATTATCTTTAGGTTGTAATTTCGGTCCGATTATTGTCTTTAAAAACATACATAAAAAACTATTAAGGCACCACATGGTTCTATTTCACACGGTGCCTTATTTCAGGATAACAGAGAGTTATCTTCAGTTGTTTTAAAGAAACTTATGAAAGTACTTTGTTTCACTTTAAAACTTCATGTACTAAAGATCCTTTAAATCAAGTTCAAAATTTATGTTCTCTATTAGGCATTATCTTTAACAAAATCGGTTAAAGCTTTATCTAAAAGCTTCATAGCTTCATCTACAACTGACTTTTTAATGTTTAAAGCAGGAGCAAGTCTTAAGACATCGCCATGAGCGGTTAAGGTTAATAACTTATGCTTAAAACATTCTTTTTGCAAAGCTCCAGACTTACCAGAGTATTTCTTATTTAAAACAAGGCCCATGAGTAAACCTTCACCTCTTACATCATCAAAGACATGATGCTTTTCATCAAGTTTCTTGATTGAGGCTTTAATGTACTCAGATGTTGCTTTTACATTCTCTAAGAACTTCTTGTCACTTACCTTATCTAGTACATAACAGCCTACAGAGCAGGCTAAAGCATTACCACCGAAGGTTGATCCATGGGTACCAGGAACAAAATGTTTTGCAAAGTTGTCATAGGTTAAAACAGCACCAATTGGAAGACCTGAAGCTAAACCTTTGGCTGAGGTTAAGATATCAGGTTTAACAGGTGTTTGCTCATAAGCGTACAGAGTACCTGATCTTGCGACACCGGTTTGAACCTCATCAAAGATTAAAGCTGCGTGGTACTTATCGCATAACTCACGTACTTTTACTAAGAAAGCATCATCAGCTTTGATAATACCGCCCTCACCCTGAATAGGCTCTAAGATCACAGCACAGGTCTTATCTGAGATGGTCTTTTCAAAGGTTGCAATATCATTGTATGGAATATGGGTAATAGCAGCAGGCTTTGGTCCAAAACCATCTGAATAACTCTCCTGACCACCTACGGTTACAGAGAAGAAGGTTCTGCCATGGAAGCTGTTTACAAATGAGATGATCTCATTCTTATCTGCGCCATAGTCATCAAAAGCAACACGACGAGCTAACTTTAAAGCTGTCTCATTAGCTTCAGCACCTGAGTTTACAAAGAAGACCTTGTCATAACCTGTAAGAGAGGTTAGCTTCTTAGCTAATGACAGTGTGTACTCGTTGCAGAAGATATTACTTACATGAATTAAGTTCTTGCAGGTCTTTTTAATTACCTTCTGAACTCCATCTGGAGTATGACCTAAACAGTTAACAGCAATACCTGAGGTTAAATCAACGTACTTGTTACCTTCATTATCAAAAATATATGAACCATGAGCCTTCTTAATAACCATGTTCATTGGGGTGTAACAAGGGAACATTACCTCGTCAAAAGTTTTTCTGGTGATTTTCATATTAGTTGTGATCCTTTACATTGTAGATATATGCCACTTCATCGCACTTTTCACGCTTTGGACAGTTTTCGCAGTCTTTTAAAATCTTCTCAGGCAGAGCTTCAATAACTGTTTTCTGGAAGCCTACTTTTGAGAAGAATTCAGGACTTCTTGTGAGCACAAATACTCTTTGAATGAACATCTTTGATGCTCTCTTTAAGAGGTAGTTTACAATCGCCCTGCCCTGTCCCTGTCGCTGAATTACAGGTGATACACCTAATGAGCGTATTTCAGCTAAACCTGAGTCATAAACATATAAACAGGCACAGCCTACTACCTTGTCATCTTTGACACAGACAGCAAAGGTCTGAATACCACGGATGATGTCATTTCTCTTACGAGGAAGATTCTGTCCCTGCTTTGCCCAGTACTCAATCATATCCATAAGAGAGTCAACATCAGCTAAAGTTGCCTGTCTTACGGTGAAGTTTGCTTTTTCCTGTTTTAAGAACACCTGATTTAAAGTAACTAATGATTCATTAACCTTAGTCAGATCCTCTTTTGACATTAACTTCTTGTCATAAAGATCAACTACCTTGTCATAAAGTTCTTCTAATGTGTTCTGTTTGATTTCATCTAATAATACAAATGATGATGAATTCTGATTTATAGGTGGCATATAGATGTGTCTCCACGATTTTATGTATATCGACTTTGCCTAAAAAATATATAAATGCCTGTTAATAGTTTTACTATGCTTTAAAGCCCGCAGTACATATTAAGATTTCTTATTTTTAAATCTGACAATGTTTGTTTATAAATGCTTACTTATAAAAGTTCTTTTCTAAAACATTGTCTTTTATGTACTGCAAAAGCTATTAGACATTGAATACTGTGCCAAGCCGAGACCGGGAGATTAGATTTTTAGCAAGATTTGGATCTTTGAATGAGGCAATGTATACAGGCTTCTTGATAAGCTTGGTTGCATCAATTGCACTCTTTACTTTAACTGTCATGCCACCTGAGATAGTGCCATCAGCAATTAAAGCATTAACTTTATTTTCATCAAGCTCATCAATGAGCTTACCTTCTTTATCAAGGACACCTGGTACATCTGAAATGTAATACAGAGGAGCATTTAATACTCTTGCAATAGCTAAAGCTGCATCATCTGCATTTACATTGTACAGATCACCGTTATCATCGTGTGCTAAAGATGCGATGATTGGTGTATATCCGTTTTCAAGAAGTAAAGTAAGGTACTTCTTATCATTAGGTTCAACGGCGCCTACCATGCCTAAATCCTTTGATAACTGTCTTACAGTGATGGTCTTACCATCACTTGCTAACATACCTAAAGCATTCAGACCGTTTTTAATAGCTAATGCCTGTAAACCTTTGTTGCACATACCAGCTAATGCTGCGCTGATGTATGGCATCTGTTCACGAGGACTTACTCTTAAACCGTTCTTCTTTTTAACCTCAAGATTTAAAGCTTTAAACAAAGCATCAACCTCTACGCCACCTCCATGAACAACTACCAATTTCTGTCCACGGCAGGCAGTGAAAAGTTTAGACAGTTCTTCTACACCGCCTAATGCTTTGCCACTTAACTTTACAACTACTGCGTTATCTAACATATGAGGTACAAACTATTCCTGAAATAGCCTTAAACTGTGATTCCGCCTGAATATGCAGGACGTAGACTGATTATACATACGCTTTAATTTAATTTTCAAGAAAAGATTAGATTGAGTTGAAAATCACTGATTTGGTGCTATTTATAATAGTTCAAGATTATTGAACGAATTAAAATCTTACATCAACTATATGGAAATGATATTCCAAATGAAGTACCTGCTTGCCTGATAGTTGTTCCTGAGAAAATAAAAATTGACGAGGAAGATGAGCTAGAGTATAAGGAATTCAATTTCAGTAGCCAACACACGCTATTAAGTAACGCAACAAAAATAAAAGGCTTTACAAACTTCTATAAGATTTGCATACCAGTACCATCTTTGAAATGATAAAGCTCAAAATTACTCTATTTTGACTCTTATTTACTTATATATGGACTCAATCTGTGATCTTAATCTGTAATCTAAAAACCGCTTATATTTAGAAAGTTTTCCCTCTTTATTTTGATGTAAAATTCTTCTGACTGATTTAAAAGAGGCTTGCTTATTTAGTTAGATATGGGAATAGTTTGAGTAGTAAGACCTTAGTAGAATCTTACTGTTAGACTGTTTACCTCTTCGACTATTTACCAATACGAAATGTCTTTAGACATTCTTATTTTCTAGTCAAGATTAGCTTACTCTGATAAGATCGCGCTTTTGTGCTTTTAAAGCAGTTATAAGATGCTGTATGAATACAGCTACTCTACAACCTTACCTAAAAGACAACTTTATGAATAACACAGACAATACTATTGAAACTCCCCTTGTGCTCAATAAAAAGAAGATGCTGATCTTAGCAGTTCAGCATATGTTTGCTATGTTCGGTGCTACTATCTTAGTGCCAATCCTAGTTATGGGCTTTTTTAAAGATGCTACAGGTGAAGAATTAACCTCTGGTCTTACAGTTTCTGTTACTTTATTCTGCGCAGGTGCCGGTACTTTAATCTTCCACCTGTGCACTAAGTTACAGGTTCCTGCCTTTTTAGGATCATCATTTGCTTTCTTAGGTGGTTTCTATACTATTGCAAACTTTAACACTGGCATGTATGCAACCATGAGTGTTAATGATAAAGCAGCCTATGCCTGTGGTGGTGTGGTTGTCGCTGGTTTAGTTTATCTTGTGATGGCAGCTATTATTAAATTAGTAGGTATTGCCAAAGTCATGAGATTCCTACCTCCTGTTGTTACAGGACCAATGATTGTTTGTATTGGTCTGTCATTAGCTCCTGTTGCTATTTCAAATTCTGCTATTAACTGGCCATTAGCCTTAGCTGCAATTCTAACCGTTATCGTATTTAATATTTGGGGACGAGGCATGTTAAAGCTCATCCCCATTTTAATGGGAGTGGTATTACTCTACATCGTAGCTTTAATCTTGGATATAGCAGGCTTTACTAATACTGATGGCTCAGCAATTATTAACTATGCTTCAATATCTAGTGCTTCATGGGTAGGTCTGCCACCATTCCAGATGTGCAAGTTTGATTTAACCGCTATCTTAGTAATGGCTCCAATTGCAGCTGCTACCATGATGGAGCACATCGGTGATATGTCAGCAATCTCTGCTACTGTTGGTAAGAACTTTATTGCAAAGCCAGGTCTTAACAGAACCTTATTAGGTGATGGTTTAGCTACAGCCTTTGCAGGCTTCATCGGCGGTCCTGCTAATACTACCTATGGTGAGAACATCGGTGTTCTTGCTATGTCAAAAGTTTATGAGCCTAAGGTTGTAAGAATGGCTGCATTACTAGCTATTATCTTATCTGTAGTACCTAAATTCTCAGCTATCATTTCAACCATGCCAACAGCTATCATCGGAGGTATTTCCTTTATCCTCTACGGTATGATTTCAGCTATTGGTGTAAGAAACATCGTTGAGAATAAAGTTGACTTATCTAAGTCAAGAAACCTCATCATTGCAGCTGTGATCTTCGTGTCAGGCTTAGGCTTTAAAGACGGTTTAACCTTCTCTGTTTTTGGTACTTCTGTAACCTTAACCTCACTTGCTATTGCTGCAATTGCAGGTATTGTTTTAAATGCAGTATTACCTGGTAACAAATACATTTTCGATGAGAGCGTCATTGAAAACGAGATCCACCACAAGGCTTAGCCTTGTTAAGTAAAAGAACAGACACAGTCTGTTCTTTTATTGAATGTTATTTTTACTGATGTTACTTTGGTAGAAAGTTATTTTTATTGAGAGTTATATTGTCTGAAGATCACTTTTATAGAAAGCTACTTCTAGATAACTGACTTTTAAAACAGTTTTCTTTACAGATAAAGGCATAGATAAATTTTAAAATTTAGTAGATTGAAAAAAGGATAAATAGAATGGATTTTACAAAACAGCCTAACATTACAATCTTCAAGCACCCTCTTATCAAGCACAAGATCTCTTTATTAAGAGATAAAGAGGCTTCTACTAACAAGTTCCGTACTTTAATTGAAGAAATTGCAATGCTAGAAGCATATGAAGCTTTAAGCGATTTACCTTTAAAAGAAGTTGAAGTTGAGACTCCTCTTGAGAAGTGCAAGACTCCAATGTTAGATGGTTTAAAGCTTGCTATTATCCCTGTTCTAAGAGCAGGTTTAGGTATGGTACCAGGTCTTGATGCTTTAGTACCTTCAGCTAGAATCGGTCACATTGGTATGTACCGTGATGAGGTAACTCACAAACCAGTTCCTTACTACTGCAAGTTACCACAGAACCTTGAAGAGAGAACCTGTGTGATCTTAGATCCTATGTTAGCAACTGGTGGTTCAGCTGTTGATGCTGTAGATATGATTAAAGAAAAAGGTGGCAAAAAGATTAAGTTCTTATGCATCATTGCAGCTCCTGAAGGTTTAGAGAAACTTGCAACAGCTCACCCTGATGTTCAGATCTACGTAGGTCAGTTAGACAGAGAGTTAAATAAAGATGCCTACATCTGCCCAGGTCTTGGTGATGCTGGTGACAGAATCTTTGGTACCAAGTAAGACTCACTCGTGTAAGAGTTAATTCTAAGATTTGATCTGGCTACCTTATATATAGCTTGATATGGCTTAATCTTTCGAGATTTAATTAACTCTAAAGATTAGGTAAAAATCTGAGAGTGAAATAAATTCCGTGTAAACCCAATTAAGTCTGATATCATTTTACGACTTAATTGGAGTTTTAAATGGCAAAAATCAAACGTAATCCAGCAGCAACTTTTAAGCAGCTACATCCAATAAGAAGTAAGAATACACTACAGACAATGCTTTGTAAGCTAGATCTTTAGTATAATTGCTGTTATCAGGTAAAGTTGATGTCGTTCTTGAATTTGTTTGACGTTTTCAATGGCTTGACGTATTCAATGTTTAGCCCTGCTACAAAATTATGAATTTGCTTGTCTTATCATTTAGATGTTTACCGTAACTCAATAAAAAAGAACCTGATCTTTATTGATGTTAATATCATACATTAAGCCATGCAGAATACTGTTTTCAGATCCTTTAAGTTTCATTCACATTTCTCAACATTAAAAGATTTAACAATATTGTTTTCCGTAATTACATTGCTGATTTTAAAATTTTTAACATAATTTAATTCTTTTTCAAATTCTTTTAAATCGTTTATCGTAAAATCATCTAATTTAATGGGCAATTTTAAATTGCGTTCGTGTCTAAGCGTTTTCACACAAATGTGCAATATATATTTATCTTTAACAATATTCGTTTTTTGTGTATCTTCATCCAACACATATTCAAAGTTAAAATCCGCGTCTTTGAAATAATACTTGTCAAGCCAAGACGTGTTTTGCACTTTTTCAAGAAATTCATTTTTATTGCTGTAAATGCGGGTAAAAGGATCTCCGCTTTCTTCAGCATGAACCACAATGCGGTAGTTTAAATCAGTATTAAACGCTTTAACAAAATCAACAAGTGAAATCATAAGATATCTCCTAAAGTTCTCTTCGACGTAACTTATAAATTAACTGGTGCAACTTCAATAATAATGTAAGTACTTACACGTCATAAGGTTGTAATCTCCAATTGTTTTAAGCAAAACAGGACATCTTGGAGATGGCTTTTTAGTCAAAAATGCGCACTGATACGTTTTTCAAGTTTTCATCATTTTAACTGCTAGACAATGCATGCTTATATGAACTTTCATAAAAAAACACTATTGCTGTGTTAGTTGCATAAGATACATTCCTATTGTAGATATGAGGACTATTAGCAACTGCTTTAACCATAGGTTTCTCCAAATTAAATGTTTTTTGCCGTGTTCTGCCTTTAGTAATCTTCTACTGATTGTTTAACATCTTATAATTAAGTTGCTTTTCTATTAGCTCAGCCTGTCTGCAAGCGTAGCTTAACTTTTGAGAACACGATTTTTGGTAATAATAAAGAGCTTTTTGCTCATCTTTTCTTGCATGAATACCCTGCTGGTAGTAAAACGCAAGATTTGCACAGGCAGTTCTGCCTTTGATAGCACAGGCTCTGTTACATGCTGCAATATCACCGTTTTCGCATTGTTTTACAAAACTCACTCTTGTAAAACAAAGTGCAAAGCTAAACACTACAAATGCTGTTGCAATGATGAAAGCAAAGCTGAACACAGGATGGGTTCTAAAATTGAACTTGAGATTTTTTAAGATGTCTTTAAATTTCATACTACACTCGCTTTTATGGTCTAATACCTTTAGCAGGTATTTTATTGATGGTCTTTTATCGTTCTTTTTATCTAATAAACCGATCTTTGTTACAACTTTTAGCTTTGCTTTTATAAACTCAGATATATGAGATTTTGATTTGTATAACCAAGTTGCAGGTAGCAACATGGTCTTTAACTAAAATTTGAAAGGTAAGGCTATGAGTACAAAGATCTAAGAGAAATTAAGGATTGAGGAATTTAGAAGAAAATAATCATTGCCTTACCTTATGAACTAATCTTATAAAGGCATCGTTCCAGATTTAGATTGGTGTATAAAAAAAGTAAATAAATACCTTTTGAAAATCACGCTTAGGATTAAACAGCTAATTCATGATTAAAAAAAATGACAGGTATCAGGTTGGTTCATGCTCTTAGGACTTAGTGCGCCACTTGATTAGCCTTATGTGGCGCTTAGGATATGTAGGTATTATTCAGTTAAGCTTTGCACTTAAAATTCATTGTAAGCTTAAACTTCCTGATACTCAGTAAAAGCTCTTACTTTAGGAGCAGCATTGAACACGGCAGCTATTCTTAAAAGCTCTGTTTTCTTAGGCACAATATTGCCATAGTCTCGTGTTTTAATCTGTTCCACTGCATCGAGTAGTTTTGCCTTAGCTTCAGTCTCATTTTTTGCATACTTAAATTCAAAGACGATTCTTCTGTTATCTGTATTTACAACTAAATCAGCTCTGCCCTTTGCTTCATGAAGTTCAGATAGTACTTTCTGATGTGCACCTAACAGGTAAAGCTTTAACATATTCTGTACTGATGATTCTGACACGATTGGATAATTGTCATAGGACACAGAGTTTAAAGCACTGTTAAAGAGGTTGATGATGTCATCAACAGTGCCTACTTCTAACAGGCTTCTACCATAGTCATCAGTGATATCGGTGTTGCCTTTAAAGATGTTGTTTGCAAGCAACCTGTTTAAGGCTTTATAGATCTCACCGTTTGGAATACCTAATGCTACTGTAGAGGTTTTATTAAGATCTGATCTTAAAGTTAAATATCCTGTCTGACACATCAGTACGTTTTGATTGATTGTGGTTAATGCTGTAGGATTTTTAAAATCATCACTGGATACTTTTAAGAACTTATCCTTGTCTAAGTATTCAAAAATATTTAGTTCATGTGTTTTTAAATAGTTAACTAAGATAGATGGCAAACCTCCGTTGTCGTACCAGTACTCTCCAAACTGAACTTTTTTCTTGTCAACAACTGACTGAAAGAATGTATTAACCGACCATGTACTGAATACTTTCTTTTCATAGTCTTCATCAAAACAGTAACCATCATAGTTCTTGGCAAGTCTATCTAACAAAGATTCAATCTGAGTGTCGGTTACGTCATCTACTGAGCAGTTGTTCTCATAGGATGCAGCTAACTTTAAATAATCGATGTAGAACTTTTTAATCTCGTCTCGAGTAAAACCTATCATCTGAGAATAGGCACTTGAGTTGGTGATATCTCTGATATCAGAACCTACTGAAAATATCGCTACATCTTTTAATCTGGTGACACCAGTAATTCCTAAGAACTTAATTGCAAACTTATCTTTGATGTTGGCATAAATTCTTTTTATTTTTTGCTGGAATTGTTTATAGAGTTCATCATTATTGATGTTAGAGGTTAACTGATAGTCATACTCATCAATGAGAATAACGATTTGACGAGTTTCTTCTTCTAGTTTTTCAAGCAGACTTAATATTGAGTCTTCAGGCTCTGTTTTTTCGACATATCCTTTTACACTGATTTTATTTGCAAATTCAGTAATTTTTGAATTTAGCTGTTTTTTGAATAAGTCCATTGAGGAATTATCTAAATTCAAGAAACTCAGTCTGAATACAGGATAGGTAGGTTCAGTCCACTTGTCATAAATCCAGGTTCCTTTAAAGTAAGGCTCTACACCTGTTTCAAATAAAGTTGCTATGGTATCTAAGGTAAGAGATTTACCAAAACGACGTGGACGGGAGATAAAAACTCTTTCAAGCTTTATAAGGTCTCTAATGTACTGTGTTTTATCTACATAAATGTAATTATTTAGATAAAAGTTTATAAATGAGCCTGTTGAGCTGATATCTTTCATATGTAATTATCTCCAAACCTTCTTCTAGATTATATATTGAAAAGCTCCTGTTTTGACCTAATCAGGGATAATTGTTGCCAAATTTAAGAGAATTTTAGAAAGGTATTTTTTTCAAAATCAGTGCTAGTGGCACTCGTTGCACTGAATGGGTCTGCTGTTCTTATATTCAATCTAGCTTGAAGATCTTAGTATTATCTACTACTTGTTAAAATTAGCGCCACAGGATAGTTTTTATGTGGCGCTTAGGATATGTAGGTATTATTCAGTTAAGATTTGCACTTAAAATTCATTGTAAGCTTAAACTTCCTGATACTCAGTAAAAGCTCTCACCTTTGGATCAGCATTGAAGACAGCAGCTATTCTTAACAGCTCATCCTTTCTAGGCACAATTTTGCCATAGTCTCGTGTCTTAATCTGCTCTAT
>CAKQDA010000016.1 GCA_934218695.1 uncultured Succinivibrio sp.
GGAATGTATCTAGTGTAACTGACATGAGTGCAATGTTCAAAGACGCAATATTATTTAACCAGCCTATCTACAATTGGGATGTTTCCAATGTTACAGATATGAGTGCAATGTTCAAGGGGGCCGCATCATTTAACCAGCCAATTGGATATTGGAATGTTTCTAGTGTTACTAATATGTTTGCTTTATTTTATCGAGCAAAATCTTTTAATCAGTCACTTGAAAATTGGAATGTATCTAGTGTAACTGACATGAGTGCAATGTTCAAAGACGCAATATTATTTAACCAGCCTATCTACAATTGGAATGTTTCTAATGTTACCGATATGAGCGAAATGTTTTGTGGGGCAATATCTTTTAACCAACCTTTAGAAAATTGGGATGTTTCCAATGTTAAAAATATGAAGGAAATGTTCAAAGGAGCTACTTCATTCAATCAGCCAATAGAAAATTGGAACGCAGCGAATGTTGTTGATATGCGAGGAATGTTATATGACGCTAAATCTTTTAAACAGAAAATTCCTAACTGGAATATTTCGTATAATTACAACGCAAAAGAGATGCTAAATATCGTCCGTATGAATTTAAGTGAAATTGCAAGTACATTAAAAAATGGTTCATAAGATGACTAATTTTTAACTATATTAGTGGAAATGTTCTTATATACAGTTGCATGTCCAAAATAATGCCGGCATAAGCCGGCACATTATGGAGATGATGAATCTGATTAACCTTTGGTTCTCTTTGCTTCTACCATGATGTCGTGTGCTTTATCATAGTCAGGAACAATATCGTAAGCACGTGAACGTGACATTTCTTCCTCTAATGAATCCCACTGAATTGCATCTAACTCATCTGATGTAAACAGATCAAGGCACTTCTTGTTACCCATCTGAGCTACAGGGTTAAAGGTACCTTCTGCAAATGCTACGGTATGAGCAACTTCAGGATCCTGTACGTGCTTTAAGAAATCCTCAGCTAAAGGTGAGTGAACAGGGTTATTTACAACAGAGGTTACCTCAACCCACATTAACGCATTCTCAAGAGGAGAGATTGCTCTAATATTATCTAAGCCTTCAGCTCTTGCTAAAGATGCTGTATAGGTACCACCAGAAATGTAAGCATCAATGTCACCATTTACCAGAGCCTGGTTTACTGCAGCAATATCACCTACGAACTTGGCATTGCCAAAGATCCTCTTGCATGTTTTTTCAAAAGAGGCCATTTCATCTGCTGTATGTTCCTTATAAGGATCAATTCCCGCAATTGTGAACATATGTGCCACGTTCCAGTCATCAGCCTCATTGATGGCGTACTTTCCACTCAGACTGTCATCTGCCCAGAGTTTCCATCCTGTCTTTTCAGCTGTCTCTCTTGAGATCTTGTCGGTATTTACTACGAAGTTGTAAGGCCCGAATCGCTGCACCATACCAAGCAGTTTGGTTCCGTCCTCGCTCATAGCCCAGCTGTATGGGTATTTAAAGGTAGGCAGCATACTGTCAAAGTATGGCGCAAAGACCTTTTCATCTAGGGGTGTAATAAGACCTTCAGGGAAAAGAACTTTTCTTGCCCATGGGTTGTTAACGTTGATTAAATCCCAGATCTTGGTCTCACCGGCACGCAGCTTATTTACCATGGTAGGATCATTAGTTGCAGATTCTGCCTTAACTGATGCCTCGGTCAGTTTTCTGTATGGATCAAGTACATCAGCACTGTTATAGCCTTCCCAGCACAGAATATTCAATTCCTTATCTCTTTCACCTGCAAATGCCTTAGATGACAGAACTGCAGGAGCACAGGCAGCAGTAGCGCATGCCCCCATCATTTTTAACATAGAACGGCGTGTTAACTCAGTCATAATGACCTCCAGATGTGTAACTTTATTCATAAAATGTTGAAGTTGTATATAACAATACATAAAAAATGTGGTGAATACAATAAAAAAATGTAAAAACAAAAATATTTTTGTTAGATATTGACTGACAAGCAACAAAGAATTATTTTTATGTTAAAAGTACAACATATTGTGTTGAAAAGTTCCAATATGCTTTGAAGTTCAAATCAGGTTCAACATTTAATCGCGGATACGGTAGAAACATGCTTTAAAGCCTGCTCCTCCTGTATACAAGCTTTATAGAAAGGTGACATTATGAGCAAAGAATACGAGCCACAAACAGTAAAAGAACTTACTGACATGGTAAACAGTTCCTTAAAACTGTGGGGAATGAGCGATAAGGCTTATGCAAAACTAATCAATCTGTCAGAGAATGCCACTTTCTGTGCAACTGATCCTAAAGAGGGCCCAGATAAGGGGCGATCACTAATCTTAAGAGTTCAGCGTAACGACTATTCAACCAAAGATGCAATTAGATCAGAGCTTGCATGGGTTAAAGCTCTTGCAGATGATCATGTCATTTCCACTGCAAGGCCGGTTCCCCTGTCAACAGGAGAGTATGTGGCAATGACCATGACAGCATCAGGAGATCACAGAATGATAGTTGCCTTTGAAAAGCTCAACGGAAGCGAGCCTTCATTAAAGCTATCAGGACTTGATCACTGGTTTGAAGTTGTAGGTGAGATCAGTGCCAAAATGCATAATCACGCCAGACAGTGGAAAAGACCAGACTGGTTTACAAGGCGAGTCTGGGATTTTGACGGCATTATCGGAGAGCACGCCTACTGGGGTAACTGGAAGAACAGTAACGGTCTTGATGATTCTGGAAAAATAACCGTAGGCCGGACAGTTGATGTGGTCAAAACACTCATGGATGATTATGGAGAGAATAATTACAACTTTGGAGTGATCCACTCTGACTGCAGAGCTACAAACCTGCTTGTAGACGGTAGTGAACTTCATGTAATCGATTTTGATGATATGGGATTTGGCTGGTATCTGTTCGACTTTGCTGCAGCTTTAAGCTTTATGGAGCAGTCTGAGGATGCAGTGAAACTTGCCAGAGCGTGGATTAAAGGTTATGAAAAGGTAACTAAGCTTTCTGATTATGAAAAAGATCTTCTGCCAACCCTGTCGATTATGCGTCGTATTGAACTTATGTCCTGGTGTACAAGCCACAGTGAGGTTCCATTTGCCGCTAAGGAAGGCCTTCAAGTTACAAAGGATACTGTAAGACTGTGTGAATCATATCTTGCAGGAAGATATTTAAAGTAGGGAGAATTTTATTATGTATGACAGCTTAAAGGGCAGTACTGCAATTGTGACTGGTGCCGGATCTGGTATAGGCAGGGCAATGGCTATAAGCTTTGCCAAATCAGGATGTAAGGTTGTATGTGTAGCCAGACGCAAGGGGACACTTGACGAGGTTGTAGATGAAATAAAAAAATCAGGTGGTGAGGCTGTTGCCTTTGCAGGAGATGTAACCTCCTATGAGCAAATGGAGGCTATGGCCAAAACTGCTATTTATACCTACGGAAAGATTGATATCCTACTGTCAAACGCTGGTGTGATCCCTCAGGTGCCGTTATCGGAGATGACAGATGAAGACTTTGATCTAGTAATGGATATCAATGTCAAAGGTATGTTTCATTCTATAAAGGCAGTAATGCCTCAGATGAAGAAACAGAAATACGGCAGAATAATTTTAACATCATCAATTACAGGTCCTATCACAGGCTATCCTGGATGGGCTGTATATGGAGCAAGCAAGGCCGCTCAGTTAGGTTTTATGAGAACAGCTGCCATGGAATTAGCTCCATATGGAATTACCGTAAATGCTGTATCTCCAGGTAATGTTATGACTGAAGGACTGAAATCCTTAGGACAGAACTATGTGGATATTATGGAAAAAGCAGTACCCGTAGGAAGACTTGGCACAGGATTTGACATTGCCAATGCTGCTTTATTTCTGGCTCAAAAAGAATCATGGTACGTAAACGGGCATAATCTTATCATTGACGGTGGTCAGATTTTACCTGAATCATCTGGTGCCTTAGATGAAATGCGCAAGCTTTACGAAAGTGAAATGGCAAAATCATAACTATCTTTTTTTTCTCAACCGTTCATTTTTCTTATTTTGGGCGTTATCGTCAGATAACGCCGTTTTTGGCTCCTGAATATAGAGCTGTCACAAAGACTTTTTGAGAACCAGAACCACAGAACCGTTCTTTTTTTCATCTTATAGTTGAATTTTAAATGTAGAAAGTAGAGTGTCATTTACCGCTTAGTAAAGGCATGGTACTTAGTAAGAATATGTGGTCGTAAGAGCGTTATTAAAAACAAATGAATAATGTATGGATCATAAATAATCACTTCAGTCTTTTTACAGTGACAGCACAGGTCTTGCCGCAAAGGCAATTCCATAGGCATAAATACTCATAACTGATCTGTTTGTCATCATAGGTTCAGCGTAGTTTTTCTCTTCTATCTGAGAAAGCGCATTCTCACTTGCAGTTACAAAGTCAGAGCCTACAGGTGAAGATTTAATCTCAACAATGGCTACCTTTCTGCTACCGGCATCCTTAAAGAAAATATCAGGATATCCGTCTCCAGATTCAGTATTTTAATGATATCCTCCAAGGTTACCTTTATGTAATCTGATGACCTTTAAAAGGTAAAAATTTCGTTTCCTTCTTCTCTCTTAGACAAAGATGATATCTGTCGTACCAGTTAAAAATGTTAAATTTTGCAGCACCATTAGGAAATGCATTTTATGTGGTCAGATCATAATAGATATCAGAGGCAGTATTCTATTTTGTATATTCCATATATAGCGGATTATGTATAAATAAAGCTAAATCATGATGATTGCAGTTTGATGGGAGATATTGTTTCAGGTGTTGCTGAAACATAAGAGGCTGTTTACAAGATCACAAAGATATAAAAGGCACGAAATCATCTTTCATGCCTTTATAAATTGATGGTTGGTTAACAGTTTTTATTTGCCAATCTCTTTTAAGGATTTTGTAATTGCATCTATAAAGAAATCGGCGTCTTTTCTGTAGAATCGCAGTGGAGGTCTGATCTTGAGAATGTTGCCATAAGGACCTGCAGCACCAATGAGAACGTTGTTATAGCGTAATCTGTTGATAAGCAGAGTGGCGCTTTCTGAATCAACTCCTTTGGTATCAGGATCTTTTACAACTTCAAGCCCTGTAAATAAGCCTGCACCTCTTACATCACCAAGACATGGATGATCTTTTGAAAGTTCTCTCAGACCTGCCCTTAAATAGTCACCGGCATCCTTTGCGTTGCTGATTAAATCATCTTCCTGTAAAACTTCCAGTACAGCAGTACCTGCTGCCGCAGCGCCAGGTGTACCGCCAAAGGTGTTAAAGTAACCCGTGCCCTTTAGGGCATCAATGATTTCACTTCTGGTTACCATAGCCGCCATAGGATAACCGTTACCCATAGGTTTACCCATGGTTACAATATCAGGTACCACATCGTGTCTCATGAACCCCCACATCTTACCGGTTCTTCCAAAGCCTGGCTGAACCTCATCGGCAATATAGACACCGCCGTGTTTATGAACCACATCGATGGCTTTTTTAATAAATCCCTGAGGATCTGCAAATACACCATCAGATGAAAAGATATCATCAAAAAGAATTGCTGCAAATTTAATTCCATGAGCTTCAAGATCTTCAATTGCCTTTTCAACATCACTTGCAAACCTGTCTGCAAGAACATCAGGGGCAATTCTGTAGGTGTCAGGAGCAGGTACAGTTCTTACAAAGTCAGCTGTCACCTTACCCTTTGTGCTCGATGGAGATACAAAGGTGGTCAGATAGGAGTTGCCGTGATAGGCTCCGGAAGTAACAATTACACCTTTACCACCTGTTAGGTAAAAAGCTGCTCGCAAAGCAAGATCGTTACTTTCAGATCCTGTACAGGTCATAGCAATCTTGTCTAAAGGTGCAGGAAAGGTCTTTAATAATTTTTCCGCATAATCGTCAACTACCTTGTTCAGATATCTTGTATGGGTGTTGACAACAGAGAGCTGTTTACCTACATATTCTGCTACACGGGGATGACCGTGACCGATACAGGCCACATTGTTATAGCAGTCTAAAAACCTGGTTCCTCGGTTGTCAAACAGATAACAGCCTTCACCTTTTACCACTTCAATGGGTTCTTTAAAAAAGAGAACCGAAGCAGAGCCAAACACATCTAAACGACGCTTTGTTTCATCTTTTATGTCTTCAGGGAGAGAGCCTACATCGCTCTGATCAAAGGCATTCATTGAAAGAATTGATTTAATTGCCATAAGAACTCCTATCATATTCAGAAAGCCAGTTTGTTGTTTTGTTATGTTTAAAGTATCACATAAATGTTGTAAGTACAACTAAAATACAACAAAAGATATTAAAAATGTTGTAATTGCAAAGTAAATGCTCATAAATAATGTGGAAGTGCACACTAATGTCAGAAACAGAGCAACATGATCTGTTTCAGATCATGCTGTTCTGAATAGTGATGTAAATAAGAACAGAATGCAGGCTTTAACGGTTATTTTGCGATCTGAGCGGAAAGTTCTGTATTTTCTCTTTTTCTGAAGAGAAGGCTCGAGAAAATAACTCCAATCTCGTAAAGAATGATAACTGGTAAAGCCAGCATCAGCTGAGAGGTGACATCAGGAGGTGTAAGAACAGCTGCAATTAAGAATGCAATAACGATTAGATAGCGGCGAAATTTTTTGAGTTTTGTTGGAGTTACAACATTAAGTGCGCTTAACAGAATGACTGCTACCGGTACTTCAAAGGTAATTCCAAAAGCTAAAAACATATGCAGAACAAAACTGATATACGAATCGATATCTGGCGCAAAAGAGATAGTTTCAGGTGAAAAGGATGCAATAAACTTAAACAGAAAACCGAAAACAATAAAGTAACAGTAGGCAACTCCAAGTATAAACATGAAAACCGAAGAAATAATAAAAGGGATCACCACTTTCTTTTCATGTTTATATAAGCCAGGAGAGAAAAATTCCCAGATCTGAAACAGCGTAAAGGGAAAACTGATACAAAATGCAGAGAACAGAAGCACTTTTAATGGCCCCATTACAGGAGCAATTACACTTACAGAAAGCAGCTGTGTACCCTGAGGCAGCGCACTTAACAGAGGTTTTGACAGATAATCAAAAAGAAGTTGCATGAAAGGCGCAAGGGCTGCAGTGCAGATGACTATTCCTGCAATAATCAGTATTACTCTTTTTCGCAGTTCCAGAAGATGCTCTGTTACTGTCATGCTCTGAAGTTTTTCTGTTGTATCTTCTTTCATATAGGTCACCTTGTAAAAGGTCTCAGAAAGGCTGCAAAATCATCAGAATATCCGTTATTGTGCAATATTCTCTTTGAGTTTGGCAATTTCCTGTTCAAGCTTTTCAACTCTTTCTGCTAACTGCAGGCTGTTGCTGTTATTTTTCTTTTCATCTGTCTGTACCCTGTCTTTAGGCACTTCATTTCTGTCTGATGATTTCTCATCTTTTTCCCTGAAATCATCAGCAGTCACCGTCCACTGCCTTTTTCCGTTGTGATGAGAGCTGTCAGCTGCAGAGGGAGATATTCTGTTTACAGTATCGTGAAAGTCATTTTTTCTGATTACAGAAACTTCCTGTCTTATTTCATCTAGCTGTAACTGGGTTTTGACAGAATTGAGGTAATTCCTCGCTTTTGCAAAAAAGTGTCCCAGGCTGAACATAAGTTTAAAGGTCCTGACAGGTCCTAAGACTATCAGCGCAATGACGACGATTATTATGAGTTCGTCAAAACCAATAAAGTCCATTATTTTTTCTCAATTGAACTTTCTTTTGCTACAGGTTTGTCTTCAAACTCTTCCTGTGCTTCCTTCATACCTTCTTTAAAACCTTTGACAGCACCGCCAAGATCTTTGCCAATGTTCTTCAGTTTTGATGTGCCAAACACCAAAGCTACGACAACTAAAAGGATCAGCCAGTGCCAGATTGATAGTGCGCCCATAGTAAAGCTCCTTAAGATTAACTAAAGAATGTTTAGTTCAGTATCATTTTTTAGTGTTTCACTTTCAACATAATTCAAAGTAAATGTGGTAAATGGCAACACGATGGAGCAGTTTTGAGATTAAAAGCTGAAGATGGTGCAATATTGCACTAATGAGGATCCGTATAACTGGAAATATTAAGAAATTACAGATTTGTCAGGAGCCAAATGCTCATAATTGAGAATTGAAGAGTGCAAATTACAGAAATTTGAGGATTTTATGGATCAAACGAAGGTATAACCCGTTTGTCTCTATATTATTTGGGACGCTGACAGCAGAAAGTTTCTGCTGCCAGCGCTGTGATCACCTAATGAAGAAATACTTTTTTTAATCTATTTTTTAGTTCCGGTCAGTAAGGCCCAGCCATCAAGATCTTTAACCTTATTCATCACAAAGTCTTTTGAATATGCTTCGATAACAGACTGTGACTGTTCAGTTAAGATACCTGACAGAGCCAGCAGACCGCCAGATTCTGTCAGTGATGCAATAACAGGTTCGAGCTCAGCCAGGGGACCTGCCAGAATATTGGCAACAGTGACAGGTGATTTTGGAAGATTCAGTTCTTTATCTGTTCCCATTACAAGCTGTAGTTTTTCTGCAACTCCGTTTCTTTGTGCATTCTCTTTGGAAGCAATTAAAGCCTGTTCATCAATATCAACACCGATGGCATTCTTTGCCCCAAGTTTTAAAGCGGCAATTCCAAGAATTCCAGAACCGCAACCATAGTCTAAAACCTGTTTGTCCTTTAAATCAAGAGAATCAAGATACCCAAGACATAAGGCGGTGGTAGGGTGAGTTCCTGTACCAAAGGCAAGACCTGGATCGAGCATAACTACAACACTGTCCTTCTCGTCAACGCTAAGCCATGAAGGGCAGATCCACAGTCTTTTGCCAAACTTTAACGGTTTGAACTGATCCATCCAGGCTCTGATCCAGTTTTTATCTTCAAGATGGGTAGCAGCCATTGGGATATGATCTCCTAAGAGGGCTCTTAACTTATCAAGTATTGGCTTAGGATCGGTGCCCTGAGCTAACAGACCTGTAACCTCAGTGTTGGGCCACAGTCTTCTCTCACCAGGTCTTGGCTCAAGAATAGGAGAGTCTTCAGCGTCGGTGTAACTTACAGCCAGAGCTCCAAAGCTCTCTAATAACTCTGCAATAGTATCAGCTGACTGATTTGTGGTACGAAGTTTTATCTGTATCCAGTCTGTATCACTCACTTTTGTCTCCTTTCTGTGCTTTTAAATAATCATCAATTCTAAACGGTTCTGATAAGGATATTTCATTCTGGGTATAGTTTTCTGAATCTGTAACTATATTATGCAGTCTCGTGTAGATCACGTTTGTCATATTTCCCAGATTAAGATTTACATTATTTATAGATCGTACAAACAGAACATTCTTTGCTCCGAGTTTCCCTAATTCTCTTGAGGAGATGTGCTTATAGTTAAAAACTTTGATAATAAGCTCACTTCCTAACTTTGACACTGCTTCAATGTTACTCTTTCCACCGATATTTTTTAAGATTGCAATAAGCAGCAACTCAGGATTGTCAATTTCATCAATAGCCAGTCCGCCGGTGTAGGTTCTCTTTTTAAACTTGTTCTTAAGATAGTTTACTGTACCCAGTTTTGACAGAACAACCTGCATGATGGCAGGCAGGATAACTGAGAGCAGAACCAGTGCGTAATGGCTTGTGGTCAGCTGCAGAAAAACCAGATTCTTCAGCACAAGATCAGGCTGATAGAGCATAAAAAAGTTTGTAAATGTTGACAAATCAAGATACAGGCTTAAAAAGAATAGCATAACTGAGGAGATGCACAGGACGATTAAGGTTCCAGGATAGAAGAGCATTAAAATGGAGAGCTCAACCGAGATGCATGATCCTATTTTTGAGGTCAGACAGGTGATCATGGCTAAAAATACCAGAAACAGCCTGTTGTAGGATTTTGCCATAAATGCTCTGACCAGAATCAGGGATGGCAGGGCAAAAAGATTGGTCATCAGAATGCTGTTGAGCATCGCATGGATAGTGTCGCTCTCGGTCTGAAGGCTGACAAGAGAGTTTAAAAGTGAGCTAAAACCGAGTGTCAGCATAATTTCGTAAATAGGTACAAACAGACAGGACAAAAATGAATCTACGAAGACTGAGGTAAAAGTGATGAGAATAGAATGCTCGATATTTTTGATGATCACCACAAAGCTCAGCAGTATTAGAGCCGGCACAAAGAGTACGCCGGTCAGCTTGATTAAAATGGCTCCAAAGCTTGCTCGCTCTGCACTCTGATCAAGATCGTGAGAAGGCAACATGAACATGGTTGAAGCTAGAGACGAGATCACCCAAGCCGTAGGCTGACTGAACAGATGCGGATAAAAAACTATGGATATTCCGCATAAAAGGGAGTAGTTCAGACCTACTGCAAAAAGCTGGTAAAAACGGTTGAATGTAGGAATAAGACAGGCAACAGAAACAGCAAACAGACCCGGGAGCATGGTTCGGCAGATTTCCAAAAGAATGGTCTGTATTGTAAAGTCTATTCCGATAGGAATTCTTTTATCCAGTGCAAAAGAGGCAATTGCGAGCAGTCCTAATGGAAACAGAAGTAATAAGCTTCGCTGCTGATAATTTGCATTGTTCATAATTAAAGAAACCCAACATAAAATCCATGTTTCATATTTTATCAAATTTTAAAGCTTCTCTAATTTCATAACTCAAGCTTTTGTAAAGATTTCTTAAAGGCACATTCTGCAGTCTGCTATTTACAGGTTTAAAAATGTCACTTCGTGTGATATAAATTTTCTGTATTTATCGTAAATTCTAAGCTGCTATGAAAATCCAAATCGTAATGCTCTCTTACGATCAATGCCTTCTGTCACAAAAAGAATTTTATTGGTTTTGCTCTATATAAATTTTCGTTCAATACAAATATAATTGAACCACATATCAATATTTATCGCTTTAAAAGATACTGAACCCTGGGGATCAATCGTGAAAATCGTGCGTCGAGATGTCATTGATGACAGTTATTTAGAACCTTATATTCCGGATCAGGTTATCCGTCAGATTTTGGCAAGACGAGGCATCAGAACAGAGCAGGATATCACCTGTAAGCTCGGTGATATTCTTCATTACAGGGATTTTCATGATATCGAAAAAGCAAGTTCCATCATCGCAGATTCCATCATAAATCAGGAGTCGATTCTGGTTGCCGGTGACTATGACGTGGATGGTATTACAGGTACTGCTCTTGGGGTGAGAGGTCTTAGAGATTTAGGCGCTAAAGATGTAACCTACTATGTTCCTTCAAGATATGAGGGTGGCTACGGTGTGAGTGAGGGGGCTGTAGACAGGGCTATAGCTCAGGGAGTAAAGCTTATCCTGACCGTTGACAATGGTGTAAGCTGCAAGGAATCAATAGATTACGCAAAATCAAAGGGGCTTAAAGTTGTGATAACAGATCACCATGAAACCCCTGAGGAGTTGCCTCTTGCTGATGCGATTGTTGATCCTAAATTACCCTGCGACAGATTCCCTTCTAAAAACCTGTGCGGAGCAGGTGTACTGTTCTATGTGCTAGTGGCTACAAGGGCCTGTTTAAAGGAAAGAGGATATTACGACGGCAGGGCAGTCCCAAGGATAGGCCGATTTCTCGATCTGGTTGCACTGGGGACTATTGGCGATGTAATGCAGCTTGATGCGAATAACCGAAAACTTGTGAAATACGGATTTGAAAGAATTCGTCGCGGGGAGTGCGTTGTAGGCATCAGGGCACTTGCCTCATCATGCCGTGTCGATTTACCTTCAATAAACTCCGTCTCCATTGCCTATGATTTATGTCCAAGACTGAATGCCCCCGGCAGAATAAAACTTGAGAAAAATCCTGCTGTAGATTTAATGCTTACAGATGATGATACTGACGCCTGTATCTATGCAAGAGAGCTTGAGATGTGCAACAGGCGGCGTGGAGATTATGAGCGTGTGTTCATAAAGGAAGCTTGTGAGGATGCTCAAAAGCAGGCAGGAAATTCAGCAATAGTGCTTTACAGACCAAACTGGCTTGTGGGTCTTGGTGGGCTGATTGCAAGCAGAATTAAAGAAAAGTTCTCAGTTCCATGCTTTGTATTCTCAGGAACAGGGGATGAGCTGTCAGGCTCAGCACGTTCCGTTCCTGGTTTTAGTATTGTAAAAATACTGCAGACTCTGTCAGAGAAGAGTCCTGATCTTTTAATCAGATTCGGGGGGCATGCAATGGCTGCAGGAGCCTCGATTCACAAAGACAACTTTGAGAAATTCAAGATCCTCTTCAATCAGGTGGCAACCGAGAATTTAGGACAGCCTGCTGAGGATGAAATTGTTTCAGACGGCAGTCTGCCATCAAACTATGTAACAGTGGCCTTTGCCCGTGATTTAGAGTCGTATGGTCCATGGGGTAACGGTTTTGAAGAACCCTGCTTTGATGGAGAGTTTACTGTTGAAGATGTATTTTTAGTTGCCAACCGTCATTTGAAATTCAAACTCAGAAACGATGACGGTTCGAGCATGAATGCAATTAAGTTAAGAGCAACTCCCAATGAGCGCTCCATAACAAAGTACATGCGTGTAAGAGCAGTGTATACAGTAGGAATCAACCACTACATGGGCTCACAGAGACTTGAGATTAAGGTAAATGCCATTGAGCCTGTATAAATCAGGATCGCATCTGTGAAAAAACTTCTGAAAATGTCAGTTTTTGCCGTCTTATGATGACTCTTATATGGAAGAGTATTGATAACTGACAGGTGGATGCTCTGATATCTGATAAAAAATCCTGTTAAGTATCACCTTAACAGGATAAGACTACTAAAAATTAAATTCTGGTTTTAGCGTACATGGCGGCACCTATGATACCTGCCAGATTTAATGTCTTTGCAGGGACAACCTTAGTGTTTAAGGTTAACTTTGAAGCATATTTTTCAAACTTCTTAGAAACACCACCACCTAAAACAATGAAGTCAGGCTGAGTCAGGAAAGCTATGTACTCGAGGAACTTGTTTAATCTCTCTCCCCATTCTTTAAACCCGAGATCTTCTTTATCACGGACAGAATCAGCACAATAGTGTTCGGCGATATCACCTTTGAATTTGATATGACCAAATTCTGTATTAGGGTACATCTGGCCGTTGATAAACAGTGCAGAGCCAATGCCTGTGCCGATGGTTAGAAACAGTACAGGTCCTTTATAATCCTTTACAGCACCAAAGGTAAGTTCAGCCAGACCTGCCACATCGGCATCATTTGCAACGTATACATTCTGACCTACAGTCTTTGTAAACAGTTCTTCAACTTTTACATTGATCCATGACTTGTCAATGTTGGCTGCTGTAAGTACCTCACCATCAATAACACGAGCAGGAAAACCGCATCCGATTGGTCCTTTGAATCCTATCTGGTCAACAAGCTGTTTTAATGTCTGTGCAACAGCCTCAGGAGTTGCAGGCTGTGGTGTGGGAATTCTGATCCTCTCAGTTTTTAATTCGCCTGTCTGAGTGTCTACTACTGCTCCTTTTATTCCGCTGCCACCAATATCAACACCAAGGATATCCATACTAATCACCTTTTATAGTTGTTTTAACCTAATCTGATATAAATCTGTTATAAATCTGTTATAAATCTGAAATTGTTTGAAAACTGTAAAATTTATGTTTTGAGTATAGGCAAAAGTTTTAACTCTTATCTACCTAATTTTTGTTAAATTTTGAAAAACATAGGCTACGGCACAAAATATGGGCAGAATTTATGGATTATGCATCTGTTTTAGTTCGTGGTTGAATATACTGTTAAAAATAATTAGACATTGGTTCAGTGTAAAAGATATAAAGTTCATGCTGTGTATTGTCTGAATTTTTGTCATGTTCCTGAATGGAATGTATCTTTTACAGGAAAATATTTTACACATGATTTTATTAAAAAATTGATGTAAATCCCTGTCAGAATACGCTTTACAGCAATGTAATATTTAATAACTATGTGTGAAAACAGAGAATAATGAATTTCTTTAGAAGAGATGCCGTGATCTGATAATTCATTCCTCAAAAGACTGAGCATAAAGAGTGGTGCTGTTCATTTGAGGAAACTCTCTGTTTTGTATTTTACAAGTAATGAAAAGAGTCAGAAAATACTGTAATTCAGACCTTATAAGAGCACATCAGCAGGTTAATTGTCTCTGATTTCCTGCAAAAACTGTTTTTATATCAGTGTATTGTCTATAATTAAAAACATATATACAGAGGCAATACCTAAAAGGAAAGAGCATGTCAGAAATTTACTGTTCAGAAATTTACTGTATAAGTTATTCTGATTTTGGATATCTGCTTACAGAGAATGACTGGTCTGTCAGTATCCGCAAATTAGACGACTATGATTTTGATGTATATGAGGATCTTTTAAAAACAGGAGAGATCATACTCAAACGCCGTTTTTTAGGCAGTGTTCCCTCTGTTTTTGAAGACAGTTCCGAGTTTAAGTCAGAGCCTGAACTTCCTTCTGATATAGAAAGATTTCTCATGACCTACAAAGGTGTTAATGCTGTTGTTGTAGGTTCTTACGACTTTGACAGATTATTTAATGGTTTGCCAAAGGACAGTTTTGGTTTTGTTTTAACAGATAAGGCTCAGATCACCTGTAATCAGTACTCAGCTGAAGATCTTGCCGAGGATGTGGTTTTGCTGGCCTCAAATGGTAATGATTTAAACTGTACTGACAGTCTTTAGTCTTCATTGAGACAGCGGTTGAACAGATTTGGTACTCTTATACAGAGTTAGCAGACAGATTAAGGTATAACGGAGTATTTATGGAACAGCTCCCATTGGAAGTTTATACAAGTGACGAGGTTAAATTCATCGAAGCAGAGCATGCCAAAGCGCATAACGGTCACTGCTTTGATCTTATGCAGCAGGCCGGAAAGGCTGTTTTTGACTTTATTGTAAGGGAATGTGCACAGGCTAAGGATGTGTGGATCTTCTGTGGTAAGGGAAATAATGGCGGAGACGGATATATCGTTGCAAATCTGCTGCTTGAAAACTCCATAAATCACAGAGTGTTTTCAGTAGGTACTCCGCATGAGGAAACTGAAGCTAGCATTGCCTATGAATACTATGTGCGTCAGGGCGGTGTTGTTGAATTTGAATTGCCAAATCACGGACAGTTACCTGATGACGGAGTCATTGCCTACAGTGCCCCTGATGTTATTGTAGATGCTCTTTTAGGCACTGGTATAAGTTCTTCACCTAAAGGCGATATGGCAAAGTGGATTGCCTATATCAATCAGCTTAATACCTATGTGGTAAGTGTTGATATTCCGTCAGGTGTAATTTCTGATACAGGCAGTGTTCCCGGCATGTGTGTAAGCGCTGATGCCACGGTATGCATGCTAGCTTTAAAACCAGGTCTTTTGACATCAGATGCTGTCGACTTTGTGGGTAAAATTGAATTTGCTCCATTAGGAGTTGATGCATACAGCTACTATGACGCCTTTGATTATTCTAAAACAGCATATCCGCTTCCGATAATGCGTGTATCCTACAGGGCTATTAAGTCTCAGTTACCGGTGCGTTATCCTTCCTTTAACAAGGGGGATAACGGAAAAGTTCTAATAATTGCAGGCTCCTCTGGCTTTGGCGGAGCTGCAATTCTGTCAGGAACCGGTGCTTTAAGAGCCGGTGCTGGTCTTGTTAAGGTCGCTCTGGAAAAAGATAACTACCAGCCACTTTTGAGTGTAAGACCGGAACTTATGACTGTTGATTTAAACTCAGCCGAAGCATTACAGAAAGCTATCGATTGGGCGGATGTCATAGCTGTTGGTCCTGGTCTTGGGGTAAACGAGAGAACAAAGAGAATTTTAGATACACTCGATGACGTTATAGACAAGTATGTGGTTTATGATGCTGATGCCCTGAATGTCCTGTCGGGGTATGAGGACAAGTTCTATAACGAAAACCGTGTTATTACTCCTCATCCAGGAGAGGCTGCAAGACTTTTGGGCACTACAGTTGAGGCTGTCAATGCAGACAGGCTCGGCTCATGCTACAGGTTGTGGCAGAAGTTTGGTGGAGTGGTTCTCCTAAAAGGTGCCGGCAGTATAGTCTGTGACGGCAACAGACTGTCAATTGTCAATGAGGGATCGCCTGCCCTTGCAACAGGAGGTTCTGGCGATCTTTTAACCGGTATCATTGCCTCATTAATTGCACAGGGTCTGGGTCTTGAAATGGGAACGATTGTTGGCGCATGTATTCACGGCAGAGCAGGAGCTCTCTGTGGAGAAAAGGAAGGGGTAATCGGTACTCTGCCTATGGATGTAAGTCGGTACGTAAGAGAACTCGTCAACGGAATAAAGCAGTAATCAGGACAAAACAGTAAAACAGTACAATTTCAGATCTGTAAGGCAGAAGATTATATATACCATGGCAGAAACAGAATTTAAGATAAATGGAGAGACTGAGACTGTAAAGCTAGGAGAGCTTATGGCCTCAGTCTGCATTCCTCTGTGCAAAAAGTTAAAAAAGAGTGTTCTTGTAAATCTTGAAGGAGATCTCGGTGCAGGTAAAACCACATTTTCACGCGGTTTTATTGTAGCCTGCGGCTATAGGGATATTGTCCGCTCTCCAACCTATACTCTGGTTGAACCATATGACTTTGATTCCTACAGCATCTACCACTTTGATCTTTACAGACTTTTAGATCCTGAAGAGCTTGAGTACATGGGAATTCGAGATTACTTTGAAAAGACCTCGGTCTGCCTTATTGAATGGCCTGACAAGGCTCAGGGGGTTCTGCCAGCTGCAGATATCACAATTGAATTCAGTTATTCGGCTGATTCGAGAGATGTTGTGATAAAATCAGAGCTTATAGAACAAGAAGATCTCGACAGAATAAGCTCAAATTTCAGATAACGTGAAACACCTTTTTATTTACATCTGCAGATTGTTTAAATATACCAAAATGATTTGCAGACAGTTCCTGCTGTTTTTGACAATGACTCTGACAGCTCTTGCTGTATGCTGTGCCTTTTCAGGTGCGGCCTCGGCATCTGCCATCAAGTCAGTACGTTCATTTCACAATTCCCAGAAAACCAGAGTGGTTCTGGATTTGGACTCAAAACCTGAATATGCAACCTCGTTAAGTCAGAACAGAGCTGTATTCTCAATAAGAGTTCGCAATTTATCAAAAGCGGCACTTTCTCCTTCAAAAATATCTCTGTCATCGCAAAGCTGCGTAAAAGGAGCTCAGAGACGAATTGACAGAAATGATGTCAGATACCTTTTCTCCCTAAGGGGCTGTGCCACTCCTAAAACCTTTGTTCTGGCACCTAAAGGCGGTAGCAGTGACTACAGACTGGTTATCGATTTTGAAAATGGAACTGAGGTTAATTCTTCAGCTTACAGTAAGACCTCATCAGTAAGCACTGCAGCAAACGGTACTGTAATAAAAGATACTGTAGTGTCATCATCAAAAACCATAAACGGCAAACTGGATACATCTGTTCCTCTTTCAACCTATGAAAGAGATCTCTTTATCAGGTATTCGACTGCCTCAAAAGACGGCTTTCGCTCTATGACAGCAGCTAATGCTGCAAAGTATCAGCAGGAGCTTGCAAAATTAAGAAGCGATTACAAAAAAGCACAAAGTCAGAAGTCAGATCCTGCAAATCAGACCAGGGTAAAGACCACCATTACCAGAAAAGGCAAAACAAAAATTCAGTCTGAGGATGTTGAAGAGCTCGTTTCAGAGGCATCAGCACCTCCTGTACCTGTTAAGGCAACTCCTGTATCAAGGCCATTTATCATTGCCATTGATCCTGGACACGGAGGAAAGGATCCTGGAGCAATCGGAAAACGCGGTGTAAGAGAAAAGAACGTAACTCTAGCAATTTCGAAGGCACTGTACAGCTATATCAATTCTAACCGTCATTTTAGAGGAACACTAACAAGATCAAGAGATGTTTTTGTTGATCTTGACAGGCGCTCTGAAATTGCAAGACTGAGAAAAGCTGATCTTTTAATCTCCATCCATGCCGATTCTGTAGCTTCAGGCAGTTCTTCTGCACGTGGTGCGAGTGTGCTGGTGCTCTCCGAGAACAGGGCTGTTCGAGAAAACGGTAAAATTCTGCGCAACAACAAGCAAAAGAAGCTTATAGGCGGTGCAGGTGAGGTTATGGATCAGAGTGTGGGCAATCCATATCTGGCAACAGCTATTCTGGATATGTCATCAACAAACTCACGTTCTGAAGGAAATCTTCTGGCGCAGGAGATCCTGCATCAGTTGTCCGCTTTTACTCATGTAAGAAAAAGTCAGCCTATTAAAGCTTCTTTAGCGGTGTTAAAGGCTCCTGATATTCCATCACTGCTCATTGAAACAGGTTACCTTTCAAACCGTTATGAAGAGATTCAGTTAAATCAGCCAAACTACCAGAAGCAGATTGCCTACAGAATTTATCTTGGTATCAAGTCCTATTATGAGAAGTATCCTGCTCAGAAATTAAGATCACGCCAGGAGTCATATGCAAGAACAAAGAATATGACAAAAAACGGTGCCTCCTCAAGAAGTGTTACTGTTAAAAAAGGCGAATCACTGGGGCTTATAGCCAAAAGGTACGGTACTTCCATCTCTGCCATAAAAAAGGTAAATTCTTTAAAGAGTGATACTGTTCATGTAGGACAGGTTATATATCTGCCATAGGAAATTTATGTCTACAATCAGACGTCTGTCAAAGCAGCTGGCAAGTCAGATTGCAGCAGGTGAGGTTGTGGAAAGACCTGCCTCTGTAGTCAAGGAACTTTTAGAAAATGCCGTGGACGCACATGGAACCTTCATTCTCTGTGAGATCAAAGATGCAGGCAAGCTTCTTATCAGAGTAAGAGACAATGGTTGCGGTATTGTCAGAGATGAACTGCCATTGGCTTTAGCTCCCCACGCAACTTCAAAAATCTACTCATCTGAAGATTTAAACTCAATTACCACTTTAGGTTTCAGAGGTGAGGCTTTAGCGTCCATTGCCTCTGTTTCAAAACTTACTCTAACCTCAAAAACAAAAGATGAGGAAAATGCCTTCTGTGTCAGAGTCGAAGGCCCTGAACAGGAACCTGTAACAGCTCCTGCAGCACATCCTGACGGCACTACAGTGGATGTCTGCGAACTGTTTTTTAACACCCCTGCACGACGTCGTTTCCTAAAGTCTGACAGAACTGAATTTTTAAGGATCAGGGATACTTTTGTAAGAGTTGCACTGGCACATCCTGATACGGGATTTGAGCTTGTAAATGAAGGAAAGACTGTTTTCAAGGTCTCAAAATCTCAGGTTGCACAGGGTATAGATCTGAAGAGAACCGCTGTCCTTTTAGGAAGCGATTTTTCACAGGAAGGCATCAGTGTTTTATGTGAAGATCCCAATCTTAAGATGGAGGGTATGCTCCTGCCTCCTCCTTCTGAAGAGCAGAGTGTTTCTGAACAGGTTTATCTGTTCCTCAACGGCAGACCTATTGCGGATAAAGTTGTAACACATGCTCTAAAAGAGGCCTTCTTTGAAGTGTTAGGAAAAACGCTGCCTATAAGATGTGTGCTGTATCTTGAGGTAAAACCTGATGAGGTTGATGTCAATGTTCATCCCCGCAAGGATGAGGTCCGTTTCCACGAGCCGTCCCTGATTCATGATCTCATCACAGATGCACTGGTACTGTCGTTAAGAAAGGCAGGAATAGGTCCTCACAGTGTAAGCCAGTCGGAGCTTGATTTTGCAGCAGAAGAGCCTTTAGTACCTGCAGCAGGAAGCTTTGAGTCTGATAAAACAAAATCACCTCATGCCGCCTCTTTTGATATAGACAGTAAGGATCTGCCATCTTTTCCTGCTGGGGTAAGCTCATTTTTAGGTGGAAAAGCTGTCTCCGCCGGTACAGCTGCCACTTCACCGAAGCCAGGCATCTTACCGTCAGGTCCTGCTACTACCGGTAATTATCACTCAGCTCTTTCAGATCATGATACCGTTGAGCGTAACATCAGTGTTTACAGATCAGCGGTTAATGCCTCAAATATAGGTGTGAATGCCAGAGTTAATCTTGCAGAGCCAGGGTATAAAAACGGGTCGTTTCCTTACGTGAAGGATCCTTTTTACAATCCATCTGGTTTGGCATCGGTTCATACTGAAAATACGCATGGCGGTAATATTGCTCAGGGCGTGTCTCAAAACGGAACTGAGCTTTCCTCTCAGAACGCTGCATCATCAAATCTTCTGGCAAACGGCATTGAATTTCTGGATATGACAGACAGAAACGTGGCTTTAGTCAAGCTGTCAAAGAAATACTATCTTATAAGTTTAAAAAAGCTCAAAGCTTTAAAAATAGCCTTGGAGTATGAAAATGCGGTAAAACAGGCCTGTGTCCTGAAAGAAAAACTTATAATGCCTTTTTCCTTTACAGTCGACCCATCTCTTGGCAAATCATTAAAATACTGCACCATCGCACTTGGTAGACTGGGCTTTGGGGTAAAAATCTTCAGAAACAGAATTGAGTTAACCGAGATCCCCTCTCTTATCAGGGGGATTGATCTTGCAAGAGTGTGCAAAAAACTGTTTTTAATTGTCTGCGCTCAGTTCAGAGAAATCGAAGAGGGAAACTGCCCTAAAAAACTGTCTGCAGTTGTGGGTGAGGAAAGTCCGAAGTCCTCAGAGATTTTAGAATATGAGGCAAAATCTCTACTCTCAGACCTTAACCTGGATGACCCTCTAAAAGATCTTGACGGATCCTATCTTGAACTGAATTTTAAAAAGTTAAGCGAAAAACTCGGAGCAAACCTTGAAGAATAAAGCAGTTGTAATTTTAGGCCCCACAGCCTCAGGCAAGAGTGCTCTGTCTTTACAAATCGCAAAAAGGGAAAAAGTTGAGATCATAAGTCTTGATTCAGCTTTAATCTATAAAAACATGGATATCGGAACTGCTAAACCTACCAAAGATGAGCTGGCTTCTGTTCCCCATCACCTGATTGATATCTGTGATCCTAGTGACAGCTACAGTGCAGCATCTTTCAGGGAGGACTGCATCAGACTTGTCGGTGAGATCTCCTCAAGAGGGGCTGTTCCTGTGATCTGCGGCGGTACCATGATGTACTACAAGGCACTAGTTGATGGCTTATCTCCTCTTCCACAGACAGACCCTGAGGTAAGAGAAAAAATTGCCAGAGAGGCAGAGCTTTTAGGGTGGCCTGCCATGCATGAGAAATTAAAGGATACTGATCCTGTTTCCTATCAAAAATTAAATCCCAATGACAGACAGCGGGTTTCAAGAGCTCTTGAGATCTTTACCATGACAGGCCGAGCAATGAGCTCCTTCTTTGCACAAAAGCAGGATAAATGTCCTTTTGACAGACTTGAATATATCCTTTTACCAGAGACTGATGACAGAACTGAATTGAGAAAACTGATAAGGGCACGCTTTTTAAAGATGGTGGATGACGGTTTAATCGATGAAGTGTCAGCTCTTAAAAAAAGAGGCGATCTCAACCTTTCGATGCCTTCAATGAGATGTGTAGGTTACAGACAGGTTTGGGAATATCTTGAGGGCAGTTATGACTTTGATACTATGATTGAGAAATGTGTAATAGCCACAGCTCAGCTTGCCAAGCATCAGATGACCTGGCTTAGAGGATCACTGTCAAAGGACGACAGTGCTCTTGTAAAGGAGAGGCTGCTTATTGGCGATAAGAATAATGAGTCGATTGTTTTAAAAGGCATCAGAAACAATTTTGAGACAACTTTATAAAGGTCTGTATGAAAAGTCTGTTTAAATTTCTGCTTATGATCCTGTCATTTGCTGTAGGGGCAGACAGATCATGCGCTGCTGAAAATCCTCTTGTTATCACTTCTGTCGGTGCAATTGAAGGTGTCAGTGCAAATGGAACTGAGCATTTTTACGGTATTCCCTATGCCAAATCTCCCGTAAATGAGCTGCGTTTTGCTCCAACTGTTGAAGCTGAGCCTTTTGCAGATACCTTTAAAGCAGATTCTTTCTGTCCTGTGGTGCCTCAGTCAAGTTTTATTGTAAAAAGAAATGGCTTCAGGACAGGAGACAATTCCCTGTGTCTTAATATCTATCGTCCTAAAAACTCAAAAAAGGGTGACAGACTGCCTGTTTTTGTCTGGATACACGGAGGCGCCTACATGATGGGCGCTTCAAATAATCCCTACTATGACGGCAGTGCTTTTGCAAAGGACGGGGTGATCCTTGTAACAATCAACTACAGACTGCACGCTCTGGGATTTTATTCATCAAAATACACCTATCAGAAATACGGTACTACAGGTAACTGGGGGCACCTTGATATGATTGAATCTTTAAAATGGATAAAGAATCATATTGAGTCTTTCGGAGGCGATCCTGACAGAGTAACCATAGGCGGTGAGTCTGCAGGCAGTATGGCTGTGTCTTCTCTTATCTTAAGTCCTCTGGCTCAGGGGTTGTTTAAAAGAGCCATCATGGAGAGCGGCACTATTTTAAGCTATCCTTTTGTAAGTCTTTTCAGAAGTGAAAATATAAAATCAGCCTTTTCAAACAGTGCCACCATTGCATCTTTATTTGGAGCTGATGATTCAGAGTCAGGTCTTGGGACTCTAAGAGAAATCGATCCTCTGCTAATGGCCTATAACTGTGGCTATGACTATGATATGGTCAAAAATACCTTCTCCTTTTTCAAACCCTGCTTTGACGGAGTGGTACTGCCAGATGATCCCTACAAGGTGTTAAAAAAGGAAAGCACAATTGACAGAAATACCGGATCTTCAGACGGCATAGAGATATTAATCGGATACAACACTGATGAGGGAACACTCTTTTCAGATGATCTTACAGCCTATGAATTAAAGACAGCTATTAAAAACACCTTTGGTGAGGCTAAGGCTCAGAGTATCGCCTCTTTATATATAAAAGGCAGGGAGCCTTCTGATCATGTCTTTAATGAGGTCAGTGCATACAATGGTGACATCATGTTCAATCTTGGTATGAAGATCTTCTCTGATGCCATGAGCAAAAATCACAAAGTATACATGTATCACTTTGACTATGCTCCATCTGAATATAAAAAGTCGCATCGTGGAGTAAGTCATTCAAGTGAGATTGCCTATGTTTTCTCAACCCTGCCAGAAGGTGCCGTAAAAGAGGCAAAAAATGTAAGTGACAATATGCATAAGAGATTTGTAAACTTTATAAAGACTGGCGATCCAAACTTTAACGGTAAGACAGTAACTCCAATCAGATGGCCTTTATACAGTGAGAAATCACCTAAAGTTTACAGAATAGACACTCTTCCATACGTGGAGACCTTTAAATTAAGGGATAGACTCTCAAAGTTTGAGGAGATTTTATATTCTGACTATGAAAATGAGTGATAAGAGTCAGAAATCATAAAAGGAAAACCTTATAAAACAGCTCCTGTGTGTTTACAGGAGCAGCAAATGACTTTTACCTATTTAAAAGTTTTTTTTGCTGAGAGTGTCCGTGAACGGCATTCATCAGATTTACCTTCTCTCCCTGTTCACAGCCTTCACTGTAGGCATCAGCATGGATGCGACGAACATTGGTGGTACTTATCTTAAGACCTGAGAAATTTTTCGCTTTATACTTCTCAATGCTATCCTGTACCTTATCATCCTGGACAAATTCAGAGACTTTATCGTAGACGGCATTAAAATATCCAAACAGAAAACTGTCAGGCAGTTCTCTTTTGAGCTTATTAAAAACAAAATTAAAAGTAGCATCCAGAACACACGTTGCATCCACCATTACTTTTAAATTTTTGCTTCCTAAAGAACTGCCTGTGAAGAAATCTCTGCTCTGTTCAAAATGATTCAGATTTTCCCTGGTAAACGTATTCTGACTTAAAGCTTTTCTGAGTTCCTGATTGCCAAAAATAAAGTCTAAAATATGCCAGTAGATATTTTCGTTATAGAGCTTTTTTGCCGCCATTACAGAGCGCGTCAGGATCACAAAGATATATTCACAGCTTTCAAGACAGTCCTTTGGCCCTATCGCATGAACTTTTTTTACAGTTCCATTCTGATTTGTAATGTAGACAAAATCTACGCCCATGACCTTGGTCAGAATGTCACCTATTCTGGAAAGATATCTGGCTTTTGTCATTCCTCTTTCAGGTTCAATCTCAAGTTCGCAAATAACTGATCCTTCAAGATCATCCATTTCAATGTGGTACTGCTGCATGAGCTTCTGTGCTCTTGACAGAGCAACTGCAGCCTCATTCGGATTAGAGCTGTCAGACAGAGCCAGGAGTTTTTTAATTCTTATGATGAGTTCTTCTTTTGTCATAGATGCCGTTCACTGTTCAGACTTATTTATGATTATGGCACACAATATGATTTGTTAAACTGCAGGAGATTTTGTGCCGGCAGTTATAAGAATGGTAATTATATACGTTTTCTGACTGGATTATAAAACGAGTGAAAAAACAGAAAGACCATCAAAAGAGTAGCATTGCCATTTAGTAAACGATCCTTTGATCTTGTCTGTTCAGTGAATGTCAGGTGATTTCATCAGAGATCCTGGCAATATGAAAAGATAAAAAAAGCAGGATCTTTTATGATCCTGCCAGAATGTACAGAGATAACGACTCTCTCTTTATGTCCTAAATGAACTGTCTATCTATTTTGAGGACAGCTCACTTGCAATTTCCTCTAGACTTCTGCCCTTAGTTTCAGGCATCATGCCAAGACACCAGATTAACTGCAGGATCATCATGAAGCAGAAGAATCCGAACATGTAGCCTGCATCAAAGTGTGCAATTGCAATTGGGAATATCAGAGTAAGACCTGCTGCAAAGATCCAGTGGGTAAAGCTTCCTAATGACTGACCTGCAGCACGCTGATCGTTAGGGAAGATTTCAGAAATAAATACCCAGATGATAGTGCCTGATCCGATGGCATGAGCTGCGATAAATACAACCATGCAGATTAAAACGGTCATACTTACGTTGCCAAGTGAGCCTGAAGCCTCATGCTTTAAGTTAAGAGCAATATCACGAACTTCCTGAACTGACTCACCGTCAAATACAACACTGGTTCCTGAATACTTAGAAGGAGAAGTTGCATCAGTTAAGGCCAGTTTTGCTGCATCATATGCTGCAACAGCCTTTTCATGATCTTCAGCTGTGAAGTAAACCTCACCGTTGTCCATACGCATCAGCTGATCTGCTGTTGATGCTGTATCAACAGCTGATGACACAACTTTTAACTCATCATAGTGGAAGAATGCATAGGTACATACTGAAAGACTTGCGATGTAGCCGACACAACCGATGATAAGAAGGGTCTTTCTGCCTAAAACATCGATAAGTCTGATACCTATGAAGGTTGCAATCAGGTTTGTAAAGCCAAGTGCGATAGATGCAGCTACAGGATCTTCCATACCTGCAAGACCTAACAGTCTTGGAGCAAAGTACAGAATAATATTGATACCTGACAGCTGGTTGAAGGCTGCAATCAGGAAAGCAAACAGAATTGGATAGCGCAGACGCTTGGTAAAGAATCTGGTTCTGCTCTGCTTTGACTTACCCTCTGATGCTGCACTTTCCTTTACTGACTGAACCAGCTCATCTAACTCACTGTCAGTCATTTTAGGGTTGATTAAAGAGAATACGTGTCTGCCCTGTGCTTCATTTTTGGCATCTACAATTAACCAGCGTGGTGACTCAGGTAATGAGAAGCACATCAGAGTGTAGATTAAAGCTGGAACCAGCTGAATACCCAGCATCCATCTCCATGCAGTCTCTTCAGGAGCTATGTGTACAATGATGTAGTTAGAGAAGAATGCCATCAGGATACCGAACACGATATTAAACTGGAACAGACCAGTCAGCTTGCCTCTGTCTCCTGCAGGAGAAATCTCAGAGATAAACAGAGGAGCTGCAATTGTGGAAATACCAATACCGATACCGCCTAAGAATCTGAAGACAAAGAATGATGATACGTCCCAGGCTACTGCTGAACCTATGGCACCTACTACGAACAGAACACCGTTGGCAACCAGAGTTTTCTTTCTGCCAAATTTTGCGGCAGGGAAGCTTCCTATAAGAGAGCCTAATACAGTACCCCAAAGTGCTGCTGAGATAGCAAGTCCATGCATGGAGCCACTTAATGACCACAACTGCTGAATTTTGCTTTCAGCTCCGGAAATAACAACGGTATCAAAACCGAAGAGAAATCCTGCCAGGGCAGAGGTGATAGCCCAGAGTAATAATTTCTTGTTCATGACAATAATCCCTAAAAACATAGTTCGATATTCGATTATCAGACGATCTGAATTTACATATAGAAATTTCTGCTAGGTAAATTTAGAAAATCCGATTTCTGTCTGAGGTAAATAATGTCACAGCAGTAAAAAATAAAATATACAATGCATTCACAAAAAAGTATGCAAAATTTTGCATATAATAAAAATCAAGGTCATTTTTATGCTTTCCTTTTTTTATGAATGAAAAATATGCAAAACTTTGTAAATTTTGATCATGGAATTTGTTACAAAATCTTTTGAAAATTCAAAGCATAATCATGCTTATATGAATAACTATTTCAAATGAAAACTGAAAAGCTGATATTTGAAAATTGCAAAGTTAAATTCGGTTTATGCAAAAACTTGCAATAAAAATTTTGAAAATTGCCAAAAAGCAAAAAATTTTATTCCACAACAAAAATTTTCATACGTATAATTCAAAAAAGTTAAGTTCATGAGAAATTCGTATGAATTTACTGTAAAAGAAAAATTTCTTTTAACTGTCATGAATTTTGTTATGTTTTTTTTGAAAGTGTTGTGTACAGATTGTTATGGCTAATATTACTGATATAGCAAAAGAGCTGGGTATTGCACCTTCAACGGTCTCAAGAGCTTTGAAAAAACCAGAGCTCGTTTCTCTGGAAACCAGACATAAGGTTCTGCAGATGGCAGAAAAACTCGGATATCTTCAGAAATTAAGAGACGATGCAACGGCCGCGACTGCCACCAACCTTATAGGCGTTATTGTCGCTGATCTTACAAATTCCTTTTCAAACCAGATTGTAAAAGCTGTTCACGACACATTAGAGAACAGTGGATACTCTGCAATTGTCGGATGCAATTATGAGCAGAGCAGCATTGAAAACCGTCTTTTAAAGCAGTGGGCATCCTTAAATCTGAAAGGACTTATCATCATGCCTACAGCAAGATTTTCAAAAACTATAAACTCTGTTGAGGCTAATTATCCGATAGTTCTTGTAGACAGAAACTGTGAGGATCTTAGTTTCGACAGTGTTATCGAAGACAACCGCTATGGTGCCTGTCAGGCTATTGAGCATCTGAGGGAATTAGGTCATGAAAGGATTGTCTTTATCTCTGGGGCAAGACGTGTCTATACCTTCAACGAACGCTGTCTTGGGGCTGAGGGGGCGACCACGGCTACAGGAAGATCGGCAAATGTGCAGATAGAAGAAATTGATGCTGAGTCCTATGACGAATTATTCATTGGCGCTTTTGAAAAGACCAATATTCTGATGATGAAAAACAGTGCTTTAAGACCTACTGCTATTGTAGGTGCCAACAACGCCATTACAGCAGGTGTTCTGTATGCCCTGAATTTAAAGAATTTTAAGATACCGAATGATATTTCAGTGGTGTCTTATGGTGACAGTGACTGGTGCAGGTTCTATCCAACACCAATTACTTCAATGTGCCAGCCGGTAGATGAGATGGGACGCGAGGCAGCCTCAATTCTCTTGGACAGAATAAAGGGAAAGAAAGGTGATCCTGAAAAGATCTGCCTTAAGTCTATGTTGTTAAGAAGAGCATCTAGTTCAGAACTTCAGATGTAACCTATCAGTCAGTTCAACTTTGTGAGAGTTATCATGTTAGATTTTTCAAAATTTCAGGGAAAGAGGATCAAGTGTGCAGGTTTGGGCGAAGTTTTATTTGACGTCCTGCCTACAGGAGCAAAAATTGGCGGAGCACCTGCCAACTTCGCATTCCACTGCAAACAGCAGGGACTTGATGCCATGGCAATCAGTTCTGTAGGTAAGGATGCACTTGGCTTTAAGGCCCGTGATTTACTTGCCTGTAATTTTCTGCCTGCACTGCTTTTAGAGAATGACAAGCAGACTGGAGCTGTGAATGTCGATTTAAGTGAAGATGGTGTACCTACCTATACTTTCCTTGAAGATACAGCGTATGACAATATTCCTTTAACACCATTACTTCTGGAGACAGCAAAGAGTCTTGATATGGTGTGCTTTGGCTCATTAGCTCAGAGAAACCGCCCTTCCCACGGAACCATCATGGCTTTTCTTGATGTAATGAAAGAGGATTCCATCAAGGTTTTCGATGTGAATTTACGTCGTGAATACTATTCAAAGAACGTTATTGAAGAATCATTAAAGCGTTCTGATGTCTTTAAGTGCAATGAAGATGAACTCCCAGTTTTAAGCGAGATTGCAGGTCTTAAAGAGGCAACTTCCGACAGATATTTTGAGTATCTGCAAAACAGAGGTATAGAGTGTTTTATCTTTACAGAAGGCGCAAAGGAAAGCACTATCTATCTGAATAATGAAAAATCGGTTCTACCTACACCAAAAGTTGAAAATATTGTGGATACTGTAGGTGCCGGAGATTCTTTTACAGCAACAGTCATCAGTTCCCTGATGAAAGGAGAATCTCTTGAAAAGGCTCATGAAAAAGCTGTAAACATCGCAGCTTATGTCTGCACTCAGAAAGGTGCAATGCCTGAGATCCCAAACAACTTTTTAAAGTAGAAAATCTGCTTGTTAAGATAAAATGCAGCCACGGTTACAGTCTTGGCTTTATTTTCTGAAAACAGACAGTTCTAACTATAAAAAATTTCCTCATTTTCTTAGTATTTGCCTCCTTCACTCTCTCTGAAGGAGGATTTTTTTTGATCTTGAGTGCATTTTTGTAACTTTCATTATAAATTCTGCAAATTTATCGTAAAATCAAAGCGATCATGGGATTTCATGTCCATCTGACAACAGATAAAAATTATTAAAATAACAAAACAGACTCTCTAATCTAATGGAGTAAAAAATGTCGCCTCTGACAAAACTTACAGTTGTTTTTACTGTAATGTGCTGTTCTCTGAGCTCAGGTAGAGCGCTTGAGCTTACAGTATGGGAAGATTATGGTAAGGGATCCGGTCTGGCTCAGGCTATAAGTGCCTTTACTAATGAAACCGGAATCGATGTAAAAGTTGAAGAGAATAACTATATTTATGCTTTGCAGAAACTGCGCCTTGACGGTCCTGTAGGAAAGGGACCTGATCTGATTCTGCTGCCAAATGATCAGCTTGGTGTTGCCGCAAAGGAAGGTATGATCGATCCTGTATTTTTTTCAGATGATGACAGAGCTCTGTATCCTGAAAATGTTATTGATGCTGTTTCAATCGATCAGGTTCAGTATTCAGTACCAAAGAGTGTTGAAACCATGGCTGTTTTCTACAATAAAAAGTATCTTTCAAAACCATTTGACACTCTGGACTCCTATTTTAAATACACTCAACTTGAAAAAGAAAACGGCCGAAACGGGTTTGCAGCCAAATTCGATGATCTTTTCTACTGTATGCCACTTCTTTCATCCTATGGCGTCTATGTGTTCGGCAAAAACAAATTGGGTGGGGTTGTCATCAGTGATGTGGGGCTTGACAGTCCAGAGGCAATTAAAGCAGTTTCAAAAATAAAGGAATATTATGATAAAAAGCTGATCCCTCCTTCAATCAACGGCGTGAACGGAGTTCAGAACTTGATTGATATGTTCTGTCAGGGAAGACTTGCGGCTACTATTTTAGGTTCATGGAATGTCGGATCTGCCTTAAAAAGTCACGTTGATTTTGCCATAGCTCCTCTACCTGTAAACAGTGAGGGCAAACAGATGTCTGGTTTTTTAGGTGTTAGAGGATTTGCTGTTTCGCACTGGGCAAAAGACTATGATGCGGCTGTAAAACTTGCAAAATACTTAACTATGGACAAGTACTCAAAACCAAGATTTAAAATCACAGGAGAGATCCCTGCATCTTTAAAACTGCTCGATGATCGGGATATACTCAATGACAAATATGCCAATGCCTTTATTCTGCAGGCAAAGATTGCACCTGAAATGCCTTCTGTAAGTGAAATGAATAAATTCTGGTTACCTTTTTCAAATCAGCTTCTGCAGATTTTCAACGGAAAGATTTCCGTAGAGGATGGTCTGCATGAAGTGGTTTCAAGTGTAAAGAGCGAATATCAGAACTAACCTTCGTAAAGCACATATGTGAAAGAATTGCTCTTTTTTGAGACTAAAATGAAAAAAATAGATTTTTTTCATTCATTTGTGGTAAAAAAGACAGTAAAGGAAAATCTTTTGCTGTTAGAATGTAAGTGTTCCGTTTTTGTGGAACTCTAATTTTAAATAGGATCAATTTTTTTAAGCTATGACGATAGCAAAACAAACAGCTAAGAGAGCTCGCAAGAAGCATCAGCTGTTGTAGTTAGCTTCCCGTTCAGAATAATGATAATTAAGGGACATAATAATATGGCTAAAGTACAGTCACTTCAGGATCCGTTCTTAAATGCACTGCGTAAGGATCGTATCGCTGTTTCAATTTATCTTGTAAACGGCATCAAACTCCAGGGACAGGTTGAGTCTTTCGATCAGTTCGTAATCCTGTTAAAGAATCAGGTAAGTCAGATGGTATACAAGCATGCGATTTCCACAATCGTTCCTGCCCGTGCAGTAACCATCAGCCCAGCTGAAGATAAGGATGAAGAAGCTCCTGCAGCTGAAGAATAATTTTGTGTTTGAGATAATATTCTAATGCCTCAATCAGAGTTTGAGTCTTTAGGCTCAACACTACTTGTGCATGTCGAGTTACCTCAGACCCAATCACAAGAAGATTTAAAGGAACTACAGCTCCTTGCCGAGTCTGGCGGAGGAGATGTAGTTTTTTGCGTTTCCTGCAGACGCGAAGCTCCAGATCCAAGTACATTCATAGGCTCAGGTAAAGTGGTGGAAGTTGCCGATGCTGTAAAAGCCTATGAGGTTCAGACGGTAATTTTCAACAACAAACTTACACCTGCCCAGGAAAGAAATTTAGAGAAGGCCTTTGGCGTCAGAGTTATGGACAGAGTTGCTCTCATCCTGACTATTTTTGCCCAGAGAGCCAGAACCTATGAAGGCAAGTTGCAGGTTGAGCTAGCTCAGCTTCAGTATGAACAGGCAAGACTTGTAAGAGGCTGGACCCACCTTGAAAGACAGAAGGGCGGTTTCGGTTTAAGAGGTGGTCCTGGTGAAACTCAGATTGAGCTTGACAGACGTGCCTTAAGGGAAAGAATTGCAGCCATCAAAAAAGATCTTGAGGTGGTGGCTTTAAGACGTGAGCAAAACCGTAGCAAAAGAAAAAAGAATGCTGTACCTGTTGTCTCTTTTGTAGGTTACACCAATGCCGGCAAATCAACACTCTTCAACAGGCTTACAGATTCTGATGTCTATGCTGCAAATCAGCTGTTTGCAACACTTGATCCAACCTTAAGAACCGTGGCCATCCCGGTAATAGGCAAGGCGGTGTTTGCAGATACTGTTGGTTTTATCAGGCATCTGCCACATGATCTGGTGGCAGCTTTCAGAGGAACCTTAGAAGAGACTGCTCAGGCAGATCTGCTGCTGCATATTGTAGATGCTTCAGATGAACATAAAGAATCAAATATTGAGGCTGTAAATGCTGTTTTAAAACAGGTTGGAGCTGAAGATATCAAAACTCTTATTGTTTACAACAAGGCTGATCTTATCGAGGACAGTGCCTGCGAAATTATCAGAGATGACAATGGCAATCCTCATCGTGTATACGTCAGTGCGCTTACAGGTTTTGGCATTGATAAATTATTATCAGCTGTAAGTGAACTTCTGTCCGATAATTTGTGTGAATTTACTGTTAAGATAGACGGACGCCACGGCAAATTAAGAAGCCTGCTGTATGCATCAAATGCAGTAGATAATGAACAGTATGATGAAGACGGCAACTGTCTTTTAAACCTGAAAATTACAGCAGTCGATGCTGCAATTATAGACAGCAAAACCAATGGGGCCTTATCTGAAACCTGTACTCAGGAGCAGAAACCCTGGATACAGAACAACGAATTTGATTTTGACTCAGTGAACTAGAAATATGGAAAATAATAAAGATCTTATGGGCTGGAATGCTCCTGGCTCAAATAATTCTTCAGATGAAGAAAAGAAGCGAGAACAACCTTCTCAGGATCCATGGGGGCGTCAGACAAGACGTTCTTCAGGAGACGATTTACTGTCAGGTCTTTTAAAATCATTAAAGGATCTTTTTGGCGGTAATGGAAAGAAGGGCTCTTCAAGAGGCGGCAAAAATGCCGCATCAGGACTGAACGTCTTTACACTGGCTACTGTAATTGCTCTTGGCTTTTACATCTTTACAGGCTTTTACACTGTAAAGGAAGCTGAAAAGGGTGTAGTCCTGAGATTCGGTAAAATTTACGATGTCGTGGATTCTGGTCTGCGCTGGAAATTCTCAGGCGTTGATACAGTAAACGTGGTTGATATTGAACAGGTCCGTTCAATTCAGTCATCAGGCACCATGCTTACAGAAGATGAAAACGTGGTCATCGTGGAGATGGATGTTCAGTACAGAATTTCAGATCCTGTAAAATATCTTTACTCTGTGGTAAATCCTGACAATACTCTTTTGGAGGCTACTGACAGTGCACTGCGCTACGTGGTTGGTCATACTCTGATGGATGACATTTTAACCTCAGGCCGTGAGATGGTGCGTCAGAATACAAGAGAGCTTTTAACCTCAATTATTGAGCCTTACAATACCGGTCTTACCATTGTGGATGTCAACTTTCTGCCTGCAAGAGCTCCTGATCAGGTAAAAGAGGCTTTTGATGATGCCATTGCAGCACAGGAAGATGAGCAGCGCTACAAGAGAGAGGCTGAAGCTTATGCAAATGAGGTTCTGCCTAAGGCTGAAGGTCAGGTTCAGAGAATTAAACAGGAATCTGAAGCTTACCGTTCTCAGGTGGTTTTAAAGGCAGAAGGTGAGGTTGCACGTTTTGAAAAGGTATTGCCTGAGTACAATGCGGCACCTGAAATTACCAAGACCAGAATTTATCTTGAGACTATGCAGGAAGTACTGGGCAAGAGCCAGAAGATTTTCCTTGATGTACCTAAAGGATCTTCTCCTGTTCTGTATCTGCCTATGCCTCAGAACACAAATACAGACAGTGTAAAAAATGTGAACGGACAGAACTCATCTTCTGTTTCATCACAAAGCTCAGATACAAAGCATGTTCCTGTAAGAACAGAGGATCAGTATCCACCTCTTTCAGAGAACTCACAGAATAACTACGGAACTTCAGGCAGGAGGGTAAGATAATGAACAAGGGATTGCTTAATCTGCTGCTGGTTATAGTAGTTGTTTTAGGTTTTGTAGGCTTTAACAGTCTTTATGTGGTCAACGAAGGTACAAAGGGCATCGTAACACGCTTTGGTAAAGTTATAAGAAACTCTGACGGCAAGCTTAACATTGTAGATCCAGGTCTGCATATCAAGGCCCCTTTTATTGATCAGGTAAAAGCTCTTGATGTGCGTATTCAGACAATCAGTTCATCAGCAGACAGATTTGTCACCTCAGAGAAAAAAGACGTAATCATTGATTCTTATGTAAAATGGCAGATCCTCGATGCTGCAACCTATTATCTGACCACAGCTGGCGGTAACAAGCTGCAGGCAGAAGAGCTGCTGCGCAGACGTATCAATAACTCTCTGAGAAGCCAGATTGGCCGTCTGACTATTCATGAAATTGTGTCAGGTCAGAACAACGGACAGGATACAGCCTTAGAAGAGAGTGATTTTGATACAGTAGTTGATAATGGAGATACTGGTGTTGCAGTTGCTGACAATGCATCAGATTCTCTGTCACAGACTGCTACTCCTGAGGCAACAGTAAGCCAGAGCAAGCGTGATGAGGTTATGCAGAATGCCTTAAAGGATATCGGTGCATCAGCCAAGGCTTTAGGTATTAAGATTGTTGATGTCCGCATCAAGCAGATTAACCTGCCTCCAGAGGTTTCAAACTCAATTTATCAGCGTATGAGAGCTGAACGTGATGCTGTGGCCAAGCTGCACAGATCACAGGGTAGAAAGGAAGCTGAAGCAATTAAGGCTCATGCAGACAGAGAAGTTGTAGTTAAGATCGCCGAGGCTGAACGCCAGGCACGCTCTCTGCGTGGTGAAGGTGATGCTGAGGCTACCAGAATTTATGCAGATGCCTATAAGCAGAATCCAAAACTGTTTGAGTTCCTGCGTTCAATGGATGCATATAAGAACTCAATTAAGGGTAAGGATACATTAGTTCTGCAGCCTGACAGTGAATTTTTCAAATTCTTTAACGATGCAGATGGTACAAGTAAACCATAATTATGTATAATCTTAATTTCGGTGAATGTTTTTACACAGCTAAGGTTCTTCAACGAGGAATAAATAATGCCTAATAATGTGATTGTGCTTGGTACACAATGGGGCGACGAAGGTAAAGGTAAAGTCGCTGATTTATTAACTTCAAAGGCTAACATAGTAGTTCGCAGCCAGGGTGGCAATAATGCAGGTCACACCTTAGTTGTAGGCGATAAGAAAGTAGTTGTTCGTCTGGTTCCTTCAGGAATTTTACACAAAACATGCCTGTGCCTTATAGGTTCTGGTGTGGTTGTAAACCCTGGTGCTCTTTTCGAGGAAATCGAAGAGCTTAACAGAGCTGGAGTTGAAGACGTAGAAAAGAGAATTAAGGTCTCAGGTGCTAGTGCCCTGCTCTTACCAGTTCATCCTGCAATTGACAGAGGTGCTGAGAAGCTCCGCGGTAAGAATGCCATCGGTACAACCGGCCGCGGTATCGGTCCTTGCTATGAGGACAAGGTTGCCAGAAGAGGCGTTCGTGTAGGCGATCTGTACGATATGGAGAACTTCAAGGTTCGCTTGAAGAGCCTTCTGGACTACAGAAACTTTATGTTAAAGAATTACTACAACGAGCCTGAAGTTTCATATGAGTCTGTTCTCTCATATATTGAAAGCATCCGCGACCGTTTACTGGCTATGGTTGCCGATGTATCAGAGATCCTCTCTGAAGGTCGCAAGTCAAACAAGAAGATCCTGTTTGAGGGTGCTCAGGGTACATTCCTTGATATCGATTATGGTACATATCCTTTTGTTACCTCTTCAAACACAGTTGCAGGTGGCTGTGTAACAGGTTCAGGCGCAGGTCCTCTGGATATAGATTATGTTCTGGGAATTGCTAAAGTTTACACCACCCGTGTGGGTGGCGGTCCATACCCTACAGAGTTAAATGATGAAGTAGGTGAGGGGATCCGTAAGCGCGGTGCCGAGTTTGGTGCTGTAACTGGTCGTCCACGCCGTACCGGCTGGTATGATGCTGTGGCAATGCGTCGTGCTGTAACCATCAATTCACTGACAGGTCTTGCTCTAATGAAGATGGATGTGCTCGATGGTATGGACGAGGTTAAGATCTGTACAGCTTACAGAATGAAGGACGGTTCAGTCCGTCAGCTGCCTCCTCTGTCAGCTCATGAGTATGAAGGTATTACTCCTGTATATGAGTCAATGCCTGGCTGGAAAGAATCAACCTTTGGTGTAACCAAGTGGGAAGATTTACCTGTTAATGCACAGAAATACATCAGACGCCTTGAAGAACTGTCTGGTGCCAAGGTTGCAATTTTATCAACAGGTCCTGAAAGAGATCAGACAATTTATCTTGATGATCCTTTTTCAAACTAACCTGAAATAACACAATCTGAATAAGAAGGCCTTCTCAGTGATGACTAGGCCTTTTTTGTAAGTAAAGAGTAAGAGACAGAATATGATTAAAGATATTGTAAAAGACGAAGAGTTTTTAAAGATACCAGGTGTTAAAGCTACTGTAAAAGATAAGCAGGTAGCCATTGATTTACTTGATACACTAGAACACCACAGTGACTCGTGCGTAGGTCTTGCAGCCAATATGATAGGACATTCGCTTAACATTATTGCGGTAAATATCCATCAGACTCTGGTCGTCATGTACAATCCTGTGATTGTGGAGAAGCATGATCCGTATGAGACAGAGGAAGGCTGTCTGTCGCTCGATGGTGTAAGAAAGACTACTCGTTACAAGAGTATTGTGGTTGAGTATGAAGATCACAAGTTCAAAAAGAAGTCCAAGAAACTGTCAGGATTCTCGGCTCAGATAGTTCAGCATGAAGTTGACCATCTTCACGGCATAATTATTTAAAAGGTGAGTAACTGTTCAGACCTCCTAGGTTCTTGAAAAAATTTAACATCCCCTGGCTTTTACTGACAGAGCGTGATGTTTACAATGTAAAAACAAAGACAAAAGTCTCAGGGTGTTTTAGAAGTATTAAAGGAGCTCAGGACAACCTCAAAATAATGTCTTTCATCAGTACCGGAAACAAGCATGGTATTAACGCATTTGATGCTTTAATTGCTGCTTTTTCAAGTAATGCTGAAATTATTCTAGGTGAGGGTTCTGAATAGTTACTATTTTTTTAATGATCACCAGGAGCGTGCTGACTTACAGAAAAGCTATGCAGAAATCTTCTGGATATCAATATCTGTCATTTACTACAGTAACTGAGAACTGTTTTTTTATTTACGAGTCTACCTAGTTCTGTTAGCCGCTTTTGTTGCAAGTTCAATCAGCATCTCTTTATATGGAGAGTCTTCTATAACCTCAAGGGCTTTCTTGGCTCTTTCAACTGCCTGAGATGCGAATTTGCGACATAAGGCCAAAGAGTCTGTTTCTCTGATAAAGGAGAGCACCTTTTCTAGATCACAATCCCTGATTGCCTTTTGAAGACCTTTTTTGTCATGAGTGTTCTTAAGTGCCAGAATTAAAGGTAAGGTGATCCTTCCGTCTTCAAGATCTTCACCTACAGATTTGCCAAGGGTTTTAGTGTCAGAAGAGTAGTCAAGAATATCGTCTGCTACCTGAAAGGCTATTCCCAGCTGCTTACCATACTCTTTAAACGCTTCAACAATGCTGTCTGGTGCTTTTTCCAGAACAGCGATTCCTGATGTTGTAAGTTCAAACAGTGCACCTGTTTTACAGTAAATGGTATGTTCATAATCGGCAATAGAGATGTTTAAATCGCCCTGATTGTGCAGCTGATTGATTTCACCCATTACCAGAGCGGCCAGAGTTTCGTTTACTAAAGCGAAAAGTTTTGGCTCATTTACATCATGCAGACAGAAAAAGCAGCGGGTAAATAAATAGTCTCCTGCCAGAACTGCTGCATGATTGCCTTCAGTATCGTTTAAAGTACTTACACCGCGACGTATTGTAGCTTTGTCGATGACATCGTCATGAACTAGGGTAGCTGTATGAAGAAGCTCTGTTGCTGAGGCAAACTTGAGCATTCTTTCGTAATTGTCTGAAGCTTTAGTCTGAGAGTTTAAGGCTCGCCAGGAGAGGACTGATAATCTGGGTCTGATTCTTTTGCCCCCCGCATTAACAACGTGCTGACACATTGCATTGACATTAGCCTCGTAGGCAGAGCCTGACAGAAGTGTAGATAGGATTTCTTCGACTTTTTCCAGATCGTTTTTAATTTCATTATCAATTGTATGCATGCTATAACTCTCACAAGACTGTGTAATTGTAACATTTAATAGAGAGTGAATAATGTAAGAACTAAAAAAATCTTGAAATTGCACTAAATAAGCTTTAAAATTCATACCGCTTTTTGTAGGTCGATTAATGCATTGAACAGCATGTATTAATGAAAAAGCATAATCTAGAGTCAATTAATAAGTGTAAGTCTTGAGAGAGAACTTGCAATTTACTTATTTTGTCTGTAAAATAATGACCCATTATCGCCCCCAAGTGGGCACAGTTTTAATTGATTGCGGGAGCAGAACTCCTGCATTTACCCGGAGTTTGAGCATGTACGCAGTTATTTTTTGCGGCGGCAAGCAGCACAAGGTTTCCGAGGGCGACGTGCTAAGCGTTGAGCTACTCGATGCCCAGGCTGGCAGCGATATCGAACTAGACAAAGTTCTATTAGTATCAGATGGCACCAATATCAAGGTTGGCGCTCCATATTTAGATGGTGCAAAGGTTACCGCTAAGGTTCTAGGCGCACACGGTGGCGAGAAAGTTAAGATTGTTAAGTTCCGTCGTCGTAAGCACCACCAGAAGGTTACTGGCCATCGTCAGTGGTTTACCGATTTACAGATTACTGGTATTCAGCAGTAATTAGTTAGGAGAAAGGAATAAATGGCACACAAGAAAGCTGGTGGTTCCGTTCGTAACGGCCGCGATTCCAATGCTCAGCGTTTAGGCGTTAAAGCTTACGCTGGTGAGACTGTATCAGCAGGCAGCATCATTGTTCGTCAGCGCGGTACACACTTCCACGCAGGTGCAAACGTTGGTTTAGCAAAGGATGATTCATTATTTGCTAAGGCAAACGGTAAGGTTACCTTCGTAACTCGTGGCGCTAAGGGCCGCAAGTTTGTTGAGATCGTTGAGACTCAGCAGTAATACCAGAATTGGTTTACAATTAAAGGGCTCGCAGATGCGGGCCTTTTTAGTCTGTACAGACTTTTTTTATCAGTATATTTAATTAAAGTGGCGCATACCTGCTGCCATCTTGTAATCTGGAGGATCATAAGGTGAAATTCGTTGATGAAGCCGTAATCCGCGTAGAAGCTGGTGATGGTGGTAACGGTATTGTTAGCTTTAGACGTGAAAAGTACGTACCTCGTGGTGGCCCAAATGGTGGTGACGGTGGTGACGGCGGCGATGTCTATATGAAGGCTGACGTTAATCTCAATACTCTGGTTGATTACAGATTTACCAAGTTCTATCAGGCAGGACGTGGTGAAAATGGCGGTACTGCCGACTGTACCGGAGCACGCGGAGAAGACAGGATCCTTTTAGTGCCGGTAGGTACCCGTGTAACTGATGTTGCAACCGGTGAAATTATCGGTGACTTAAGAAAGGAAGGCGATGTGCTGTGTGTCGCCCGCGGAGGTCGTCACGGCTTTGGTAACACTCACTTCAAGTCAGCAACCAATCAAGCTCCAAGACAGAAGACCAATGGTACCCCAGGTGAGAGACGACAGTTAAAGCTTGAGATGCTTTTAGTCTCAGACGTAGGTCTTGTGGGACTTCCAAATGCCGGTAAGTCTACACTTGTAAGAGCTGTATCTGCAGCTAAACCAAAGGTTGCAGACTATCCTTTTACAACTCTGGTTCCATCTTTAGGTGTGGTTAAGACCTCACAGGGGCGTTCTTTTGTAATTGAAGATATTCCAGGGCTTATTGAAGGTGCCTCAGAAGGTGCTGGCCTTGGTCATCGCTTCTTAAAGCACCTTGAGCGCTGCCGTGTTTTAGTTCATCTTGTTGATGTACACCCTGTGGACGGATCTGATCCTGTGGAAAACGCTAGTGTCATTGAAAATGAGATTAAGCAGTACGCTCATGAACTTTACAACAAGCCTCGCTGGCTCGTTGCCAATAAGGTTGATCTGGGTACAGAGGAAGAGGCTCAGGAAATCCTTGAAAAAATAGCATCATCTGTTGAAGTAAAGCCAGAGAGAACTTTCATTATTTCAGGTCTTGCAAAGACAGGTGTAAATGATCTTATCTTTGCTCTGCAGGATCTTGTTGATGAGGTTAAGCAAAAAGAACTTGAAGAGCCTGAAAAACCAAAGGCTGAAGAATTCATCTGGACTGAACCTGAAGTTCGTGAGAATGATCGTGACGATGACGATTTTGACGATGATGAAGGTCCTGAGTTTATCTATAGGAACTAGCCATGGCAGATATTCAGATTATAGTAGCGATCGCAAAGAACTTTGTCATTGGCAATAAAGGTCAGATCCCATGGCATTTGTCTGAAGATCTGAAACACTTTAAGGAAATAACTACAGGTCATCCTGTAGTTATGGGCAGAAGAACTTTTGAATCTATAGGTCGTGTTCTTCCAAACAGAATGAATATCATGGTAAGTTCAACCTTTGATAAAGAGGTTGAAGGTCTTACTGTTGTAAAATCACTGGATGAAGCAATCTCTCTTGCAGGTGACAAGACTCTGATGGTTATAGGCGGTGCCCGTATGTATGCAGAAGCTCTGCCCCTTGCATCTACTTTACACCTGACAACAATTGATAAGGAATTTTCTGGGGACACTAAATTCCCTGATTTTACAGAATATCCTTTTGAATTAAAGGATGATGTCGCCTTTCATTCAGACAAGTGTGATTTTGATTATCATTTTCAGACCTGGGTAAAAAAATAAAATCCAAAAGGCTCTGCGTATGCAAAGTAAAAAAATGCGTACAGGAGCCTTATTTCACACCACTCCATTCTCTTCATGTAGTACTCGGATATAAGGTCATTGCTATTTTGGGCATTAAGCCGTTTTCAAATGGACAGTTGCTGATCTTTAGGTAAGGATTTAGCTTAATTAAGCAGTAAACAGTCAGGTAATTCCGTATATTCCAGAACACGTACTGTATTCACGATTTACAGTAAAAAAGAAGAAATCTCTATAATTTGCCTATATAATCAAAGAAGATCTTGAGGAGATAAAAGATATGATGAAATCAATAAGTGTTTCGGGGTCATTTAAGGATTTTACAAATGACAATTTTATCTATATTGATAAAACTGAAATTATCTTTAATCTTCTAAAAAAACAGAAAAAAGTTTTTATCTCCCGTCCCCGCAGATTTGGTAAATCATTAACCTTAGATACCATAGGAACATTATTTGAAAAAGGTGTAGAGCCTTATTTTAAAGATACTTGGATTTATGATAAATGGGATGAGCCAACCTATCCTGTATTAAGATTGAACTTTCTCGAATATCCTGTAACAGATTTATGTCAGTTCAAAAGGCAGTTGACAGA
>CAKQDA010000017.1 GCA_934218695.1 uncultured Succinivibrio sp.
ATATAAAGGAAGCCCGTTTTTATGCGGTACTTCCTTAAATTTTATTTCGTTATGTAACTAGATCGACAAAATACGGGGGATCTCTTTTACTATGTAAATCCCACTTCCAGCAGGTCTGGTAGCCTGCAGTTTCTGCATCTGAAGCATAGCTTTATCAAAAGAATCACCAGGTAAGACCTTTCCATCAGGCTTATGATTAGAAGCACAAACGCACATCATCATTCTGATAGTCTGAGCCAACATGTAAATAAAGAGTTTGCCTTTGTATGAAGTACCAGTGGCATACATTCTGTCACTTTCATTAAGAACCTTGAACTGTCTGAAGGCAGATTCAACAATGTTTCTCTCTCTATAAATTACGAGACTCTGGAAAGGATCTTCAATGGTATTGGTTCTTATGGCAAAGTATCCGTGATATCTGCAGGCATTCTGAACTTTAGTGGAGTTCAGGCTCCATTCATGTGTTTTGGTATTCTGGACAAAGAAACCGGAGTACTTTTTCCAGACATTTTTATCTACAGTAGTGTTAGCCTTTTTCTTATCAAGGATATCCTGTAAATCACGCATTAAAGCGATAGTCTGACGTTCACCTAAAGCAGCATCATGATACAGATGTAAGAACACCTTTTTCTCATTACTGACACCGTCAGATGTGGAAGTCCACTTTTCAGTATCAGCAGTTCTTGCATAAATACCGAGTTTGCCATTCATAAACTTAGGATTGTTAAGGCTTGGCTTATAGCGGTCAATAGTGGCTTTAACAGAGTCCTCTTTTAAAGATATACCTGTTAAGAAGAGCAGATGACAGTTGATGAGTTTCTGTATATTCAGAATAGAGGCATAACCTCTGTCGGTAGTAAGCAGGGTTTTAGATAAATCAAGACCTACATTCTGCATACGCAGCAGGATGTCGGCAAAGAGAGACATATCATTAACAGGGCCTTCAGACTCATAGGCATAGCAAAGGTCACCGGTAAAGTAATCAATACAGAAGGTGAGGTTAACCTGTTTTAGGAAGTCGTCCTGCTTGGCATGACCGAAGGCTGCATTGTCTATAGATTCAGACCAGGTGCTGATAGAGGTGGAATCAATGGCCATCATCATAGGAGGAAGAGTCATGTTGAGTTTCTTTGCTTCCTCTTCTTTCTTTATATGGTCTTTAACTACTCTGTCATGTCTTAATTTGAAGTACTGGTCAATGTTCTCCTGATTTACCTTAGCAAGTATGGTACTAATCTTTTGACTTGATAAGGGAGATGCTTTAGGCAGGTAATTCATAGATAACCAGTCTTCATAGTTCTGCATCGCCATACTGTGAGAACAAAGCTGATAAATAGCCAGTCTTAGGAGTTCAGCTCCATCCTCTTCACCAAATACTGATTTAAGATTGAATAAAATGCCAGACTGTTTTGCCACTTCCCAGCAGGCATAGGTAAGACCAAAGGACACACAGTCACATCTCCATGACAAATCATCCTGCACTTCCTGTTTTATAGCCTCGGCATCTTCCTCTGTTCTAATTACAAGGGCATTGCTTTCATAGAAAACATGCTCACCAGCATAATCAGGATTGGCTTCTAAAAAGCTTTTTGATAAGGAAACCTCACCTGTATCATCATTAAGTCTGCCCACATGAATACGTTTAGCCACACGAGACTGTTTCTTAACAGGATCCCACCTGTTGTAGTAGGAGATGATATAGGTTCTGCCGTTCTTATCAGTGTAACTGGAAAAGTTCCATTTTATAGCTTCAGAAGTCATGATATAGTCCATGTAATATGTTATGGACTATGATACATCTAAAATAATTTTTCTCAAGAAAATTCCTTAAAAAACAAAATGGAAATAATTAAATTAGAGAGTTTTGAGAGGGATGTCACCCATGTTGTAAACTAGGTCGACGGGAGTTTAGGCTATAATTAGGTATATGTGTTTTGAGGGGGTATTCGAACGTATCTATTACTCGTCACAATCTATAGAAAAATGCAATTATGAACATGTTTGAGAGATGACTTACACTGATTTTTTATGAAGTGGAGAGCTGATTTGATGCTGTCATAATAAATGAGGCTTCGAGCATAGTTGAGGGTAAAAACGAAACCTTTGAATAATATATTTTACCCTTTAAGTTCATTTAACATGATCTTAAAAGTTCTTTGAAAACTTGAATTGAAAAGACCATTTCTATTCTGTATTTTATATACGGCAAACAAATCGAACCGATCAACATCACATAATTTTTCGGTTCAATTGAAACCAAACAAGTTAATATAAACTTGTAGCTAAACGTTACAGGTTAACTACAGTATATGATTAACTAACAATTTTTGTGATAACGATCGGCCTCATTTGGTGGCCGTATGTTCGCAATGTAAAGACAAAATCAAAGGTTTCAGGATGTTTTCGTTCAATAAAAGGAGCTCAGACCTACCTAACGATCACATCCTTCCTCAGCACAGCCAGAAAACAAGGTATAGATGCTTTTGAAGCTCTAACCTAGGCTTTTAATGGTAAGCCTGAGATCGTTTTAGGGTAGGTTCTGAGTAGTTACGTTTCTTTTATCGATTTTTTTATAACTCATGAGGAGTTTTTGATGTCAAAAATTAACCGTAATAACCTCGTGTCAGGAATATACAAGATAGTAGATACCCCGTATTTGGTTAGATTGTTTTTTTGGTGCTTTATTTTTGGAGCAATTGCTTTATATTTACTTTATATCTCACTGTCAGCGCATTTAGATTTTACATTTAAAAACTATTGGCTCTTTTTTATTTTTGCTGTATTAACTCTCATGTTCTGTGGCTGTTTTAGGACTAATTATAGTGGTTATGTAGTAAACATAGAAAATGCAATATTGAGTTATCCTGGTGGAGGTATTCAAGCAGCTTCATTTTTTAGTATTTTTTCTCCGTTGTATCTTACTCAGTCATTCAGGCGATATGAGCTGTCAATTATGGATATTAGGCAGATAAAAAGAGATGATAAAATTGACATAATTAAAGATTCACGAGGCAATGAGAAAGAGAAAGTTACATATCTGTTAAATATTGATGGAGACTTTGGCTCTATTGTTTTTGACTTTGATTCACGACCTAAAAGAGATGAGCTTTATTCACTGCTTGTTTTAGCTGTTGAAAAAGTTGGGGGATCTCTGGTAAATGATTTTGAATAATCAGAAATTATAGAGTCTAAAATAGGTGGAACTTGAGCTGAGGTTTCTTGAGGCAAATTAAAAGCTCAACATATTTAGCTGTTAGATAGACCTCAAACTGTATTGCATAAAACTAAACTCCGCAGATCATAGTTACTAGTCTTTGATCTGTTTCTTAGGAAAAGGAATTTTAAAAGTCTCAAAGAGATCTCTAGTTTTTTTAGGGATCTCTTTTACTATGTAAATACCCCTTCCAGCATGTCTAGAAGCCTGTAATCTCTGCATCTGAAGCATAGCTTTATCAAAAGAATCACCTGGTAGTACTTTTGCATTAGGTTGATGATTGGATGCGGTAACGCACATCATCATTCTGATAGCTTGAGCCAGCATATAAATAAAGAGCTTGCCTTTGTAAGTAGTGCCTGTAGCATACAGTCTGTCGCTTTCATTGAGAACTTTAAACTGTCTGAAAGCAGATTCAACAATGTTTCGTTCTCTATAGATAATAAGACTCTGGAAAGGATCATCAATGGTGTTAGTTCTGATAGCAAAGTAACCGTGATATTTACAAGCATTCTGAACCTTTGTAGCGTTTAAGCACCATTCTTGAGTTTTAGAGTTTTGGAAAAGGAAGGCAGAGTACTTTTTCCAGTCTTTCTTATCTGTAGCTTCATTAGCATTTTTCTTATCTAAGATAATCTGTAAGTCACGCATTAAGGCAATAGTCTGATGCTCACCTAAAGCAGCATCATGGTACAGATGCAAGAACACCTTATGTTCAACATTGACGCCTTCAGAGGTAGAAGTCCACTTTTCAGTATCAGCAGTTCTAGCATAAATACCGAGTTTACCGTTCATAAACATAGGATTGTTAAGGCTATCTTTATAGCGGTCTATAGAGTTTTTAATAGAGTCCTCTTTTAAAGACATACCAGTTAAGAACATAAGATGACAGTTGATCATCTTCTGTATATTCAAAATAGAAGCATAACCTCTGTCTGTAGCTAGCAGAGTTTTAGTTAAGTCCAAGCTAACGTTCTGCATACGCATTAAGATGTCAGCAAAGAGAGACATATCATTAACAGAGCCCTCAGACTCATAGGCGTAGCACAGGTCACCAGTAAAGTAATCAATACAGAAAGTGAGATTAACCTGTTTTAAGAAGTCGTCCTGTTTAGCATGACCATAAGTAGCATTGTCGATAGTTTCAGATCAGGTGCTGATAGAAGTAGAATCAATAGTCATCATCATAGGAGAAAGCTGTAAGTTCTGTTTCTTAGCTTCTTCCTCTTTCTTTAAGTGGTCTTTAGTAACTCTTTCATGTCTTAACTTGAAGTACTGGTCAATGTTCTCCTGAGAGATCTTAGCTAGTATGGTACTAATCTTTTGACTGGATAAAGGAGAGGCTTTAGGAAGGTAGCTCATAGCCAGCCAGTCTTCATAATTCTGCATAGCCATACTATGAGAACACAGCTGGTAAATAGCCAGTCTTAAGAGTTCAGTACCAATCTCTTCACCGAATACAGACAATATGAAGTGACCTCCGCGAATGTAAATTCGTGGATTTACCGTGTAAACTGTAGATGTTAAAAATTTGACGGAAACGGATTTACCGCATACCTTAGGAAGGTCACTTATGAATAAGATAATCTATATTGGAATGGAGTCCATAGCACAAATTTCACATTATGCAGTTTTGAGCCTGGATATGGTATTGAGGCAGATAAGATCTTTGGACAAACACTGATTAAAGAAGACATATTTAGCAGCACTGTAAAATATATCAATAAGCTCAAGAGCATGAGACCAGATGTTGATGTGATCTGTGGCTATGAGGCAGGGGGCTTAGGATATAACCTGCATCGAAAGCTAAAAGCCAAGGAAATTGAGAGTGTGATCTTAGCACCTACCACTATGGCGGTATCAAGGAACAGTAGTAAGAAAAAGAATGACTATAGAGATGCTATAACCATTGCAAAATGTTTAGCTAGCTCAGCGTATAAGGCTGTATATATACCTGATGAGAAAGACGAAGATGTAAGAGATTTCATCAGGATGAGAGATGATCATAAAACAGCTTTAAAGCAGATTAAACAGCAACTAAATGCTTTCTGTTTACGTCATAGACATCACTATGATAAAACCAAATGGACAGGACTCCATCTAAACTGGTTAAGAAAACTTGAATTGAGTAAGCTCCAACGAGAGACTGTAGAAGAGTATCTTGCAACCTATGAGACACTTACAAGCAAGATAGCAGCATTGGATGTACGCATAGAAGACATAGTCTCTGAAGAAAGATATTCTGAAAAGGTTAATAAGCTCGAGTGCATCAAGGGAATAAAGACTCATACAGCTTTATCCTTTGTCTGTGAAATAGGAGACTTTAACCGATTCAAATCAGCAGACAAGTTTACAGGCTTTATAGGTCTTGTACTAGGAGAATGCTCAAGTGGTAATACTGAAAGAATGTTAGGTATTACAAAAGCAGGAAACAGGCATTTAAGACGACTGGTAGTAGAAATATCTAATACATACAGACGAGGCACTGTAGGTCGTAAATCGGCAACCTTAAAGGAACGTCAGAAGGATATGCCTAAGGATGTAGTTGCGTATGCTGATAAGGCTACTAATCGTTGCCAAAGAAAGTACCAGCGTATGATGTTCAAAGGAAAGAATTCAAATCAGGCGGTAGCAGCTGTAGCTAGAGAGCTATGTTGCTTTATCTTTGGAATGATGACTGGTCATTATTCAAGAACATCTCAGGCAGAAGCTTCAGTATACCGTCCTGAGTTAGATTAGAGTTTTATTAAGGAAAAGAAGTAGACACAAGTATTTTAAAGTGATTTAGGTAAGACGTTTTTTTATCAAGAAAGTTTGAACTATCTACGATAAATCTATGATGGCACGTTAAACGTGCTCCTCGCTTACAGACAGTTAGAGTTCGCGGCGAAACCATTGACCTGAGGTAAAACCAATCCTCGTATAACAGAGTGGCCAATGCCGTATCTTATACTGAGAAGAGCGTCTTATCTAAATCACTAAAAAGGTACTTGACAAAGGTCACTTCATAACAGATTTAAGGTTAAATAATATTCCAGACTTCTTGGCTACTTCCCAGCAGGCATAGGTAAGACCAAAAGAAACACAGTCACATCTCCAGTCCAAATCCTTTTGAGCTTCCTGTTTGATTGTCTCAGCATCAGCCTCAGTTCTAATTACTAAGGCATTACATTCATAGAAAACATGCTTACTAACATAATTAGGATTAGCTTCCAAAAAGCTCTTAGATAAAGAAACCTCACCAGTATCAGAATTAAGTCTGCCTACATGAATACGCTTAGCCAGACGAGACTGCTTCTTAACAGGATCCCACCTGTTGTAATAAGAGATGATATAGGTTCAACCCTTATTATTGGTATAACTGGAAAAGTTCCATTTAATAGCTTCAGAAATCATGATATAGTCTATATAAATATATTATGGACTATGATACAACTAAAATTAGTTTTACTCAAGAAAATTCCTTAAAAAAAATAAATGAGAAATAATTAAATTAGAGCGTTTTGTGAGGAACGTTACCCTTGTTGTAAACTAGGGGACGGGAGTTTAGGTTTGAAACAATCTTTCCTGAAAATAAATATGAGTCAGCTGTTCAAAACAAACTTTAGTTCCAAACAGTTGAGTGCAGACTCGTCCGTGCAATTTAGGATAGGTTCTACAGTTAGAGAGTCTCAATTTTAATGAATTTTCTTGTGCGGATGTCTTTTGGATATTTCAGAAAACAGAAGGCCTGAACATTTACATGCCCAGGCCTTCACTACTGATTAGAAACTTAAATTATTTTAAGTATTCAGTAACGTTCTTTTCGATTCTTGAAGCTACATCCTGACCATCAGCTTTTACAAACTTTTCGCCGGTAATGTGCTCATATAACTCTAAGTAGCGGTCGCTGATTGAATTTACGATCTCATCGGTCATTTCAGGAACTTGCTGTCCTTCCTTGCCCTGGAAACCGTTGTCCATCAGCCACTCACGAACAAACTCTTTTGACAGCTGCTTCTGAGCTTCGCCTTTTGCAAAGCGCTCTTCATAACCATCCTTATAGAAATAGCGGCTTGAATCTGGAGTATGGATCTCATCCATCAGGTAAATCTTACCGTCATGCTTACCAAACTCGTACTTGGTGTCTACTAAGATTAGACCACGCTTTTGAGCAATTTCTGTACCGCGTTTGAACAGAGCCAGTGTGTACTTCTCAAGTACAGCATACTCTTCAGCTGTTGCAAGACCCTTAGCGATGATCTCTTCTTTTGAAATGTCTTCATCGTGGGTACCGATTTCACCCTTTGTTGTAGGAGTGATAATTGGCTCGTCAAACTTCTGATTCTCTTTCATGCCTTCTGGCAGTTTTACACCACAGATCTCTCTTACGCCACTCTTGTAGGCTCTCCATGAGCTGCCGCATAAGTAACCGCGAACAATCATTTCAACAGGGAAACCCTTACACATTACACCAACTGTAACCATTGGATCTGGTGTGGCAAGTTTCCAGTTAGGGCAGATGTCTGTAGTTGCATCTAAGAACTTGGCAGCAATCTGGTTTAAAACCTGACCTTTAAAAGGAATACCACGTGGCAGAATTACGTCGAATGCTGAAATTCTGTCTGTTGCTACCATTACCAGCTTTTCATCGTTAATGTTGTAAACATCACGAACTTTTCCGTGATAAACGCTCTTCTGGCCTGGAAAATTAAAGTCTGTTTTTGTTAATGCGTTACTCATGATTTTGATTTCCAAAATAAAAATCTGCTTTTGTGACTTGCAAATCACAAATTCTCAGGACTATTGTGCCCCTCTTTCGAGAGCCACACAATTATACACCTTTATGTATGTTAGTGATGAGTAATACTCCACATCATAATTTTGTAAACAAGTGGTGCAATTTTATAAAAGAATTTACAGTCCAAAGTCTATTTTGTAAAAAACGCAATAAAGTTTAGTGTCTGTTGCAAAAAGTGATTGACTATTTAACATATTGAGCAATAATAGCGTTATCTGAAATAAGGCGTGCTACCGCATGTTCTTAGCATTCTCTAATTTATCCGCAGCAGAGAATGGCTCAGTAAAGGCTAAAAGAGCCTTATCAGAGCAAAGTACCAAAGATACTGTCTTAAAAAGACTTTAAACAGAAACTGTTATCTGAAACTCTTAAAAGAAAGCAGGGATTAAGTCAAAAGACAGCAAAAACTTCGGTTACTTCAATTTCACATGTTTGTTAAGATTTTATATTTATTGAAGATCGCTGTAAAAGGCGTGGAGTTAATATGACAGGCAGCTTGCTGTTTTGTATATGCTTGGCATACTTTGTCGTAGCATATTTTGTTTATGGTGGTTTCCTAAAGAGACTGTTTGCGATAGATCCAAAAAGACCTACACCTGCCAATACCCAGATAGATGGTATTGATTATGTTCCAACACCAGCAATCGTGTTATTCGGTCACCACTTTGCATCAATTGCAGGTCCTGGTCCTATCGTTGGCCCAATCATGGCAGCTTATTTCGGCTGGCTCCCAGCTCTTATCTGGATCCTTGTGGGCTGTGTATTCGTTGGTGCCTTCCACGATTTTGCTGCACTGGTTATTTCAATTCGTAGCAAAGGTCGTTCAATTTCCTTTGTTATGGAAAAGATGATGGGCTTTAACGGAAGACAGTTATTCCTTTCATTCTGTATTCTGTGTCTGATCCTGGTTGTTGCAATTTTTACACTGCTGATTGCAGGTCTGTTTGCCAAGTTCCCAGAAGTTGCAACCGCATCAATTCTGTTTATTTTAATGGCACCTGTATTTTCACTGGTAACCAACAAGCTGGGTGTTTCATTAAAGAAAGCTTCAGTTGTATTTGTTCCATTGGTTTTCATTGCTGTTTACGTAGGTGAGGTTTACCCATTTAACATTGCAACAGCATTTGATCTTGATCCAACAATAGTTCCAAAAGTATGGATAGCAGTTCTGGCTATCTACATTTTTGCCGCATCGGTAATGCCTGTTCAGTGGTTGCTGCAGCCTCGTGACTATTTAAATTCATGGTTACTGTATGCAATGCTGGCTTTAGGTTTTGTTGCAATATTAGCCTACAATCCAGACATTAAGATGGATGCCTTTGAAGGCTGGTCTGCAGTAACCGGTGACGGCAAGATGACAAATCTTGTACCAGCACTGTTCATCTTTATTGCCTGTGGTGCCTGCTCTGGTTTCCATGCACTGGTCGCATCAGGTACAACCTCAAAGCAGCTTGATAATGAGAAGAACGCATTACCAGTAGGCTACGGTGCCATGTTGATTGAAGGTGTTCTTGGTATTATGGCTCTGGTTGCTGTAATGTCCATGGACAGAGGTGTATTCGTTGATCTTGGAAAGAATCCTCCTGCAGCATTTGCTACCGGTATTTCAGGTTTCTGCGATGCTTTAGAGATCAATGTTGTATATGCAAAGACCTTTATTTCACTTTTCATCCCTGAAGAGTATATCCCATCTTCCTTAAGGATCAACGTTGTATATGCAAAGACCTTTATTTCACTGGCAATTTCTGCATTCATGATGACTTCTCTTGATACAGCCACCCGTTTAGGCCGCTTTATCTGTCAGGAGCTGTTCATGCCACGCGCCAAGTCTGAAAATGATGCAGAGAACAAGAAGGTTGAACTGGGCTTTGTAAGAAAGTGCTTTACCAACAAGTATATTTCATCATTTGCAATTGTTCTTGTATCAATTCTAATGGCTTTAAGCGGTGAGGCTTCATCACTGTGGCCAATATTTGGTGCTTCAAATCAGTTAATGTCTGCATTAACCTTACTTGTTATTACCTTATGGCTTCTGTCAAAGAATGTAAACTGGGTTGTTGCATTCATTCCTATGGTATTCATGATGCTAATGAGCTTATGGGGTGTTGTTCAGGTAATTGAGCAACAGTGGAACTCCAATGGTGTTCTGGTTGCTATTGGTTTTGTTCTGGTAATTATGGCTTTAATGATGGCTGCATTAGGCTGTACAATCATTGTTCACCACTTTAAGCTTCACTTCCAGAAGCAGCAGGCCTAGTGAACTGATTACTTAAGATTAAAGTTTCAATTCTATGTAAAGAGCAGTTTTGGGAGATCCTGAAGCTGCTTTTTTTATGTTAAATTTTTTACACAATTCTGAATATTTTACTGATCGTTCTGATCTGAAAAATCATTTTTCTTTTTGTACTCTTTGATCTGCAGATAAATTCCGATATGAGTTTATGACTGAATTCCTAACATATTTATAAATAATTTTAATTTCTGAATTTCGTCTTAAATTTGCGTTAAATATATTTCACTTTTTGATAGACAATCCGTATTTTTTTTATCATCGGTACCGTCGTCAGTCAAAAATATTTATTAACAGCATGATCGGTCTATTAAGAAAAAAGGATGAGGAAGAAAATCCTATTTTGCAGATATTCAAAGAGTAAATATTTGAATCAATTCGTCAGACCTTGTGTTTTAAAAATCAATTTCTTCTGACTGTGAACTTTCAATAAAAATGGATCAAGACATGATAAAACAGACACATGGTGCTCTTAACTTTTTAATTGCAGATTACAAAGGTGTTTTAAAGAACGCTTTAATTGCATCTTCAGCTACATTCTTTTCCTTAACAGCAAATGCTACAGATACCACAATCGACTTAACAGCATCTACCCCACAGACTGACATTATCGTCAATGTAGGGGACACTGTAACCTTAAATAATGGCAAGACTGCTTTTCCAGAAGACGCTCCATATACAGCTTCAAATCTTATCAAGGCTAGCGTAAATGCTCAGTACAGATTTGATATTGGCTCTGTAAGCTTAATTCCTCATGCAGGCGTTCACTACAATAATATTCATGTGGATGGATACAATGTAAGTGCAGATGGTAAGCCTGTAGCTTCTATCGGTTCTTCTACAGCAGATATTGTTTCAATTCCTGTAGGTCTAAGCGTGGAAAAGTCATTCAATTTATCAGATGACTGGAAGTTAAAGCCTGCAGCAAATGTATCTGTTGCCTTTAATACAGGTGTCACTGACACCAGATTTACATCTACATTCATAGGAATGGCAGGTGATAACCTGAAGGCAGAAATTGCTGATGACTTTACTTATGGTGCAGGTGTAGGTCTGTCACTTACAAGAAAGAATACAACCTCAATTGATGCAGGTGTAAGCTATGTAGGTTCACAGAATACAAACAGCTATGATGTATTCTTAAGAGGTTCATACATCTTCTAATCTGAAAAAGTCATGAGCAGTCTTCATGAAACATAAGACTGCTTAAAAAGGATCTTCAATAAATCTGTCTGAAGATCCTTTTTTACGAGTATCAGATCCTTCCTGTATTGCTTATATAAAAACTCAAGTCCAGTAATCAGATATCAAACTGCAACTGAATGCCTTATTACAATTTACCCCAGTCTTTTTATTGTAAGTTCCTGACATGGTATAATTAAGAAAAAATCAGGATCCAGACTGTTTTATCCCTCAAATAGAGCAGTCAGTAACAGCATATTCCTTAGAATAAAATCAGGCAGTTAAATGTTAGCTTAAATAAAGCGTAATACTCTGACAGTCACTTTTATAATATAAACAGGGCCGTTTTTGATTTTTTTACAGTAAAAATGTTTCTCAACATAATGATTTACGGACAAGTATGACAAGCAAGCATCTTAAAAATCTGAAAAACCTAAAGGTAGAAAATGTTCAGGCTCTATTAAAGGATTCTTTTATTCGTGAAGGAACATTTCTTGAGGTGTCTGAAAAGTGTACTCCTGCTGATGGAAAGGCTATTGATAAAGCCTTGTCATTACACTCTAAAAGACCTCCTTTCAGGAACATAAAAGATCATTCTGCAAAAAACGACTTTCTGTTTTATCATTATGCGGCTTTTGCTTTTGGAGGACACGGTGAGTGTGGGGAAATTCTTAAGGATTATTTAAGTAAATTAAGTTTTAATGAACTCAAGCCCTACTTTGAAAACAAGTCTTATAAATCAAATGCGGATTTCTTTAAAAAAGCAAAGAGCGCTGAAGGTCTTGATGATTTTCTGTTTTCTTTTGCAGACAGAGCTCTGCCAGGAGAGAATACCTCCGATCGCCGTCAGCCTGTTTATATTCCATCCTGTATTGCGGGCTTTATAGCTGACGGATACAGGTCAAGTCCTGATGATGAGGAAGAAATAACCAATCATGTCATTGAATTTATAAACTATAAATTCAGTGAGATGGAAGATGTTGTGCTCTGTGACAATTTTGATGAGAATTCTAATGAAAACATACTAAAGTTTGAATCCTACAGAAACCTTTGTGGTGGTGTGTTTTCTAAAATCTATCCAAACTACGCCTATAAGAAAGAGTCCTCGGTTTTTCCTGGTATGCCAGGAAACGTAGCATACAGAATCGGTAAATCATATTTATATGGTGATTTTCTGCCAATGGACAAGCAGAAGGCAAAAGAATGGTTCTCATACGGTATGACTGTAGGTGATCCGTACTGTGCACTGGCTTATCTTCTGTACTATTCAGATATTTCTCTTGATGAAGAGCTAAGGCGTGATCTTAAACTGGCCTCAATTTACACGGTTCTGTTTAATACCTTCCTGATTACATTAAATGAGTTTTCAGAGCCTGTTTCTGATTTTATTGAATATGATAGCGTTACACGTTCTGGATACGCCATCAAAGAAGTTGCATTTTTTAATCTGTTCTCATTTGTCAATAATTTAAGATATGAAATTATTGTTGAAGAGCTGCCTTTTGCCGTACCTTCAGAACTGCTGACAGATTTCTCTGAAATTCTGATGGAATACACAGATGAATTTGCCTACAGTCCAAGAACCATAGCTGCTATAGCAGTATATCTTTCAGCTCAGGCAAATATAGATAACAGCACACCGTATTTAAATCAGCTTTTAAAAGCGGCTAAAGTAAAGAAAAGATGCAAGGAACCTTCAGAAAAGCTTTTTGCTCTGCTCGATTACGGTTTGACTCAGGACAATGAATATTCGCTGCAGGCTTATGAGAATTTATACTGCCTGTACAAGGGACCTTACGAAAAAATAGATAAAAAGATCTTAAAACAGATGTCTGATCAGGGATTTGCCAAGGCTACATTTACTCTTGGCAATTTAAGTCTGACAAGTGCAAATGATAAAAAGTCACTGGAGATCTGGAAGAAAGCAGCAGAGCAGGGGAACGGTTTTTCAAAATTAAATCTTGCAATGGGGCATTTAATTAAAAAGGAACTGCCAAAGGCTGTCTATTATGCAACACAGGCTGTAAGACACGGTGTTGTCTTTGGTTACTATATTCTTTATAAAGCCTATCTTGAGGACAATCCAAAACTTGCCTTTACATATCTGCGCTATGCTAAAGAATATTTAATTCCTGATGCTGTATCAGAATATAAGGCAGCTGTAAACAGCGGTGTTTATGAACCGCTTCCCTACATGAAAAAAATTGAGGAGTTAGAGCAGATGGCAGAGAATAATTCTCCTGCCTGTCTTGTGATGTCAGAAATTTACAATTCAGCAATTCTGTTGCCATACAATATTGAAAGAACATTTCATTATCAGCAGAAAGCTATTGCCAATGGCTGTGTATCCTTCTTTACCTTCTATAAGGAAATCTACGGTCATGCTTTTCCTCCTGATATGGAAAGTAGCTCTGTTTTCCCTTCATTCAGAAAGAGTCTTGAAAAGACGCAGTCTTTCTTTAGCGGAGCTGCGACAGACGACAGCTCAGAGCATGAAGCTGTCATAAACAAGGTTGAAGAAATTTATTCAGCCCTTGTAAAGGGAACTACAGAACTTGAGAATGATGTTTTATATGAACTGTCAGAATCAAAGTTCTATAACCACTTTGGCCATAAACAGAAATTGCCTAAGACTCTACACAAACCTGTAGAATGTTCTGTTAAAGAGTTTAAGGAGAAACTGCTCGAAGGCAGTTACAATACTCTGATAGGATCTGATTTTTATCAGCATCCTGGACAGAATGTAATGACTTACTGTCTTGAAGAGCCTTTTTCCAGACTGCCAGATTCCCAGAATTTGCTGATAACAAGAGCTCTGATGTCTGTAAGAGCACTTTCATTTACTCCAGAGTACAGCAGTTACTGCGAGTTTATGAGGTTTGCCAGAAACTCAGGTAACGGTACAGCTATGATTTTAGGTGATCTTGATTTCTCAGCCGTCTGTGATTCAAAAGATGGAGCTCTTAATATCAGTAAGTGTGAGAAAACACCTGAAAGTGAAATGATCACAGATTCTGATGTGTTTATTTCAACAGTGGCACAGTAATGCCACTATTAAAGAAAACTGCAGCAGCTCTTTTGATTGAGAACTGCTGACTAAGTGCAGGTTGTATGCAATACCTTTTAAAAATATCTATTGATAATACAGAAGCATGGAGACTGATTGCTGTAGACGGACTTGCAGATCTCTCTCATGTGGCTGAGTTAATATCGTTATCCTTTGATTATGCAGATGGAAAAATGCTGTTTAACGTTAAAGGAAAAGATTACAATGCAGGTAATGGCGGAAAAACTGACTGTGTTGAAGCTTTAACTCAGTTTGATTCTTTAGGTGTACAGTCTGAAGAGGAATTTCTCTTTAAAACTGAATCCAATCCCTTACTCACACATACTGTAAGAGTAATGAAAAAGGATGACCATCTGTTTTGCCTGATGCCATCCTGTCTTGTTGGTTCAGGACTTCTGCCATCTAAGGATAATTTAACAAGTTTAAAAATTAACAGCTATCTTGATTCTGAAGATGCTTTAAGCCTTGATTTAAGAGATGTTACCAATCGGTTAAGGGCTTATGGATCATTAAGAAAAGATGTAAATGAGGCTCTGGTACAGGCTGGTGCCAGAACTTTAGATTTTGTTCGAAAATAGAATTCAGTTCAGAAACAGACTGCAGGTTATAACATTCTGTTCTGACAACTTTTACAAATAGAAATCGGTTATATAAATTATGCCACTACACATGATAAACAACGTCTCTGTACCAGAGACTTTTGACTTGCCAGACCGTCCAACCTTAGAAGAAAAGAAAGCTGATGAGGCTCTTTTTGATGAGGCTTTAGCATTAATCAAAGAGAAAAATGCTCTTCTGATTGCACATTATTACACTTCTCCAACCATGCAGCGTCTGTGTGAGGCCGCAGGTGGTTTTATCGGAGATTCTCTTGAAATGGCAAGACGCGGGCGCGACAGTGACAAACAGCTCATAGCAGTAGCCGGTGTTCGCTTTATGGGTGAGACTGCAAAGATCCTGTCTCCTGAAAAAGACATCATTATGCCAAATCTCAGTGCTGAATGCTCTTTAGACCTGTGTTGCAGTGTTGATGATCTGATAAGAGCCAAACAGGAACATCCACAAGCCACTGTTGTGGCCTATGCCAATACTTCTGCAGCTGTTAAAGCACAGGCAGATTGGATCGTAACCTCATCTCTGGCTGTGGAACTTGGAAAGTATCTTACCAAACTTGGTAAACCTATCTTATGGGTACCGGACAGACATTTAGGATCATACATTGCAAATCAGTCAGAATGTGATGTTTACTGCTGGCCTGGTCGCTGTATTGTACACGATGCCTTTGAAGCCAACGCATTGGCTTTTGTCCAGAAAGAACATCCTGATGCAAAGGTTCTGGTTCATCCTGAGGCTCCTGCATCAGTAGTTGAAAAGGCTGACTATGTAGGTTCAACCTCTCAGATTTTAGCTTATGCAAAATCCTCTCCATGCAAGGAATTTATCATTGCAACAGAAAGAAACATTTTTTATAAATTAACCTGTGCATGTTCTGAAAAAACATTTATAGAGGCTCCGGTTGCAAGTACTAGAGGTCACTGTATCAGTTGTGCAAACTGTCCATGGATGGAATTAAATTCATTAAGAAGCCTGATTGAAGCTCTGAATAATCCTCAGGAGCACAGTTTAAGTGTTGATGAGGATATCCGTATTAAGGCAATGAAACCTCTTGAGCGAATGTTATCTTTCTCAGCAGATTTGAAGTCAGGCAGGATCACTCTTTAATTACAGGCTTTTTTTATAACTGAAACAATATGAAAGGCATTATTACCTACTATTCAAAACAGAATGACAAAGGATCAATTCAGTCAGAAGATGGAAGAATTTACTCATTCTCATCTGATGACTGTGAAGGGGACTTTGTGTCGAAAGATATAAAAGAGCCTGTAGCAGTTACTTTTGAGGTGTCAGCTTTTGACAGTGAAGATGATGGTTATGCCGCAGTCCATATAGTTGCAGCCGCTGTCGATCCTGAAGACAGAGTTTTTTATGATGTACCTTCAAGAGTCGGGATCTCCTACTCTAAACCTGATGACTATGAGGTTATTGTGAAGTCGGAGTATCCGGTTACCAGAATAGGCAGAAATTCAAATCTTGCTAAAAAGGCGGTAATTGATGAATGTATCCGCATTGGCGGTAATGCAGTTTTAGACTACAAAGAGAGAAAGATCCTGAAAAACTCTATCGGCTTTTCCTTCTACGTTTACGAAGGTATAGGTTATCCTTCTGTAATAGCAAAGAGGAATGATAAAGGGCACTTTTCCAAATCCGAGCTTAAGGAGCTTCTGGATAAAACTGAAGCTAAAAAAATTCATCAGGGAGAGTTAAATGCAAAAACAGGCTTTAAGATCCTGAAAATAATAGGAGCTATCCTGCTTGTTGTCTTTACCATAGGCTTTTTCTGTTCGCATTAGTCATATCCAGTCTTAGAAATAATTGTAAATATAGTTAGTATAAGCTAACTATTGCGTTATAATCATGAGGAAGGAGATTACATCATGTTAGCAAAGTTAGTTTTATTTGTTCTGTTATGTCTTGCTGTTTATTCCCTGTATCGCGGTGTAAAAAGAATTTTTCATATAATGATGAAAGGAGACAGCTGCGGCTGTTCAAAGACAGGCTCTTCTGTCTGTCACTGCCATGACAGGAAAAAATGATATTTGCTCATAAAATAGCAATTTTTTTGTAGTCAATTTTTCAAGTTTGTGTTATTTTCACTGAACGCATCATTTTCGTCTATGCTTTTTTATGTTTGAAAATGTTCTTATTCAGACTTATGTCAGCAAGAAACTTGAAAATGACCCATTCTAACCCCATGTAAACTTATGTCGGTGATACAAGTAAGGTTTATAAATGGAAGAGAACGAGAAGTTTAGAGTTGATCCTCTAACTGAAGAAACACTCAGGAAGCTGGAAGCTTCTGGTTTAAGAATGACTGTCCAGAGAAGACACATTATTGAGATCTTAACCTCAAGTCAGTGTACTTCACCAAAAGAGTTATGGTATGAGGCAAAGCAATTTGTCCCAGATTTAGGAATTGCAACTGTATATCGTCTGATCAACAGATTAGAGCAGATTGGTGTCATTTCTAAGGCAAGAAATCTTGGAATGCAGAAGGTTGAGCCCAAGCTCGGAACTGTAACAGACGACAAGGGACGAAAGCTCCTCAATGGCGGTACCACGAGAGATTTGGCTCAACTCATTAAACAGGGGCTGATTGCACGTGGAACTATCGGACCTCAGAATGAACTTGAGCTGTCGCTTGTAGGTGACAAGGTTAATATATCAATTAGGTAAGATTATCAAGGATTGATTTAAGGTAATTTGGCATGGAAAACATAAAGAGCGCACCAACTGTATTAGATGCCGTTCCAGAAGCTGTACAGAAAAAGCAGGGCGAAATTGCAGAATCAGGTGAAACCTATCTTGAGACTATTTTGGTTATCAAGGAAAGAAGAAGCAATGGTCTTGTACGTGCTGTTGACATTGCCAATGAGCTTAAATTAAGCAAACCCAGCGTTTCCAGAGGACTTTCCCTGTTAAAGGAAAAAGAATACATTAAAGTTGGTATTGCCGGTGATATCGAATTTACTCCTGAAGGAAGAAAAGTTGCTGAATCTGTTTTTAAGCGCCACCAGTATTTAACCGTTTTCTTCAAACATATTGCCAAGGTTCCTTCAGATGTTGCTGAATATGATGCCTGTCGTGTAGAGCATGTGATCTCTGAAAAGACCATGAATGGAATCATCAGTTATTTAAAAGAAAACAACATTATCTAGTTATCTCTCACTTTCGGCTGGCAGCGTCAGTCTGCCGGCAGAGACTCTCTTAAAAATCCTAAAAAGTCACCATTCTTTTGAAATTAATTTTTCATTTTCCTTTGATGATTAAATTGTTCTCTTGAGCTTCATGTATGTTAACTGTATGTTAATTGTCTATGCAGGCAGCAGATGTTCAACGTAAGTTAAATGTGAAGCTGTACACAAATTCTTATAAAAGTTACCGTAATACAAAAGGTTAATTTTTCAGATAACATTTATTTTAAAATCAGTATATTAGTGTTTGAGTAACTGCTTTTCTACATGTTACAAAGTCTTTAAGCTTACTTAAATACTCAAAAATATGTGATACAGACGTGTTTAAAATTGTCGTTATCTAGTTATATTAAGCTAAGACTTGAAGTCTAAGTTAATCGTATTAAGAATTATTAAAAAAAATGCGGGATGTAATATGCGATTTTTAGATCTTTTCTCTATCAAGCAAAAATTGATAGCAACCTATGTGATGCTGATCCTGGCATCAATTGGTTTGGGTTATATCTCCTTGTATACCATTTCTGTTAATAAGAATGTGGCTGAATCGGTGCATACAGTCTTAGACGGACGTTTTGTAAGAACCAAGCACACCACCGAATACATGACAGATCTGCAGATGCTTTTAACTAGCATGACAAAAGGTACGGCATCAGCCAACGCAGTAAAAGAGAGTAAGTCTCTTGCGGGTAATTTTAAATACGCCTACGGTAAACTGCAGACATCCCGCTATCCAGAGGAAATTGGTGCTGTTAAAGCCAGCTCAGAGCGTTACCTTGCGCAGTATGCTTCTTTCATTGAACTGTATAATGATGGAAAGATTGATGAAGCGAAAAAACTTTTGAAAAATGAAATGTATGACGATTATCTGGTGGTGCAGAAAAATATAGGGATTGTGAACAGTCATCAGGTAAAAGCAACCAACACTGCAATTGACAGAATTACGAGCAAGACTCCTTTAATTGCAGCGGTTATCATTATTCTTTTTGAAATCGTTTCAGCAGTATTTATTCTTACTCAGATGCCTCGACTCATTGCAAGTTCAATTCGTTTTGCCATCAAAAATGCAAATGCTCTGGCCCACGGTGAACTTCAGACTGAAATCAGAATTAAGCGCCATGATGAGTTTTTGCCATTACTTTTAGCAATGGAAAAAATGAGAGTTTCATGGCATGACAATATCTTGCTGATAAAAGAGGTAAGTAACAATATCAGCAAGTCCATGAGCACACTGCAGGACTCATCTGCCCATATTGATGAAACCGCTCAGGATAATCAGAGCTATTCTGCAACTGTCTCAAAATCTGCAGACACTATGGTGGAAAGTGCAGGAGAAATTGCAAAAAGCTGTGCTTCAGCATCAGAACAGGCAGCTGATACCTCAAAAGATACTCAGTTAGGTATCAACAGAGTAAATGAAACTATTGCAAAACTGAACAATCAGGCAAAAAAGTCTAAAGAAGATGCAAAGCTTGTGGCTCAGTTATCCGATAGAGCTCAAAAGATTGGAGTTATTGTAAATACCATTGATGATATTGCATCTCAGACTAATTTGCTTGCTTTAAATGCTGCAATTGAGGCTGCCAGAGCCGGTGTATACGGTAAAGGCTTTGCTGTTGTGGCAGATGAGGTTAGAGCTTTGGCATCAAGAACATCCAAGTCTACTCAGGAAATTACTGAAATGGTAACTTTAGTTCAGTCTGAAGCTGCCGGAGCTAATGATACCATTCAGCAGTCAGTTACTGTTATGGATGCTATCTCCGCAGAAACAGGTGATCTCAATGAGATCTTGGACAGCGTAATAGGAAAAGTTGAAAACGTAAATAACAAGATTGAAGAAATCTCTCAGGCAACGGAGGGGCAGATCGCATCCACAACAGAGATTTCCGAAAATATGAAGGAAATTACATCAGCTACTGAGAACCTCCATGGTGAGCTGAATCTGGTTAATGACAACATCAACAACACCAATGTTGAAATCGGTCGTCTGCTAGGCGTTGTCTCACGCTTTATCCTGTAACTAAAAAGCCACATCATAATGTAAATGATGTGGCTTTCTCCACTGTTTACTAAAAGATCCTACTTCTTATCCTTATGCTCTAAAAAGTCGCCTACAGTTGCGTTTAAAATTTTAACCAGATCTTTAGGGTTAACTCCTACAGAAAGACCTCTTCTGCCACCTGAGACCAGGATCTCTTCAAACTGCATGGCACTCTCTGAAAGCAGCGTTAAAGTTCTGCGTTTCTGTCCGAAGGGACTGACACCTCCTATAACGTAGCCCGTTATTCTTGTGGCATCATTAGGTGTGGCCACATCAAGTGACTTTAATTTCATGATTCTTGCGGCATTCTTTAATGAAATCATACTGTCGACAGGAGTCACAGCAGTTACAAAGGTCTTATCATGCACAAGAAGAATTGTTTTAAACACTCTTGCTTCATCAAGTCCGAGTGAATGAGCTGCAAATTTTCCGAAATCATGATCTACAGTGCATTCGTATTCATATTCTTTGAAAGGGATTTTGTTGTCCTTCAGAAATTTCTGGGCTGGAGTAATCATATTTTTTTTCCTTAATTCAGGCTTGTAAACATTTGAATAGGATATATCTTTTTCCATCTTTGATTTACAATTGAAAAAAAATCTTAAAAAACTATTTATAACTGAAAAAGAAAGCCTATGGAAACACAACGTACAATGGCTCCTAAAGAGGGGATCATACATGGCAATCAGAAATTTCCTTTAGAGTGCTATATAAATGAGTTCAGTGAAGTCTTTCCTACTCACTATCATCAGCATTGGCATGATGAGGTTGAAATTATATGTGTCGACAGAGGTCCGTTTTCGGTGACCATTCATTCTAAGCAGGTTGTGCTTGATTCTCCTTGTTTCTATATTGTTCCAAGCAAAGTTGTTCATGGTCTGGTTCAGGGTGCAAAGTCAGTACAGCGTTATCTCGTATTCAATCCTTCGATACTGCGTTTTTCTTTATATGACAAGGTTCAGGGTAATATTCTTGAAAATCTGTTTGATACAAATTTAAACATCGTTCCAGTACTGAGCAATGATTCTGACGACTATAAGGAAGCAAGAAACAGCTTTGATTATATTTACAGTAATTTCAGGGATAAAGACGACTCTGTAAGACTATTGATAAAAGCAAAACTTATTGTTCTTATTACCTGTCTTTACAGGCAGGGGATCTTTAATCAGGTTGAAATCAGCTCTTCTTTTGAAAAGCAAAGAGCTCAAAAATTAAAAGATCTGATTATATGGATACAGGATCATCATTCAGGACCATTATCAATTGAAGATGCCGCAGCAAAAATGGAATTTTCTCAGGAGTATTTTTGCAGATTCTTTAAAAAGGCAACAGGTATGAGTTTTACAGAATACGTAAACGACTACAGGTTAACTCAGGCTGCAGGAGATATAGAAAGGGGAGAAAAGTCAATTTCAGATATAGCAGCAGATCATGGTTTTGACAATGATTCGTATTTTTTTAGACTGTTTAAAAAGAAATTCGGAACAACCCCTTTGAAATTCCGAAACCACAAAGTCTAGAGATCATAAAATATGGAAGACTGATACATTAGAACTCAAGGTTTTATGCCTTTGTGTTTTTTAAACAGTCAACATCATTGAATTTTTGAATAATGCCTTCTCACGTCATATAAAATCAATTTTTACAGCATGTTCAAGTCACGTCCAGAAATATTTTTTGAAAAAATTTAAATACAGTTCCCTTAAACAGAATTTTTTGTATATATGGCAAAAAACTTTTAACCAATTATGTGATTTATTTCAAATTTGGTATTGGAATAAATAAAATAGCTAATATTGTGTAGTTATGTTTAAAATTGTGTAAATAATTCATTTGTGATCTGTATCTGATATAACGTTACGGTAAAAAAAGAATATTGAAAAAGAACAGCATGAATTATGAAACATAAATATGCAGAATAATAGATGTATAAAAATAATCGTAACGTTTCGAATAATAATGGAAAATTTTACTAAAACTGTATAGTCAAATTGACATGAAAATACGTATGACTTAAAAGCAGTCACAGAAGGTAATCTGGTCAATGTTTTTATAAATTTTGCTTTAAATCACAAAAATATCTAAAAAAGATAATAAAGTGCAGTAAATGGTCAATATTGTATTGATTTATTTTATGGTTACTCTATACAATCATAGTTAACCTAACAAGGGTTAATCGTTCAAGTCAAAAGATGTTCTTTTGACCAGACAACATAAGTGAAAACTAAAGGAAATCATAAGATGAAAAAAACAATTTTAGCTACCGTAGTATGTGCTATGACTTTAGGATTCTCAGTTTCAGCAAATGCAGCAATTGAGAAAGATCAGTTAACAGTTTGGGTTAACGGTGATAAGGGCTATAACGGTATTGCAAAAGTTGGTGAGAAGTTCACAGCTGATACAGGTATCAAGGTAACAGTAGCTCACCCAGATCAGGTAGAAGTTAAGTTCCAGCAGACAGCTGCAACTCAGAATGGTCCTGATATCATGATGTGGGCACACGACCGTTTCGGTGAGTGGGCTGCAGCAGGTCTTATTGCTCCATTAAATCCTTCAGATGAAGAGAAGGCAAAATTTGCAAAAGTAGGTTGGGATGCAGTTACTGTTAACGGCAAGATTGTAGGTTACCCAGTAGCTATCGAAGCAGTAAGCTTACTATGTAACAACAAGCTGGTTAAGAAAGCTCCAGAGAACTTTGAAGACTTCATCAAGTTAGGTGACACATTAAAGAAAGATGGTGTAAAACCAATTATCTGGTCATACACAACTCCATACTTCAGCTATCCATTAATCGCAGCTCAGGGTGGTTACGCATTTAAGAAGGTAAACGGCTCATATGATGTTAAGGATACCGGTGTTAACAATGCTGGTGCAAAGGCTGGTTTACAGTTCATTTCTGATTTAATCACCAAGGGTTACATGGAGAAGGGTGCTGACTATGGTGTTATGGAAGCTCAGTTCACCAAGGGTAAAGCAGCATGTATCATCAACGGACCATGGGGTTGGCCAAACTATGATGGTGCAAAGGTTGACTTCTCTGTTTACAAGTTACCTAAGTTAGGCGGTCAGCCAGCTAAGGCATTCGTTGGTGTAACAGCATTAGCAATCAATGCAGCTTCTCCTAACAAAGAGTTAGCAACTGAGTTCATCGAGAACTACTTATTAACCGATGAGGGCTTAGAGGCTGTTAATAACGACAAGGCTTTAGGTGTAGTTGCTCTGAACAGCTTCCAGGCTAAGTTAGACAAGGATCCACGTATTGCTCAGACTAAAGAAAACGCTGTAATCGGTGATCCAATGCCTTCAGTACCTGAGATGAACAAGTTCTGGTCATCATTTGAGACTGCTTTAAAGAACGTATGCTCAGGCCGTCAGGGTGTTAACGAAGCTGCTGATACTGCTGCAAAGCGTATTTTAAGTGAATAATTTTTAAACACTGACCCTCGGCACGAAAGTGCCGAGAGTTTTTTTTTATTTTTTTGGCAAATTAGGAATTGGGCATGGAACTGTCAGCAATGCATAATTTGAAACTTGGTCCAAAGTTTTTACTTAAATGGACTGTAGTTGCAATAATTGTGTTAGTCAATCTGTATGCCGATATTTGCATGTATCTAAACGGAGATATAGCTTATCCTCTGTTGGATCTTGTGCTTGTCGGTGTTGGTGTTTATGTTTTTGTCAACAAAAAAATGTATGCACAGCGTTATGCTTTCCCAAGCGTAGCTGGAATGACAGCATTTATTATTTTCCCTTTAATCTACACTGTGTGGATCTCCTTTACCAACTATTCTGGATCCCACGTAATGAATGTTGATTCTGCAATGGCCTTCCATCTGCAGAAGACATACAAGTCAGAAGCCGGTGATTATTCTTATAAACTTTATGAGTTACAGGATGGTACATATGACCTTGTTCTACAACAGGGTTCAACTGTTTATAAGAATGAGAATCCTCTAAAACTTTCTGATAAAAAAGTTATTGAAAAAGCTAAGGCTGGTGAAGCTACTGATATCACTCTGGTTGCTTCAGCTGAAACTTCAGGCAAGCTTGTTGCAATGAAGAAACTCATGTCTTACAGAAACACATTAAAGACATTAGTTCTTCATGTTCCAAATTCCCATGTAAAACTATCAATGAGCGGTCTGCGTTCATTCTCAGCTCAGAGCGAGAAGTTTAAACATCTGTCTAAGGGTGAAAAGGCTGAGAACGGTTACGTTGTAGATTCTGCTTTCGTGCTGTGGGATAACGAGAAACATATGTTATTCATGCCAAACATGGAAACCGGTTACTATCAGTACGCAAATGAAAAAGGTGAATTGTCTGGTGAAGCATACGCTCCTGGTTTTAAGGTAAATATCGGTTTAAAGAACTACATTAAGTTCCTGTCAAACGAAAGTATCCGTATGCCATTTATACAGATCTTCGTATGGACCGTTTGTTTCTCTGCAATTACTGTTTTAGGAACCCTTGCTATCGGTATGGTTTTAGCCTGCCTGGTACAGTGGCAGTTCCTTCGTTTTAGAGGTATTTACAGAGTATTCCTGATCCTCCCATATGCTGTACCATCATTTATCTCTATCCTGGTTTTCAAAGGTTTGTTCAACCAGAACTTTGGTGAATTGAATGTGTTCCTGAATGCAATTATGGGGCCTATCTATGCTGCTTTTGGTTCTGAGTGGTCCTCTATTGAGTGGTTCACTGATCCTTGGGCTGCAAGAGGCATGATTTTAATGGTAAATGCATGGTTGGGTTATCCATATATGATGATCCTCTGTATGGGTCTGTTAAAGTCAATTCCTGATGATTTATATGAGGCAACTGCTATTGAAGGTGCATCACCTTGGGTTAACCTGCGCCACATTACAGTTCCTTTACTGATTAAGCCATTGGCTCCACTGTTAATTGCATCATTTGCATTTAACTTCAACAACTTCGTACTGATCCAGTTGTTAACTGGTGGTGGTCCAGACATGATTAACGCTACTCAGGCTCCAGCTGGATACACTGACTTATTGGTAAGCTTCACATACCGTATCGCTTTCGAAGGCGGTAAGGGTAACGACTATGGTCTTGCAGCAGCTGTTGCAGCAATGATCTTCATTATGGTTGGCTTACTGAGCTTGGTACAGTTACGTTTAACTAAGACCAGTCAGGTTCAGGGTTAAGAGGAGACTGATATAAAATGGCTATTGTTCAACCAAAATCATTAGTATACAGAAAAGCTCTTGCTCATGTTTTTATCCTGGCTTTCCTGTGCCTCATCATGTTTCCTTTGCTCATGATTGTGGCAATTTCATTCCGTCAGGGAAACTTCTCTGTTGGTGACATTATTCCAAAGGCATCTACTTCAACTTTAGACCACTGGCGTCTGGCTTTGGGTTTTGATGTTGTGAAGTTAAACAGAGTATCTGGATCTACAGTTAATGTAATCAATACAGATGACGGAAAAGTAAGATTCTATGTTACTTCAGAAGAAGATCCTTCTTTCCATAACTTCGTAACCGAGCCTTTTGCTCTTGCTGATGTTAAGAAACTTGATGAGGAAAGCACCTTATCTGTTGAAGGATATACCGATACTTCAGATGCAGAGGATGTCACCTATGCTGATGCGGCCACAACTAAGGACATCTGCAAGGATGTTGCTATTAAATTAGTGATGAACTTAGGTGAAGGTGCTGATGCAGTTAAGTATGTCATTGACCAGAACGACAGGGCTGGTACTTCATATGGTGTATACAAGGAAAGCATCATTCCTCCTCCATTCCCAGTTTTACTGTGGTTATGGAACTCTGTTAAGGTTGCATTCATAACTGCATTCTTAATTATCTGCTTATCAACAACTTCAGCATATGCTTTTGCCAGAATGAAGTTTGCAGGTAAGACAGTTCTTTTAAACGGTATGTTAATTTTCCAGATGTTCCCTGCAGTGCTGGCACTGGTTGCTATCTATGCTCTGTTCGATAAGATTGGTGATTACATCCCATGGTTAGGTTTAAATACCCATGGTGGTCTGATCCTGTCTTATATGGGTGGTATTGCACTTCACATTTGGACAATTAAGGGTTATTTTGAGACCATCGATTCATCTCTTGAAGAAGCTGCCGCTATCGACGGTGCTACACCATGGCAGGCATTTAGATTGATTCTATTACCTCTATCAGTACCTATTCTTGCTGTGGTATTTATTCTAGCATTCATCGGTACCATTACTGAGGTTCCAGTAGCATCAGTACTACTTTTAGACATGAACGAGTTAACACTGGCTGTAGGTTCTCAGCAGTATCTGTATCCACAGAATTACCTGTGGGGCGATTTCGCAGCAGCTGCTGTTCTATCAGGTCTGCCAATTACCATTGTGTTCTTGTTAGCACAGCGTTGGTTAGTAGGTGGTTTGACCGCTGGTGGTGTAAAGGGTTAATCATAGGCTAATAGCTTTATTAAACGAATTTTAAAAGAGAGTAAATCATGGCAGACGTATTATTAAGTAAAGTAAGAAAAAATTACAATCCTGCAATCTTAAAGGATACTTTACGTAACATTAACTTAGATATTAAAGACGGTGACTTCATTGTCTTCGTTGGTCCATCAGGATGTGGTAAATCAACTCTTCTGCGTATGATCGCAGGTCTTGAGGATATAACTGAGGGTGACTTAAAGATTGACGGCAAGAGAGTTAACGATGTCCCACCTTCAGAGCGTAACATCGGAATGGTGTTCCAGTCATATGCTCTTTATCCTCATATGACAGTATTTGAGAACATGGCTTTTGGTCTGAAATTAAAGCACATGGATAAGAAGGAAATCATCCGTCGTGTAGTTCAGGCTGCTGATGTTTTAGGCCTAGAGGCATTCCTTGAGCGTAAGCCAAAGGCTCTGTCAGGTGGTCAGCGTCAGCGTGTTGCAATTGGTCGTTGCATTGTTCAGAACCCTTCTGTGTTCCTGTTCGATGAGCCTCTGTCAAACCTTGATGCAGCTTTACGTGTAAAGATGCGTCTTGAGATTGCAAAACTGCACAAAGAATTAAATGCAACTATCATCTATGTTACCCATGATCAGGTTGAAGCTATGACTCTTGCAGACAAGATCTGCGTATTAAGCCCATTAAAGGCAAATGCTGAGTCTAACTTAGAGCAGTTCGGTTCACCATTAGACTTATACAACCATCCTGTAAATCTGTTCGTAGCTGGTTTCATCGGCTCTCCAAAGATGAACTTCCTAAAGGGTGAGATTCAGTCTATTGAAGAAGGTAAGTGTGTTGTTAAGTTAGTTACCGGTGAGCGTATCACTGCTGCAGTTGATGCTTCACGTTCTGATGTAGGTGCTAAGGTTATTCTTGGTGTTCGTCCAGAGCATCTGGTAAGCGCAGCTTCAGAAGCAGCTGATGGCGGTAAGGTTCAGGGTAAAGTTGAAGTAACTGAAAACCTTGGTGCTGAGTCCTTCTTATATATGAATTCAGGTGCTTCAGAGGTTGGAAGTGACTTTACTGTTAAATCAGATTCAGAACTTGAAGTAGGTCCTGGTGATGATTTCGTTGTAGGTATTCCATCAACAGCATGTCATTTATTTGATGCTGATGGTAAAGCATTCCCTCGTACAGCAGTGTACAAGAGAAGCTGATGACAGCAGTCTAATCTGTCTATTTGCCAATTAAGGGAGCCGCAAGGCTCCCTGCGTTGAAAAGAATAATAAAAAAAGAGCAGAGTTCAAAAGAATTCTGCTCTTTTTATCTTATAAGCTAATTAAAACTTATGCAGTAGTGTCGATGTTTGCTCCTAAAGAACCTTCTGCGTGTGCTACAGGCTGAACCTGAGGAGCTGCTGGTGCACTTGCCTGAATCTGCTGTGAAGTCTGTACAGCCCCTTCAAGAAGGGCAAGAGCCATCTGCCCCTGATTGTCATTAGAACGTTTGAGCATAGCAACATTCATTGCTTCCATGCCAAAATTAGAACTAATCTCGCTCATAAATTTTCCTCCTACCTTTCACAGTTATCGGCAAAACCTGACTCAAACTTAAATTTTAATTTTAAGGATCTTTGAAATTTCAGCTAAATTCTCATTTGTACCGGTAAACTGAACGGCATGTATTCCTCTTGATTTTGCAACCTCCACATTCTTAATGTTGTCATCCATGAAAAATGTTTCTTCCGGTTTTAAGTTGTATCTTTCAAGTAAAGTCAGGTAGATGCCCTTTTCTGGTTTAATCATTTTTTCTTCGCCTGAAACTACAATTCCTTCAAAGCTCTGCAGAAATTTGTAGGTATTAAAGGCATATGGGAAAGTTTCTGCAGACCAGTTTGTTAATCCGTAAACCTTAAATCTGCCAGCTTCCTGAACTGCTTTTAGAACCTTCATTCCAGATTCAATTTCACCCTTTAGCATGGTTTCCCAGCCTTTTCTGTACAGGTTGATTTGATCTTTGTATTCAGGATGTTCTTCTGACAGCTCTTTCATGCACTCTTCAAAGGTACGGCCTCTATCCATTTGAGAGTTCCATGTGGATGTAACAATGTTCTTAATGAAATACTCCATTTTCTCATCATCATTGAAAACAGAAGAGTAGAAATAACGTGGATTCCAGTCTAAAAGTACTCCACCAAAATCAAAAACTACATTTTTAATTGTTGTCACTTTAATTCTCCAAATAAGACAACCAACAAACTGATTTTATTTTAATCGAGATTTTTCAAATTTTCTTAGAATTTCTATATTTATGTGCTAGAGAATGTGTTTTTCTTAGCCTTAAATTTTAGGAATTGAAAAAAGTGTCATTTGTACAGAGCAATGTTAAATTCTGCCGACTAGAACAATATTTTGTTTTACTTGTTGTTGTAAAATTACAGTTTCGTTTGGAGCTTCTTTTGTCTAATCAGTCCAATTCTGAAGGATAAAAATGCTTCTGATTTTATACACTGACAGTAAATTTTTCAGGTACATTTTATGAAAGAATTCATCAGCTTTGACACATATGCAAAAGATGCTATTAAGCTTGCTGATATGATCAAAAAGACCGGACGTACATTCAGATCTATTATCGTCATCACACGTGGAGGTCTTTTCCCTGCAACCATACTGAGCGCTCAGCTGAATATCAAGAAAATTGATACCTACTGTCTTGCCTCCTACGCAAACAAGATAGGAGGGAAAATACAGGAACTGAAAAAGCCTGTTATCGAGACTGAAAATGCTCTTTTTGTCGATGATCTTTCTGACTCTGGCAATACTGCACGATATGTTAAATCTGTGTATCCAGATGCTTTTTTTGCCTGTGTATATGTAAAAGAAAAAGGAAAGGAATTTCCAGATTTATATGTAAAAGAATTTCCTCAGGATACCTGGCTTATTCAGCCCTGGGAAATTGACTGACCGTGACCTGAATTACTGTTGCTGATTATATTTTCATTATCTGTTTATAAGCTAATTTTTACGTTTTCTCTTATGATGCATGAAGACCTTTCTTTATGAAAATTGTTCTAAATTTGCTAATAAATAGCTTATGAGAGAGATATTTGCTAAAATGCGTTCAAGTTTTTTTATAAAATCGTTTTTTGTATTTTATAAAGCTGTGTTTGGGGGAATAATTATGAAAAAGGCTTTACTGATTGGTGCACTTACCTTATGCACTTCAATTTCATTAGCAAATGCTGAAACATTAAAATTTGGTACTGAAGCTACTTTTGCTCCATTTGAGTTTACAGATGATAAAGCAAACATCATCGGCTACGATGTAGATATTATCAAGGCCATTGGTGAAGCTGAAGGTTTTGATGTTCAGGTAGTGAATATGCCTTTTGATTCACTGATTCCTGGTGTATTAACTGCTCAGTTAGATGGTGCTATTGCAGGTATTTCAATTACTGAAGAGCGTGCAAAGCAGGTTGCCTTCTCTGATCCTTACTATAAGTCCGGCATCAGTGCCATTGTAAGAACTTCTGATGAAAAGAAGTATCCAACCTTAGCTTCTTTAAACAAATCAAGACTTTGTGCTCAGATAGGTACTACAGGCGCCAACTATGCCAAAGAACTGTCTGGAAATGTAGGTACTTACAATACAGTTCCAGAAGCTTTCATGGAGTTAAAGAACAAGGGCTGCGAAGCTGTTGTAAATGACAGACCTGTAAATCTTTACTTCTTACAGACAAAAAAAGACACTTCATATGTTGAGGTAAAGGATCTGGCAAACGGTGAAGATTACGGCATTGTAGTTTCCAAGAAGAACCAAAAGGTTTTAAAGAAACTTAATGACGGTTTAAAGAAGATCCGTGAGAACGGTACTTTTGCAAAGATCCATGAGAAGTGGTTCTTGGTTAAGGAATAACTGAATATAAACGGGCACGTCAGTGCCCTTATACATAAGAAAAATAACAATGAATTCAATTATTGAATATTTTCAGACTATTGATATTGATTTTGTAACCAGTACTTTAAAATTACTGTTGACTGGTGCTCTGGTTACTCTGGAGATCACTTTAGTAGCTGTTACCTGCGGTGTCCTCATTGGTCTTTTTGTAGGTATTGCCGAGCTTTCAAATTACAGGATCTTAAAATACCCTGCAAAAGTGTATGTAGATATAATCCGCGGAACCCCTCTGCTTGTTCAGATCTTTATTATCTATTTTGCACTGCCTGCTCTTTTGGGTGTAAGAATTGAGCCTTACATTGCAGCTGTGGTTGCCTGCTCCATTAACTCTGGTGCCTATGTGGCAGAAATTTTCAGAGCCGGTATTCAGTCAATTGACAAAGGTCAGTTTGAGGCAGGTCGCTCTTTAGGTTTAACCTGGTCTCAGACCATGAGAAAGATTGTGATCCCTCAGGCCTTCCGTCGTACTATTCCACAGCTTGGTAATGAGTTCATTGCCATGCTTAAGGATTCATCATTAGTATCAGTAATCGGCTTTGAGGAATTAACAAGAAAAGGTCAGTTAATTATTGCAGCAACCTATAGATCATTTGAAATCTGGACTGCTGTTGCCATTATCTATTTGATCATGACTTTAACTATCAGCCGTTTGGTTGCATACCTTGAGAAAAAATATAATTCTAAAGGACACTAACTGTAATGATTATCATAAAAGATCTCTACAAAAGTTACGGCAGTAATCAGATCTTAAAAGGAATAGATCTGCACGTAAAGAAAAGCGAAGTTGTCGTTGTAATCGGTCCGTCCGGTTCTGGTAAGAGTACACTTTTAAGATGTGTAAACTATCTTGAAGTGCCAACATCAGGTACTATTACCATCAACCAGGAAACTATTACCAAAAAGACTGATATTAATCACATCAGAGCTGAAGTTGGAATGGTGTTCCAGCATTTCAATCTGTTTCCTCATATGACAGTGATGGACAACATTACTGTAGCTCCAATCAATGTTAGAAAAAAGAGCAAGGATGAAGCTGAAACAAAAGCCATGGAGCTTTTAGAGCGTGTTGGATTAGCTGATAAGGCAAAGGCTTATCCTGATCAGTTGTCAGGTGGTCAGCAGCAGCGCGTGGCCATTGCCAGAGCTTTGGCTATGGAGCCTCAGGTAATGCTTTTTGATGAACCTACCTCTGCTCTTGATCCTGAAATGGTTAATGAAGTTTTAGATGTAATGAAGGATCTGGCTCATTCAGGCATGACTATGATGTGTGTTACCCACGAGATGGGATTTGCCCGTCAGGTAGCCGACAGGGTCCTGTTTGTTGATCAGGGTAAGATCCTGGAAGATACTACTCCTGAGCAGTTATTTTCAAATCCTCAGCATGAAAGAACCAAAGAGTTCTTAGCTAAGATTTTATAATTATTATTCAAATCTGCCTGTGAAGGTTGGGGGTGGCTCCTGACCTTCACATTTAAACTCTCCAGAATATTAGTCCACAAAATTCGCCTGTTATCTCAAATAACATTACCTCACTGAATAAAAATATTGAGTTAACGACCAAATCTATTATAACTAATTGAAATTTAACAAAATATATATTTACCAAAAGCCCTTTTAAAAAAACTGCATTTGTTTATAATTCAGCAAAACGCATTTATAAGGCGACCTTTATGTCAAATACAGAAATATCAACTCATTCTAGATATACAGCACCAACTCATGGATTGTTCTCTCTGAGCTGGCCTATATTTATTGATCTTGCAATGCATTATCTTACCGCTACTATAAATATTTACATGGTAAGTATGATTTCTTTGCAAGCTGTGGCTGAGCTTAATGTCGGTACTCAGGCATTTCAGCTGGCTTTTACCTTATTCAATTTCGTCAACATTGGTGTCTGTGTCTGCTGTGCACAGGCATTAGGAAACGGAAATAAAAGCATTGTACGAAGAGTCATTCACATGGGACTCGGACTTAACATTGTCTGGGGCATCTGTATTGTACTTGTATGTTTCTCTGGAGCAGGTGTTATCTGTAAAATCATGAATATCCCTCCGGATATTTTTCACACCTCCAAAGAATATCTGATGCTTATTTCATTTACTTTTTTTGCAGAAGCCATAAATCTTTGTGCCAGTGCAATCTTAAGAGCTCACGGATGTACCCGTGATCCTATGTATGTGAATATTGCCGGTAATATTATTATCATTTTTGGCAACTACATTCTCTTATTTGGTAACTTTGGTGTTCCTGCTCTTGGTATTTACGGTGTGGCAGTAAGCACACTTGTTTCGAGATTTTTAGCTGTAGGCTTCCTCTATTACCTCATGGTAAAGAGAACCAAGGTAAAGATTGTTCCTAAATTCTTTTTTATAATCAAGAAAAAGGTCTTAAAACAGATATTCTCTGTTGGACTGCCTGGAGCTGGTGAGAATTTAACCTGGCAGCTGCAGTTTTTATTTATGACCTCAATTGTAGGCACATTTGGTACTGTTGCTTTAGCAACACAGGGTATTTATGCCCAGATGTGCGGTCTTATCATGCTGTTCTCAATCTCTGTTGGTATGGGTACAGAAATTCTGGTATCACATTATGCCGGAGCCATGCAGTTCAACCTTGCAAACAGACAGCTTTTGCATTCTGTAAAAATGGGCATGCTGATTACAGCTTTACTGTCAGTCAACATTCCATTCTGGCTTGGAGATACTGTTTTATCAATCTTTACAGATGATCCAAGAGTTTTTGAAATGGCAAGACCAATTTTCTATGTGTCTGTAGTAATGGAAGTTGGAAGAATTCTGAATATCATTATCATTAACTCCTTAAGAGCGGTTGGCGACACGAGATTCCCTGTGATCATGGCTGTACTTTCCATGTGGGGTGTGTCTGTAACAATTGGCACTTTCCTGAGTGTATATATGCACATGGGCCTGCTTGGTGTCTGGATAGGCTTCTGCTGTGACGAATGCTCTCGTGGCGTGATCATGCTTATCAGATGGAAAACTAAAGGCTGGGTTAAGGCTGCAAAACGCAACTACCGCATAAACTACATGAAGAAAAAGGTTCAGAAACCAGCTCTTAAAGCGTAATTCACACTTTTGGATCGTTTTTTTTGAGTGTTTAAGATATAAATTTTTGTGATATAGTTAATCAAATTTTATTGTTAACAGGTGGAAACATGTTTTTTGATCGTATAGAAGCTGCTCCTGCAGATCCAATCTTAGGTTTAACTGACGCATACAAGAAGGATCTTAACAAGGATAAGGTTAATTTAGGTGTTGGTGTATATCAGAACAACGAAGGTAAAACAGTTATTCTAAACTGCGTAAAGGCAGCTGAAAAGGTTTTACTGGATACTGAGGAGACCAAGTCATACTTGCCTATTACTGGCCTTCCTGAGTATGGCCGTCTGGCACGTGAGTTAATCTTTGGTGCAGGTTCCGAGCTGGTTGACGGTGGAAGAGCAGTTTCATGCCACTGCCCTGGTGGTACCGGTGCTCTGCGTATCGGTGCAGATTTCCTGCATCAGCAGAACATTGCAAGCACAATCTGGATTTCAGATCCAACCTGGGCTAACCACTATCAGATCGCTAAATCAGCAGGTTTAAAATTTGAGCGTTATCCTTACTATGACAGAGCTAATCACAATTTAGCATTTGACAGAATGCTTGAGACTCTGTCTCAGGCTAAAGAGGGTGATGTTGTTCTAATGCATGCCTGCTGTCACAACCCTACTGGTATCGATCCTACTCATGAGCAGTGGGAGCAGATCGCAAAATTCATCGCTGACAAGAAGCTGATCCCATTTATTGACTTTGCTTATCAGGGATTTGGTAGCGGTATTGATGAGGATGCCTTTGGTGTTCGCACTATTGCCAAGTACAACAAGGAAATGCTGATTGCAAGCTCATTCTCAAAGAATTTTGGCTTGTACAATGAGCGTGTAGGTGTGTTAACTGTTGTATCAGCAGATGCTGAAACTGCAGCTAAGGTACTGTCACAGGTTAAGATTTCAGTTCGTACTGCTATTTCAAACCCTCCAGCACACGGTGAAAAAGTTGTAACAACTATCCTTTCAGACAAGAACTTACGTGCTCAGTGGGAAGAAGAGTTAAAGGGGATGAGAGATCGTATCCATCAGATGCGTTCACTGTTATCTGAGAAGTTAAAGGCTGCAGGTGCTGGTGATTTTGACTTCATCAATGAGCAGAACGGTATGTTCTCATTCTCAGGCCTTGATAAGGATCAGGTTGAGGCTTTACGTAAAGATTTCGGTATCTACATTGTAGGTTCAGGCCGTATCTGTGTTGCTGGTATCAACACCAATAACATCGATAAGGTTGTGTCTGCAATTACAGCTGTTGTAAAGAAGTAAATATTCTTTTTATTTAACTTAGATCCAAAGCCTGCTCTCTTAAACATGCAGGCTTTTTTGTTTTCGAGGCAAAAATATGAAATACACTTTACTGGTGCTTCTTACGAAGACAACGATAACTACAGAACTCAACTTGAAGAACGTATTTCAGATTTAGAGTGTATTGAGGAAATCAGGTATCTGCATATAACAGATTCTGTAGATTTGAAAAAAAGAGCGGAAACAGAAAATTACAATATAAAAGTCAGTATGAAGATTTCATTTTCAGGCCTGACAGGTGGTACGCTGACATCTAAAATTCAAAAGGAAGTAAAAGATCTTGAAGAAAGGTACTGTACGATACTGCCTCAGAGTATGTTACCTTAAAAAAAATTTTTTCAATATGCTGCTAATGTTCCCGATGAGTCAACAGGAGTTCTCATTTTAGGATTGCATGACAACAAAGTGGTAGGAAAAGACTGTCTGCAGTCAGCAGAAGATAACTACACCATCTACACTGTTTATAACAAACAGCCTTCTGAAAATGATTTTGAAAACAGCGTGCTCTGTAAGGCTGAACTTCTAAATTCAATTCCTTCATCTTTAAATGGTCATTTTTCAGTTTCTGCTCTGTATCAGACAATCTTAAGAGATGAAAAAAAGCAGCCTATGCAGTTAATGAAAGGTCGTGTTTTGACAGGAAAACAGGTAGCAGCCTTACAGACAAAAAAATATATTCAAAAGATCTTAAAACAGCTAAAAGAAATGGCATAGTACCGTCACAAAAAATGTCATTTTTAGAAAAGCTGTTTTCTATAAAAAAATTCAATGGAAGGACTTTATATACGGTTTTAGGCCAGACTGTATCTGTAAAAGTTAAAAAAACACCTAAATTCCCTTCTAATGCTGTTGAAGTAGAAGAAAAAGTAAGAGATTTGAAAAAGTTAACAAATCTGGATTTAAAAAACTCAAGGGCATGTCTTTTTGCATCATTCACTAAAGACGGTCTTATATCAGACAATACCTTAGACTACTTAAAGAGTTTAAGAGAATACTGTGATGTTATTGTTTATGTGGCTGACAGTAAAGCACTTCCTGTGACAGTGGAAAAGTTAAAGAAGCTTTGCGACTGCGTCATTGTCAAAAGACATAAAGAATATGATCTCGGTTCATACAAAAGAGGGTATCAGTATCTTTCAGACAGTCATCTTCTAGAGAAAATTGACTCTTTTTTAATCTGTAATGACAGTGTTGATTTTGTAGGAAACAGTGAAGATCTTAAAGAGATCTTTACAAAGGCAAAAGCAGATGATGCGTATGTTCTGTGTATGGCTACATACGGATTTGGTAAAAAAATAAAAAAACACAGGTACGAATGGGCAAAAAATCCTCATTTGCAGAGCTATTTTTTGGTTTTGGACAAAAAGGTCTTTACAGCTGAATATTTTAAAAAGTTTATCTCAGGAATAAAACGAATTAAGAGTAAGCCCGAAATTATCAAAAAATATGAAATGGGGCTATCTGAAATGTTAAGAGAGAACAATGTAAAAATGGGATCTTTCTATCCGTATGATGACACCAATATTGTCAATCCGTATGCAATCTATTTAAATCAGTTTGTTAAAAGATCTGTTTTTGTAAAACACATGCTGTCAAAATAAATTGGTCATTTATCTCTGTTAAAAGGAGAGCCAATATTATTCAAAACTGAAAAAGATCTGAAAAGCAACTTTGAAAAATAGAATAATAAAGCAGATAAAACGTTTCATTTACAGCAGGTGTGACAAATTTTTTGTATAATTAGGTAAGGGTGTGAACTGTAAGCCTTGTAATATTTGGATAATAAAATGAACTTTCATAAACCAAATTTAAAACTTAATTTCAAGACAAACCTAGTGGGTAAAATCATTTTAGGTGTTATAGGAATTTATGTCCTGTATGTCTTAGCCATAGGTTTAATTTCCTCAACCTGTCCTGAGCACTACACCGCTCCTGATTTAGGTGATAATGCCACAGATAAGGACAAAGCTATGATAATGGCAGATGCTGTAACTCACAGCCTTGATACAGAACTTGATTCTGTCTTTGGTTGGATACCAAACGATCTGCTTTTTGTGCCAAAAATTTTAGATAACATCACTTCATATCAGAAGGGGGTTATCTATGCAACCCGCCCTGCTTCTGATATTGTTGCAAAAACTGTATCCAGATACGGCAAAAATGACACTATGGATCCTCGTCTTGTGGATGCGACTTCACGTTACTTTGTATACTCAAGTGAAGTATGGGGATTCTGGTTTGTATACGATGCAGAGGGAAAATACAAGGAAGGTATCCGTAACTGGAAGTCTTGGGCTACCTCTGTAGATTCAGGTGCCAAAAATGCCGGTGTCTACAATGTAAAAACCGATGATGTCTACTCAATTCTGAAGTACTGTTCTCAGATGCTTGAGTTCGCTCTTGGTACTCTGAATAATGAAAAAATCAGTCATTTTGACAGTGACAACAATATTTACTTTGCAAAAGGTATTGCCGCTGTTGTTGATGATGTCCTCAGAGGACTTATTTCTGTGGACAAGGAAGTAGTTGTCAGAGGCGGTGCCGAAAATGTACAGGCTGCATTGGACAGACTCGACTACATCAGAAATTTTAATCCATGGTATGTAGTGGCAGGTGGTAATACAAGAGGCGATGCCATGTTGCCAAATCATGTGGCAGGTATTGCAAGACACATTGACGTAGCAAGTAATCGTATCAACGATATTATGCTGTCAATGGAAAAATAGTCTAGCCAGCCATGTTAAAGAGCATATTCAGCTTTTTTGAAAACCTTGTACCTTCATTTCCGCAGAGGAATGAGGGTACTCCTCCTAAAAATCCCGTAAAGTTTATTCTTTTTTTTACCAGAGGTCTGTGTGGATTTTTCATTGCCGCATCGGTTCTCAATTCAGTAATAGCAATAGGTGAAGCGTTATTCTTTGTCTGCCTTGGGCTGGTTGTTGACTGGACATCATCATCAACACCTCATAATTTTATTGCGCTGCATGGTACATCAATTTTAGTTATGCTCTTATGCGCTGGAGTGATCCTGCCTGTAGCTTCCGTTTTGCATTCTCTGTTGATCCATCAGACAATCTCAGGTAATTATTCAAGTCAGATAAGATGGCAGTTGCACTCCTATCTTTTAAATCAGTCTCTGTCCTTTTTTAATGAAGAGTATGCAGGATCTCTTGCCAACAAGGTAATGCAAACCTCTGTAGCTGTCAGAACAGCAGTGATGAAACTTATTGATGTCATGGTGCACCTGATTGTGTACATCACCACCATGCTTATCATGCTGTCAAATGCCAATATCTCCTTGTGCATACCGCTTGCAGTGTGGCTGATACTGTATATTTCCTCTCTGGTCTGTTTTATTCCTCAGTTAAGAAAAGCATCAAAGCAGCAGTCTGAACTCAGATCAACAATGGTTGGAAGAATTGTTGACAGCTATACAAATATTTCAACAGTAAAACTCTTTGGCGGACATGGCAAAGAGGAAAAATATGCAAAAAATGCCATGGATGAATTCAGGCACTCCGAATACAGGGCATTAAGAATTCTCACCATGTTTGACGTAAGTGTTCAGTTTATGAACTACACTCTGCTTATTACTCTGGTCATGCTCTCCCTGTGGCTGTGGTCAAATTATCTGGTTACACCTGGTGCTATTGCCATAGCGACAGCTATTGCTATACGTATGATCAATATGTCCAGATGGATCATGTGGGAAGTTGGTGCCATCTTTGAAAATCTGGGAATGATTTACGATGGTATTCATACAGTTTCAGTTCCGGTTAGCGTCAGAGATCCAGAAAATCCTGTAAAAATCGATTCTTTTTCAAATGAAATTGAATTCTCTCATGTGTCTTTTGGCTATAAAAAGTCTGTAGGGATCATTCATGATCTGTCGATGAAGATAAAAGCTGGTGAAAAAGTAGGAATTGTAGGACCGTCAGGTGCTGGCAAGAGTACTTTAATCAGTCTTTTATTACGGTTTTATGATGTCGATTCTGGTTCTGTCACCATTGATGGAGAAAATATAAGAAACTTTACACAGGATGATCTCAGAAGTTTATTCTCAATGGTAAGCCAGGACACTTCGCTTATGCACAGAACCGTAGGAGAAAATATTGAATACGGTGCTGAAGATGAACTTCAGAAGGCTGAACTCGAAGAAGCAGCGGCCGCAACAGACTCACTTAACTTTATAGAAAATCTGTCTGATTACAGAGGTGGTGCCGGCTTCGACTCTGTTGTAGGTGACAGAGGTGTAAAGCTGTCAGGAGGACAGAAGCAGCGTATAGCCATAGCAAGAGTTCTTGTAAAAAATTCCCCAATTCTCATTCTTGATGAGGCAACGTCTGCTTTAGACTCACAAAGTGAGAAGTGTATTCAGGAGAATCTTGAAAAACTGATGCAGGGAAAGACAGTAATTGCCATTGCTCACAGACTTTCCACTTTAAAGAAAATGGATCGAATTGTAGTTCTTGAAAAAGGGCAAATAGTTGAAAGCGGCAGTCATGAAGAGCTTTTAAAATCAGACGGGTTGTACAGAAAACTCTGGGATCTTCAGACTGAAGGTTTTATAAGCGACAGCTTAGAGTAAGACTGAGACAAAACAGTTTTTTTAGAAAATCTTTTAGAGCTGTTTGTTTAACAGACGTGAATAAAGAAATTTTCAGGTGAATTAAAGTGATTAAAGCACTTGAGATGATAGCTATGATGTTGGAAATTAGCTTTTTGATAGCCATAATTTATGGAATCTCAGATATAGAAGTCAAAGATAGGTGGCTTCATAAAAGATTTGATTATGGTAATTCTATTTTATGGTGGGATCCTACTCTCTATCGGTTATATTCTGTATGAAGTGTACAGTTTTTGTGTGGAAATTCACTATATGATCAACGGTCAGGGATAAAAATAAATACTGAAATTTCACCTGTAAAACAGAATTTACAGACTTAAAATAATTAAAAAATATTTAATCTAAGGTAAACTGCATAGGAAAGCGAAAAGGTAAGAGAAAAGACAAATTCAGATTAAGAAAGTGAAAAAAAATAATTTGACAAGGAATAAAAAAAGTCTATAATGCATTTCCGTTGTCACGAACGACAACACAAAAATAAAACTCAAGCAGTTTTATAAAAAGTTCTTTAAAAACAAGTACGGACAATCTGTGTGGGCCCTCGGAAGAGG
>CAKQDA010000018.1 GCA_934218695.1 uncultured Succinivibrio sp.
ATTTTAGGAAACAAGCCTTAAATTCTGTTAGTATGACCTAGAAACTTAAGTGATCAATTTCTGGGGCCATACTAAAACTCTGGAGGATTTTTTTTTCTGCTCAAATCTGATTAAGCATTGAATGCCTGTTCAAGATCGGCAATCAGATCGTCCACATGCTCAGTACCAATTGACAGTCTGATGGTATTGTTCTTAATACCGGCTGCCAGCAACTCCTCTTCAGTCAACTGTGAATGTGTGGTTGTTGCAGGATGAATTACCAGGCTCTTAACGTCAGCCACGTTAGCTAGCAGTGAGAAGATCTTTAAGTTGTCAATAAACCTGAAAGCTTCCTTTACACCGCCTTTGATCTCAAAGGTAAAGATTGAAGCGCCACCGTTAGGGAAATACTTCTCATACAGAGCATGATCCGGATGATCCTTTAATGATGGATGATTTACCTTCTCTACCTTAGGATGCTTTGACAGATACTCCACTACTTTCTTGGTGTTGTATATGTGTCTGTCCAATCTTAAAGACAAGGTCTCAACACCCTGCAGCAGTAAAAATGCGTTGAATGGAGAGATGGTAGCTCCGGTATCTCTTAACAGGATAGCTCTGATGTAGGTTACAAATGCTGCAGGACCTACTGCATCGGCAAATGAGATGCCATGATAGCTTGGGTTTGGAGCTGCAATACCTGGGAATTTACCGCTCTTCTTCCAGTCATATTTGCCTGAATCTACAATAATACCACCTAAAGTTGTACCGTGACCGCCAATGAACTTGGTTGCAGAATGAACCACAATATCAGCGCCGTGCTCGATTGGTCGGATAAGGTATGGAGTGCCAAAAGTGTTGTCCACAACCAGTGGTAAATTGTGTTTATGTGCAATAGCAGCAATTGCATCAATATCTGGAATGTCACTGTTTGGATTGCCTAAGGTCTCGATGTAGACAGCTCTGGTGTTTTCCTGAATTGCCCCTTCCACAGCATTTAAATCATGTGCATCTACAAAAGTTGTTGTGATGCCTAAACCAGGTAGTGTGTGCTCTAACAAATTGGCACTGCCACCGTAAATAGTCTTCTGCGCTACGATGTGACCGCCATTGGCAGCTAACGCCTCAATGGTGTAGGAAATTGCAGCAGCACCAGATGCTACAGCAAGAGCTGCAACGCCACCTTCTAATGCAGCAATTCTCTTTTCTAATACGTCCTGAGTTGAATTGGTCAGACGTCCGTAGATGTTACCTGCATCGCGCAGACCAAAACGATCTGTTGCATGCTGTGAATTATGGAATACATATGATGTGGTCTGATAAATAGGCACTGCTCTTGAGTCAGTTGCTGAATCTGCCTGTTCCTGGCCAACGTGCAACTGTAAAGTTTCAAACTTGTATAACATTTTCTGTTCCTCTTTTTATTTTCTAAAACTTATCTGCAGGAAATTTCTTTTGCCTGCTTGCAAAAAACTTATTAAAACCTTTAAGAAGTCTTGTTTATAATTCCTATCGACTTTCTATGTTTTAAATACTAATCATCATAAAAAGAGATTTCAACAAAAAACATATACTATATAATGATGATAAACGATAGCCTTAGACTATAAGAAAATTGACCTGTTTCTGAAATAAAAAAACTCCCTTTTGCATAGTAAAGAGAGTTCTGTTTTAAGTGGAGGTGAATTTAAAGCTAGAGCTGTTTTAAAATTTCAACTAACATCAGCTCTTGGCTCAACAGATGTTAAATCAAGCCATTCACATGTTGTATGACAATCACCTCCTCGACCACAAAATGTATCGAGTACTGGAATGCCCGTCATACTGATATGATTACCGTCAGAGACTCCTCCTGAGCGGACATATGTAGGAGTAACGCTGAATTTTGTCAAAACCTTTGACACAATTTCTTTTAGTTCTGCTGTTTTTTCAGTCACAACCATAGCTAGGATTACCAGTAAAATCTTAAAACTTGCTCTGATGTCCTGACCAAATGGGATAAAAAAGACTACACACTAACAGTAAAGCACACCATAAATCTAGTAATTGAAAAAAGAGAAGAGTCTGTCATTAACTTCTGTTACAGTCTTTAGCTGATGACAGAAGCATTGTATTTCTTTCTCAGATGATCTTAATATGTATTGCCTGTTGGATAACAACCAAAATAACCGTTACTCATCCTGATGATCTTTTATGATGTTCAGAGCACAGCACACTGCATCAGTCCAGGTCATAGCATAAGAGATATAGCCGTACAGGCGCTCTTTTACCAGAACGAGACCTGCGTTGTTGGCAACATCCATAGCGTCGTTAATTCTGTGTTCAAAAAGAAGCATCAGTATTCTGATAATACTTCCGAGCTGTCCGCCATTGCTGTAGCATGAAGCTACAGCATCAAGAGGGAATTCAGCAAAGGTTGCGTCTTCTGTGTCATGTAGAAAAACATGGGCAAAACGCAGAAAACCTGCAATAAAGGCCTGTTGAGCATTAATGTCATCACAGATGTCCTGCCCCATTAAATCAACAATCTTTGCAAAATTTAATGCCTGAATAAATGGTTCATAGTTAACAAGATCAGAAGAAAAATGAATATTCTTCTGATCATATGCCTGTTTTTCTGAAAGGGTAAACAGATTAAATCCAACAGAAATTGCAAGGTAGTTTCTTAAATCAAGCTGAGTCAAAGTCTGACTTTCACCTAATGTGGTGCTGTTCTTGCGGATGGTAAGACTGGTCAGATGTTTAGATGCCACCATTCCCTTCATGGCCAAGGCCATGAGCGGATAGTTGGCAACGATTGAACCTATTTCCTTGACATCATAAATTGAAGAGTAAAGCTGAGCGAATGTTCTTAACATCTCATGCTGCCACTTTGGGCGCACATTTTCATAAGACAGTAAAAAGTTGCTGACAGTTCCAAGGACATAATCAAAATTTTTGGTTTCTTCCCTGGTAAATGAAAAAATTGAAATATGATGCTTAAAGGCAATAGTCTTAAAATTTGGATTTTTAATCTTCAATGCCTGTATTACAGTCATGAATTCCGCACTTCTTTCATAATCCACCATCAGAAAGTCTATGCATGAGAAGATCTCATCATTAGAGGCAATCTCTCCCATGGCATCAACTCTTACGGCAAAGCGCATCCCCATTTTGCGTAATCTTAAAATGGTATCCTTGTATTCTTCAGTTAACTCGATTGAGTTTTCAAGCCACATGATGACATGCTTAGGGTCATACTTTCTGGCCTGCTTTAACCACAGTACAGTAGGCACAGTAGGCACCATCAGATCATCACAGATTCCACTCAACACTCTGATGTTTCCCATTGTCATTACATCGCGAAGTAATGATGGAACATTCTCTTTTCTGCAGAAACCAAAATCAAAGGTATTACCAGCTGACAGCTCCAGACAATAAAAATGCGTTGTCCCATTTCTGTCCTGGACAGCAATGCGATCATAGACTCTGCACTGAAGTGATGGAGTGTTAAGCTCATCTAGCATCTGAGTTTTACCACGAAGATTCCAGTTGTCTGCCATATCAACTCTCAAAAATACTGTTTTCTGTTACCTTTAACCTTATAAACAGCGGAAGCCTTATTGTCTTTTGTGCAGCTTTTCCAGCAGTTTCTGATGAATACCGTTGAATCCACCGTTGCTCATTACAAGGACTGTTGTTCCCTTAGGGCTTGCGTCAGTTACGTTACAGAGTAATTTATCAAAATCGTCAACAACATGTAGAGGCTTTTTACACTGTTTTTCTAGCGACTTCACATCCCAGGTTACAGAACTGTTAGCATAGACATAAATTTCATCAGCGCTTTCAAAAGACTTTGCCAGAAATTCATGGTTAGCACCCATTTTCATGGAATTTGAACGGGGTTCGAATACCGCAACAAGACGTCGGTCCTGACCTATCTTTGCTCTGAGGCCTTCAAGAGTCAGCCTGATTGCAGTTGGATGATGAGCAAAGTCGTCATAAACACTGACTTCATCCTCAACTCCCTTAAGTTCCATTCTTCTTTTTGGAAGCTTAAAGGATCCTAAGGATTTTGCAGCGTCCTTAAGACTGATGCCGGTGTACATTGCAGCCCTGATTGCCATGAGAGAATTGTGCACATTATATGTACCGGTACAGCTGTAGTTTACAGTGCAGATAAATTCATCCTTTTCATAAATGTCAAAAGAAGAACCGTCTTTTTCCTTTAATACTGCATGCAAGCCGTTTTCATCGCCGATTTTTACCAAAGGAGTCCAGCATCCCATTTCAGTTACACCATCAAGATTTTCGTCATCATTAGGCATAACGATTAGACCTTTGCCAGGTACGGTTCTTACAAGATGATGGAACTGCTTCTGTATATCCTTAACTGAATCAAAGATATCCGCATGGTCATACTCAAGGTTATTCATGATTAGGACCGTAGGATGGTAATGAACAAACTTTGAGCGTTTATCAAAGAAGGCGCAGTCGTATTCATCAGCTTCTATTACAAAGTACTCACTGTCGGTACTGCGTGCGGAAATACCAAAATTCTCAGGAATACCACCTATTAAAAAGCCTGGATTTTTACCGTTATCCTCTAAAATCCAGGCAAGCATTGAGGAAGTGGTGGTCTTACCGTGAGTACCTGCCACTGCCAGCACTGTTTTGTTTAAAAGGTAATGTTCCTCAAGCCACTGCGGACCTGAAACATAACGGCATCTGTCGTTGAGCATACGCTCAATGACATCCATACCACGGCGCATTACGTTACCCACAACAATCAGATCAGGCTTATCATTAAGCTGCTCTGCATCAAAACCTGTATGCAGTCTGATGCCGGCATCTGACAGTTCATCTGACATTGGAGGATAGACATTCTTATCAGAACCTGTGACGGTAAAACCTGCCTGCTTTGCGATCATGGCTATACCGCCCATAAATGTTCCGCAGATACCTAAAATATGAATATGCATAAAATTATCCTAATATTCTCTTTGACCATGCAATCAGATCCTGCCTGCACAGAACAGTCCGTAATTTACAGAAAAAACATCCTACTTGCGCTTTGCACAATCTAAATATTTTTTAAAATCGTCTGTATATCTGAACAGTGGCTTACCATTGTCATACTCTATAGTTGCAATGGCATATCCGTTTTTCTTTCCCCAATTAAGAGCCTTTTGTGCACCTAACACCAGAAGACCTGTATCCAGAGCATCTGATTCAAAGGCAGAATCGGATATAACAGTTACAGATAACGTCTTGTGAGATACAGGATAACCTGTTTTTGGATCAATTGCGTGAGAGAAGATCTTTCCTGTAGTCTCATCCTTAAAGTAGTTTCTGTATGAACCTGCGGTAGTTACAGCCTTATCAAGCGCGCAGATAGGCACAAATACTCTTCTTTCAGGTGAGGTGGGATCTTCAATACCAAGACGCCACTTCTGACCTCTTGAGTTAACTCCATATGAACGGGAGGCTCCGGCTACATTTACCATAAAGTTTTTGTAGCCTTCCATAAGCAGTTTGGCAGCTACAGCATCTGCACCAAGACCTTCACCTACAGTTGCAAGATCTAGTTTTAGATCTTTATTGTGCTTTACAAGATAGGTTTTATCCTTATCTGTTCTGACCTCAAACTTGTCTAAACCAACAAGTTCTAAAGCCTTAATTATCTCATCATGTGATGGAGCCTCATCTTTCTTTTTATCTTTTCCAAAGCCCCATAAATTTACGAGAGGTCCTACAGTAATATCTGTGGCACCACTGATCCGTCTGCCCTGATAAACAGTATCCTGAATGATTTTTCCAAGTTCATTTGAAATTTCAAAAGGTTCTGTAGATTTAAAATCATTGAATTTATATAACTCAGCATTTTTATCAAAGGTTGAGATCTCATCGCAGATCTGTTTGAAAACACCTTCAGCCAGAGCTTTTAATCCTTCTTCTCCGCCTTTATAGCCACCAACTACGTTTACGGCATAGAACGTCCCCATTGTTCTACCCTGTATTACAGTTGAAAGCTGTTCTTTTACATCTGCCCTAGCAGATGAAACTTCTTTACTTTTGTCGCATGCTGTAAGTGCTGACACTGCCAGTACAGAAGACACAAACATCGCTGATAGAAATACACATGAAGTAAGCTTTGATAAAACTGTTTTTTTCAGCATTTTGACACCTAAAAAAGAAAAAAGCCTGTCAGGACACTGACAAGCTTCATAAATTGAGTTGTTTCCTATACGCTCTGATGAGGTATTTCCATATTTTTTATAGCGCAGTCAGGCTTGCGTTTTTCAACTTTTTTGCCGGCCATAGAGCATAACTGCTGACAGGTGGTGCAGGCACCTCCTTCCATGATTGATGCTGTAGCCTCCTCTTCGGTCATCATCGGACGCCTCTTGATAAGCATACTCATTGATAAGGCCAGAACAAAAAGTAAAAAAACGATAAAACTTGCAACGAATTCCATGACAGACTCTCTTGTAAGATTAAAACTGTCTAATTTTAACATAAAAGGCAATTTTATGAGACTTTACCATAGTCTACTTTTCGATAAAATTGATCGTATACAGCGTAAAAGGATATTTTGAAAAAGTGTGGCCTTTATACAGCAGTAATCTTTTGACTCTGTCTCATGTATTAATTAAATAATGACAATACCTTCAAAGAGGTCATTAGTTTTCCTTAACAAAGCGCTTTTGTGCTAGAATTGTCGCAATTATTTTTCATCCCCTGCCGTAAAGACAGGCAGGTTACAATTTATTTATCAGGACTTACAATGCGTACAAGTCAATATTTACTATCCACCTTAAAAGAAGATCCTAAAGAGGCTGCTGTAGAGAGCCATCGTTTAATGCTAAGAGCTGGCATGATCCGTCAGATTGCATCAGGCGTTTATACATGGTTGCCAACAGGTATGAGAGTTTTATCCAAAGTAAACAGAATTGTCCGTGAGGAAATGGACAAAACCGGAGCTTTGGAGATTGCAATGCCTATGGTTCAGCCTGCTGAACTGTGGAAAGAATCTGGCCGTTATGTCAAGTACGGTCCTGAGTTATGCCGTTTTAAAGACAGAAAACAAAACGAGTTTGCATTAGGTCCAACCCACGAAGAGGTTGTAACTGACATTGCCCGTCGTGAGATCAAGTCAGCAAGACAATTGCCAATGTGCCTGTACCAGATCCAGAACAAGTTCCGTGATGAGATCCGTCCTCGTTTTGGTGTTATGCGCGGTCGTGAATTCCTGATGAAGGATGCCTATTCATTCCACATTGAAAAGTCATCTTTAGAGAAGACCTATCAGGATATGTATGATGCCTACTCAAGAGTGTTCACCCGTATGGGTCTTGAATTCCGCCCTGTGGAAGCTGATACTGGTTCTATTGGCGGTAACCATTCACACGAGTTTCAGGCTTTAGCTGACGCAGGTGAGGATACTATCGCCTGGTCTGACGGTTCATCATACGCAGCAAACATTGAAATGGCTGAAGCTCTGGCTCCATCTTATGACAGAGAAGCTCCAAAAGCTGCATATTCTGAGGTTGCAACTCCAGGCTGCCATACTGTCGATGAGGCTGCAAAGGCTCTGGGGGTCAACGCTGACAAGGTATTAAAGAGCCTTATCGTTCACGGCAATAAGAAAGAAGATGGCAAGTATGAGCTGGTTATGCTGTGTCTTTGTGGCAATCAGGAACTCAATGAAGTCAAAGCAATCAAGATTGACGGCATTAACGATCCTTTAGAGATGGCCTCAGAAGAAGAGATTAACGAGTTTACAGGAGCTCACACAGGTTCATTAGGTCCTGTAGGATTTAAAGGCAGAATTTTAGTTGACAGAACTGCTGACAGGATGTCCAACTTTGCCTGTGGCGCCAATAAGACAGGCTACCACCTAATCAACGTAAACTGGGACAGAGATGTACCTGAGTACGAAGTATTTGACTTGCGTAATGTTGAAGACGGTGATCCAAGTCCTGACGGTCACGGCACCCTGCATTTACGTAAAGGTATCGAGGTAGGTCAGGTATTTATGCTTGGCACAAAATACTCTGAAGCTATGAAGGCTACCGTTAAGGATGAAAATGGTAAGGATATTCCTATGATCATGGGATGCTACGGTATCGGTGTTACCCGTGCCATTGCAGCTGTAATTGAGCAGCACCATGATGACAGAGGCATTATCTGGCCTGAAGAGATTGCTCCTTTTAAAGTGTCTATTATCGCAATCAAACCTTCAAAATCACAGGAAGTTAAAGATGCCGCAGAGAAGATCTACCGCGAGCTTACAGCTGCAGGCGTGGAAGTTCTGTATGATGACAGAGATGAGCGTCCTGGTGTAATGTTTGCAGACGCTGAGTTAATTGGTATTCCTCATATCATCACTGTAGGTGAAAAGAGCCTTAAGGAAGGAAATGTGGAATACAAATACAGAAGAACTGGCGATAAGGAGAACCTGAAGCTTGAGTCTGCTGTACAGACCATCATTTCAAAGCTCTCCTAGCAGGTTTTAATTTTAATGAACAACGTTAAAAGTGTTCAGGACGTCATAAAGGAATGCCATCTTGTAGCAGATGCTGCTAAAGATGGCTGTCCTGCTGACACCTATGAGAAGATGACATCACTGCTAGATGATGTCGTCTCTCTTACTCCTCTTATGAACAGTGAATTTCCTGTTGTCTTCAGTTCAGTTGTCAAAGAACTTCTAAATGCTCAAAAGATATGCGATCTTGTAAAGATTTCAGACTATGTTGAGTTTGAACTTGTCTATATTCTTGAGAACTACCAGAACAGGCATTAGCAAAGTCCATTTCTCTTTTCAGGATATCAGAACAAATCATTATTTTCAGATGATATCAGCTCGCGCAATTCATCAGGAAAACGTTAGTTTTATCAGATCTTGAAATATCAATATCTGATAAAATGAAAGTACAATCAGTATTGATAAACTGGAATTACAACATGACAGATATAAAAAACTATAAGCTTCTGCCAACTGGTGTTGATTCTTTTACTGAAGTTATCAGTAAAAACAAATACTATGTTGACAAAACACTATATCTTAAATCTGTCTTTGAAGATGACGGCAGTTCTGTACTTCTGTTTACCCGTCCACGCAGATTTGGAAAGACTCTGCTTATGGATATGTTTGCTGACTTTCTGCGTTTAAATGCTGAAAATCCTGAAGACACCTCCTTTCAGCAAAAACTCTTCAAAGATACAGCCATTATGGGAAACAGAGAATTTACTGACAGATATATGGGACAGTTTCCTGTAATTTTTATCTCCTTAAAAGATATCTATGGAGCAACTTTTGAAATTGCCAAAGGAGCGCTGATTACTCTTGTAAACAAACTTGCAAGAACCTACAGTTTTCTTCAGACAAGTTCACTACTCAATGAATACGATAAAGTAGATTTAAAAAATCTCTGCAGTGATGCTTTTTTAAAAGCCCCTATAAACCAGAATAAACTTACTTCAGCTATAAATTTAATCAGTGACTGTCTGTTCAGACACTTTAGAAAACCAGTAATACTCCTGATTGACGAGTATGATGTTCCTTTAGCAAAGGCTGCAACCAGAAATTACCACAAAAATATGGTTGATCTTATCAGTGCCTTTTTAGGTGTACTCAAAAGTACTCCTAAAAACACTAATGAGGGATCTGCTTCTATAGCAAAAGTGGTAATAACAGGCTGTTTAAAAGTAGCAAAGAACTCTATTTTTACCGGTGTCAACAACGTGGTGGTAAATACAGTTCTTGACACCCAGTCTCAGTTTACCTCCATCATAGGTTTTAATAAGAATGAGACTGAAAAACTCCTTGAGGACTATAACCTTGCAGACTATAAGGATATAGTCAGAGAGAACTATGACGGATACAGATTCGATGATGCAGAAATGTTCTGTCCCTGGGATGTGATTAACTTTGTGTCCAACAATTACAAACACAAACTTAATCATCAGGAACATAAAATTAAACCTGACAACTACTGGATCAACACCAGCTCCTCTGAAATTCTAAAGGATTATGTTGGGTATTTAAGCAGCTCTGTTACTCAGAGACTGCAGGATCTTGTTGACAGAAAAACCATTGAAGTCTGCGTCAATGATTCTATGAATTATGACGACCTGAAACTTCATGATCCTGATGATTTCTTCTCTTTACTGCTGCACACAGGTTATCTGACAGCTGTAGGTAACACATCTGAGAATAACTACACGGTTAAAATTCCTAATAAGGAAATTCTTGACTGCTTTAAGGCCAATATCAAAAAAGCCTTTGATGACAGTTTAACCTTAGGCTCTGATAAAAAAGCAGAAACTCTGGCAACAGACTTTTTAGAGGGAAATACTGCTGACATTGTAAAAACTCTCAATTCACTGCTGTCATCATATGTTTCAATAAGAGATTTGGCCACAAAGTCAAAACCCGAGAACTTCTACCACGGATTTATGTCAGGTATCTTTACTGTTTCTGACAGATGGATAAAAGAATATAAATCAAATTACGAAGCAGGAAACGGGTATGCTGACATTAGCTTTAGAAGTTCTGATATGTCTCGTGTCGCTGTTCTTGAACTGAAAAGTTCATCGAGTGAAAAAGATATTAAGAACGTTGCTGAAAAAGCACTTTTACAGATTGAAGAAAAACAGTACACCAGAGAGTTTTTAGAACTGCCTACAGTCGAGTCGGTAATGATCTATGGTATAGCCTTTTTTAATAAACAGTGCTTTATTGTTTCAAAGAAAGTGCTGTAGCAAAAGTCATGACTTAAAAGAAATTACAGAAAGAAAATTTTGAAAGAAGACGACAGGTCACTAGAGAAATGGCTTAATCTTTTCTGATATTGATAACAAAGATCTACCTTTAATATGTTCTGATTTTTGTTCAACTAAACTCAATATCTACCGATAACAACATGAGTTGAGATGTTTTCAGGATCTGACGGCTATCAATATTAAAAGCATCAGCGTTGAAGTTAACACTATGAATACCAATAAAAAAAACAATCACATCAACAGCGAAACAGTTGGAACATACTGTTATGAAATTGCAAAAAAGCTATTCCCTATCTTTAGAAGTATCACTGGTAAAGGATTTAGACATTCTTTAGAAATTCTAAAAGAAGAATTACCTGAAATTAACGTATTTGAAGTACCTTCAGGTACTCAGGTTTTTGACTGGACAGTACCAAGAGAGTGGGACTGTACAGAAGCCTATATCGAAGATGAAAACCACAAAAGGATCATTGATTTTAAAGAGAACAATCTTCATGTACTGGGATACTCCGCCCCTTTTGATAAGGTTCTGCCCTTCTCAGAACTCAAACAGTATATCTACACGCAGGAAGATCTGAAAGATGCCATTCCTTATGTAACATCCTACTATAGCGAAAGATCCGGTTTTTGCATGTCACAGAATCTTTTTGATGAACTGTCAAAAGATGAAGACAGAAAATACCATGCTGTAATAAAAAGTTCGTTTAACGAAAAAGGATCTCTGACCTATGGAGAGTGCATTATCAGAGGAAAATCAGATAAAGAGATTTTAATCTCAACTTACCTCTGTCATCCTTCTATGGCAAATAATGAGTGTTCTGGGCCTGCTTTATCAGTAGCTTTAGCAAAATTTATTAAAGAAAAGCCTCGCTACTATACCTACAGATTTATCTATATTCCTGAAACCATAGGTTCTATCACCTATCTTTCAAGGAATCTTGAGGTTCTAAAGAAAAATACTGTTGCTGGTTTTGTCATTTCATGTGTTGGAGACAACCGTGATTATTCTTTTGTAAAGACACGCTATGGTAATACCTTAACCGACAGAGTACTTGAAAACACCTTAAAATATCTGGTTCCTTCTCATAAAGCATATTCTTTCTTTTACAGAGGATCAGATGAAAGACAGTTTAATGCTCCAGGTGTGGATTTACCTGTCTGTTCTGTATCAAGAACAAAATATGGATCATATCCAGAGTATCACACATCAAAAGACGATTTAACTTTAATAAGCCCTGAAGGTTTTACTGGTGCATATGAAGTTATGACAAAATGTCTTGACGTATTGGAAAATAACTTTAATTACAAGCTTACGGTATTATGCGAACCTCAATTAGGTAAAAGAGGGTTGTATCCAACCGTAAGTCAGAAAGGTTCACACCGCTCAATTAAAGCAATGAGAGATTTTATTGCTTATGCAGACGGTATGAATGACTTACTGGATATTAGTGAGTTTATCGGCGTTCCTGCATACAATTTAATTGAAATAAAGGAAAAGCTTTTGCAAAATAAGCTATTAGATGTCGTTAACAAATAAAGGAGATGCAAAATGAATTTTTATGATGAACTGGCAAACATTTTTGATGAAGATAAAGTTACTGACGATACACACTTTAAGCAGTTAGACAAATGGGATTCAATTACTCTGATGACATTACAGCAATCGTTACAGAGTAATTTTGGAGTAAAGCTGAGCTTAAAGGATATCATGACGTCTGAGACGATTGCTGATCTGAAATCAAAGTGCAACAAGAACTAGTTAAGTGAGTTTGCATCATAACTTTGTTTGAATCATGATAAATAATTCAATTGAAATTTTCCTTTTGAATATGATTACAAAAAGACATTATAGGAGATGTTGATTTTTTACTCTCATGTAACACATTGATTTTACTCATCACAATATATGATGTTTTCTTTATTTTAATTAACAAAAAAGTCATACAACAGAAAGATGAATGATCTTGTAAATTTACAAACAAATTTAAAAGAAGCTCTTCTTACAGCTTTTAATAAATACAAAGATAAAACTGCTATCAGAACTGACAAGGAAGATATTTCCTACAGCACTCTCTATAAAAGAAGCTGCATAATTGCCAATTATATTTCTAAAAAAAAGTACCAGAAGGTCGCTATTCTAGGTTACAGATCAGTAAATGTTTATGCAGTAATACTTGCATCAATTTTTACAAATCAGACTTACGTTCCCCTTAATCCGAGATTTCCAGTTAACAGAACTATAGAAATGATTTTGGATTCTGACGTAGATGCAGTTATAGTATGTAGGGAATGTGCGACTTATCTCAATAAATTGCTAAAAGCATCAAAGATAGACAAAGATATAATTGTTGAGTCATCAGACGATTTTTCTGTACAGTTATCAGAAGATCAATCTGAAAATATAACAAGTCTCAATTTCAACAAAACGGAGACTACAGAAAAAATATTGTTAACGCCATGTGCATTTGATGAGAATAAACCTATTTATGTCATTTACACATCAGGAACTACCGGTAAAGCAAAAGGCGTTATAGTTTCATACTTTCATTTTCTAAGTTACCTAGAGAAGATCCTTAACTATTACAACTACAACGAAAATGATGTCTTTTCACAAATGTCTGAAATCACATTTGATTTAAGTCTGCAGGATCTATGTTCTTCAGTATTATCGGGTGGAACATTAGTCCCAATTCCAAAAGAATATCTTTTCTGCCCTGCACCTGTTATTGAAAAATACAAAATAACCGTTTTCCATGCTGTTCCATACGTTATCAGTATGCTAAAAAAAATGGAAATGCTCGATCCAGAATCAATGAACTCAGTCAGGATCAGTATTTTTGTAGGAGAACCTCTATGGTATGAACAGGTAAGAGATTGGGTAAATTGCTGCAAAGGATCTGTTGTCTACAATACATACGGACCTACTGAGACTACTGTTATCATAATGCACTATAAAGTTTACGATCCAAAGACAATGACCATAGATAACCTCCAGGATCTTGAAGGAGTAGTACCTTTAGGAACTACTTTCCCAAGAGCAAAAGCAGCCATCTTTGATGACAACAATGTTGAAGCGAAAGAAAATGAAATCGGACAGATTTACCTGTCAGGAGATCAGGTAGGTTTAGGCTATTTAAACAGTAAGGAAAAGACAAGTCAGGCATTTATCCATCTTAATGGAACCTTATGGTATAAGACTGGTGATAATGGCTATATCAATCAAAAAGGAAATTTCATTTTTAAAGGAAGACGTGATGATCAGGTCAAAATCAACGGCTTTAGAGTAGATCTTTTAGAAATAGATGAAAGACTAAGGATGGCCTCTAAAAGAAGGGCTATGTCTATTCCTGTCAGAAATGAATTAAACCAGATAACCAATTTGGTTGCTGCTGTTGAAGGTTCCCGAGATGATAAAATCTGTGAGAATATTGTTTCAGAACTGAAACAATATCTGCCTTTTTATATGCAGGTCCAGGACATTGTGTTTATAAGTGATTTCCCTGTTAACTACAATGGAAAACTTGATAGAAAAGCTCTTACTCTGCAGGTTTTTGAGGCTCTTACTATAAAAAGGACTAAAGAATGAAACTAGACAGAAATTACATAAAAGAACAGTTAGTAAAAATAGGGCTACGTAAAGGTGACACTGTTCTAGTTCACAGCCAGTTGTTAAAAGTAGGACTTCCTGAAGAGGACGTTTTTGATTTGGGTAAATACTATCTGGATATCATTTTAGATATTATAGGGGAGAAAGGGGAACTGGTTTTACCTGCATTTACATACAGTTACTGTAATAAAAAAGAATTTTCTCCTTTAGAAGATATGTCTTCTGTAAGTGAGCTTGCCAACAGCTGTATCAGAAATCACATAGGATACAGAACACAGGATCCTCTTTTTTCGTATGTACTAGTCAATCCAAGATCTGAAGAGCAGAGCTTTTCAAATGTTTGCTTTGATTTTGATAATGGTATGGCAGGATACCTAACTAGCAGGAAAGCTAAATATCTGATGATTGGGGAAGAAGTATATCTCACGCTTATACATGCCTGTGAACAGCAGCTTCAAACTTACAACAGATTTATGAAAAAATTCTCAGGGATAATCAGACTGAATGGTATCAAAAACCAGTCTGACGTTTATTATTACTGCAGAAGGTATTGTGATAATACAGAAATTGTTCTTGAAAAGCTAACAGGAATTGTATTTGAACCTTTAGTTGCTGAAGGGCAGATAAAACATGAAAAATTTGGTAACTCACATCTTTTCTACTGCTCTGATTTGAATATTATGCTGAATGCATATAAAGAATCTATAAAAAGAGATCTGTTTGAATTATTAAAGGGACCAGCCCTGTCAAAAAATGAACTTATAAAATTAGATCCTGAAAAAGAAGAGATTGATATAAAAAGAGTAAAACACAAAATTATCAAATTGTAGTAGGTAGAATAAAAAGAAATTTGTTTGATATGCATCAGAAGAGTCTTTAATTAAAATTTAAAGGTTCTGCCTAGAAAAGGCAGGGTGGGATGGCAGAACCTTTAAAACCTTTTAGATAATTTCAAGTTTACCGTCAATAGCTCCTGCTTTATCAAGAGCCTCAAGAACTGACATCAGATCGCCTGGTGCCAAACCTACCTGATTTACAGCTCTTACCAAATCATCTAATGTAGCTCCTGTATCAAACTTGAACATCTTACCTTTCTTCTCGCTTACATTGATTTGAGAATCAGGAACAATAGCTGTCTGCCCCTGAGAGAAACTGTTAGGCTGTGACACTCTAGGATCTTCAGATACAGTAACAGTAAGGCCACCATGGGTTACAGCTACAGGCTTTAGCTTAACATTGTTACCAATCACAATTGTGCCGGTACGTGAATTAACAACTATTCTTGCAGCATCCTCTCCCTGATCAATTTCTATATTCTCAAGAGTTGATAAATATGACACTCTTTGAGAAGGGTCACGGGGAGCACTTACTCTGATTGAAGCTGAATCCTGCGCTACAGCAGATCCATCACCATATAAATCGTTGATAGCATCGACTACGTTTTTAGCTGTAGTAAAGTCGGCACGATTTAAATTAAATACAAAAGAATCTGTCTGACTGAAGTTATCAGGAACTTCGCGCTCGACAATAGCTCCGTTGGCTATTCTGCCAACAGTAGGTGTATTTACCGTAACTTTTGAGCCATCAGCGCCTTCCGCACCTAAACCACCAACAACTAACGACCCCTGTGCAATAGCATAAACGTTGCCGTCTACACCTCGCAACATGGTCTGTAGTAAAGTACCTCCACGCAATGAGGTGGCCTCACCGATAGCTGAAACAGTTACGTCAATAGTCTGACCTGTTTTTGAAAAAGGAGGCATAGTGGCATGAATAGCTACAGGGGCTACATCCTTGATTTTTAAAGATGTACTCTCGTCAATCTTAATGCCAAAATTATTTAACATCGAGCGGAAACTCTGCTCTGTAAACTTTGAATTCTTTTCACCGGTTCCGGCCAAGCCTACTACAAGACCATAGCCTAACAGCTGGTTTTCACGAATTCCCTGAATAGAAGCAATATCTTTTAATCTTGCAGCTTCTGCATCACTGATGCTCAGAGAGCTCAATACTGCTACTCCCAGGCACAATGATTTAAAAAAGTTAGTTGCAATTCTCATAGTCCCACCCTTATAAAACTAGAAGAATATATTAAATGCGCTGTTAAACAGTCTAGACAGATAACCGCGTTCCTGAGTATCGGCAAAATCACCGGTTCCACCGTACTGAATTCTGGCATTGGCAATTCGCTGTGATGATACTGTATTGTCTGAGCTGATATCAGCAGGTCTGATTAAACCTGTTACTCGGACATATTCATTTCCATTGTTTAACATCAACCATTTTTCACCCTGCACCTGCAGATTACCGTTAGAGTATACCTTTACCACACTAACTGAAATCTGACCTGACAATTTGTTTGACTGATTTGCCTTGGCACTTCCAGAAAAATCATTTGAGTTGCTTGATGACAGAGTTGGTGTCAAATTCTTGTAATGTAATTTCTTACTTGCAAGAGTAATGCCACCATAGTTATTGTTTCCTTCTTTTTCAAGATCTGTAGATGCATTCTTACTTGCAGAAGTTGCTTCTTCTAAGGTTACGGAAATGATATCACCAACCTTATGAGCTGATGTATCTGAATACATGCCATTGTTCATGGTATATGGGTTATAAATACCGCCTGTAGGAACTGCGTTGGTATAATCTTCCTCTGGCAGTGCAGGTGCATACTTTGGATCATCAGGTTTTGCAGAGAATGTATCCAGAGCACATCCCTGTAACAGCACTATCTGAGATAAAGCAATTGCTAAAATAACCTTCTTCATTTTCCCCACCCTTCTTTTAGCTTCTACAAACTATCTTATGCCAGCTGCTATACTGACTGAATCAGAGATCCCATCATAGAATCCACAGTTGTTAAAACCTTTGAATTCATTTCATAGACACGCTGTGCCTGAATCAGATTTACTAACTCTTCAGTTACCTTTACATTAGATGTCTCCAACATATTCTGTCTGATAACACCCATGCCATCTTCACCGCCGATACCCTGCTGAGGAGCACCAGATGCTGTTGTTTCCAGATACAGGTTATCTCCTATAGACTCTAAACCTGTAGGATTAATGAAATCTGTTACTGTGATCTGACCTAAATCCTGTGAAGCTGTATCATTGGCTAATACAACAGATACCTGACCGTCACGACCTACTGTCAAAGAAGTGGCGTTATCTGGGACCTGGATCTGAGGTAATAAAGGATAACCCTCGCCTGAGGTTACGATAGTACCCTCTTCATTCTTGGTGAACTGACCGTTTCTTGTATAGGCTGTTGTTCCGTCTGGCAACTCAATTTCAAAGAAACCACGTCCCTGAATCATTAAATCAAATGAGTTGTCTGTAGTCTCCACATCACCCTGAGAGAACTGTCTCTGTGTTGCAACAACCTTGGCACCAGAACCTATCATCAAACCCTCAGGCAGATAGCTGTCGGCACTTGATCTGCCACCTGGCTGATTGATCTTCTGATACAGAAGATCTTCAAAAACAGCTCTTCCACGTTTGAAACCAACAGTTGAGGCGTTGGCAAGGTTATTTGATGTTACAGAGATATTGGTCTGCTGTGCATCAAGACCTGTTTTACTAATCCATAGTGCTGGGATCATGTTCTACTCCTTGCTAATCGTAGCTCAATAAAGTGTTCTGACGTTCATCCATCTGACTTGCTGACTCCATCATTTTTACCTGAGTCTCATACTGTCTCTGGATCCTGATTAGACTTGTCAATTCTTCGACAGGATTAACGTTTGAAGATTCAAGCATACCGTTTCTTACCTGTACACTCTGATCTTCAGTCATTGCAGAACCGTCAATATTACGGAATAAACCGTCATAACCTTTTTCAATTTTTTTATAGTCATCAGGCTTTACAAGTTTGATACGGCCAAACTCTTCGATTACATTTGAATCGGCACCCTGTGGTCTTCCTGAAATGGTACCGTCGTTGCTTATCTGAATATCAGATAACATTGCAGGCAACACAATCGGATCACCAGAATCTGATAAAACCTCAAGACCGTTGGTGGTTCTTAAATTGCCGTTTACATCAATATCAAAACTACCAAATCTGGTATAAGCCTCATTACCTTCTTTATCATTGACAGCAATAAAACCATCACCATTTAACGCTACGTCTAATGGTCTATCAGTAGTCTCAATAGCACCACCATCCATGTTGTAGCCAGGTCTTTCTGTCATGGCAAAAGCTCTGGTTGGATAAGCATCGGCAAAAACAGACATTGCACGAGAATTCTCAAAATCTGCCTTAAAACCGGTGGTGCTTGCATTAGCCAGGTTATTGCTGCGTACAGCCAAGCTATGGAAATTCTCCTTAGCTCCTGACATTGCAATCCACAATAAATTATCCATTTAAAACCTCCGGAAAATATCTTTTCCACTTACTGATATTTTAAATGCAATCTATGTGCCATATTCTTTAAAAAGGCATTCTAAGGCGGTTTAGAATTTTTTTGATTTACAGAAAATTAATATTGTCAGGAAAATGACTTTGTTGAGTGGAAGTATGATGATTTGAAACTGATTTCCAAGCAGTAAAGAAAACATGACGATTATTAGTAGAAAAAAAATTACAGACTCTGACATAAGGTTAAAGAGATCCTTAAATTATAAAGATCTCTTTTAAATGACTACCGACTTTACGATTAAAGAGCAATCTGCTCTACTTTGTCTAAAGAAACCTCACCATAACCTAACAGATTCAGTTTGGTATCAGAAGTTGTCTTGCCTAATACAACTGAACCTACAGTTGCATATGTCTTAACAGGCAGGTTTACGTTCTGACCATCCTGAGATGCTGTAACGCTGATGGTGTACTTGCCTGAATCATATTTTGCACCGGTTTTCTGATCCTGAATACCATCCCAGCTAAAGTCAATTTTGCCGTCGATGGCAGAACCTGCCTCAAAAGATGAAACAACATTGCCGTTGCTGTCAGTAATGCTGATCTTAACATTTGAAGCTCCCTCACCTGCATCAATCTGAGCTGTAACAGGATTTGTTCCATCAAAGAAAGCGGTTTTTGAGTCAACCAGCACGCTTCTGCCTACAAGGCTAGAAGCAGACAGAGCTGAACTTGATGAAATTGCATTAACAACATTATCAACATTGCTTGAAATAGTCGATAAATTTTCAACCACAGATAACTGAGACATGGTTGTTACCATCTGATTGTTATCTACAGGAGAGCTGGGATCCTGATTTTGCAGCTGAGTTGTTAATAATTTTAAGAAATCCGCCTGATCTAAAGACGAATTACTTTTCTTGGATGTGGCCTCTGCAGCATCAGTTGCAATACGGGAGGAAGTTTTACCTATTGTACTGTAATCAAAACTCATTGAATGTTCCCCCATTGAAATCATAAGGTGGCAAGCTTTGCCACTTTCACTTTATATGCTGTATCTACTTCAAGATTTGTGCCATATTATAAAAATGAACATCAAATATTTTTATTTTATTGATTTTTAATGTAAATTCTTATGAATAGCGAAAAATATTAATGGAAGATTAATGTATTTTTCAAGTAATTAAAACTCTGATTAATCGTATTACGGCAAATTTGAACTTAAAAAGAAAAAATTGCCACTGTTGGAATCTGACAGTTCACTCACTGCATAATAAAAGTCAAATATTCAGTCAGGCTCAATTATTGTCAGAGTAGCTTCAATGTCACCACCAGGCATGGTGGTGACTTTTATGGATTTAAATCAGAATTGCGTAATAAGAGGCCAGTTTTCACTTGATGGCCATTTATCAGGCTCGATAAGATCTTTATTAAAGGAAATTTTAAGGTAAAGTACTCCTGACTCACCGTTCCTTCCTGATATTTCAACTGGCATATAGCTGGCCTTTTCCTCATTAGAATAAACTGCTTTATCGTTCAAATACATTCTAAGTGGAGAGTAGCGTCCTTCAAATTTTACTGTTGCCTCTGGGAGCAGATCATCTGAAAATCTGTAGAATGTAAATATCAGATCCTGAGCATCAGCATTGTTTTTATAAATCACTCTTTCCTTGTCCTCAACTACAGTACCAAAGCGTTCAGGAGTACTCCTTAAGGATTTGACCTCCACATATCTGTAGCGTAAAGCTGCAACTTTGCGGCCTGGAGCATAGGTCTTTACAAGTTCATTCTGTTTCTCAAGAGAAGGAACAGAAACATTAGCAATCAGAGGATTTCGGTTATCTGAGAGCAGTGAAAGAATGAGATTAACATTATCAACCCATTCTTTAAGATCAGAACGACCTGCTGTAACATCGGTAAGCAAAGGCTCCTGCATATCATCTGAAAGAGGATCTTTAGTGTCAGTCAAAGAATTTTCATCTTTAAACGCTTCGTCTTTTGAGCTGTCAGAACCTTTTTCACTTCCAAGTCCATATGAATTGAGCTTGCGTTTCAACAGTTTCATGGATCCAGGCTCAAGAGTCATTGATCCTAATGCGGCATCTCTTAGGATAGGGAAGAAATACAGCCTTGACTGAAACTCGTCAAGACCTTCAGCAGTTCTGAAATTTGCTTCTGATTTGAGTAGAGCAGTACCAAGATTAACAAATGATGACCACCATGGAATATCATACCCTGAGTTCTGTGAGGACTTTACCTGGGTAAAATCATTTCTGATCTGTTTTCTGTTAAGAGTCTTCAGATAATAGTTGGCTCTTACAGCATCGTCAGGTAATAAGGCCCATGATGACAGAACATTGCTGCAGGCTTCTGTAAAGTTAAGCGAAATTGTTCTGCGTCTGTTCTCAATGCTCTTTATAGCCAAATTTCGGCTGTTTTCAGATTTCTTTAATAAAGGAGAATCCTCCTTAAAAGAAAGCACATCATAGGCAAAATTATAGATATCCAAAAGCTGTGAATTTACCTGATATGCCTTACAGTTCTGAGCATAGTCGTGGAACATAGCATAGTCTGAAATATTAAGTCTTATTGAATCAGGGAAAGTTGCCCAGTAGTTGATATAACTGTCAGCATAGGACAGAACATAATTCCTTACCTGATCAAATGACTTGAGTTCTGCAAGATAGCGACCGAATCTGTCCTGCTGACCATCTTTGTTTTTTATAAAGGATGAAAGATAGAGCACTGGTTTTATATATTCGTTATAGGCTGATGGCGAGAAATCAGGATTGATATCAATATCACCTAACACCTCTGAGGCAAGATCAAACGAAAAATGCTCATCATAATCGTATGAGCTGTCCTGTTTGGAAACAAGTTCACTCAGGTAAGCCAGGTTCTTAGAACGCGAACGATCATTCGGGTACAAAGAAAGCAGTCTGTTTACAGCCAAAATCTTACTTTCATATTCAGCTAAATCCATATACTTTCTGAATCCGTTAATGAAACGTCCAAAGTTGCCATCATCAGGCTTTGCTACAGAAATGAAGCGATCTAATCTGTCTCTTCTGTCCTTATATAGCGATATTACTTTTCTGAAATGACTTTCAAATTCTGAAGGCTTATTAAAGTTAAGATCAAGTTCTTCATCTGAAACGTAGGCAATGCTTAAAAGTCTTGAAAGAAGCTCATAGTTTAGGTAGCTGTGGGTTTTCTGTCCTGCAGCATAATCAAAAAGAGTTCCTCTGTTAACTGTCTGCATTAAATTCATAAGCTCATCAAAACTCTTTTCAATATTGACTTTAACCTGAGCTCTAAACTGTCTGATATTTGTGTTAGAAAAATGATTGTAGTCGATGTCTTCAGAGGTTACAGCACCGTTATCCGTATAACTGCTGAAAGTATCAAAATCGTCAGTTATCAGTTTTTTGTAGTTTCTGTATGATGTTTCTAAAATTCCTCTTCTTATGAGATTTACAGACTCAGTATCATCCTTTTTAGTCTTTACTTTTAATTCAGAAGCTAACGACTGGTTTTTAGGCTGATTTAGAGAAGCATACTCAGAAATAAATCCGTCTCTGTATTTATCAAGTGTTTTGCACAGCTCCAAAAGCTCAGCTAACCTGTCTCTCATGTCCTGATATTTATGCATGTGTTCATCGTTGTCTTCACTGCCATCAGATAAAAACTGATTGTTTACAAGATAGTAAAGACCTGTCATCAGTTTTTCTCCTGTGCCAAGTACAGTTCTTGCCTGCTGATAGTAAGACTCAGGATAGGCTGTTACAGACAGAACCTGATCCTGAAACTGTCTGATAGCCCTGTCTATCGCAGGTTTATAGTTTGGATCAAGCAGAATTTGAGTCGTGGCGGCATGAGAGTAGGAATCATCACCGTCACTTTCAATGTCTGTAAGCTGAGACTTGAGCTCTGAAGAAATATTAGGGTATTCATATTTCATAATCGAGCGCAGACACTTTTCAATCATTTCAGTTGAAGAGTTCTGCTTTTTTGCAATCGAAAGATACATGTAATCAATAAGAGCATCAGCCTTCTGTTCTGTGAACAGGGAATCATCATGAAGAAGTCTGTAGGCAAATGAGCTTGTGGCAGGAATGAACACCATGTCAACAAGAAGCTGATTATAGATGGTCTTTCTGTCCCTGGCAGCAAGATTGTTTCCCTCATAGAACAGATAACTTGACGGTGCATAAACTATTGGAAGAGGTTTCTTTGAGAGCAGTACAGATTTTGCATCATTAAAGAAATTGATCCTGCTCATTCTGGCATCATTAACCATCAGGTTATTAAAGAGTTCAATACCCTCTCCTGTCTTACTGTCACAGCCAAACAGAGGAGATCTCTGAATGTAATTTCTGTCAAACATGGTATTAAGTGACATATAGTAAGTAAGATCATGGTTTAAAGGATGATAGATAAGAGCTCTGCCTCCTACAGCACCAAACAGATAAGCAAATGAGATTATTCCTAAAGAACACAGCAGAGCTGTTTTAGGGATACTTCTTCTTAATTTTTCAGAGCGGGTAAACGTTGCTTTTCTGTCAAGAACTACAAGACTTTCTGAAAGGAGTCTCTCGACAAAATGCGGCTTTTTAAGTGAGGGGTTATCATCTGTCATTAACGCCTCATCGGTCTTTTTACCGGATAGAGATGCAAACTCCTGTGACAGGCAGACTCCCTGATCAATCGATGAACAGAAATAAACTCCCTCAATTAAAGCAACCGCTTCAGAAGAGTTTTTACCAAAAACGGTCTCCAGGTAAATCTCAAGATTCTCACCAAGCTCTTGTAAGTTTCGTGGGAAACTGAAAATATAGCCTGATATATCCATTCTCAAAGAAGAAGTATGACTCTTCTCAAGAACATCTTTAGACAGCATGAGGCCTGCAACACCATTTCTGATCCTGACTAAAAAATTATCAAAGGCATTTCTGAAGTCATTTTTTATATAAACGCCGTCAGAATCATCAAGACTGAAACCGATAACCTGATCGGTCAGTTTTTCTGAAAGTCCTGAAAAATACTCTCTGAAACCTACAATGCAGTCGGACTTTGTAATCACAATACGGCAAGGCAGTTTCATATTCAGAGAGCTTGTAAGAGTCTGTAGTTCTGAGGCAATGAGACCGGCCTTTTTTAGACAGAGAGATCTGTCATCAGCAATAAGAGCATCAGCAGGAATGGTAAGCACAATTCCTGATAAAGGCTTTTTTCTGTGGTATTTTCCTATCAGAGTACAGATTGACTGCCACTGTGCCGAAGAGCCACCAAGCCAGTTGTCAAAAAAAATCTTTCCCTTTACATCAAGAAAAACTGTACTTGAATTTACATTAAAATGAAGGAACTCCTCATCAGAAGTATCTATCTCTTCACGATACCTAGTCAGGTTAAGAGACTGTGTTTTTAAAAGTGTTGATTTTCCTGATAAAGGTTCACCTACAACTACAAACCATGGTGCAGAGTGTCTCTTTAAAGGAGAATGACTGATAGAGGACAGAGCTGTTTCAAAAATCATCTTTAACAGTCTGATACTGCCTGACAGTTCTTCTTTTTCCTCCTGAGTTTTAGAGCCTCCAGAAACCAGTCGCGAAAGGTTAGACCAGATCATAAGATCGTCCTTTATAGAACGTCTGTCGTGTCTTGCCTCCATTCTGCGGCCAAGGCGTTTTATAACCACGTAGGCAATCAGAAGCAGGAACAGACACAGAAGTATAAAGACAATGATACCAGTGGCACTGTCAAAGATACTGAAAAAACCACCTGAATTTGCTGTAATTTCCAAATCCTTATCCATTTTCAGCTATCCTTCCTTAATACTTTTCAATCTTATCGTAACTGCTGTCGCCATCAGGAAGCTTGCCTGCTGCAGTCTGATTTATTTTCTGATCCTTTAAGTCTTTCTCATGATCGGCAACCATATTTTTGTAGGGAGATGCCGCCTGCAGAGTCTGCTCTACATTTTCTCTGTAGGATGAGGTGTTTAAGACTATAGAGATTAGATTAAAGATAAATGCACCGGCAAGAATTCCTGTCATTATCCATGCAATGTTCTTTTTTACAAAAGCAGTAGGTCTTTTTTCACTGTTTTTTTTATCTTTATAATTCTTTTCTGTAAGCTCAGGGAAAAGAACTTCACTTTCAGGATGTACCATATCACCTAACATTTGTGCACAGTTGTACATACGGTTTTCAACCTCTTTAGGCTCTCTTCTGTACGCTCCGTCAAAGCCAAGTCCCATCATCATGTAATAGATCTCAATAAGATCCTTTGATGAGTTACCATCTTTAAGACAGTCATCTAAAAGATCAAAGAACTTGTCATCTCCTGACAGCTCGTTGTATGCATAGGCCATAGGTTCATATTCTCTTGAAAAGGAGAAACCTGATTCCTTGAAGATATAATCGGCAAAAAATACCAGAGGCTTTTCAATCTGCATATATTCAGAACGCAGATACTCATCCTGTTCCACCCTGTGTTTTACATTTGCAAAAAGAGCCCGGATTTCGCTGACAGCAGTATCATGCCCAACCTCACATCCGGCTTTTCTGAATGTATAATAGTCACACACCCTGTACAGCACCGGTTTTACTATTTCACCAATTGTTTGAGCAGACATACTCCGTTCCCCTAAAATTTCTTCACAGACTCAAAGAATTATAAATTCTCTTCGGACCAAGATTAATCTACAGTCTGTTCTCACTCAACTACCGCCATATACAGAGTAGCCTTAAAAGGCTTAAAGAGATTTGTTGCATAGTCAATTACCATCTGATGATCTTCTAGCATATACCTCCATACTCTTGGAGATTCCTCTCTCATAAGTCTGAAACAGACTGAATCACTCCCCTTCATTGGCAGATAACGAGGTGGGAAGCGGACATAAGAGAGTTTAATACCTCTTACACGGCTGTCTTTTGATCCTTTGTCGATAAGACGGAAATTATCACCTTTTTCTATATCGGAAATTAGATCTTTCCAGTTGTTGTCACCCTGCAGTACGATGTAGTAGTCACTGGCTTTAATGATGTGCTCATCAGAAAGTTCTGCGAACATAAACTGCTGTGAACTGTCGGTTGTAAATTCAAGTTCGATACATCCGGCTCTGCCCTGAGTATTTATAAGAGCTCTGATAGATGAGAAAAGCTCACTGAATACAGGAAACAGATTGTAATGATCATATGATGGTATTTCCGTACTGTCTGTTAATGGATACAGTGCTCTCAATGAAGACAGAAGATTTGACAGCTGCAGATACAGGTCAAAAGGTTTGGTCTTTTCTGGTATCAGGTATGATGACAGAGTGTTGATATAAACACCTAAAAGCTGAAGTTGCATAAGCTTCAATGTCATTGCGCCTGTTATAAGATTAGGATCAAAACCTGTAGCTTCTATGTCAGACAGGATCTTTGATTTACATGATTTCAGCTCAAAGACAAGCTCGGAGGTCTTTATAAACAGAGATGAGTTTCTGTCCAGCACCATATATGGTGGAATATAATCATCACACAGTTCAAGCTCGGGCTCGTGGTTTTCCACGGATACAAAACTGAGTTTCATGACAGGAAGCACACTGCAGTCGCTGTATTTTTTAGGATCAGTTATCAGGCGCACATTGAGTTTTCTTGTGATTATTGTTACCTGATTGTCACCAGTGTTCTCATCTGCCACAGACTGTTCATGAAGGAGATAACGCGCTCCGTCATTTTCTCTGCCATCAGACAGATTTGGTTCATCCTTTACATAGTATGGAAGCGCAAGATACACTGTAAACTCGCTTTTACTCTGACGCAGATCAAGATCTACTGTAAGAGGGTTCACAGAACAGTTTCCTGGCATAGAGAGAAAAGTTCCGTCAGGCATTACTGCCGAAAAAGAATTTACCACAACTCTGCGTGAGTGCAGTGCATCCCTGTCAATGCTAAGAGAACACAGTCCATCTGAGTATGGAGTTGTAAATCCTGCCACACAGCGAACTGCATCATTGACAGATCTCTGAAAGACCTGAAAATGGTGTGGCTGCAGAAACTGTCCATCAGACCAGTGTAAAAACTGAGGGTATTTCATATCAAAATCTCTTCATATACTTGCTCTGCGTCGGTACTAAGACGACAGAAATTCACTAAAAATAGTGCAATACGTTTTTTAACTCATATCTTTGATACTGTTTGAGACTGCTTTTGCAACTGAACTGCAGCTTCTGTACAGTATTTATCTAAAAGCAGTCTGTCACTGAGAAGATCCGCTTTTCTTTTGTTCTTTTATCTCACGGCACTGCATATTCTTATCACCTTTTACCGTCTCACAGTTTAAACTTAGCTTTACCGGCTGAGTGTCTGTATCAGGAGCTTCAGGCAGATCGTTTTTTGCTCCAATTCTGTCTGTTCTTATAAGTCCTGTTGCGCCGACCTTTATGTAAAGGTCAGGATTTCTGTCAAACATACCATTACCTATTTTGTAGATAAAAACTCTGGGATCTAGTTTGCTTGACTCTTTATCCGTAAATGGGAGATTGACCAGCATGGCGATATAGTCAGGACTTCTTGACATCAGTCTGTCGTATACTTCTGTTCCGCTGTCAATTTTTTTAACTTTCAGATCATCCTCGGAAAAGCGGAAGGTAATCGGTTCAAAATAATGTCTTACAGGATCTGAAGGTTCAAAATATTTTTCTACAGGATATGATGACAGTCTTATGGCATCCTCATTTGATATGGCGGCCACATCCACCTCAAAAGTAGGGTAGTATCCATACACCTTTGCAAGTTCTTTTGAAGGAGAGATCTGCATGTCAAAATTAGGATGAGAACTGCATCCTGATACTATAAGCAGAGCTGCAAGATATATAAGATATTTTTTCATATCCAGGCTAATCCCCTGAAGTTATAACTTTTTGTTTCCTGTATCAAATGCATTCTGATATCCATACAGTCATTTTTTGCTCAGAACAGACCTGCATACATCTGACAGACTTATCTTATGATGAAAAGACTCTCTGTCCGGATTATATAACAGCCAATATCCGTTTTTAAGGATAACACTGTCTTAGCAGTATCTGCGTGTGACAACAGTCATTAACAGCACTGATATGAGTAAAAAAGCCAGTTTTAATGCATATCAGCAACTGTTTCTAATCCTTAAAATGGCTACATGGCTACATCTTCAAAGTCAAAGACAAACTCTGAATTTTTACAGTCAGCCTTAACCCTTACTATTGAACGGCCATTCATAGTTTTTTCAAGGAAACTGCAGCTTACCTGAGGCAGAAGATCATTGCTTATAATTGCATCAATCATGCGAGCTCCTGAGGCGACATTGTTGCAGCGGGCAATAATTTCATCACGAAGTGCCTGAGTATATTCAAAGACTGCGTTATAGTTCTCTTTTACTCGTTTTACTATCTTTTTGAGCTTGAGATCAATAATGCAATTGAGATTCTTTGATCCTAAAGGATAATACGGAACAACACTCATTCGACCTATCAGAGCTGCCGGAAAGACTTTGTACAATGCAGGACGAACAGCCTTTTCAAGTTCCCCTACCGAAGGCAGATTGTTCTCATCAGAGCACATGGACATAATCTCACTGTCACCTACATTGGTGGTAAGAATAATCACCGTATTTCTGAAGTTGACCTTTCTGCCCTCGCCATCTTCCATAGAGCCTTTATCAAAGACTTGGAAGAAGATCTCGTGAACGTCCCTGTGAGCTTTCTCCACCTCATCAAGAAGCACCACACTGTAAGGCTTTCGTCTTACAGCTTCAGTGAGGACACCACCCTCTCCATATCCTACATATCCTGGAGGCGCACCTTTAAGTGTTGAGACAGTATGAGCTTCCTGAAATTCAGACATATTGATGGTAATAAGATTACTCTCAGATCCGTACAGAGTATCAGCAAGAGTGAGAGCAGTCTCAGTTTTTCCAACACCAGAAGGACCTGCAAGCATAATAACCGCTATAGGTTTTTCAGGATCGGCAAGTGAGGCTCTGGCAGTTGTGATCCTCTTTGCAATCATTTCCATGCCATGATCCTGACCTATCACGCGCTGTTTCATAATATCAGCAAGAGAAAGAACAGATTTAATCTCATCATTAACCATCTTGCCTAATGGAATTCCTGTCCACTCTGAGATAACCGAGGCTACAGCCTGACTGTCAACCTCACACAGAAGCATGGGAGTCTCTCCCTGCATCTCATTGAGTTTTCTGCGCTTTTCTATGAGTTCTTTTATTCTCTCTGAATTATCACCATCTTCAGTTTTTTCAGCTGAATTGTCTTTGGTGTTTTCAGGATCACATTTCTCATCTCTTATCTTTGCTCTGAGCTGCATATAGGATGAAGCTTCAGCTTTAATCTCATCTAAAAGTTTCTGTTTAGATGCAAGTTTTTCTTCAGTATTCTTAATTTCACTATCAAGTTCATCAAGTCTCTGACTGCTGTCAAAGCCTGACTCTTTTTCTCTTTCAAGAATATTCTTTTCTGTATTTAGAGCTTCGAGTTTTCGTCTTAAATACTCAACAGCATATGGCTCTGAGTTTTGAGAAAGAGATACCCTGGCACAGGCTGTATCGAGTACGGAAACTGCCTTGTCTGGAAGCTGTCTTGTAGGAATATAGCGTCTTGAAAGTGTTACCGCAGCCTTTAAAGCCTCGTCAAGGATGGTAACCTTGTGGTATTTTTCAAGAACCGAAGCCATACCTCGTAACATCTGTACAGCTTTGTCATCATCAGGTTCATCAATGAGGATCTTTTCAAAACGTCTGGTTAAAGCAGGATCCTTTTCAAAATACTTTACATATTCCTTCCAGGTTGTAGCCGCAATACAGCGTAGCTGTCCGCGAGCAAGTGCCGGTTTTAAAAGGTTTGCCGCATCATTCTGTCCTGCCGCTCCTCCGGCACCAACCAGAGTATGGGCCTCATCAATAAAAAGAATTATCGGAGTGTCAGAGTGCTGAACCTCTTCAATTACCTGCTTTAAACGGTTTTCAAACTCACCTTTCATTGAGGCTCCTGCCTGCAGAAGACCTATGTCCAGAGACAGAAGTTTTGAACCTTTCAGAGCATCAGGCACATCTCCTGATGCAAGTCGACAGGCAAAACCTTCTACAACGGCAGTTTTACCTACACCTGCCTCTCCTGTAAGAATAGGATTGTTCTGACGGCGGCGCAGCAGAATATCAATAATTCTGCGGATTTCTTCATCACGACCTACAATATTGTCGATTTTTCCGCTTTTAGCCTTTTCTGTAAGATCCTGTGTATAAAGAGACAGTGCCTCACCTTTCCCCATAGCAGGAGATGACATGAGTGAGGATGCCTGACCGGTTGTTCCTGCAGCATTAACATTTTTAGTGGATATCTCTGATGATTCTCTTACAATTTCCGTGAAATTGTCCTGTAGCAGATCACCATTAATTTTTTTAAATTCCGAACTTACTAAATTCAGTGATCTGGAAAGCTCCTGATTCATCTTGCAGGCTAAGATAAGATGTCCGGTTCTGATTGCCGCATCTCCGAACATTAAGGATGCACACATCCACCCTTCTTTAATCACAAGCTCAATCTGGGAGGCAAAATCCTCAATGGAAGACGCACCTCTTGGAAGTGAATCCATAGATTCGACAAGATCCTTTGAAAGCTGAGCCTCGTCCATGCCAAAGTGACTTATAATCTGATGCAGATCGGTGTTTTTTCTCATCAGGATCTGATTGATAAAATGACACAGCTCCACATACGGATTGCCTCTGGTCTTACACAGCACAGTTGCACTCTCTAAAGCCTGATAGGCTGTTATATTAAGCTTTTTAAACAGCGACACTCTTTTTAGTTTCATTGGCTTCTCCTTAGCGTGCTTTTATCACTTTGAGTATAGAACTCTTTTTACCGTCTATACTGATACTTTTTTAAGTCTGTTAAACGGTGGAACACATATCACGGTCTTTGTCAGACCATTCTGTAAATTTTCTGATTTAAGATAAGAACTCTGACCTAATGCATAACCCCCACCTAATACCACACTTCTTATTGAAGATGACTGTGTCTGTAAAACAATTGAAAAAGACATCGGTGTCTTAAGATAAATTCTTACAATTTCACACAGATCCTCATAGCATTTTTTACCCGGCATAAAATTAAGACTTTCGTCAAAAGAAAGTGGTCCTATGGTTATGCAGAAACTTGAAGTTCTTGAATAAAAATGAGTGCCAATCTGACTATTCACTCCAAGCAGCGAGGTTTTTCTGTCACCTAGGGACATTCTGAACTTGTAAGGAATTGTTCGATTGGTCTCCATAAAATCATCAACACTAAGATTTGTACAAAAATAAGATCTCAGGGCTCTTTCAAGAGAATCACAGCTTCTGTTGCAGTTTGAAAGAAATCTTATAACAGAAAGAGCAAGCAATTTTTTTTCGGTTCTGCGTATACCTGTTCCCGTAAGGGCAGAGAAAAGCCTCAACATCTGAGAATCGTCACGGTCAAAGTTTACTGGAAGCTCATTTTTGGAAAAGGCTCTGTAGAACAGAGTTATAAGACGATGATTGATAATATCAAGAAAACGCCTTGGTGAATTGTCATATAAATGCTGAGCTCTCTGTCCTATAAGAGAAGTCATCTCCAGAGGAAGGGGGCCGTTACAGCCTAACAGACCGAAAAAGTAAACAAGAACTGTAAGCTCTTCGCCATGACGGCAGCTCTCTGTGATTGAGGCAATAGAGGACTCGGCAAATTTCAGCGATGGCAACTGTCCTAAACGCACGGACTCATCCTCAGGACCACCCCCCTTACCTAAAGGTGGATTTTCAGGATGTAAACATTCTATAAGGCGCATCAGATAGAAAAAATCCGGAGCACCATTACCTCGTTTTAGGTCGCTGACAAGCTTTGAATTTACTCTTTTAGGGTCTTGCATGTAAGCACATGTCCTCTTGTATCAGAGTTGATTTCAATGTTCATCGGCATATTCAGAGGACAATAGTCCAAAAGCATATGTGCAATCACACTGCCGAATGTAAACAGACCTGTACCCTCAAGTCTCTTCTCTGAAAGTGTCAGTCTGAGGTTATAACCATTTTCAAAATATACGCACCCTTTAGTTATGGATCTGAATACCTCAGGAGTACAGGCTAAATCCATAATTGCACTGGCAAGTCTTGAGGTTTCATTCAGTGATACTGGAGAAAATGCCCTTACAATCTGCTTAAGAGTATACAGAGCTTTCTCAGGTGTATCTGTCAGCATGGATGAAAGGTTCATCAGCACAAAAGACAGCTTTTTTAAATCGTCATCTGAATCACCGGTAACGAGCGGAGGTCTTGGTTTTGAAATTTTTGAGACAATACTTGCATCTGATATCTTTTCTGAATCAGAACAGACAAAGGTGTCATTAGGATTTAAAAACAGGCAAAGATCTGCATTGGTACAGTAACACTGTGCTGAGAACTGCAATGGAGTATCCATATAGGATTTAAAATCCTCACCAGAGACACTTACAAAAGCTTCACTCTTGATATAGGGAGTTCTTTTCCCTGCGTTAAGCCCTGACTGGCGTAACCGTCTGTTGAGACTGAAGAAATTAGAGCTGTGGGAATCAGCATCTACTAAAAAATTACCAGAGAAAAAAGGATATGCATTAAATATGGCTTTGTTCGAACTGTCGAAAAATTCAAGGCGATCAACTGAATAGATCTCATAATCAAGAGGATTTGTAAGATCTGCAGATAGCGCCTCTTCATATTTTTTATCAAGCCTGATACGGTTAGAGCGACGGGCAAACAGATTCACCGCAGGAAACACATTGAGCATCAGGGGTTCTGAATGCATCTTGTTTTCAAGTGCTGAATCAAATTCTCTGTTAAACACAAAGCAAAGAGTGCAATTTCCAGATTTTCTTCCTGTAAGAGCTCTGGTTATGGCATTAAAAAGGCCTCTTACTCTTATGTATTTGAAGCAGTCAGGACAACTCATGTACAGACTTAAAAGCTCAATGCCATATGGACCTGGATTTGCTTTCTGTAAGGCGTTTTCCCTGTGAGACATCATAGTAGGCTCCATAAAAATATCATGAAGTCTTACAAATCTTCCATCATCTCTTTTTAAATATATGCTGTCTGTGTTACACAGTAAAAGCTCAGAAAGTTTTGAGGCATCATCCTCACTTAAGTTTATATAGATATCAAGAAAATCCTGACTGATTGAGTCAAAAGAGGCACCTCCCTGACATGAAAGCTCCATATACAGAGCACTACCGTAGCCCTGTTCTGTCAGAGCAGTGATTTCAAAATCCCTGGATGCAAGTCTTGCTTTAGTAATACTCAGAGGATGCAGACAGGTTTCAATCAGATTCTGCAAGGTAACAGTACTGCGATTATGGTTTAAACTCCTTGTAAAGGTGGTATTTAATGGAAGCAGTACAGATCGTCCATCTGCTCTGACCTGAGATGAAAGATCAGCCTTAAGATTTGTGTAGGCTGGAATAGGAGAGAGGACCTGAGGGCAGACACTCTGCAGAATTGAATTTATAAATCTTGGATACCCCTCATCAAGTTTCTTTTCGATTCTGGCAGTCAGGAAAGCAGTACCTTCAAGAAGGCGCTCTACAAAAGGATCCTGACATTCAAGAGCATTTAAATCGAGTCTTGATGCTATCTTTGGGAATTCAGAGGCAAACTCGGCGCTTAATTTACGGAAAAAAGAAAGATTGTCCCTGTAGTAGTCTAAAAATTCCTTGTTGTTCATATCTCATCCTTAGCCTTTACAGAGACGGCACCGGTTTCGAGATCAAGATAACTGATACAGATAAATTCATCCTTGAGTTCTTCAATGGCATAAGATGCTGTGATCTCAAGAGCTAGTGCGTTAGATGCAATTCTATTCTGCTCTGAAACCTCGTTTATACAGCTCACACGAATACTTTCTGCGTCAAGTCTTGGTTCAAAACAGACTAGTTGCTCTCTTATGGACAGGGCTATATGCTCAACATTGTCTTTTGAGCTTGTCATGCCACAGAAATCGGTCAGACCAAAACCAAGGACAGATCTGAAGATCTCTGGATCGTTTCTGAGTTCGTCTTCAGAAGGTCTGGAGCGAGAATTTAGGATGAGCTCAATATTCTGCCTTACCTCCTGTTTTACTTTTTCAAGAGATATCAGTCTTGGCAGATGATCAGTACGGGACTGAGGTTCATCATCACAGAGCCTTGTGAATACACAAGGAAGATACCTGTCAGCCTGTCTTACCTTATACATCATTGGTCCTTTTCTGATATTGGGAACTTCAAAAATATCACTTGAAAAAATAATGATTACAGGGGCGGATAAATCCGCCCCTTAATCATAGACAATTAGTGATTAGCAGTTTTCAATCTGGTTGAAACTTGCTTCCACAGCGCCATCTTTAGTATTGTCTGGCTTGATTGCAGTGTACTTCCAGGTGATCTTGCCTGCTACAAGTTCAACAGTCTCCATTGGCAGTGCAGGTGACTGAATTTCAGTCTGTGATACAGGATCTGCGTGAATGAATGCTCTGCCAATCTTGACATTCTCCATGGTTACCTCATAAACCACAACCTGAGTTCCTGCTACAGCACGGCATACCTGAAACTGAACCTTAGGGATCTTCTGTCCGTTCATGCAGAACAGTTGGATCTTAGGTGATGCCTTGTCAAGCTCATGAACAAATATGAATGGTTCAAAAGTGCCTCGTCCTGCTGTATCAGTTGCTCTTCCTGCAACAATTGGCTGAACAGAACCCAAAGAAAAAGAGAGAACTTCAATCCATTTTGAGTGTCCTTTGTCATTTGACTGACCATCAATGCCGTCAATCTTAATAAAAATATCTGATGCCATATCAAATCTCCTTTATTACTTTGCTCCGCTTGGAACCTTGGTTGTTAAACGTAAAGATGTTGTCAGCCCCTCTAACTGATAGTGAGGTCGCAAATAGAATTTTGCTGAATAATACCCAGGCTGACCTTCAATATCCTCAACTGATACCTTTGCTTCTGCCAGAGGATATTTTGCCTTTACCTCCTCTGATGCATTTGGATCAGATGTTACATAATTGCTGATCCAGTCTGACAGCCAGCTCTCCATGTCAGCTCTTTCCTTGAAGGAACCGACCTTGTCACGAACAATACACTTCAGATAATGAGCAAAACGGCAGGTTGCAAAAATATAAGGCAGTCTTGCTGACAGTGCTGCATTTGAGGTTGCATCAGGATTGTCATATTCAGCTGGCTTGTTTACAGTCTGTCCGCCCAGGAATACTGCGTAGTCAGTGTTTTTCCAGTAGCATAAAGGCAGGAAACCGTTCTTTGACAGTTCAGCCTCACGACGGTCTGTAATGGCGATCTCGGTTGGACACTTCATTGCCACGCCACCGTCATCTGTTGGGAAAGTATGAGTAGGCAGTGACTCAACAATTCCTCCTGACTCAACACCGCGGATCCTTGCACACCAGCCATAATCGGCAAATGAACGGTTGATATTAACGCCCATAGCATAGGCTGCATTCATCCAGTTGTACTTGTCTGAATTGCCAGAACCTGTTTCCTCAGTAAAATCAAAGCCCTCTACAGGATTAGTGGTTGCTCCGTATGGAACACGACTTAACACTCTTGGTAAAGTAAGAGCCACGTAGCGACTGTCATCTGATTCTCTGAATGATCTCCATGCTGCATATTCTGGAGTTGCAAATATCTTGGTAATATCTCTAGGATTTGCAAGCTCCTTCCATGAATCAAGATTAATGATTGAAGGATCAGCTGCTGATATAAATGGACAGTGAGCTGCAGCTGCAATCTGAGAAATTCCCCTTAACAGCTCAATATCAGGTGCTGAATGGTTGAAGTAGTAGTCACCAATTAGTGCTCCATATGGTTCTCCACCTGCTGTTCCGTACTCATCCTCATACAGTTTTTTGAAGACTGGGCTCTGATCCCATGATGCACCCTTGAATTTTTTCAAGGTTTTCTGCAGATCCTTTTTAGAGATATTCATTACTCTGATCTTGAGAGAATCACTAGTCTGAGTGTTTGATACAAGATAGTCAAGACCTCTCCAGGCGCCTTCCATGTTTTCAAAATCCTGATGATGAATGATCTCATTCATCTGTGCTGACAGTTTCTTGTCAAGCTCTGCAATCATCCCCTCAATAGTTTTAACTGAGTTGTCTGAAATCAGGGAAGCATTCTCAAGGGCCTGCTGTACCAGAGTTTTAACGGCGGTTTTTACGGCAGAACCTGCCTCTTCTGACTTAGGTTTAAACTCCTGATTTAAAAGTTTGTCAAAATCTGAGACTTCCTCAGAGGCTGCGTTCTGAGACTGCTGCTGTAATAATGTATCTGACATACTACTGTCCCTCTCCTTCTGTATTCTGTTTATCTGTATTAGGATTTGCTTTGGCAGCAAGTGCCTTTAGGAGAGACTCATCCTCTAAAAGCTTGGTTATAAGATCCTCTGCTCCGGTTTTTCCATCCATGTATGAAAGCAGATTTGAAAGCTGTTTTCTGGCCTCAAGAAGCTGCTTTACGCCATCAACCTTTTCAGCAACCTTATCAGGGCTGAAATCCTCCATGCTCTCAAAAGAGATATCTACAGGTAGCTGTCCCTCTCCTGTCAGAACATTAGGGACGTTGAAAGCAACACGTGGCTTAAGACTTTTCATGCGATCATTAAAGTTGTCAGCTGAAATCTCCATGAACTTCTTGTCTTCTACACGCTCACCCTGTGTAACCTCACTTTTACCTGAAAGGTCAGACATTACACCCATAACAAAAGGCAGATTTACCTTTTTCTCTGCACCATATAGTTCAACATCGTATTCAACCTGAACACGTGGAGCCCTGTTTTTTGATATAAACTTCTGACCACCTTTAACTGCCATTGTTATATACTCCTGCTTATTGTTAAAAACTGCCTATATTTTCTGGTGAATTATTTGAAACTACTGATCCTGTTCAGTTTTCACTCCCAGTTGCTCCCTTCCTCTGTCAAGAGCATTAGAATCAATTTCACCTAAAAGATCGATAAAATTCATATTGGCCATACGCAAGGCACGGTTGATTAAGAAGGGAACCGGACTTGTAGGCTCAGCTTTCTGGAAGTACTCCGCACTCTTTTTTAAGAGCAGCAGAGCCTCTTTTCTGTCTGACGGAACAAAACTGTCAATTGTGAATACCGGTTTTACGGGGCGCTCTGATGATGACTGACTAATGTCAACAGAAGTAGTCTTTAGAGGTTCGTTTTCTGATTGTAAATCTTTATCCTTTGCAGTGTTGTCTGACGAAGAGAGATAATTCTGATAAAAATTTTTCAGTGCTCCAAGCTCATGCTTGAGACTGTCCATAACCAGGTATCCGGTATCACCTATTTTTGAGTTAAAAGTATTACAGATACTGTCTGTAAGTGAAATCATAGTGGTGATTGTTTCGTGGCATGACCTAATCTCCGATACAGGAACAGCCATCATCTGAGAGTTCAGTGAATTTATATCAGTGTCTGTTGAAGTTCCGTCCAGAAATCCTGAACCTATCAGATAATCTCTAAAAGTGTATGGAAGCTCTGATACAAGCTTCACTTGACGCAGGTGAGTTATAAAATTGTAGGGGTCGGAATACCCGCCTTCTGCTGGAGACAGCATTGCCAGAATATTGATCCTCTCAGTAGGATCATTGTCATCATCAGGATCAAGCTGCGGATAAAGACCTTCAAACTGTTCACGCACCAGATAATCAATGAGTGTTAGGCCCTGACAGAGTCCTTCTATTCCGTACAGACAAAGCGAAGACAGTGAAAAAAAACATCCAACTCTCAAATCACGAGTCTTCTCCCAGAGTTTTAAACAACTGTCATAAAGTTTTCTGTAGTCTGGATCTTTACCTTCTACAACACTGTCACCCATTTCACTTGATGGTATGCCCAGTGCAAAATCATCCAGAGACATATACAACTCATCGTACTCCATATTTTCTCCGCAGGGATTTTCTGGAGAGAGAGGAGTCATCATATCAGATAGTACTTTACCGTCTAATACTTTCATAGAGATCCTTTTTTTATATGAATTACATCATTTTTCTTAATCTTATAATAATTATACAGTTCAAGTTGCAAAGACAAATCTAATAATCTGAAAAAAATCCAACAGTGATCACTTAAAAATACAAATTCAAAAATGAGATTGTGATTTATGTCTAAAAGAGTGTAGCAAAGGAGCTAATCTCTTTGTTACAGAATGTTATACATATTGCAAAATTCACTAAAATGGTAAAATCTGATCAAATCTGAACAGTCTCCTGCCAGACCATGTTTCCCCATTATCTGAATATGTTACTTATCAGTTAAGTTTCATTCCTTTGGTCTGTATATCGCAGGCTCCAGCCTTTGTCTTCATAGCCTGAGCACCGGCTTCTGCTGCTGTTGCCTCTGTGGTTGCAGCTTTTGCATTGGTCTCTGCAGCATCAACTTTACCTTTCTGAGCAGCAACCTCATCCTGTGATAGAGCAGCATCAGTTTTGGATGCTCCCTGACGACTTTCCTGAAGATTTGTCTCCTCATTTGTAGGACTCATCTTTGAATCACCAGAAACTGAGAATTTGTGAATATTAGTAGATGAGACTGACTTTACGGCAAGCAAGGCTCCGCTGGCAATATTCTTGGCAATCAATGAAGCTGCCAGTTTTGCCAGAAGAGTTACTGCTTTGGCACAATATTTCTTTGTATCATTTGCCTGCTGTTCTTTTCCCATAGCAACTTTCCTTATCAGAGGATAATAAAATAAAACTGTTAAAAAATGACATTCATTATGAATCATCAACCTGATGAGATCATTTTCAGGTCAGACTGTCATTAGTATACTTTCCTATTTTGAATCATGTGGCAATGTTCCTATTTCATTTTGCTTTTCATGCCGTTACAGATTATTCACCACCTGCACTTACCGTCTCTGATATAAAGTTAAGTTAAAATCTACCAAAGATCCTGCCAACAGCATTTTCAGATACGTATTAACATACAGACTGAACTGTCATCACTTGTCTTCATCATTTTTAAGCTCTTTTGTCTCTTTTGTTTCATTTTCTGCATGTGTCTCTTCAGGTGAGGTTTTAGCTTCATTTTTAGGAATTGTGGCTGATGTAACAGGATCTTGTAAATCACCTTTTCCATCAGTCTTCTTTTCAGTAACAGTATTTGATGCAGAGATGTCGCCTCCTGAACCGTCACTCTTACCGCTTTTTTCATGATTCTCTTCACCAGCAGGCTTTACAGAAGAACCGGCCCCACCTGAACTATTACTGCTATTTTTTTGAGCCTGTTCAACTTCGTTTTTAGAAGAAGAAGAAGAAGAAGAAGAAGAAGAAGAAGAAGAAGAAG
>CAKQDA010000019.1 GCA_934218695.1 uncultured Succinivibrio sp.
TAAAGACCCGTGACTACGGTAATATCCTGCCAAAGAAGAAAGATCTTTTAAGGATAGCAGCAGTCTTTAATGCAGATTCTAAGGTAAGGGCATTCACTTTATATTCAGCAGTATGACCTGCAAAAGACTCTTTGAAAGGTATATTTCTTAAATTTATTTTAAGGTTTGTGAAAAATATCTTTATAGTTTCAACTTTCACAATATGCATAGACATTAGGCAGATAGAAAAAAAGGAAGTTATAAAACTTCCTTTTCTTCACCTAGTGTCTTATTTTTTTATTTTTCAGGTAGCTCTGTTGTATGCTCCTGAGTATTGTGATTTCCATTGTGGATCTGGCTGTTACCAATGCTCTGTGAATATGAAACAGGTTCAGGCATCTGATCTGGAGGATTTCCTTTCATAGGATCCCATCCTAAAACCAGCAGATAAACTCCGAAGCCCACCATGAATGCAAAAGGTATATGCCAGCCGTAACGCAACCAGTTAACAAAGCTGCGAGCCTTATGGAACATATCGCAGACTGCTACACCTGCTGATGAGCCAAACCAGATCATAGAGCCACCGAATCCTACGGCATATGAAATCAGGGCCCAGTCATAACCTCCCTTGATTAAGCACAGCTGAGTCAAAGGTATGTTATTAAATACTGATGAAACATAGCCTATAGCCATGGTTGAAAGAATGGAAGCATCTGGGACTGATTCGATAGGTACTAGTTCAGCACAGAAGACTAAAGCTACCAGGAAGACTGTGCTCTCGTAGGATGACTTTACCACTTTAAGATCGACTCTGGTGATAAGTTCTCCCAAAATGATTGCAATCCAGATACCCAGAGCTGGGAATTCCAGATAATAATTAAAGCTGATTGCTCCAACAAGGATCAGACCTACAACAGACAGCTTTTTCTTATCAACAGTAACATTGGTTTCAACCTCTGTGGTAATAGGGTGATAATTTTCCTGCTGCTTTGAGGCAAAGTATGCCACTACCAGAATAGCTACAGTTGCAGGCAGAAATGCCTGAGCCAGTACCAGAGGATCTTTTCCGAAGATCCAGATTAGGGTGGTAGTGGTATCACCTACAACGGAGCCTGCACCACCGGCGTTTGAGGCAGCACAGATTGCTGCGACAAAGCCGATATGAACTTTACCCTTAAATACAATCATGGCTATCGAGCCACCGATCATGGCAGCGGCGATATTATCTAGAAATGTACTCAGTATAAAGATACACAACAGAAGGGCAAACCCTCCCCAGTGACCTTTAGGAAGGAAGCGGGGAATAATTGAAGGCAGCTTTGAATCCTCAAAAACCTTTGCCAGTACTGAAAATCCTGGCAGCATCAGTGCCAGGTTCAGGTAGGTGTTCCATGAGCCTTTTACAAAACTTCCATCTGTATTTACATAGCCTAAAAGCTTTTTGATTACAGAGAATCCATCAGTGAACTCATATTTATAAAAGCACAGTGAAAGAAGTCCGATGATGGCTACTTTCATAGTTTTGGTATAAAAGACAGCCACTCCCACGAGCATCAGAGCGAAGATTATCATCTCATAACGAATGCCGTAGAAAGTAAAGCGGGTAAACAGAGGCTCATCGTCCTGAGCGAAAGCTGATGTCGAGAAAAAGGTTATTAAAGACAGCACTGTCAATCTTAAAAATGAATTCATCTTTTAGTCCTGTCCTGAGTTATCTTTAGAATTATCTACATCGTTAACTGAAGAATTTTCATTATCAGCATTTGCTGTATTTGCATCTTTTTCTTCAGTTCCCCTTTCTTTGACAGGGGCGTTTTCAGTAGAGTCAGCCTTCCTGTTGGTGTTTTCCTGCAGATGAGCTAAAAGGACTGTAGGAGCATCCTTAAATGCCTCATGAACTCCTAAACGCTGTATCCATAACCAGAATGAGATAACGATAAAGTGGGCAAAAAGAATTCTTAAGGTAAGTACACCTGTCAGATTTGAAAACACTGATATTGCAAGAACTGCAATTACAGGACCTAAAGCCCATCCTGACAGGTATAAGACTTTAGTTCTGTCAGTAACTTTTTTGCCTTTTTCCTTATTAAGTTCTCTTACAAGGTTTAACTGCCTTGTGAAATTTTCATAAAAGAAAACTGTCAGGGCACTGGTGCAGACAATGATACCGACAAAGAGCATCGCAATGTTGATGGCCAGTGCGATAAAAAGCATACCAATCATTGCAACCAGAATATCCTGCTCGTAAACAGGTTTGGCACCAATTTTAGGTACCATATAGCGAATGAACAGTATGCCTGCAGCTGCAGAGAGTATGAATGTCAGCACTAAGGCAAGAGAGAATACAGTCTCATCCGTCTCCAAAAACTCAGACCACAGGTTGATACCTGCAAAAAGCGAAACTGCAATTCCGGCACACAGATATCCTACAGAAGAGAATATTGCTGTGCGGATTATTTTTTCTGTTTTTTCCATAATATAACACCACAATGATTGTTTATATGCCTGTTAACACTGAAAAGGTGAATAATATACAGGTTCAGAATTTTCTAACAATTATAAAACTAAAATGTTAGTTTATTATTGATAAATAAAATTGAAATATCAAATTTACCTTAAAAAACTAAAATATTGCACAAAAATGATCATATTAGAGATGTATGGGATGGATTGAAAAGAAAATAATGAAACAAAATTTCAATAATTGAAACTAATATACTGATAATAAACAAAAAAGCAGTAATAGAAATTATGATACTGCTTTATAGAAAAAACACTGAACAGGTAAAATGTTAGTGTGTGTTTCTTATTATTTAGACTCTCTTTTCTTCTGACAGGATAAAACTGAAATTTTTTCTTGTTTCTCCAGTGCATAGCAGGTAAGTTTATCACCCCAGACACAGCCAGTATCCAAAGCTATGATATGTTCTCTGTCACACTGTGCGTTTAAGGCAGCCCAGTGACCGAAGAAAAGTGTAAAACACTCACCTTTATACTCAAAAGGTTTTCCAAAGTTGAACCAGGGATAGATATTATCCTTTTGAGCTTCCTCTACAGAACAGTCTGAATGACCATAATCGAGGATCAGATCATTTGAACACAGTCGCATCCTTGTAAAGGCACTTACAATAAATCTCCAGTAGTTGAGATCTGATCCTGTAAGACTGTCTTCAAAATGATCCGGATGATCTGCATACATGTTTGCAAGAAGTACTCTGGTATGAAGAGGATCCTTTAATACCCTAGATATCACACTGGTGTGCCTTAAGGCCTCATCTATGGTCCACAGAGGATAGATCCCAGCGTGAGAAACTGCTATTTTCTTTTCAGGATCAGCATACAGAAGCGGTGTTGAGGTAAAAAAACTTACATAGTCCTTACGTTTGGGTGAATTTAAAAGTACCTCAAGATTGTCTTTTGCCTTTGGCTTGTGATATCCGAAGGAAACTGACAGAAAATTCAGATCATGATTGCCAAGTACAGAGTGGATCCTGCCTGGGTGCCTTGACTTCAGTTCTGTTATCAGATCCATTGTTTCTACAGGTTTCGGACCTCTTCCGATTAAATCACCTGTAAAGATAAGTTCATCTTCGTTTTCGTTGTAGTTGATATTTTTTAAAAGTGCTGTAAATTCATCATAACAGCCGTGAAGATCACCAAAGATGTAAGTAGACATTTGTTTTCCGTAAAAGTCATTAAATCGTTACAGTACAGAACTGATGTAAAGAGAACTTCATTTAGAAAAAGTTCGATTAATTCATATTTTTTGACACTATTCTATCATTTTTGTATCGGTTGTCGGTTATATTAGTCCCTGTATAATAAAGACTTTAAATGACTGAATAATACACACTGAAAGTTAACTTCAGGTTAAGAAATCTCTTAAAACAGAGAATTTCTGAAAATTCTCATTAGCAAAGTTTTGGAAATCCTAAAGAGTTTGCCATGCCGTTTATAAAGAAAAGTTTTATCACAGAGAAGTTACTGCCAAATGTTCCCATTGAAAAGGTTATAGGTCAGTATGTAACTTTAAAAAAGTCAGGCGCAAACTATACCTGCTGCTGTCCTTTTCATCATGAGAAAACTCCATCCTTTAGCGTAACTCCTGCAAAGCAGATGTTTTACTGCTTCGGATGCAAGGAACACGGCAATGTTATAGATTTCATGATGAAACTGAAGAACCTGAGTTTTCCTGAAGCTGTTGAGGAAATTGCTCAGAACGCAGGTCTTGAGGTTGAATATGACACAACCGGCACACGACCAAAAGAAGAGGTCGACAAGCAAAAAGAGTACTATGATCTTATGGACAGGTGTGCAACTCTGTTCACTCAGGTTTTAAATTCTCCAGAAGGTGCTCAGGGACTTGAGTATTTTTCAAAAAACCGTGCTTTATCAAGAGATACCATTTTAAAATGCAGACTGGGTTTTGCTCCTAAAAATCCTCATTTCCTGCAGGAAAGACTGTGCCAGGATCCTAAAACTGAGCAGAAACTGATTGATTTGGGCATGTTGGTGCGCAATGACTATGGTGTGCACTCCATGTACCGTAACCGTGTCATGATCCCTATCTTTGACAGAAGGGGCAGGATCATAAGCTTTGGTGGCAGAACCATGGGTGATGACAAGCCCAAGTACATGAACACCAAAGAAACTCCAATTTACCGTAAGCGCAATGAGCTGTTCGGCTTATATGAGGTGTTAAAGGCTAACAATAACCGTCCTCCACGCATTGTTGTTGTGGAAGGTTATATGGATGTGATCTCGGTAAGACAGGCAGGATGCTCCTATGCTGTAGCTTCACTTGGTACAGCAACCACTCCAGAACAGATAAAAGAGATGTTCCGTTATACAGATAAAGTGGTGTGCTGCTATGATGGAGACAGTGCCGGCCGCCATGCAGCCTGGCATGCTTTAGAGACAGTAACTCCGATCCTGCAGGATGGCAAGGAGATCCGCTTTGCCTTTTTACCGGTTGAGCATGATCCTGATTCACTGGTAAGAGAACAGGGACTTGGCGCTTTTGTAAAATTCCTCGATGAGGCGATGAGTTATCCTGAGTTTTTAATTGTTCACAAATCGCAGTCGTATGACTTAAAGGATCCTAATGCTCTGTCAACCTTTATCTCGGACACCATCAGATTCATCAGAACTATTCCTTTAGGCTCTTTGCAGTCGGTGGCTTTAAAGTTACTGTCAAAACCATCCGGAATTTCAGAGAATCAGCTTTACGACATGCTAAAGCAGACACCTGCTGAAAAAACAAGAGAATATGGTGTTCAAACAGTTGCAGATCAGGACAGGGAAAACAGTAAACCTGAGAGTGCAAGAGATTTCTTTAAAACACCAATGAGAAAGCTCATGGCTTTTATTATTCAGCAGCCTACAGTGGTCTCAAATGTCCAGAGAGAATTTGCCCTTGATGAGTTTGTTCTTCTGTGCAGAAGATTAGGTGTAAAAGGAGCAGATGAGTTATCCGGTCTGCTTAAGATCATAGCTTCAACTCCAGATATAACTCCTGCAAAATTCATAGAGGAAACTCGTCAGACTCCTTATGAAAAGGTAGTAAGGGTACTTATCAGCGCTCCTCTGAATCTGACCTTTGAAAGTGGAGGTGAAATAAGAGAAATCCCCTATATGGACAGAATTGAATATTTTGCTGATATCCTGTGTGAAGTGATTACAAAACCTTTAAAGGAAAGAGCTAATGTTCTGAGAATTGAGATGAGTCAGGGAAAGATGGACGCATTATCAGAATATACTCAGATTCAAAAGGAGATCCTGAGTAAAGACTTAAAATCTTGACGAGTGACTGCTTAATATGTAAAATAGTTCCTCAAACAACGGCCCATTAGCTCAGTTGGTTAGAGCAGACGACTCATAATCGTTTGGTCTCCTGTTCAAGTCAGGAATGGGCCACCACTAAATTATCCTTTCAAATTCTTCTCTAGTTACGTTTGATTGCGTTATAAACAGCAGGACATTTGCTGTAGCTGTCTTCAGTTGCAGTTTCATAGCGACCGTTATTTTGAACCATTACAGACCCCTGAGCACTGCCTGAAATTAAACGTACCTTTTTGCCTACAGCATATTTGCATGAGAAAGGCATATCCACAATCAGAGGTCCGTTATCTGAATCAATAGTAAGTCTTACACCGTCATGTCTGTCCATGTATTTTGATGCTGAACCTGCTGCTAAGGCTCCTAATCCCGCGCCTACGGCAGTGCCGGTGCTGTTTTTGCTTATAAGGTTTCCTAAAATAGCTCCGCCTACGGCACCTAAAATAGTATTGGAGGTGTTGTCATTCTTTTTATTGTTGATATCAATAGCTTCAATACCGGTAATTCTTCCTTCATAATAGGTGCTTACAGTACCGGCTTCTGAAACCGGATTTGTACATGCACTCAAAGTTGCAGCACACAGCATTCCAAGACATGCATACCCAAATAAAACTGAAGTCTTTTTCATAGGATTATCCTTTTTTTATCTTAACCTTGTATATGTATATATCTTATGCATTCAATCTTAGTGTAAACTTAGAAAAAATTCAGTGACAACGCAAAAAATAATCATGAAACGCTTTTAATCATGTCTAAAAATATAAAACAGATCGCATTTAAAGAGTACAGAGAGCCAGTTGAACTTTATGTTGAAAAGTTAAACGACAAAGGTCAGGGTATAGCTTATTTTGAAAACAGTGAAATCTACCTTGAAGGTGTGATCGACGGAGAAACTGTTCTTGCAAAAATAGGTGATCCTTTTGCAAACGGCTCTAAAAGACGACCAGGTACAGTAATCAATATCACTGAAAAATCCCCTGACAGAGTCGACTATAAGGACAAATCGCTGCAGTCTGTGATGTCTTTTGGACCTATAAGCTATGAAGGCACTTTAAAACGCAAACAGGAAATGATTGCTCAGGCCCTAAAGAGAGCCGGCATTGACAGCTGTAATTTAAAAACAGTTCAGAGAGCAGATCTTTCTGTTCCATCACGCTATAAGAGCATACGTTATTTTGCATTTTTGAATGAAAATGTCGTAAACGGTTTTTATAAGGTTCATTCACACGAGGTTGTAGCAGTGGAAAGCTGTTCATTAGAACCTTTGTGGTTCTCTTCATTTGCAAATGATCTCTGTTCCTTTTTTACTGGTGAGAACATATCTGTATATGATGAAAAGTCACAGAAAGGTCTTTTGCGCTCTTTACTTCTGCGTGACACCATAAAAGAAAAAATGGCTGTTTTAGTGGTGTCAGAAGCGCCTTCAGAGATTTTTATAGACAGACTGAGATCTCTGTTTAAAGACAGGGTTGATTCACTGTATCTTAATGTGAATGAGAGTAATTCAAACAAGATCCTATCAGAAAAAATGATACTGATATCGGGTAAGGAAGAGATCACTCTTGAACTTTGCGGTTTTAACTATAAGGCAGGTCCGTTTACCTTTCTGCAGGTGAATTACCCTGTGGCTGAAAGAATGTACAAGAAGGCTGTGTCTTTCTGTGGTAAGGACAGTAACAAAACAGCTCTTGATCTCTGCTGCGGTGTAGGAACCATGACCTTACCTCTGTCTGAGAACTTTAAAAAAGTGACAGGTGTTGAGATTGTACCTGAATCAATAAAAGCTGCCGAAGATAATGCAAAGTTGAATAATATCAGCAATGCGGAATTTATTGTCGGGGACATCAGAGATGTTATCGGTTCTCTTATAAAGAAAAAGGACATCGCCTCGATCATCTGTGATCCTTCAAGAGTAGGTATCGGTGAGGATGCCTGCAGAGCTCTGGCAAAATTAAAGTCTCCGCTAAAACTTGCCTATATATTCTGCTCATTAAAGGCTTTAGAGCGAGATTTGAAGACTCTTCATGACAACGGTTTTGAAATAGAGGAAGTGCAGGGCTTTGACATGTTCCCATATTCATCTCACGTTGAGACGGTAGTATTGATGTCAAGGAAAGATACATGATAGCCGAGGAAGCCCTTGAAATAAAGGCATTTGCGGGTTTCGGCATCCAAGGAGAAGTCACGAGAGCAGCCTGTTATCGGTAACTTATCCAAGGGCAAAAAGTGTGAGGGTTGAGTTGCAACTTTAGATGTCAGAGGGGTGAGTTAGTGGTTTAGATGTCGGGCAGGTCGAGTGCCGAGGATAGATGTCAAAGCCGGAAAGGCACTGAAACAAAGGATTTGAGCCAATCGTAAATTTTCTATGAATATATATATATACATTGATAAGTGTGAATGTATGTGTTATACTTATATCCTCTCTCAGGAGGTGAGGCACATGGGCTACAGAGAAGATGTTAAAAGAATAAAAGCGCTGACGGATGAGAACCGTCTGGCTATTATGATAGCACTCCAGCACGGAGAGAAATGCGGATGCGATTTGCTGGAAGAGCTCAATATTACACAGTCCACACTTTCACACCACATGAAGATCCTCGCGGACAGCGGGCTTGTCGATTATTACAAGGACGGCAGATGGATGCATTACTCGATATCTGCAGAGGGCGTACGATCCTTCCGGGATATGATAGCAGCCTATGCGCGATGTGACCGTGAGGATAATCCGGAAATCAGCTGTGGCTGCAAGAAGTAAGATTTAATAGGCAGTCCTTCGGGATTGCCTATATAAAAGCCTTACACTTCGATGCTTTTGAATATATCAAACTAAAGGAGATGCAAACCTTATGGGCATAGGAGATTTCATTCAAAACCAGCTCATTGTCGTTTTCCTCCATAAAATCATTTTTTGCTGTATTCATGGCCGGGCGTTTATCGGACTCCGGCACAAGAGTGGGTTTGCCCTGCGGCTTTTCGATGTAGGCCGTCAGGAGTTCATCAAAGCGGGACTTGCCGAGGTGCTTCTGCATGGCGGTGATGCCGAGCAGCTTCTTCTCATACGGGTCAAAGCCCGCTTTCTCGACCGCATCAATAACTGCGGCCTCGTTGCTGTACCTGCGGTTGGCTCTGCCTTCGACGAGCTTGAAGCCAGACCATTCCTTCCCGGAGAGTGCTTGCTGGAGAGCATATTCCTTGATGTCGGAAGCCCAGCTGACCAGCTCGTCCACTTTTCCGAGAATGACCTCGATCTCCGTATCTGTGAGCAGAGGCGGGAGCTTGAAGTCATGCTGTGCGAGCTTTAAGTTCGCTTCGGCTCTGGCGCGACACTCGTTCTTGGCCTTGCAGAAGCCGCACCACTCGCCGCACAGGAAGTTTCCATCCCCAGCAAAGGCCAGTTCTGCGGTGGGCTTTAAGACTTCATCCGCTCAGCGGTACAAATCTTCCTTGCTGATCTCATAGCTGCTGACGTTCTGGCGTCTTGGCTGGTAGATGGTCATGGAAACCTTATCGATGTCGTAAATGTCATCGAAAAGCTCCAGAGCGCCGAGCGCGTAGCATTGCATCTGCGGATTCTCCTCTGCGGAGACTAAGACGCCAAGTCCGTGCTTGTAGTCGATTACCCGGAGCGTGCCGTCTGCGATGATGATGCAGTCGGCGGTACCGAAGCCCTGTTCTACCCAGCGGGAGAAGTCTACGCGCTGCTCAATTAGGACGACTGAATCGGCGCAGTTTTCCTTGGCGGCCTCGACCTGCTCCAGCACATATTCGGCATAGCCGCTGGTGCAGTCCTCCATCTCCTCGGAATACCATTTGAGGCTTTCGGTTGGGTCTTCTGCAGGCAGTCCCAACGCGGTCTTTAGCTTGAACTCGCCAAGCGCATGAGCGTCGGTGCCTTCTGCAGCGTAGTCGCTTCCTTTATCTTCATAGGACTCACAGAGCCTTGCCGATGGCGGACAGTGGAGCCAGCGGTCAGAGCTTGAAGCCGACAGGATCGCGTGTGCTTTAGCTGCCATTGCCGATCACCTCAGCGTCCTTCATCAGGGCTTCGTAGTTCGCCGGGTCAACAGCCGAGAGCTTTTCGGCATCATACTTCTGGAGCAGGGCGCGTACCTCTGCGGTATGACCGGCGCGTGACTTCTCGGCAACGATGGCTCTTACGTCCTCCAGCTTGATCTCAGGCTTTGGCTTTTCCTTCTTGGCCTTGGCGGGAGCTTCGGGAGCCGTCGCCTCGTCACCGGAAAACTGCTGGTAGAGCCAGTCAGCTGCGTCGTTAATAGCAGCAGCGGCGCTTCTGAGTTCTTCGATGGTCTCTTGCATTTCTGCCATCTTTGACATGTTCTTTTCCTCCTTCCTTGGATTTGCTGGTTGCGGCAAGAATTGAGAGATTTCTTGCCAGTCGGGCGGATACGTGACTGATGGAGTTCAGAAGCTTGATCTCATCATTCACATTGCCGCCGGTGTCTGTGTAACTGCGGTACATCTTGTTCACCTCGCTTTCTGAAGGCGGTGTTCTCTTGCCTTCACCTTCCACAGGAGATGAACTGCCGATTTGAGCGGAGAATTTTATAAAAAAGTTTTCCGGCCACCATCCGAAAGAGGGACAGTGACCGGAAAGGGTATGGTTCGTGGTCTGGGTATTACTTGTCGCCGGTGATCCTGCGAAGGTCGGTGCGGTACTTCTTCATCTGATCCGCGAAGGTTTTCTGCGGGCGACCAAGCTCTCTTGCGATGGCTCGGTCGGAGATGCCTTCCGGATGATCCTGCCAAAGCTGAATGATGGTATCGGCTTCCGGGTCGAGCTCATGCAGTCTGACAAAGAGCTGCTCCAGAAGCATGCGGTCAGCGATAACCTCGTCCATAGGCTTGCGGGTATCCGGGATGTAGTCGCCAAGGGTGCCGTTGCCGTCAGGGAGAGGCTGATCCAGAGAAGATGTGTCGCCCGTAGCGTGGTACTCGCAGCCGATGCAGTCGCCGTCGTACTTCCATATATAACGGTAGGGATACATGCAGCAACCGTGGTTCTGTTCCTTGTCACGGATTCGGGATGCTTCTCTATAGAAGGAATCGTGCTGCGCCTTGCTGACCGGCACCTTCTCGCCGGTGCTGCGGATGTAGATGAAATACTGTTTTGCTTCTTTTGACATGTTTTGCCTCCGTTGTTTTTCTGAAACGGAGCCAGCGCATGTCCTGAAAAAGGCGCAAAATGGCCTACCGGAATAGAGCATTGAGCTCCGTTTCGATTGGCCAGCAAGTTCGCGCCGCTGGTTTGTGATATTTGGTTTTGCGTCATGTCCACTGCGAACGGCTCTTGATCAGGGAGCCAGCTTCAATGACGGTGATACGCAAGTGTCTGTTTAAGTGAGTTTGTGTGAGTTAAGGTCTGTTTGCTATCGACATTTGTCGGATTATCCTGTATTATTGATAGAATAAAGTTGCCCTTTGTCGGTTTCGCCCTTCCGCTTGCCTATCTGTTTATAGGATACTTTCTGCAGAAGGGACTTACATCGGGCTACGAAGGGACTAATGGGACTTATGAAGGGACTTTTTGAAAGCAGAGGATGTTAGATGGATTTTGCACAATGCGGTTCAAAGATATATCCCTACTGCAAAGGGATTCAGAATCAGGGAATCTTTGTGGCTAAACTCTTCCGGACAGGAGGAAGCAATCAATTTTCTGATTCGCCATACGACAGCCATGAATATGAAAAGAAATTGATTAGCGGGCAAAAGCCTAAGCCGCTAACGGATAAGCTCAAGCGCACATTTCCATCACCGATAAATACTGATGGAATTGCTAAATTTCTTGAAGACCATATCGATGATGATCGTATTCCTGAAGCAATGAATGCATATGGGATACCGGATACCATAGATTCGGATAAAAAGGCTCTGGCTGGAGCCATCGCAAGACAGTATCAGTTGATATTCGAAAGCCCGGATGTTGATGTTGAAGATATAGTTTCCGCTGAGTACAGGCGAATCCTTAACGAGAAACCGGCAGAGGATTTACAAAAGTTCAAACCTCTATACCAAGGTGATAGCCTCGCAGTGTATGGTGGAGAACAGGGGTATCAAAAGCAGACCGATGAGTCATTTCGTCACACTTGGGAATTGCGTAATAGCGGTCTTGTTACATGGGAACACCGAAAACTGGTTTTTATTAAGACATATAAAGTCGGGCCACTTGCGGAAGAAACAGAAATAGAAATTCCGAAAGTAGAGCCCGGAGCAAATAAAAAAATTGCCGTGGTCATGCAGACACGCGGCAAGGAAGGCAGATTCGATTGTCATTTTGAAATGCATGATGCTGACGGCAGGAACTGTTTCCCAAATCATAAAAGCATATTTGATATAAAAGTTAAGGTCGATTTTGTACCAAAGGGAACAACGGAGGTGTAGAACGTGGCAGAGAATATCGAAAAATGGACAAATCTGAAAGACGTACAGGAATATTTAGGTGTAGGCCGTGAGACCATTCTTCAGTGGATTTCAAAAAGAGACATGCCCGCTTACAAAGTCGGCAGGATGTGGAAATTTAAATTATCTGAAGTTGACGATTGGATTCGGTCAGGCGGAGCATCGGATGATGCGGAAAAGAAAGAAACAGAAAAAGCAGAATAGAATCGCAAGTCCAGATTAGTGGACAGCTACAAGACTAAAATTAAAATGCACCTCCATAGCTAATGGAGGTTGAAAGCGGGGATTTAATAATGGCAAGAGCAGCGAAAGCTAAAGATACACAGGTTTCTCTTGAAACCGTTTTGTGGAATTGCCGCGTGGCTTTACGCGGTGTAGGCCGCACAGAGAAAAACAGAGATGCAGTCATCGGTCTGGTCTTCCTTAAGTTCGCCGGAGATAAATTTGAAAAGCGTCGTGCTCAGATCGCGGAGGAGCATAAGAATGATGATCCCAAACTGGTGGAGATTCTCCAAAACAAAGTATCTTCGTACAATGCGGAGAACGTGTTCTTTCTGAAAGAAACGGCTCGCTGGTCTTATATTGTAAAGCATGCATCCGCTGATGATATTGCAGTTATCATTGATCAGGCAATGGCTGACATCGAAGACAGCAATCCGGCACTTAAGGGTGCGGTCTCGAAGAATTTGTATGCCACGCTCGGAGCTGACAAGTCTAAGCTCAAAAGCCTCATTGATGAGGTGAACAAAATCGATGAGAAACGATTCCAAGAAGAAGACCTCATCGGACGCGTTTATGAATATTTCCTTCAGGTCTACGCTGCTTCGGGCACGAAGGAAGACGGCGAATTCTATACACCGGCCTGCGTGGTAAAACTGATTGCTGAGATAATCGAGCCGTACAGCGGGACGGTATATGATCCCTGCTGTGGTTCTGGGGGCATGTTCGTACAGTCTCTGAAATTTGTCGACAGACATAACGGGAGCAGAAAAAAAGTCTCCATCATCGGTCAGGAAAGTAATCCGGACACATGGAGACTTTGCAAGATGAATCTTGCTATTCGTGGTATTGCTCATAACCTTGGCGAAAAGAATGCTTCTACCTTTACTGAAGATCTGCACAAAGATAAGAAGGTAGATTTTGTCATGGCCAATCCGCCCTTTAATCTCAAAGGTTGGAGAACTGAGGATGAGCTGACCGATGATTACAGATGGCATGGATATACGGTTCCGCGTGTGGCAAATGCAAACTATGCGTGGATTCTTCATATGATTTCCAAATTAGATGTGTCACACGGTATTGCAGGGTTCTTGCTTGCTAATGGAGCTTTAAACGATCCAGACGAGTATGAAAACCGGAAGCGTCTTATTGAAAACGATAAAGTGGAAGCGATTATTGTACTTCCACGCGATATGTTCTATACCACAAATATTTCAGTTACTCTCTGGATTATTAATATGAACAAGAAGGCTGGAGAATGGCACGGAAGGCAACTTAGAGACCGTTCAGGGGAAATTTTATTTATTGACCTGCGCAGTTGGGATCAGAACATTGAAGAAATAGTTATTGATAAAGGGAAAAGAAAGAAAAAGACGATTTTGACTGATGAACAGATAGCTAATGTCAGAACAATTTATAATAACTGGCAAAGCACCGACCGTACCCTTTATAAAGATGTTCCTGAGCTCTGCAAGTCTGTGAGATTATCAGAACCAGATGGAATCAGGGACAAAGATTATGCGTTAATGCCCAGCAAATATATTAGATTCATAAACCACGATGAGTTGATTGATACAAAAAAAGAAATGGAATCGCTTTCAAAAGAAATACATGCTGCGTTACTGGAAGAACAGGAAACGGTTAGGCTATTAAAGTTAGCCGCTGAGGAGGTATGACAATGTTGATCAAAAAAAGTGTTGCAGATTTAATCGACTATGTTGATGAAAGAAATACTGATGGTAGTATCAACGACTTTTACGGGATTAACATTCAAAAAGAATTCATGCCGACTCTTGCAAGTACCGATAGTGTTGATCCCACTAAGTATAAAGTGGTTCGCAATAACAGATTTGTCTTTAGCGGTATGCAGACTGGCCGCGATAAATGCATCAGGATAGGTTTATATAAGGGTAATCCCATAGTCGTATCTCCCGCGTATCAGACCTTTGAAATCAAAGATACAGCCGTCATATTGCCGGAATATTTCTTCATGCAGTTTCTTAGCGATGAGATGGATAGATACGGCTGGTTTATAAGTGATAGTAGTATCCGTGCAAACCTTGACTTAGATAGGTTTGGGGAGATTGCTTTTGAAATTCCAGATATTCATATTCAGCAAAAGTATGTTGACATATATAACGCCATAAAAAGAGTCAAAAGCATAAATGCAAGAATAAAGCAGATTTGTCCCGTTCTTGTTAGGAGTGCGATCAAAGAAGCGGAGCAATAACGATGGAGGTGCAGAATGATTTTCTCCCAGCGCTATAAAGATCTCATCTCATTCGGCGACGGCGAGTCTAAGGATGAAATCTGCGGAGACATAAATTTCACTGTAAAGCAGAAAATAGTCGGTGCCTTGGAGGATTTCAGAGAGCCCGTGAAGTATCATCCGAACCGCTACGATGACTATGAAGAAACGACAGATGCTCTTGAGATTGCAGCAAACAAGCTAAATTCGATAGTCGGATATCCGGTCGCTAATACCGTAGCGGCAGACTTTATGCCCTATGGTGGTGCGAGTGTTGCACTTGCCTCTATGTTTACACCGTTTCTTTTCGATCTGATTGAGCTTCAGTATGAGGCGCTTTCTGAAAGTGAGAAGGAACCATTCCGGGTGGCTGTAAACGTGGTCTTCAGAGACAACGATATTCCTTGGATCATTGCGGATGGCGTGATGGTCAAGATTGATGCAAAGCAATTTGAACAGGATCTGAAGCGTAAAGCATTAGAGCTGCTGCATGAGTTGACGGATTCGGCTCCGGTTTTTCAGTCGGCTTATGATGAATTGATAAAGGCAGTAGAGTTCCTTGAGAAGGATAACTACGCTGAGGCCATCACGAATGCCGGTAAAAGCTATGAGAGCGTTATGAAAATTATCTGTGGAGCAGATCGGGGAAATGCAGATGCGCTCACACATAAGCTGATAAGTGATAATCACATTTCACTTCCTGCGGCTATGAACGCGAATGGATTTAGAGAAAAAGTCCTAATGTCCTTGCCATTCATACGAAATAATTCTGCTGCTCATGGAGCTGGCATGAATTCTGAAGACCTTACAAGTCCGCTTGCTAATCTCGCCGTAAATTTTGCAGCGGCGCTTGATACATACCTTATCGAGGAATACGGCGAGGAGAACTAAATGGGAGGAGGCGTCCCGGATGGATTATATTTTTGAAAAAGGAAAATTTACAGAGGGCGAACTTGAGCAGGCAATCATAGAACTGTTCGAACAGCAGGGATACACATATGTGCCCGGTGAGAGCATTCACAGAAGGTATGAGGATATTCTTCTGACGGATGATCTGCGTTCATACCTTGTATCGCGTTATAACAATGACCTGAGTGATGTGGAAATCCAGAAGGTCATTAATAAACTGCGCCATATCAACTCGACGCCTCTGTACATTGGAAATCGTGAATCCTTTAGACTTGTCACGGAGGGGTTCGACCTTGGGCGTGATGACATTACCCAAGTAGCGCTGCATGTCGATTATATTGATTTTGAACATCCCGAGAACAATATCTTCAAAGTGATAAATCAGTATTCTGTGCAAGACAAGCGTCTACGCAGGCCGGATCTTCTTGCTTTTATTAACGGCATCCCTGTGACCATTTTGGAGTTCAAATCTGCCATTGAAGAAGACACTACGGTTCATGACGCATGGGAACAGATTACTATTCGATATTGCAGGGATATTCCGAAGCTGATGAAGTACTGTTTCTTGTCGGTTATCAGCGATGGCGCGAATAATCGCATGGGCAGTATCTTCACTCCGTATGAATATTATTACGCTTGGAACAAAGCTAACGATCAGGACAAGGTTTCTAACGGAATCAGCTCTCTTTATACGATGATAGAGGGTGCCTTTGCCAAGGATCGGGTTCTTCAAATTCTGCGTGATTTTGTATTCTATCCTGATGATAGCAAGAAGGATGAAGCTATTGTCTGCCGCTATCCGCAGTACTTTGGTGCAAATAAAATGCTCGCAAACATCAAGGAACATATGCGCCCTGAAGGCGATGGTAAAGGCGGCACTTATTTCGGCGCAACAGGCTGCGGCAAGACCTATACCATGCTGTTCCTGTCGAGGCTTATTGTTCTTAGGGATCATGAGGCTTTTCATAATCCGACAATTATTATAATTACTGACCGTGAAGATCTGGACACGCAGACATCAGAACTGTTTGTAACGGCTAAGAAGTATCTCCATGAAGATGATGTTCGAAGCATCGAGAGCCGTCAGGATTTACACGATACTCTGAATGACCGCCCAAGTGGTGGTGTCTATATTACTACAATTCAAAAATTTTGCGAGAGCACCGGTTTGCTATCAGATCGAAGCAATATCATATGTATCTCGGATGAGGCACATCGTACTCAAACCGGAGTAGGTGCAAAGCTGAAAAAGACGGATAAAGGTGTCTTTACAACGTATGGATTCGGGCATTATCTTCGCACCAGCTTCCCAAATGCTACATACTGTGGCTTCACCGGAACTCCAATTGATGAAACGATAGCTGTTTTCGGCGACGTGGTTGACAGCTACACCATGAAGGAATCAAGCGATGATGGCATTACTGTCAGAATTGCTTACGAGCCACGCCTTGCTCGTGTCATTCTTTCTGATGAGCAGGCAAAAGAAATTGAGAAATATTACGAGCTGTGTGCGCAGGAGGGATCAACCGAGGAGCAGATCGAGGAAAGTAAGCGTGCAATGAGCAAGATGAATGCCATCCTCGGTCATCCAGATAGAATAAAGAAACTGGCCGCAGATATTGTAAGCCACTATGAATCTCTTTGTGCGGAAAAGCCGGAGATCGTTCAGAAGACGATGATAGTATGCGCCGATAGAAAGATTGCGTTTCGCGTTCTGAAAGCTATTGAAGCACTGCGCCCAAACTGGACGGTTAAGCGAAAGGCTGAAAATGAGGATGAGTTGACACAGGAGCAGCTGGATAAATTGGAGGCTCTTCCGAAAATAAATCTTGTTGCGACGCAGGGGCAGAACGATGAAAAGGAACTGTATGACCTCTGTGGCTCCAAAGAGTATCGAAAGATGCTCGACAAGCAGTTTAAGAATACAGACTCCAATTTCAAAATTGCCATAGTCGTGGATATGTGGATCACTGGCTTCGATGTTCCTTCTCTGGCTGTTATATATATAGACAAGCCGCTTCAGAAGCACACTCTCATCCAGACAATATCCCGTGTAAACCGAGTCTTTGATGGTAAAGACAAGGGGCTCGTTGTCGACTATATTGGGATCAAAAACGACATGCTGGAGGCGGTCAAAAAATACGGAAGTCCGCAGGAAAGCCCTATTGATGAGCTGAATATTTCGCTTTCCATTTTCCGCAATCATCTGTCCTTGATTGATGAAGTAATGAGCGGGTTTGATGCTCGAAGGTTTTATACCGGTTCTCCGCTCGAGAGATTAAACTGCCTGAATGATGCTGCCGAGTTTGTGCAGATAAAGAAAGACACACAGACTCGTTTCATGGGGCTTTCACGCAGGCTTAAAGGAGCCTATTCAATCTGCTTCCCTTCCGGAGAGCTTACTGATGAGGAAACATCTAAGGCGCAATTCTATCTGGCTATTCGGTCTATCATATACAAGCAAACTAAAGGGAATGCACCGGATGCGGAAATAATGAACCGCGTTGTTGAAGATATGGTAAGAGAGGCCATTACCTGCACCGGAATCGAGAATATTGTCGATGAGCATAAATCTGTGGATTTATTTAGCGATGATTTTCTCAAAGAACTGGAGACGGTAAAGCTCCCTATTACAAAATTCAATGCGTTGTTAAAGCTGCTGAAAAAGGCAATTACTGCTTATGGAAAAACGAACAAGGTAAAGGCTGTCGAATTTGACGAGCGTTTGCGTCAGGTGGTTGATGCCTATAACAGTAGAGACAAGTTAGTGTTCACCAGTGAGGTCGTGGCAAACTTTGTAAACGACCTGTCTGACCAACTTATTAAGATCATGAATGACCTGAATGCTGATAAAGAGTCGTTCGAAAAAATGGGTATCACTTATGAAGAGAAGTCTTTTTTCGACATTCTGGTTAAAGTGCGAGATGATCACGGATTCCCTTATGCGGATGAGAAGTGTATCGTTCTTGCAAAGAAAATCAAGGAGCTTGTAGATGACAAGTCTCAATATGCCGATTGGTCTACTCGTGAAGACATCAAGAATCAGCTAAATATGGATCTGACAGTACTTCTTTACAAGAATGGGTATCCGCCTGCGTGGGATGAAGAGGTATTTGAAAAGGTCATGGAGCAGGCTGAGAATTTTAAGAGATACAGTCCTGATGGCGATGAACCGGCTACAGTAAAAGATAATACCACACCATATCACTATGACACCCGCAATTTTGAGATGCCGATATCTATGGTCGCAGAAGACACTGTCCCATACGGCAAGAAGGATGAATAGATGTAACATGCTGGGAGGAGTGAGCATATGCTGAACAAATCAATCAACGATAAAAGGTTTAACGAAATATTTGTCGAGGTTCCCCATTCGGAGAGCCTTGGTCAGCATGCAAACGAACAGCTGAAGCTTTTTAAGCTGAAAGAGGTTATAAGCAACAGATTTTCGAAGGCCAAACTTCAGCAGTTCCTTGGTTGGAATATTGGCCAGTATGTTTTCTCAAGATCGCAAATTGAGCAGTTTGTAGTTGATGGTAATGCATTCAGTGTCGGTGTTGAAGCACTTGATATCATGCATAAAAACGGTTCCGCAGATGAAAAAGGTACAGGAAACGAGGTGGGAGAAATCTTGCTTTATGCCTTTTTGGAATCTGTCCTTGGTGCTCCGAAAATATACAGCAAGGTCGAACTGAATGTTACAGCAAAATCTGATAAGAGCGTATCTGATGGAATGCATCTGCTTTCTCTTGGCGGAAATGGCGATGTCTTATCGTATGAGATGGTATTTGGTGCCTCCAGCGTTGTAGGTGATATTGGCATAGCAATTGATGAAGCGTTCGAGCACATTTCCCGGATAGAGAGGAACTCTGCTGCAGAGATTCAGATTGTAGATAACACCATCTTTGAACTGCCAGAAAAAGATCCGGTAGCGATGCAGCTCAAGGAAATTATTACGCCTGATCCAAATAAGACAATTAACAGGGATACCGCCTATGGAGTCTTTCTTGGCTACACTCTTGGTCTGGATGGTGAAAAATACAGCAGCAGTGAATATCGAGAGCTCATTGATAAGAAGATGACTTCCGACATAAATCATGCCTTGCCAGCTATCAAGGATAAAATTAAAGACCTTGGACTGACGAATAGATCCTTTTATGTGTATATTCTGCCGTTTGATGATGCAGTGGATGACAAAAAGTCTATTATGCAGAACATTATGAGAGAAGGTGAAGAACATGCCTGATGAGCGAAATTTTGGGTATGGATACTTCTCCGACCTTAATAATAATCAATATCTCCGGACAATTTACCAAGATATTCTCTTTAATTATGCCATTCACTTATTTGGACTCGATAGAGGAAGAATGCGTGTGTTTTCACTTGCAGACGCGCTTTCCTTTGCTGATCTTTTATCCAAGTCAAATCATCCGGAACTTTCGGATTCGCAAAAGGGATGGGCACAAGAGATCATAACGATGCTGGCGGAGTTGTATCCGAATGACAGTAGAGTTTCTTATGTGGGAGGCTCTGTTTTAACTACGATCAATAATTATCGTGGTAAGAAGATATTGAACTCCTCTTTTAATGGCGTAGACATACGCGAAAAAATTTTTTCGAGTTATAAGCGCGAAAAGCTGTCAATTCCCACAGATCCTTCAAACGCTTTTATGAGCGCACAGAAAAAAATATACGATCATTTGACAGATGGGTACTACAGCTTTTCAGCACCGACATCGACTGGAAAGTCCTTCATAATGAGAATATTTATGAAGCAGCAGATTCTGGCGGGCGCGAAACAGAATTTTGCGCTAATAGTTCCTACGAAAGCTCTTATTAACGAAGTCCGAGCCAAGGTCACAGATGATCTTGGAGATAATCTAAAAGCTTTCGGATACCACATAGTCACAGCAGTTGGAGATGCTGCTTTGCAAGTAAAGCCAAAGTCTTCAGAAGAACGTCGAAATTATATTCTGATAATGACTCCTGAAAGGCTTTTGTATCTTTTGATTAATGAGAAGGAGCTTCATATAGATTATTTGTTTATTGATGAAGCACATAAGGTTTCAAGCGATGATAACCGGAGTCCTTTCTATTATCAGGTTACTCAGATGCTATCAGAGGACTCTCCGGATACACACATTGTTTTTGCATCACCTAATGTGCCAAACCCGGAAATATACCTGAATCTGATAGGACAGCTTGACGAGGAAAGCCGTAAGAAACAGAAAATGCAAACGTCATTGTCACCTGTCACGCAGATAAAGTTCCTCGTTGACTTGGTGGGAAATGAGGTCAGCGTTTATGATGAACACGCTGAGGAGCTTATACCGGTAACCTTTGTGCCGCTCCCGGATGCAGAGCTGACAGATGTGTTGCTTCGCTTTGAGCGAGACAGCGAAGGAAACAAGACACAGTCCATTATTTATTTCCCATCTACTCGTAAAACGGTTACGGCAGCAAGAGACTTTGCGGCTAATAGAATAGATCAGACGGACAATAAAAAGCTCATGGAGCTTTCAAAGGATATAAGCAACGAAGTGCATGGCGATTATTATCTTGCCGAGCTTGTTAAGAAGGGTGTTGCCTATCACATAGGCTATTTACCGTCGTCTATTCGTCAGCGCATTGAGAAACTCTTTAAGGATGGAGATATAACTGCGCTATTCTGCACAAGTACACTGGTAGAAGGTGTTAATCTCCCTGCGGATAATTTGTTTGTGACAGATTTCAAAAACGGCTTAAAGCACATGAAGGCGGTAGATTTTAGGAATCTGATAGGACGAGTTGGAAGACTTGATTACAGTCTGTACGGAAATGTATTTCTTGTGGCTTCTAATGAAAAAGCCAACGAGAAATATATAAGTCTGCTGAAAGAAAAGATCCCTGCTCAAACGCTATCAGTAGAGAAACAGCTAACAAAGGCGCAGAAGAAGCACGTCATTACGACTCTTCTTTCCGGTACGGTTGAACTGGAGAAACATCCAGCAAACCAGAGCGCTGACTCATATGATATGATGCGAAAATTTGCCATTATCCTACTGAATGACATATTGAAGGATCGTAACAGTAGGGTAAGACGTGAGTTCACGGCATTGATGCAGCCGGGCGATGAAGACAAAATCAGAGAGCTGTTTTCAAATCAAGAGTTCCAGCAGGATGACGATATTACAGTTTCGGTTGATCAGTCAGAGTCTCTATATCAGGCCATTGCGTACAATGGACTGGAATTCCCGAAAATTGATGCTGATGGGAAATACGATAAAGATGAACTTATTGACTTTTTGGAGCGGCTTTGCAAGATATTCAAATGGGAAGTCTATGAGTTTGACACGCTTGGGCATGTCGGTAAAACCTCCCATAAGCATGGAAAGCTGAGCTGGTATGCGGTTATTCTTGGCCAGTGGGTACAGGGATATGGATTAAGCCAAATTATGAATCAGGCATTGCAGCATAAAAGGAATTATCCCAAGAATGCACTGTATATCGACAGAAATTACATAGACTATAACGATTCCCGCGAGCATCGAAATTACGTGATTTCTGACGTCCTCTCCGTAATTGACGATGTTATCTTGTTCCGGCTTTCAAACTACTTCCTGAAGGTGTCGAGAGCATACAAAGAGATCAAGGGGGTCGATAAAGTCGAAAATGACTGGTACGAGTTTGTGGAATACGGATCTACTAACCGAGCAGCAATAAATATTGAAAAACATGGTTTTACGAGAGAATCCGCAATTTATATTTTGAAACATCCGCAGTATATTGCTGCCACGGAGCCAGAGCTGAAAATCAGAAAAAATATAGAGACCTGTGGCAATAGAGGTGTCCGCGATGATGTGGAACTTGTCAAATATAATCTGCCAGATTTATTTGTAGAGTAAGTTGATGCAGAAGGAGAAATGGTAAATGAAAGGTTCAGAATGTAAATTCGTTAAATACATGGAGGGCTCCGATAAGCGCTTTGTCATACCGGTGTACCAGAGAAATTATGACTGGAAGACCGAGAACTGCAAGCAACTGTACGATGACCTTGTAAAAATCATCAAGGGACACCGGAAGAGTCACTTCTTCGGGAGCCCGTTTCCGTTTACAATCCGGACGGCCACAATGAGGAGTTCCTGATCATCGATGGTCAGCAGCGCCTCACGACGGTATCGCTGCTGTTCCTTGCCATGTATAACCTGATCGATAAGGGCATTATTGTGCCGGAGACCGCTAACCTGAAGCAGAGAATTTTCGAGGAATACCTCGTGGACAAGTGGAAGCCGGAGGATACCCGCATCAAGCTCAAACCGGTCAAGAATGACCAGACGGCTTTCGGGAAGCTGTTCTCTGATCCGACGGAGCACATCCGTGAGTCCAATCTGACCGTGAACTACGACTATTTCTATGACCGGATTCAGAAGCAGGAAATCACCATCGACCAGCTTTACGATGCGATCTGTTGTCTGGAGATCATAAACATCCGGCTGGATATGGACGACAATCCACAGCTCATTTTTGAAAGCCTGAACTCGACCGGCCTTGACCTCAGCGAGGGTGATAAGATCAGGAATTTCATCCTGATGGGCTTGCCGTCCAAGGAGCAGGAAGACTACTACGAAAAATACTGGAATAAGATCGAGGTCTGTACGAAATATGATGTGAGCACCTTCATCCGGGATTACCTGAGCGTGAAGCAACAGGCCATTCCGCAGCAGAAGAAAATCTATGTCAATTTTAAGGATTTCGTGGAACTCAGCAAGATCGACACCGAACCACTGCTCGCCGAGATGCTGGCCTACGCCAAGAGGTATCAGATTCTCCTTGATGGCAATTCTGGCAGTGCTGCACTGGATGCCTGCATCGACCGCCTGAACCGTCTGGAGACGACGGTAACAAGACCGTACTTTCTTGAAGTGCTGCGACTGTACAACGAGAACAAACTGACGCTGGCACAGGTCACAGAGATTTTCCTGACGACAGAGAACTATCTGTTCCGCAGGACGATGTGCGACTTGCCGACGAATGCCCTGAATAAAATCTTCCTCATGCTGCACCGGGAGATCATCCGCTATGACGGCACCGAGGACAATTATGTCGAGAAGCTCAAGTATGCGCTCCTGTCAAAGAAAGAGCGTGCTCGCTTTCCGGACGATACGGAGTTTAAGGCGGCATTTGAAGAACGTCCGGTTTACCTGATGAACAGCAAGAATAAGATTTACATCCTTGAGCGCTTCGAGAATTTTGGCACCTCGGAGGATAAGGATGTATATCGTCACTGCGATGATGGCACCTATTCAATTGAGCACATCATGCCGCAGCACCTGACGCCGGTGTGGCAGAAGGAGCTGGGCGATGACTATGAACAGATACATGAGTTGTGGCTTCATCGCATGGCAAACCTTACGCTGACGGCTTATAACTCGAAGTACAGCAATAGCTCCTTCACGGAAAAGAAAACCATGCAGAATGGCTTCGATGACAGCGGTATCCGCATGAATACTTGGATTGCCAAGAAGGATAAGTGGACGCTGGCCGAGCTGGAAGAACGCAGCGAATATCTCATGGGTCGGGCTCTTTCAATCTGGGCAGCGCCTGTCACAGAATACAAACCGGAAGAAAAGCAGCTCGATACCTATACTCTTGAGGATGAAGGTGAGCTGACCGGACGACTGATTGCAAAGTTCACCTTTAAGAACACTGAACAGCCGGTAACGAGCTGGGTTGAGATGTTCCAAAAAGTTATTCAGATTCTGTATGCCGAGGACAAGGCTATTATCACAAAGCTGGCCATGTCGGAGGAGGAGAATATTGCTCTTCACTTTAACACGAATCCGGATGCATTCACGAAGTCAGTGGAAATCGGTGACGGCATCTATGTGTGGACTAACACCAGCACACAGAGCAAGCTGTCCGTTCTGAGCCGTCTGTTCAAACTTCACGATGAAGATCCGGCAGACTTGGTATTCTACCTGCGCGATGAGAACGAGGCCAATGCAGATGAGCCGGGTAGCCGCCACGAGCTCCGGAGAAAATACTGGACTTACGCACTTCCAATCATACAGAAGGCACACGGCGAGGACGGTTCCTTCTCCAATGTGAATCCGTCGAGGGATAACTGGATCAATGGCTTCTTTGGCATCGGAGGATTCTATCTGAGCTGCGTAGCAAACTACGATGCAGCGCGGGCAGAGGTTGTATTTGGCAGAGGCAATAAACAGGAAAACAAGGACGCCTTCGACAGCCTTTATACACATAAAGCGGAGATTGAATCCGCACTTGGTACGTCGCTCCAATGGAATCGTGGCGATGACATCAGGTCGTCCAAGGTGTTCATTCAGCTGAGTAATGTCAGCATCGAAAATGAGACCGACTGGCTCCAGATGGCAAACTTCCACGCCGACTGGACTAAGAAGTTCTACGATGTGATTGTGCCGTATATCAAGGATTAAACCTTTTAAGGTTTCCTCGCACAATTTAAGGATACCCGTACTTTTTAAGGATTGCCATTTAGGGGGGGGCGGAAAGGAGGCGCAGCCGGAATGAGCATAGCTACAGCAAGAGCATATCGGAGCAATTTCGCAGGCAGGTATATGACCTTTGAAACGCGAAAAAGCCCGCAGAATAGGGCTTTCTACGGGCATCGGGATGCATATTCGAGAGAAGCACATTGTATCCGACATTGATCAGTAAATTTCATATTTAAACCTTCCCTATAATGGGCTAGGTGTTTTTTAAAAAATCGTTCTGTTTTGCTCTTTTGTCAATAGGCAATTTCTCAAAATGTGGTACATGGATCACGCTTTAGTTTTGGATATTCAAAAGTGTAAAGTATGGATCAGACAGATCAACAACTAATGTATTTTTCTTCGTTTTTACGTTTTAATAACTCTATATGTATCAATGGATAGAGCTATGAAAGTTAAGATTAAACCAGCAGAAAAACACTTAGATGCAACAGTTGAGACTGGCAACACCACACTACAGACCTTTGCCTTAGGTAACACTGCACTTTTAGCAGGAGCCTTTGATGACTTAGGTCTTGAAGATGTTATCAACAAACGTATTGGTAAGATAGGTTCACACGTACACGCTAACAATGGTGTACTAGTGAAAGCTCTGGCTGTTCAGATGATGAACGTTCCATACCAAAACTTATCTGGTACTCAGGAGTACTTTAGCAAGTATCCTATCTGTGGACTACTAAACAACCAGGTAAAATCAGCAGATTTAAACAGAGCTGAAATTGGCAGGTTGTTAGATGACATATCAGAGTATGGATGCGAAGAGCTCTTTTTAGATTGCACCACACAAGTAGCAAAAGTCTTAGGCCTTAGCGTAAAGGAAACACACATTGATTCAACTTCTTTCCATTACGATGGAAATACAGTTGAGCAAGAGAATTGTTTACTTCAACTTAAGCAAGGCTATAGCAGAGAGCACAGGCCTGAACTTAATCAAGCTATAAGTGTCATGCTCTGTGATGCTAAAAGTAAGATACCTTTATTTTTGCGAAACGTCTCTGGTAACATCAATGATAAGACCTCTTTTAAGAACTTGATTATTGATAGCCTAGATACCATCAAAGAGCAGTTTCATGAGCTTGAATACCTTGTAGGTGACAGTGCCTTATGTACTGAAGATATTTTAGAGCAGTTACATCAAAAGCAGGTAAAGGTTGTCACAAGATTACCTGATGCATGTAATGTATCAAAACAATGCTTTGAGAAGTCTTTACATGAGGAGTTAACACCTATCTATCCAGATAAAGAAGATAGTCCTTTAGGTCTTTGGTGTGGCACCACAATGATTGGTAAGCACGAAGTAAAATTACTCCTTGTTAACAATCTCTCTTTAGCAGCTAAGAAGGAGCATACATTAAGAGGTAGAGCTCAAAAAGAGTTTCTAACCTTAACATCTGCTCTAAAGAAACTTACTACTCAACCTAGTAAATGCGAAGCTGATGCTAAGAAAGCATTTAATAAGTTGATATCTAAAGCTAAGCTATGTACCTTTGGTGAACCTACATACGAGGTTAAACTAAAGTATGCTAAACGTGGTAAGCCAAAGGCTGGTGAAGAACCAGTATCAAAAGATGTAACTGTCACAGCAACACTTGCAATTGATGAAGAGAAAATCCAACGCCAACTTAAGTTTGAAACACTCTACATTGTTTGCACTAATGACTTTCAACGTCAGTGGACTATGGCAGAGCTACTTAGCATCTACAAGCGTCAATCTGTGATTGAGCGTAATTGGAGATGCTGTAAAGGTCCTACAATGTTTGTAGATTCAATCTACCTAAAGAAGCCATCAAGAATTGATGCTTTACTTTGGTTGATGATGATTGCTCTACTAGTATTTACAGCTACTGAGTACAAGATTAGAAACACCATGCAAGATAATAATCTAACAATACCGTCATTGTATAGCAAAGGTGGTGAAGCTAGACCTACAATGGAAAGATTGCTTCAATACATAGGTAATCTCAACATTTGCCTTGCAGTTATCAATGACAAGATCATAGGCATTAGCAATGTAACAACTGAGGTTCTAGCGCTTATAAATGCACTGGGAGCTCCTTACCGCTACTACTTTAATGCTAATACCTACATGGATGATATTAAACAGAACTAATTTAAAAAAAAACGCCTACGTCACTAATGGGGAAGATTAAATATAAAATTTACTGATCAATGTCGGATAATTAGTTATTTCTTACTAATTACATCTTTTTGTTTCAAAGTTCACACTTATCATGTCAGTCAGTGCCTAATATTCTGATTTTTCCTAAAGATCATGCATAATAATGGATTGTTTTTGATAAGTGTTTACCACTCCTTTTTGTATTAGTAAAATAGCACATGGAAACAGCCTCTTATTTAAGATCTGGTTAAGTCGTATTCAAAGTTGAATTCAACTTTCAAAAGAATAAATAAACGGAGATTATTGTGAAAAAGATTATTTTGACAGGTGACAGACCAACAGGCCGCCTACATGTGGGGCATTATGTAGGTTCATTAAAAGAGCGCGTAAGTCTGCAGAATTCAGGCAAATACGATGAAATTTATATCATGGTAGCTGATGCTCAGGCTTTAACAGATAATGCTGATAATCCTGAGAAGGTTCGTCAGAATGTAATGCAGGTGGCACTAGATTATTTAAGCTGTGGTATCGATCCTGAAAAATCAAGTATCTTTATTCAGTCAATGATCCCTGAACTGGCTGAGCTTACTGTTTATTACATGAACCTGGTAACAGTGTCTCGTGTTCAGCGCAACCCAACTGTAAAAGCTGAGATTCAGCAAAAGAATTTTGAGACAAGTCTGCCTTTAGGATTCTTCTGCTATCCAGTAAGTCAGGCATCAGACATCACTGCCTTTAAAGCCACCACAGTTCCAGCAGGTGAAGATCAGATGCCTATGATTGAGCAGTGCTGTGAGATTGTAAGAAAATTCAATGAAGTTTACGGCGAGACCCTAGTTGAGCCAAAGATTGTTTTACCTTCAAATAAGTCATGCCTGAGATTACCTGGTATTGACGGTAAAGCCAAGATGAGTAAGTCAATTGGCAACTGCATTTACCTGTCAGATACAGAAGAGGACATTAAAAAGAAGGTTATGTCCATGTTTACAGATCCTACCCACCTGCGCAGAGAAGATCCTGGTCATGTTGAAGGCAACCCTGTATTTACCTATCTTGATGCATTCTGCAAGGATGAGTATTTCCCAGAGTTCCTGCCAGACTATAAGAACCTTGATGAATTAAAGGCTCACTATCAGCGTGGCGGTTTAGGTGATATGGTGGTTAAGAAGTTCCTGAACAATGTTATCCAGACTGAGCTTCGTCCTATCCGTGAAAGACGTAATGACTGGGAAAAGAGATTACCAGATGTCTTTGAGATCTTAAAGCAGGGCACAGCCAAGGCTCGTGCAACTGCAGCTCAGACCTTAAGTGAAGTTAAGCACGCAATGCGTATCGACTACTTTACAGATGACAATCTGTTAAAGTAATCAGAGACTTTGCTTAATAATAAGGCTGGGCACTAAATCCCGGCCTTTTTAATTTTCTGCAGCCGTAAATTTAATCAGGTCTTTTTTTTTCGATGGCTTTGTAGACGGCAGTACAGATAACTGCTGAGAGTAATGAGCCGCTTGCTGTGGCAAGTCCCATTGGCAACAGTGTTGCAGGGAACATTACTGATGCTATGTAGGCACCTGGTACTCTTAGTGTTACTGTGGCAATCAGATTATGCATAAATGAAATTTCGGATTTCCCCAAAGCGCAGAAGAAACCGCTGAAACTGAAAGAAATGCCGGCAAAAAGACAATCCCAGATGTATCCCTGAAGATATTTTCCTCCGGAGATGACAACATCTCTGTCTTTTGTGAAAAGCTCCAGCGCGTTTTCTGACATAAACTGAAAGACAATGCCTACAGTAAGGCCAAATGCTGATGTTATAAAGATCGCGTAACGAAGAGTCTGTTTTGCTCTGTCAAAAAATCCTGCACCTATATTCTGAGCTCCCATTGCCGATACTGTAGACAGCATTGAAGATGGGACCAGAAAGATAAAGCTTATGATCTTCTCAACAATACCAACGGCTGCCGCATCAGTAAGTCCTCGCATGTTGGCAATCACGGTTATGATCATAAAGGCTGTCTGAATAAAGCCATCTTGAGCACAAATCGGAATACCTATGCGCAATAATCTTTTGGCGACATTGCCTTTTAGCTTTAAGTAACCTGCTGAAAAGGCTTCTTTAGAATTATTTTTTCTGATATAGAAAAATGCGCAAACTACACTGATGCCCTGAGCTATGGTTGTACCAAGTGCGGCACCGGTTGCTCCTAATTTAAAATAACCTATGAATAGATAATCAAGAAAGATATTGGCAACACAGGCTATGGCAATAAAGTACATTGGGGATTTTGAATCTCCCAGACCTCTTAGAATTGAACTTACAATGTTATAGGCTGTAATAAGGGGAATTCCTGCAAAACAGATTACAAGGTACTCTCTGGTGTCCAGAACAGCATCTTCAGGTGTTTTTACAAGATCTGTAATAGAGTCTGTAAAAAACAGGAGGAGACAGGTGAGAATTAAAGACAGGATAAAAAATACGGTTACAGTGTTTCCAATGCTGTACCTTAGTTTTTCTCTGTTTTTAGCACCGGATGCCTGTGCAATACAGACGGTGGCTCCCATTGAAAGACCAACAATCATGACAGTTATCATATGCATGATCTGAGATCCAATGGATACTGCTGTGATGCTGTCTACTCCATCGAACTGACCTACAATGAAAAGATCGGCAAGGCCATAGAGTGTCTGCAGAAAATAAGATAAAAAGTATGGAAGAGAAAACAGGATGATGTTTTTTAAAACACTTCCCTGTGTTAAGTCTTTATGCATGGCAAACTTTATGTGTACTTTACTCTGAGACCTTATTATTTCACTGTCACTGCATTTGTCAATTTCATAAACACAGGTTTAATTTTCTTACGTTAAATAAGACGTACATGCAGTCTCTGCCTTTATAAAATGATGAGGATCGGATATAAAAAACTATTTTACAGTTGTTAATTAAATTCTTTATATTACAATAAGTTAACAATATTAACTTGTAGTAATATTTTTTGATGAAAAATTTAAAGAGTCTTTTAAATTCTCTTCCATGCTTTTGTTGTGATACGTCTGCAATCACACCTGACATAAATGATCCTGTTAAAATTACCGCACTTTACTCTGACTTATGCAAATCTTTCAAATTGTCATACAATAGGCAAAAATTTTCTGAAGACTATGACCTACACACAAAAAAATAAAATTACACTCATGACAGAAGGCAATATCTTTAAGATCCTGCTTTTCTTTTCTGTTCCTCTGATCATGGGAAATTTTCTGCAGCAGATGTATTCAACTGTAGATTCTATTATTGTAGGTAATTACGTAGGATCACAGGCACTGGCAGCTGTATCTTCAAGTTCTATGATTGTCACAGTGATTATTTCAGGTTGTCAGGGAATTTCCGTAGGGGCAGGAGTCGTTATTGCTCAGTGTCTTGGTGCTAAAAACAGGAGAAATGTTTTTCGCTCCGTACATACGTCACTTGCCTTTTCCCTTGTCTTAGGCCTGATTTTAACTGCTCTTTGCGCTCTTTTGACAAAGCCTATGATTGAATCTATGAATACTCCTAAGGATATTCTTGATGACTCAATAACCTACCTTTTTATCTACTCGTTCGGTCTTATTTTTACCATTTTCTACAACATGGTTGCAGGCATTTTAAATGCCTCTGGCAATTCAAAAAGATCGCTTATATATCTTGCATATGCCTCAGTAATAAATGTAGTTTTGGATTTACTTTTTATCATTGTCTTTGATATGGGCGTTGCAGGAGCAGCCATTGCAACTGACATAAGTCAGCTGATAGCCTGTATTATGTCGCTGCGCTATGTTATGACAGTAAAAAATGAATGCAGAGTTTATCTAAAAGCAATTCATTTCCATAAACAGATGCTGGTCAGAATTCTTCGTATGGGAATTCCGTCAGGAATGCAGAATACTGTAATTTGCTTTTCAAATGTTCTGATCCAGTCAAGTGTAAACGTCTTTGGCTATGAAACAATCGCAGGTTACGGAATTTATCTTAAGATAGACGGCTTTGATATTCTGCCTCTTCTGAGTATATCTCTTGCAATGGCTACCTTTGTAGGTCAGAACTTTGGAGCAGGGTGTATTGATCGTGTAAAAAAAGGTGTTGTCTGCGGACTTTTTATGGGAGTTACCTACACTGCCGGTATTGGTATTTTCTTGCTTGTATTCCATGAACCAGTCCTAAGACTGTTCACTCAGGACTCCAAGGCAATACACTATGCTTTCATCGCAATGCTGTATTTCTGTCCTTTTTACGGTCTGTTAGGATTTACTCAGGTATTTGCAGGAGCCATCAGAGGAGCCGGCAGAAGTCTGGTACCAATGATTGTGCTACTGTTTTCTTTCTGCATCTTCAGAATCATCTGGATCATGTTTGTCCTGCCTGAACTTAAAACTTTTGATGGAGTCCTTCTTGTTTATCCTGTCTCCTGGGCAATAAGTGCGATTCTGATGACTGTATGCTACCTAAAGCTGAAAAGGAATGTTTTACGTACATCCTGAGGTATAAAAATGCACTTTCTGTATGCATGTTTATATCTGTGATGCAGGTTTTGTACACAAAAAGATGAAACTCTAAAAATATTTTCTGGCCATAGCCTACTTTTTTAAATGGCCATTTTGTGGGAAAATAACACGATTTTACAATCTTTGGCTATAAAATTTAATTACACAAAATTAAGTCACTGACAAAAAAGAAGCCAAAAAATTCATAATTAACTGGAAAATAAAAACAAATGCTAGACACTTTAGATTCAGCCATTAATTCTGTTAATGGTGTTCTCTGGTCTTATGTCTTAATCGTTGTTCTAATCGGTTTAGGCGTATACTTCACTATCAAAACCAAATTTGTTCAGATCCGCTATGTTGGCGAAATGGTACGTGTATTAAGACACGGTATCGTAGGTCATAAACCCAAAGGCAAGGAAATCAGCTCTTTTCAGGCATTCTGCATCAGTACTGCATCACGTGTGGGTGTAGGTAACATTGCAGGTATAGCAATTGCAGTTACTTTGGGCGGACCTGGTGCAATCTTCTGGATGTGGGTTATTGCCTTAATCGGTTCTGCTACAGGTTTCGTTGAGAGTACCTTAGCTCAGATCTACAAGGTTCCATTCCGTGAGGGAGGTTACCACGGTGGTCCTGCCTACTATATCCGCAATGCTTTAAAACAGCCTGCTTTTGCCGCTCTGTTTGCTGTTTTAATTACAGTTACCTTCGCATTGAGCTACAACTCTGTACAGTCAAATACCATTGCCATGGCATTAAATGACAGTATGGGATTTGATACCATCATCACAGGTCTCGTTCTGTGTATCTTAACCTCTATGGTGATTTTTGGCGGTGCCCACCGTATTGCAAGAGTAACAGAGTTCCTGGTTCCTGTTATGGCAACTTTATACCTGATAGTGGCTCTGGTTATTTTCTTCAAGAACATCTCTGAAGTTCCTCAGATGTTCGCTTTAATTTTCCATGATGCCTTTGCTCCTCAGTCTGCTGTAGCCGGTGGTTTTGCGGCAGTGATCATGACTGGTATCAAGAGAGGTCTGTTCTCTAACGAGGCAGGTGAGGGTTCTGTTCCAAACGCAGCTGCCTGTGCTATAACCTCTCACCCTGTAAAGCAGGGGCTGATTCAGGCTTTTGGAGTATTCGTTGATACTTTATTTATCTGTTCAGCTTCTGCTGTGATTGTTCTGTTATCAGGTAAATATGAGATTGGCGGTGAGGTAACAGGCATTGCTCTGGTTCAGGAGTCACTGTCATCACAGTTGGGTGAGTGGTGCAGATACTTTATGTCATTTACCATTACCCTGTTTGCATTCAGCTCGATCATCGGCAACTACTATTATGGTGAAGTAAACATCATGTATCTGACCAAGAACATCTATGTAATGACAGTCTTTAGAATCTTTGTTGTTGCAATGGTTTTCTTCGGTTCATATGCTTCACTGTCTGTAGTATGGGATCTTGCAGATCTGTGCATGGCCCTTCTGGCATTAACCAACCTTTATGCTATTGCCCGTCTTGGCAAATATGCATTCTTTGCTCTTGACAACTATATCTTGCAGAAGCGACAGGGTATCAGGGAACCTGTATTTACAGCTTCTCTGATGGAAGATCAGAGTGGTGTTGCCTCATGGGGCAATGAGGAAAAGTACTTTGAGGAAAAGAATACAAAGTAATCTGAAAATACAACTTTAGTCTTTAGTTTTATTTTAAATAGAGATCCTCAGTGGAGATATTGCATATTCGCAGCATATCCTGCTGAGGATTTTTTATACAGACAGCAAATTTTTCAAAAAACTGTGATAGCTTCGATTTAATTATGCTCTGCGGGTGTTAGATAATCCTCCTTATTGTAAAATTAGACGAAACAATAATTTATCGGAGAAAACTATGGATTATGGCACACAGCTAGTTGCCTTATGCGTAGTGCTAGTAGTAACAATAGAATTTTTTCAGTACAGAAGAGTAAAACTGCTTTCAACCAAGCTGTTTGAAGGCTTTTTAGGTATTTCCATATTCTGTATATTATGTGATATCGGATGTGTCTATGCTCTGACGCATCCTCAGTATTTTTCAATTTTTGCCAACAAAATTGTCAACCAGTTCTATTTTGCCTCATTATCCCTGATGTCGTTCTACGTATTCGTATATATAGATTTGCGTGGAAGAAAGGTAAAGAACTATTCTGGCATTGAACTGTTTTTAAGAGCCATCCCTCTGATAATATCCATCCTAGGAATTCTGTTTGGAGACATAAGTTACAGTGTTTCCGAAAAAGGGGCATATTCATACGGCTCCATAGTAAACACTGTGTATATCATGACAGCCATATACTGCATAATGTCTATTGTTGCTCTTGCCAATGCTGTTAAAAATAAATTTGTAGTGATCAAATACGATTTTATTTTCTGTTTTGCAGCCTGGCTGTTTATTGCCATATATCAGTATCTGGTTCCAACATCATCTCTTGTAAGTCTTGCTATTGCTCTGATTGTAATGTTCTTTTACATCTCTTTTGAAAATTCAAAAGAGAATGAGGATAAGGAGATCCATTCACTGCTTTCAAGAAACGCCTTTGAGATGGTTATCAGTGAGCTTTTTGGTGAGAATAAGAATTTCTATGTGATCTGCTTTTCAATGCAGAATACCTCTTCATTACGCTCCACCTACAGTATTTCAACCTGTCTTGACTGTATAGAGAAATCTGTAAAATCAATACCTGATTTCAATCACCGTAATATTTTCAGAATTTCAGAGTACAGCTTTGGTTTTATTTTATTCTCAAAAGAGGAGCTGAATGACTGGAGTGGACGCTACAAGGTTTCAGACAAGGCTCTTTTACTTGATGACAGCTCTATCCAGCCTACATACTTTGTAAGTGCTGTTGAGTGCCCAACCAGTGCCAGCAATTCAGAAACACTGTTCTCATTACTTTCATTCTGTCATACTCACTACGAAGCTCAGAATGATCATTCTGTGCTTATTGTGGATAAGGAAATTGCAGACAAGCGAAACTATATTCTTGCAGTTGAAAGACTGATTCAGCGAGCTGTTGATGAAGATGGTTTCTACGTAGTGTATCAGCCTATTATCAACACCAGGACTAACCGCTGTGAATCTGCAGAGGCCTTAGTGCGACTGAAGGATTCCAAGTCATTTGGATTTATTTCACCGGAGGTATTCATTCCTGTAGCAGAAAGAATTGGTCTTATCAGTATTATAGGAGATCAGGTTTTCTCAAAGGTATGTCAGTTTATTAAAGACAATGAGGTCGAAAAACTTGGCATCAAGTTTATTGAGGTAAATCTCTCAGGTATTCAGATTGCCGATCCTAGCATTCCGTTCAGACTGCATCAGACTGTAAAGAGTTATGGACTTGATCCTAGTATGTTCAACCTTGAGGTTACAGAAACAGCTCTTGTTCGCAGTGGTAAGATTGCCCTTGATAACATGGAAAAACTCAAATCATTCGGATACAAGTTCTCAATGGATGATTTTGGTACCGGTTACTCAAATCTGTCACAGGTTGCAGCCGTTAAGTATGATCTTATAAAGATGGACAAGTCTTTAATCTGGCCGGCATTTGAACCTGGCAATGATCAGGCAAGAACAATCATGCTTGCATGTATCAAGATGTTCCATACCATAGGTATCTCAATTGTGGCCGAAGGTGTGGAAACTGCTGAGCAGGCAGATGTCCTGGCTGGCAATGGAGTTGAATTCCTGCAGGGATATCATTTCTCAAAGCCTGTTAAGGAGGATAAATTCCTTGAGTTTGTTCAGGATTTTAATAATACAAAGGTTGAACCTTCAATACTTGATGATCGTCCAGACAGTGTGGAATTTGCTGACATTAATGATTAGAGATATTGGAACTTACTGATTTGTCTCAATAAACTCTGAAAACAGGTGCAGAAGTTATTTATGGCAGTCATGAGTAGGTAAAAGTGCATGATTTCTACATAAGCGCTTTTGCACGATCTGAAAAACTGCAGAACAAAAAAAAAGGTGAGCTCCTCTCCCATTCTTTGTTACTTTTTTATGTAACTATGTAAATGGATAAAAAAATCCTCAGACGCAGATCTGGGGATTTA
>CAKQDA010000020.1 GCA_934218695.1 uncultured Succinivibrio sp.
AGAAACATCCCCACGTTGTGGGGAATACACTTAAAATTAAAAATAATGTAAATCAAATAATTACATATTATCGTTTTAAGTAATAAATTGATTTTAAACAAATTTTTAAACAACATCTAGTGCTAAATTAGACTAGCCTATTTGTGATAAGTTGCAAGCCTGTCATTTCGACAATTTTCTTTTTTGTCGTTCCTAAAGAGATGATTTGATAACCAGGAGAATTGTTTTTACTAATTATGATTGTCATTCCTGATAAGAATGTTGATTTAGAAAATAAATAATCAACAACCTTCTTTGCGACATGATCATTTATTCCTGACACAAAAACATTTGGCTTCAATTCAATAAACCACAGTTTCATTTTTCCTCGTATTGCATCAGGAATTTGTTCTGCTATAACAACAACCACTATTTGTTTACTCCCATGAGCATTTCAAGATCTTTTACAGAGCGTTCTAATATATTGTTACTACATATCCTTTCTCTAAAAGCATCAGCAACAACCTCTTTAACATAATCTCCGCCCATTTTCTTTGTTAACGAAAATGCTAAATCTATCGAAACCTCTGGTTTATAAAGATCTGCTAAATCGTAGACAAAAGGTAAAGGACATCCTGAATGAATAAATCCAATTCTTGGTGAAAAGCCTAGAGCATGAACAACAGACAATAAGATTCCATATAAAGCAACATTGCAACACGTTAAAATTTTATTTGTCGTATTGCTTAGATTTAGCTTTCCTGGAACGTAATCTCGACCTTCCCACTCTATACCGTACTTTTCAGCAGTAGTTTTGTATAAAGATTTAACACGGTAACCTTCCATTCCCATCATTTCAGATAAACTTTTATTTTGTAAATCGAGATCTGGAAATCGATAACTGAACAACTTTCTTGCTGTTTCCAATTTTTTCTTTGGACTTGAATACAAAGAAAGTTGCTTTTTTAAATTGTATGTATCAGCAGTCGGAGTTTCTCCTGTTGCGTAGTACAAAAGAGAGTCTGAACCTACCCAACATACTGTACAATTAGATTCAGAAATACTTTTTATCGCTGCATGAGTAACAGATGTTCCTGGCCCCAAAAGGATCGTATTTACAGTTGCACAAGGGATGCTAATCACATGGCATTTTTCATCAATCCATTTAACACTGCTATCGTCAACTTCAAGCCTACCGTGTTCTAAAAAGATAAATGGGTATTTATCCTTTACCTGAGGGAGTAATTCCCTAGCTACTTTAAGAAATATCGATCTCATAAGGATTTTTCACTACAGTTACATAGCGCTCAGTGTAGAGTTTTCGAATACCAAATTGGACTGGAACATCATTCAACACCAAAACGTCACCTTTATCTATCGAATTTTCCTGTAAAACGGAATAATCACAATATCGGCCCTTTAAAGTTGCAATTTCCTTAGCTCTATCTACACACATATCCTTATTTGAGAATGTTCCCTGAAAAATAATTTCCGAAGGAACGCAACATTTTCTTCCTAAAAATATTGGCCATACGGGTGATTTTAAGGATTCACATACTTGATCTACAAGATCATTTGGAACATCTAAATAAACAGCATATGCCATATCTTGAAGATAATAACGGTAAGTCAATTTCTGTCCACCACCTACCGCTTTTTTACCATCTGATGTTTTAGGTATCAACAATTTTTCCCATAAATCAGAATCATTATAATTAGCTCCTACCATATGGAAATCTTCTAAGGTTGAACATGCTAATTGTGTCTTTTTAGGGAAAGCATCTACTTGCAAATCACTTTTGGAAAAGAGTTCAAGCAATTCTCTCTGCTCACCCCCTTTTCCCATAGCAGATAACACTAATCCCAAAACGCCTGATTTTGTTGGAAAAGAAACTGTTGTTCGTCTGTTAAACTTTGAATTAGCCCCCCAACTTTGTAAAGGAGCTTCTAACCACAACAAAACATAGCTCATGACTACAACACAGCCTCAATATCAGAAATCAAATCATCTATGGAATAATTGTCATTAAGGCCCCATTCTTTTTCTAATTTGCAAGAATAAAGAGACCCTAACAATTTTTGTTTTGTTTCAATCTGAGCTTTTAATTCATCAATACTTGGCTCTAAGTAGCCATTGCCTTTTGATCTAACAGGCTTTTCAAAGCTCAACTGCAAAGCTTGTCCGTTTCGTACAAGAACTTTTGCATAATCCCAAGTTGAATAAGCTGACATTGTATTTTGTCTTGCGGAAGGAACAGCGATCAGCAAAGCCTTAACAAAGGTTTCTATTGCTTTGTTAATAGTATCTTTATCGGCATGAATATCTTCTATACATAGATTTTTAGCTAAAACACCTAAATCTAGGCAAACATATCTATAGTAAGTTGCAGAATTGAATTCAGTAGTACCTAAATGAGCTGAACCAAGATCTGTTGTTGGAAGATCATCCAAAGCTGTAAAATAATCGATATCTGTAGATACTGCGTGTGTTGAAATTGCATGGTTAAATGAAGTCGCAGCTTCAATGTTCATATCAATTTCTTTATTTGCAACCATTCTTCCAAATAGAGCAATATCTAATGCATCCAAATTTTTATCTACATATTTCTTACACAATTTCGCCAATTCTTTTACATTGATTTTCTTTGCATCAAAGTCTTTTTCTTTTGCATAATCCACAAATTTAGATACTTCATGCTCTGAAATAAAAATTAAAGTATCGTTTGAAAGCGCTTGTGCAATCATATCTGAACATGAAGAACATTGATCTTCGGTTGCCCCAGCTTTTTCTAACGCATTTGATAACAGCTTCTGTAAATTTTTGGTTCTGATGCCTAACTTTATGCCAAATTCATGCATTGCCAAACGTACTTGTCGTTTCCAGCATTGAGAACTGACTCGCGCACGATTCACACCGCCTATCATTGCTGATTTTGGAGAGCCAACATCGTCTCGGTTTAAGCAACTTACTGGGAAAGACTGTAAAATGTGAAACTCTATCTTAGTATTGTTTAATTTTGTCATGGTAAAATCCTCTAATGTTATTAATTTTGTATTACTTATTCGTTAGGAATAATCTGTAACAATCCACAACCAAAAGCCTTTTCTCGACCGATTCCATCAAATACCGCTGTTCTGAACTTAGCTTGGTCTTTTACTTGTAGCTCTCCAGATACTTCAGCTTTATTAATTGTTACTTTGTAGCCATGTTTATCTGTAAATATATCTGCATGTATATCATTAACTATGGCACTTTCGACTAAAAAACCGTTCTTTATTCCTTTTTCACAAAACCAAGACCTTACAGATTGAAAATCTTTTATCGGAACTATTTTTCCTTCTTTTTTTACTGTAGGATTTACTGTAATTTTGAATATGCATCTTTTAGCATTTAAGATCTTTTCAGGAAACTCAATCGAAGACCTATTTTTTAAGATACACGGCATTACTTCTTTTTGAGGCGCCTCACAAGATAAAATCACTATTCTGTTGAACGCACCCTTTGCTGACAAGGCCCACAAAGGTAAGATTCTTTTAGACTCGGCTGACGTGGTATCTTTTGAAAATTGGTCGTACACAAGTCTATGAATAGAGTATGTATCTGTAATTTTGGCTCTTACAATAATCTCAGGAGTTAGTTGGATCTGAGTTAAATAATGTGGCATGCTATTTCTCCATTAACTCTTTTTCTCGTGGACAGTTGAAAAACTGCATAGCCCACTTTCTTTTTGTTCTAGCTCTCCATTCTTCATAGTTAAATGAGTAAAGATCATCCAACAACTCTGAATAGTTAATAGACTTATCACTCTTACTTTGAATAAAAGTCATAATATGGCGAAAAATAAGGGCTAACTCTGTTAAGCTATCACAGGAAAGCAAACGTCTAAACCTTGAATCATCCCTTTCTGACGATTTAGGATTCTCTTTTTCGACTGAGGACAATATTTGAATAAAACTAGATTTTCCGTTTTCATACTTTTTACTTCTAGCAATAGCTGCTGCTACCAAGCAAAATGGAGTAAATTCTGAGTTTTTAGTTATGTCTAATCCAAACTTAACTAGAGTAGTCATAACGTAAGGATCACTGTTTTTTAAATCTGCCCTCCTTAAATGAGCTGCTGTAGCTTTATTTGAAGAGCACTGTTTACAGATATATTCAACAAATTTCAAATTTCTTTCATTGTTACTTGCCATTCTTTATTCTCCAATTTGCTCATACTTACCTGTAAATATCTGATGTCTTGACCATGCTTTTAACTGCTTTGTAGTATTACAAGGACAAGCTTCGTCATATATCTTTTTAGCAATCTGAGCAAACTTATGTCTTAGCATTTTTCTACCTTCTAAATCACAACATCTGTCGGAAATTTCTTGGGAGAATGGCTCAATATTTTCCCAAAATGAGAGAGTGAACTTTTTCACTTGAGCTTCTAACTTTTTTTTGTAATTCTTTTCTTTGATTTTTGTATATTTCATATCTATCAAATAACCTTCTATAGAAGCATCAAGGCAAGACGACAATTTTTCTAAGTCACCTAATTCTTTTGCATAAAGGCTATACCATGCTTCTGATAGAATATCGCCTTTATCTAACCATATGTAGCTATCTACGCTATCATCTTTTCCTGAGACCTTAAACTCACCACACTTTGAAGAAACTTTTTGACCCGCGGACCATATTGCAATTGGCTCTAAATAGTTGCAAATTCTCTTTGCACATAACTGTAATTGAGCACAAAATACTTTATCTTTAGAAAGAGAAATAAAAGACAAAATTGAAGGTAATGATCGCCATGGACTCTTTTCTGGATCTGACTTTAATGCTCTAATTATATTTTTAGATTTATATAGGGTCACTGAAGGGTCACATACTCCATCTCTGTGATCTTGAAAGAACAGTCCCTCTGTTAAGTACAAACCATCTTCTTTTAACAAACAGAACCTTCCAAGACTGACAAGTCTTCCTAAAAGTGATTGTTTATATTCTTTTGCGATATCATCATCTTCACCTGTTGGCATTTTTTCCCATGGAGCAGTTCCTAAACCTGAAGGAAATGAATTTAGAGAAGTGATATCTTTTATAGTTAATAGATTTAACCTTATTGACTCAATTAAGGTTGTTGCGAAAAAATATGAATGCAAGTAGCTTTCAGCGCTCAATCCTATACCTACTTTTCCTGATTTAGATTTGACATAATTTTCCGATAACGAAAAGCTGTTATCTGTCTGCTTTCCTCCAAAAGCGAAATTCATTTGAGCTACAATCATTCTAGCTTTATCAGCATCTGACAAGTCAAAAGCAATTTCACTCTCCAAAGTTAGAACATTATTTCCTGATGCTACTTGAGGCAATACCGTTGAAAAAGATTTCAGCTCAGTTTTAAAAGAGGACAAAATCGGAAACTGCAAAAAAGGATTTTCATCTGAATATAGAAAAAAGTTGTCATGCCATTTGTCTAGATATGAGTTGACCTTTGACACAAAATTTTTTTTAGAATAATTTCGCCAGTCAAGATCATCTTTTGGAGTGTAGGCTGACTGAGCAATTGCAAGTAAAAGTTTAAATATTGACAGTTTTTCAATGACAGAACCTCCTAGTTGTTTTATTTCTCTGTCTGAAAAAACTTGCTTTAAACTCACAAGCCCTTTATCTACAGTTGGAATCCACTTTTCATCAATAAGGTTAAAAGAATTAGTTGCCATTTTTCTTTACCACCTCCAATCCTTTTTCGTAAGAATATGTGTATATGTATTTATCTTCAGCTAGGCCATTGAAATTCTTTAGTACGCCTGAAGAAGAAATTATCATTATCGAAAGACCAGATTCTGCCGAAGAATCCTCCTTATCTCCCAAATAGAGATAATTTTCCAAGCCGAGTTTGATTGCTTGATCTTTAGTTATCTGAGAAGGAGATTTTGTTTGTTGACACTGAACTATATGCTTCATCAGTTCAATGGATATTTTTCTTGTCCCAGAAGACTTTCTGTCACATTTTTTTAAGATCTCGCACTTATTACCATCTAAAAACTCTATTTCTGTTTTGTCGTTGTTACAGCTAATATCTGAAACAATCAAGATTTTAGATTGAGATTCTGATGCATACCTAGTCGGTGCATTTTCATCACTGATTACAACACCTCTTTCTGCTACTGCGCTTCTAGCAAGAGATTTTAAAGATTCTATTCCTTTGCGATTTTTACTTCCAAAACGCAACTCTTGTAACATATTTTTATAATGAGGATTCTTTTCATCTCTTCGAATGTATGTTTCATCTATTAACCTTCGAATATCTGAAGGAATACTGATAGATCCAGTATCAGCTTGTCGCTTAAATACTTCTAACGATCTGCATAGAACATAGGGACTATAAACATATGAGGTTGGAGCCAATGCACTGCCATCTGAATCAATGCATTCTTTAAGCTCTGCGTCAACCATCCACATATCTGGCTTAGCACTTTCAGATCTTGCTGTTGAACAATGTCTCCATAGTCGACCTATTCTTTGTAAAAGCATATCTGTAGGAGCAAATCTGCTGACTAAAAAATCTGCATCTATATCTAACGATTGCTCAAGAACTTGAGTTCCTATTAATATTCTTCCATTTTTAGAACGAAGTTCAGAAGATGTATTTTTGCCCAATAACTCTACCCAGTAAGATTCTTTACTTTCCCTATCAATTGGCGTAAAGCGAGAATGAATTAATCCACATTCGATACCATTGTTTTTGGCTAAATATGCAATATCCATGTATGTGCTTTGAGCATCCTCAACAGTGTTTTCTATCCATAAAATTTGCTGCCCATCTTTAGCTCTTTTTATAACCTCTCTCCTACAATCTGAATAAGACTTGAATGCTAAATTTATATTTCTATCAGGCACAGGTTTACTTACAACAGTTTTCCTTAATTCTTCTGAATTGCTATTTACATACGACATGACAGGGTAAGATGAAGTTTCTGACTTTCTTTTTAAAAGCTCACTTCTTCTTTGAACACTCAAGGTAGCACTTAAGATTATTACGGAACATCCAATGTTAATTAAGTGCTGAACCAAGCTGTCTAAAATAGAACCTGTGTAGCAATCATACGTGTGGACTTCATCAATGATTACAACCTTGCCTGCCAACCCAAAACTTCGAACAAAAGAATGCCTAACGTTCATTACTGACAGCAATGCTTGATCTATAGTTCCTACTGCAAATGGATATAACAGACCTCTTTTGGCAGATGAAAACCATGATTTTCCTGGCATAGCATCGGCACCTAATGAATCTTGAACTAAGTGTGCAGTAGAATGTAGTAAGAGAGAGCGTTTTTCTGCATTTGTACCTTCAATAACTTTTGATAAAAAGTCAGAAACCCTTGTCCAAATCTTATTGGAGGTCAACTGAGTTGGTAAAGCAAAATAGATTCCTGAAGCTTGTTCTGTCACTAGCAGTTTGTAAGCAGCATAAAGAGCTAATTCAGTCTTTCCTAATCCCATTGGAGCTTCTACTACGTACACTCCAGGAGAGGTAATATCTTTTAATAAAGTGTCTTGAGTTTCATTTGAGGAAAAGCCAAATATATCTTTAAATGTTAAATTTTTCTTTATTTTGAATTTTCTAAATCCTGCACCTAGAACAGATTCTTTAATATTTTTTTCTACATCAGACGATGGATCGTCAAAATAAGAGCCTGAGCCAATCCAATCTGAAACGCATGTTAGACCACTTAATAGAGATAATTGTGCAGGGCTTAATCTTGCATCAAGGTTCATTTCAAAAAAATTGCACAGATTAAGATATTCACTTTTTCTTAGATTGTTCCAATAAGATCCACCAAAGTCATCACTATGCTCATTTTTCAAATACGCTATAGGGTGCAATGCTCCATGATGCTGACCTGCAATTAAAGCAACATTTTCATTAATGTTCTTTAAAGCAGAATAACTGACTGTAGGATGCCCTCCAAAAGAACTTTCTTGAATTTGCTCATATGGAACAAGTTCTGGATGACTTTTTTTCCATGAAATCCTGTCTATTGCCTTTGCTAACTTTAATTGAAATGTTGGAGATATCTTTCCTAAATCATGCACAGCAACTATCAAGCTACTATTTTTAGGAAAAAGGTTGGCTACCCTTTTGGTACAAAAATCGTGTAACAAGACTTTTGCAATATTTCCAACTATTTTGCAATGACAATCTACAGTCTTGCCATAGTCTAATTTAGACATGTCGTTAGATAAGTAAGTTTTAGCATAACAGTTATCCAACGAAATCTTATCTTCAGAGCCCTTTGCTATTTGAACAACTGTTTTCCTTTTGAGCATGATGCAACCTAAAGTATGAAGCCTTTAACTATCTATACTAATTTTTATAAAAGACATTCTTTATTAGATTTTATATTACTTATTGTAATATATTCTAATTTTTATTTATATTTTATAAAAATACATATACTCATTATTCTATCAATAAATTCTATTGATGTCATTTCTTTTATTATTTCTATAATGCAAATGTGATTTATATTTACTTTTAAAGCTCGGATATTTCAAAAGCACCCTAATATGCCAAAGATCTGTCATCAGATTTTCTTACTTTTCCAATAATTTTTACTTCAATTAATCATTTTCTTGACGATATTAATTTCATTAAAACTCACATTAATGACGTATTAATACAAAACTCCTTATAAATCGCTATGTTAAAGAAAGATTTTAGTTTTGGCACATCAATTGCAACAGTAAAAGTACATTTGGAAATACGTCAATTTTTGGAGTTTATTATGAATCACGAAGTTTCAAATACCGCTTTAAAGACTATCAATACTGTTATGATGTGGTTATTCTGCCTGACCGTTTTAATGTTAATTGTACCTTGGCAGGCTGTATCAACAGAATTTGCTGACCGTATTGAATCCAATAAGATCTTTTTATATTTCGCTCTAATAATTGAAATTTCAAACTTCATTTCTCAGGCAGTTTTCTCAGTAAATACACTTTTACACAGAAAGAACAGCGTCAAGAGAATTCAGGAAAAAGTTGAAAAGGCTGTTGAGACTTTAGACTTTGCTGAACGCGCTCTATTACGTGAGTATGTATTACAGAGAAAGTCAGTTTTAACCTTACCTGTAACAGAACCTACCGTTAGAAACCTGATTGACGACGGCGTGTTAAAGATTGTTAATGTTGTGGATGATGTAACAGCAAAAGCACAGATCATTATCTCTAAAGAAGCTCGTCCATATATCACCTACAAAGCAATCGGTTTAACCTTAGGTAAAATGAGCGAGGAGCAGATTTCACAGATTATGAACTCAAGACCTGATTATGCTAGAGAGAAAGCAATTCAGACCAACCGCGTATTCATCGGTTCACGTTCAGTAAATCAGTTGTACAAAGGCAATGATCCTAAGGACAAGCCAAGCAACGACGTAGCAGCTTAATATTCCATAATGTACTCCAAATAAGGTCCTAGAAATAGGACCTTATTTGTTTGTACCTGCAAAACAGCAGGTACAACATCCTAAAGTTAAAAGACAATACTTTTGAGGTCTGTCATTTGCTTTGTCAGTATTATGAACGATTTTTTGACAGGTAATCTTTTAGCTTATCAACTAAACCAAGATCAGCTGGTAACCATGCAACCGAGTCTAGAGAATACTTATCAAGCCACTTAGCAGCTTCATGCTCTAAAAGCTCCAATTTTCCTGAGACAACTGTACAGATATAGCACTTCATTGATAGATGAAAGTTTGGGTAGTCATACTCTACAGTATCAAAGTATTCTATTACTTCAATTACGGTATCTAATTCTTCTTTAATCTCTCGTACGATGGCGTTTTCTGGAGCTTCCCCCTGCTCTACTTTACCACCAGGGAATTCCCAGCCATCTTTGAACTCACCATAGCCACGCTGTGTAGCGAAGATCTTGTTGTCTTTAATAATGATTGCGGCAACTACGTTAATTGTTTTCATGCTTTTGATTATTCCAATTGTCTAAAGTTATTTGTTTACAATATAGTCAAAGATATCATCACGGACAGGCTCTTCTAGTCTTAAGAAAAGCTGTACAGCTGGTATGGCTTTATCTTTGTCATTTTTCATGGTGATTTCTTTGGCACTATCTTCAATGAAATTCACCCTTCCTAGGTAATAAAACTCTTTAAAGGCATCTTTACTCTTTCCAAGAGTTTCATCAGAGAGTTTTACAGCTGAGTTATTCTTTCTTACAAAGAGTTCTATCTTTGTTTTAGTATCAGACTGTTCAAAAATTGGCTTTAACTCAGGAGAGCTTAATCTTCGGTTAGATTTTGATATCCAGGACATGACGCTGTGATTTAAGAACTCATCTTCATATTTGGTGCTTGAGCTGATGCTCTCATCTTTTTGGTAATTTACAAAGATAGGTAGAGTATTAGTTGTTTTATCGTATCTATAACCGCCAATATTCTGAGCTACAACAGATTCAGACCAGTCTAATAAACGACATACATCAGCATAGCTATAGCGCTTATATAAGGAGAAGCCATCTTTACTTTGAGCATAATTCTTTTGGTAAAAATCTAAAGAGTACTCGACTAACTCTTCTAAGAACTCACAAAACTGACTGTTTTTGAGCATCTCCTTAAAAGAGTCGTCAACCTTTAAATCGTCACCATCTGTCCTTGCAAATCTGATATCTTCAATTGAGGATTTTGCAGTACCAGTGATGAAGTTATTAGACATGACATTAGATAAATTTACCTTTTGAATTTGAGTTAAAGCAATACCTTTATCAACTTCTAAGTGCTTTAAAAGATCGGTATAGTTACCTTTCAAGATCTCTTTTAAGATTAAAAGTTCAGAATCTCGCTTTCCATTAGCAAAATGCTTTGAGACAAACTCTAGGTGCTTTGCCTGTAGTGGGGTTAAAGTACCTTTAAACTCTTTTTCGTACTTATCTAAGAAATTGTAATAAGAACCTAAACTGCTTCTGAAAATACATTGAACATCCATCTGACCATACTTTTCAAAATCAGATAATTTTGGAATTCTACCTAGCTTATGCTTTAACGCTTCATAGTTATCTCTAATGAGTTTAACTGCTGAGAAATTGGATGTATCAATTGAAGCGAAGATCTTGCTCTTTGCAATTTCATCAAAGTGAATGGTAGATGCTCCGGGGATGATGCGTTCACCTTCTTGTACATAGCGGCGCAGGTTCTCTTTGTCATAGCTTCTATCGCCTGATAGAGCCATAGGGATCATATAATTGTTCTGGTGATTTCCAATAAAATCCAAAATCACCACAAACTCTTTATCTATGTATTTACGAAGACCTCTACCTAACTGCTGTACAAAGACGATAGGTGACTGTGTAGGACGTAGCATTACAACCTGATTTACCTTGGGGATATCCACACCCTCGTTAAAGATATCCACAGAAAAGATGTAGTCTATGTAGTCACTACATGATTTGTCAGCTTCTATTCTGCGTACAGCATCATCTCTTACTGACTGTTTATCCTCACCTGTTAGAACTAAAGTTCTAAAACGACCTGATCTGTTGAATATGTCTGATAGTTCTTTTGCGATATCTTTTCTTGAGCAGAAGATAAGTCCTCTTGGCTTATCGCCTGAGTATGAGTAGAACTCCATCTGATCCATGATAAATGAAACTCTTTTTTCAGAGCATAAGAGATTAAAGTCACTTAACTCTAATTTCTCGTAATTTACATCCACAAGATCAGTGATGCCGAAATAGTGAAAAGGACATAAGAAATCATGCTCTAGAGCCTGTTGCAGTCTGATTTCATAAGCAATGTTGTGATCAAAAATTGAGAAAATATCAATATCATCAGAACGCTCAGGAGATGCTGTCATGCCTAGATACAAAATAGTAGGCTTAAAGTAGTTCATGATCTTGTCATAACTGCTAGCACCAGCATGATGAGCTTCATCGATTACTATTACATCAAATTCATCTTGTCTAAACTTATGCAGGTACTCTTCTTTACAGATGGTCTGCATAGTCGTGAAGATAAAATCAGCATTCTCTATATCTTTTTGAGTACCTGAGAGTAGAGCTGTTGTCTTGGTGTTGTTAAAGACGATGTCATAGCTTTTCATGGCCTGCTTGGCGATCTGCTCACGATGAACAATAAACAGCGCCTTTTTTGCTTTTAACTCACGTACAGCAAAAGCAGAAGCATAGGTTTTACCGGTACCTGTAGCTGAGATTAAAAGTGCTTTCTTTTCCCCTTTTGCAATCAGAGCTTTTAGTGAGTCGATAAACTCAGACTGCATTCGATTTGGCTTTAAGCTATATGTTTCTAAAGAAAGCTCTTTAGTTGCAAGTGCAGCCTTTTTCTGAGCTTTTACTATCTTGTAACTTTCTTCATAAACAGACTTATAGTCATCATAAAGCTTGGAGTTTTCACTGTTCCATAAAGAGTTGAACTCATGCAAAACGTCTTTTACGAATTTTTCGTTCTCTTTTGAATCTAACCTTGTGTTCCACTCTTTGTTATAGGTAAGCGCGCTCTGAGTTAAATTTGATGAGCCAATAATAATTTGATAGCTCTCGTCCTTTTTAAAGATATAACCTTTGGTATGAAAGCCAGAATGCTCACGAACTTTTGCATTAGCTGTGATGTACATCTTTAAAGTGATGTTTTTAAACTTTGATAGTTTCTCTAAAGCTCTAGGTTCACTAAAGGTCAGGTAGTCAGTTGTCAGAATTTGACCTTTGATAGCTCTGTTTTCAAGATCTTTTAAGACGGGTAATAATGGCTCAATACCACTTGAGGTAATGAATGCAACGCTTATGTAAAAGCAGTCACACTTTTTAAGACCATCTTCTATTGAGGATAAGACCTTTTTGCCGTACTCAGGATCGTTACTTACAAACTCACTTTTAAAAGCAAGTGCTCCTTGTTCTGTTAAGGCACTAAAAGAGTATTTTTGAAACTGTGTGGTCTTGTTATCCATGCGCTACTACCTCTTGTCCAGAGTATAGCAGCCTTAAATTTTTTGACCAGTTCTTGAGGGGTACTTTTATGAAAAAGCACCTTTCCACATCTCTGTGAAAAAGTGCTTAAAAATGAATCTTTGAAAGATTAGGTTATAGGATTAGTACTCAATAGTACTCATCTTTGAAAGCTTCTTGCGATCATGCCATGCTTCAATAAAACGGACAGTACCGGTTCTGCCGCGTGAACACATTGATGATGTCAGAGCAAATCCACCTCTGTAGTGAACACCGTCTAAGAGCTCACCTGGAGTTACACCTGTAGCAGAGAAGAAACACTGATCGGTGGTTACAAGCTCGTCAATTGAACGGATTGCCTTTAAATCAAAACCGTCTTTGATGATAGCTTCGCGCTCTTCTTCTGTCTTAGGCTTTAATCTTGTGAGCATCTGAGCACCGGTACCCTTTAGGGCACAGGCTGTTACAACAGCTTCAGGAGTTCCGCCGACACCTACTAACATATCGATATCTGAACGAGGGTCGATAGTCATCAGAGCACCTGCAATATCACCATCTGAGTGAACCATTACACGGGCGCCTGCAGCATGGATCTGATTAATTAACTCAGCATGACGTGGCTTATCCAGTACGAAAACCTTTAACTCGCCCACTCTCTTACCTAAGGCTTTTGCCACTTTCTCAAGATTATCCTTAATAGGTGCATCAAGATCGATAACAGAGGCAGCTTCAGGGCCTACAGCCATCTTTTCGCAGTAGTAGCTGTGACCTGGATTGAACATTGTTCCCTTCAGAGCGATACCAACTGCAGCGATACCATTTGGTCTTCCACCTGCAACACATGAAGTTCCGTCGATAGGATCAACAGCGATATCAAACTCAAGTCCGTCACCGAAACCTACCTTTTCACCTGTGTATAACATTGGAGCATCATCTTTTTCGCCTTCGCCGATTACGATGGTTCCTTTGATATGCAGACTCTGGAATGCAATACGCATTGCATCTACAGCTGCTCTATCAACAAGCTCTTTATCACCAAGACCTGTAAATCTTGCTGAAGCCAAAGCGGCAGCTTCTGTTACACGAACTAAATCAAGAGCGATATTCTTATCGGCTAAATGTTGTTGCATCATTACCTCTAAACTTCATGAAGTGCACAAAACGTGCATTTGTGTGCGGATTTTCGATTCGTGTATGATACACCGTTATTAAGAATTATTAAAAACAAATCGTAAAAATCATGTTGAAAAAACAGAAGTGACTTTTACAAAGAAGATTAAGCCAAGCGTATAGGTATCATTAGTCCCTATAAATTTCAACTTTTCAGTAAATGACAAGGCACCTCAACACAATTTTTAACACCTAAAATTGGCTATTTCATACATTTTTTAACACCTGTTTTAGTGCTAAAACTACATTTTTTCACATCTACTAATTATTCATATACTTGATTTATTTATAAATCAATATGTTAAGTTTTACTCACAAAATTAAGATACAATGACACATGATCTTACTTACATGAGGCAAACCAAAGATAACCGATGCCAGCTTATAATGAAGCATATCTAGATGAAGTTGTAGAAACTCAAGGAAAGTTATTTGCATACATTGCTTACGATTTTCCTGACATGGATACCAAAGACTTCATTGAAAGCTTATGAAGAGTAAAACACGTCACTACATTGATGTTTCTCAAGCCTATGTAAGTACTAAAAATTACCTGGAGCTTTTTGAATACTTCTGTTAGGTTGATAAGTATCAACTAAAGAAAGGTAAAGCATTAGGTGTTTTTATACCTGATTGGATAGGTAGATTTTATGCTTACTATCAATGGAAATATGATCTTCCTAGTGCTGAGCTATTAAAAATCGTTCCTTTAGACTTTCTTAAAAGGTCATTTTATGGTCTGCAAGATCTTGAGATAGAGCTTGCTGCAGCAAGGGTTCATGACCATTTAAAAGAGCAGAAATAAAGACTTCTCAAAAGTGAAATTCAAAAAGCTCACCTTCTACATTAGACTCAATCAATTCTGTGATCGGATCTTGTGATGCAGAAAGTGAGCTTTTTACTAAGCCATTTCAAAGGCAAGAGTAAAGGTTGTGCCTTCACCTAATTTTGAATCAACATCGATAGAGCCATGACACTCTTCAACGATGTGTTTTACGATAGTAAGACCTAAACCTGTACTGTCTTTATTGGAGTGACTTCTGTCAACACAGAAAAATCTTTCAAAGATTCTGTCCTGATCTTCTTTTGGAATACCAATACCGGTATCTTTGACAACTATAAAGAACTTGTGCTCCTGCCTGAAGATCTTGCAGTTAACAATACCATTTTCTTTGTTGTATTTAATAGCATTATCAATTAAGTTGTAGAGAATTTCAGACATATATCTGCGTACGAAATTCATCTCCAGATCTTCACTATCAAGCACAAGGGTTACACCCTTTTTAGAAGCTTTCTCTTTTAGAGAATCTACTACACTTTCAGAGAGTGACTTTAAGTTTATATGCTCACTTTGTGCTTTTACGCCTGATTCAACCTTTGATAAGAACATGATGTCGTTTATCATGTTCAACAAAGCCTGACCTTCTGAGCGGATCTTTTTACCAAAGTTCTGTAAATCATCAGGACGTACAATTCCGTTCTCGATAAGCTCAGCTCTGCCGATAATTGACTGCAGAGGTGTCTTCAGCTCATGAGAAACATTTGAGGCAAATTCCTGACGTTGCATCTGCAACTGCTTAGCTTTAGTAATATCAACTAATAAGAGTACGAAACCTACTAATTTGTCGTTTTCAGAAATCTTATTGAAAATGAGTTTGTAATACTTACCTGATAACTCAATATCCTGCTTTACACTCTCAATCTCTTCTCTTTTTTCAAAGATTGAACAGAAGATTGGAGATCGGTTTATGTTAAGCAGGCTCTCACCCTTGTATTTTTCAGGCTCATCAATATTGAAAATAGACTGCGCGCTCTGATTTATCAGAATAACCTCACCTTTCTTGTTTAAAAAGATGATGCCCTCAGACATATAGGAGGTCATAACTTTAATCTGGGAATGAGCCGCAGTTACCTTACGCAGAAGCTTCTTGATGCGGTGCTGATGGGAGTCAATTCTCTCTAAAAAAGGCTTTAATTCATCATAAACCACGTTCTCTGTCGGATTGTTAAGATCAATCGTATTGATTGGGCTTACAATCTTTGCAGAGAGTTTTTTAGCAAGAATTACTGATACTGCAATTGCAAGCAGCAGAATGATGAATAAATGCAGACCTAACGATAATGCCTGGGAAAAGATGTTCTCGGTGGTGTAGGCACAGCGCAGCACGTCACCGGAGTTCAGCCTTACAGCATAGTAGACAGTTCTCTGACCCAAGGTTGAAGAATATCTGTATACCCTGCTTTTACCTGTTTTCTCTGCCTGTATGAACTCGTCTCTGTCAGAATGATTCTCTAATGTTGAAGGATCAACCTTAGAGTCATAATAAACATGTCCGTCCTTATGAATAAGATTTACTCTGTAATCATCAATTTCAAGCAGAGTCAAATCTAGAGACGGATTATTGTTTATGGCATTTTCAAGTTTGGTTGTAAAAGAAATAAGATCATCACTATCAGCCTTTATAAGCTGATAGGATGAAATAACAAGTGATGCTCCAAGTCCTAAAATTAAAACAATTATGGTTGTAAAAAAAACGGAGCGAAAGATCCTCGAAATCATGCGTCAGCCTTGTATCCGATACCTCTTACAGTCTGTATGACATTCTCAAGTTCTCCTAATTTTGATCTCAGAGCCCTGATGTGAACGTCAACAGTTCTGTTTTCACCATCATAATCAATTCCCCAGATAAGATTTAACAGTTCATCTCTGCTGTAAACACGACCCGGATGTTTAATCAGTAAAAGCAGAAGCTCAAATTCCTTTAGTGACAAGTCAAGTTTTCTGTCATCAGCAGAAACTGAGTGCTTTACCTCGTTGATAACGATCTTGCCAAACTTCACCTCACCCTTTTCATCGCTGCCGTCTCTAGAACGACGTAAAATGGCTTTGATTCTAGCAACCATTTCCATAACAGAAAAAGGCTTGGTCATGTAGTCATCCGCACCTAAATCCAGGGCTTTGATTTTTTCATACTCAGCACCGCGTGCTGTAGCCATGATCACAGGAAGTTTTGCTGTCTTGGGATTTGCCCTTAACTTTTTGAGAACATCAACACCACTCATATCTGGCAACATTACATCTAGAACTACAAGCTCAGGTAGTTCTTTTGCTATTGCTTGAAAAAAGCTTTGGGCATCGGCAAAGCCTTCTGCCTTAAAATTCATTGAATTGAGTGTATAAAGCTCAAGTTCTCTAATATCAGCATCATCTTCAAGACAGTAAATCATAAATATCCTACTCCTGGCCTGTTAGTTTGCCTGTAAGCATATATTGAGTGCATCTTGCTACATTGCAAGAATGATCTCCAATACGCTCTAAGTATTTTGCAATCATTAAAAGATCAAGTGAATAGCTTGCATCATTTTCTGAAGCTTTGATCTCGTGAATTAAAGTATCCTTAATGGTATAAAAGTACTTGTCCACTACTGTATCATGCTTTATAACATTTGCAGCTAACGCACCGTCTTTGTTTACAAAAGAATCAATACTCTTCTTCACCATATCGATAGCTTCTTCACTCATCTTTTCAATAAGTAGAATGTCATCGCCTTTGTAGTTGAAATCAAAGTGAGTGATGATTTCGGCAATGGCAATAGCCTGTGTTCCGATACGCTCAACATCAGATACTAATTTTAAGGTAGCTGATACTACTAACATATCGTGAGCTACAGGCTGCTGTCTCAACAGTGTCTTGATGCACAGACTCTCGATATCACGTGCTTTGGAATTTAAGTCATAGTCCTTTCTGTAAATGCTCAAAGCCTTCCCTTTATCGTGAGTTTTAAAAGCTTCAAAAGCATTAGTTAAGCTTTCTTCACATGCTGATGACATTAAAATCAAAGAATTGTTAATCTGTGACATCAGCTCATCCAACTGGAATCTCATTTTTTTACTCCTATTAAGTCAAATAGCTTTAGCCAAATCTTCCGGTTACATAGTCTTCACAGCGCTTGTCCTTTGGTTTTGTGAAGATATTGTCGGTGCTGTCGCACTCTACAAGATCACCTAACAGGAAGAAGGCTGTTCTGTCTGAAATTCTTAATGCCTGCTGCATATTGTGGGTAACTATCACAATGGTGTATTTCTTTTTAAGCTCACATGTAAGCTCTTCAATCTTGCCGGTTGATATAGGATCAAGAGCTGAAGTAGGCTCATCCATTAACAGGATCTCAGGTTCTACGGCAAGAGCTCTTGCAATACAAAGTCTCTGCTGCTGACCGCCTGACAGGCCTAAAGCTGAGGTTTTCAGTCTGTCCTTTACCTCATCAAAAATAGCAGCTTTCTTTAAAGACTTTTCCACAAGCTCATCTAAGGCAGATTTGTTTCTGATACCATGAATTCTGGGGCCATAGGCAATATTGTCATAGATGGACATGGCAAACGGATTTGGTTTCTGGAACACCATGCCGATGTCCTTGCGCAGAGCACTGACATTGATTTTGGTGTTTACTAACTCTGTACCCTTAAACTTGATTGAACCGTCAACTCTTAAACCTTCAATCAGATCATTCATACGGTTTAATGAGCGTAAAAAGGTAGACTTACCGCATCCTGATGGACCAATAAGCGCAGTGATCTCGTGCTCATTGATATGCATATTGATGTTATGCAGAGCATGATTTTCACCATAGTAAAGATTAAAGTTTTTTACATCGATAACTGGTGTGGTATTCATTTCTAGTACCTTTTATTCTGAATTCTCTTTGATAACTTGCTGGCGGTGTAATTTATAAGGAGGCTCATGAACAGCATGATGGCAGCAATCACGAAGGCCACATCAAACTCGCCCTGCTCTTTGGCATAGACATACAGAGCAACGGTAAGAGTTGATCCTGAGGATGACATCGCATCAATAAAACCATTTACCTTGTGGGCAAAACCAGCTGTAAACAGAAGTGCAGCAGATTCGCCTAACATTCTGCCTATAGCCAGAATACAGCCTGTGACAATACCGTCGATACAGCATGGCAAAACCACTGTTCTTATGGAGTACCACTTGTTAGCACCAAGACCGAAGGCTCCCTCTCTGTATGAAACAGGAACTGAGTCAAGACTCTCCTGAGTGGTTCTGATAATGGTAGGCAGGTTCATGATGGTAAGTGTTAAAGCACCTGCAAGTAATGAGGTCTTAAGCCCAAAGTACTGACAGAAGATAAGCATTCCCACAAGACCGTAGATAATTGAAGGAATACCGGCAAGACTTTCAATTGCATACTCGATTGCTCTTTTAACCTTCATGTTCTTTGCATACTCTGACAGGTAAACTGCAGCTCCTACACCTAAAGGCAGCACAAAGACCAAGGTAGCAATTACGATATAGATGGTGTTTAGAATATCTGGTAACACACCGATGGTATCGTTGATGTAGCTAGGCTTAGTACTTAACAACTGCCATGAAACATGAGGAACTGCTCTTATAAAGACATAAAGAATAATGAAAAGAACCACTGTAACGGTAAGTGCTGTAGCCGCATAGGCAAAAGACAACATTACGTTCTTATAGATATTTCTTCTTAAAGCATTGTTCATATTACTTGCTGCCTCGCTTCTTTAAGACAAGATTTAACAGTGCATTGATTACCATAATGAAGATGAACAGCACTAAAGCAATTGAGAACAGAGCCTGACGCTGCAGACCTGCTGAATAGGACATCTCTGATGCAACAGCGGTGGTCAGGAATCTTACTGACTCAAAGATACCTGGCATATTGGCAACGTTACCTGCAACCATCATCACAGCCATAGCTTCACCAATGGCTCTACCTACACCTAAAACCACTGCAACACCAATACCACGGCGAGCAGCTGGGACTACAACCTTGTAGACTGTCTCAACCTTATTGGCGCCTAATGCTAATGAACCTAACTCATATTCGTGAGGAACTGCCTCTAATGCACCTATTGATACCTTGATAATTGATGGCAGGATCATAATTGAGAGCACCAGTATTGCTGCTAATAATGATGAACCGTCTGCAAGGTTAAAAATATCTTTGATAGCTGGGACTAAAACCAGCATACCGATAAAACCGAAAACCACTGAAGGAATACCTGCAAGTAAATCCACTACTGATTCAATGAACTGCTTTACCTTTAAAGGAGCGAATTTTGCCAGGTATACTGAACTGAAGAAACCGATTGGAAGACCTAATAAAATAGCACCAAAAGTACCATAGACAGAGGTCAGGATGAAAGGCATGATACCGAATTTAGGATCGGCTGCTGTTGATGCCCATTTAGTTCCAAAGATAAAGTCAAAAAAGCCTATTTCATGAATTGCCGGAATTCCTGAAATGATTAGATACAGACAGATCACGACCACGAAAACGATGTTCAGGTAACCTAAAACAGTGAACACCCAGGTGGCAATCATGTCAGCGCATTCCTGATGATTTCTTAACTGCATAAAACAATAACTGCAGGATCAGATCCTGCAGCTCCATAATGATTACTGATTACTTCTTGGCAGGAACAACACCAGCCTTTACAATTAAAGGCTTAGCCTCGTCTGACATTGCGTAGTCAATGAAAGCCTGAGCATCCTTTGAAGGCTTGTTTGCCTTGTTCAGAACGAATACGAATGGACGCTGTAGCTTATAGGTCTTGTCTAAAACTGTTTCCTCTGATGGAACAACACCGTTGAAAGATAGAACCTTGATTGAATCATTTACAGCTGATAAAGAAGCATAACCGATTGCATTCTCGTTCTGACCTACAGTGGTAATAACATCACCAGTTGAGGTTAATTCCTGACGATATTTGCATGAATCCTTAGTACCGGTTACAGACTCGAAACCATCACGGGTACCTGAACCTGCTTCACGACCGATCAGAACTACAGGTGCATCTGCACCACCCAAATCTTTCCAGTTGGTGATCTTGCCTGTAAATACATCTTTAATCTGCTCAGTAGTGATATCAGTTAACTTGTTTGCTTTGTTAACTACAATTACGATACCGTCGTATGCAACATCGATACCCTGTAATTTTTCCTGTTCCTGATCTTTTAATGCTCTTGAAGATAGACCGATATCAGCACGACCTTCCAAAGCTGCAGTGATACCAGCACCTGAACCAGTTGGATTGTAGGTAACATCGATTCCATTACCTTCGAATGACTCAATCAGAATACCCATTACTTTTTCCATTGAAGTTGAACCATCAGTAATCACAGCGCCAGCATTGGCTGATGCAGAAAAACCTAATACGCAACCACAAACTGCTGATAACAATGTCTTGTTAAATTTCATTTTAAAATCTCCATATCAATCGACATGATTAAGATACAAAGACTTTGTTAACTTACTAATGTGCAATTGTTAAGATTTGGTAAATAGAGTAAAGGAGCATTGCCAAGCGGTTTTATTAGTTTTTTAACATAAATTGTTAAGTGCAAAAGAAAGGATTTATTGCTTTTCTGGAAATATCTTCTTACATAAACTGCTATACAGGTGCTGAAAAGGTGAAAAATTACAGGAAGTTGAAATTTACAGTAAAAGTTATGTACAGAGCTTAGAGCTCAACAGCTAAGTCAGATTGCTCTTAGTTTAATCTGATAATTATAAATTCATTTATTGTTTGGAATATTGGACTGTTGTCTTACAGAGATTTTTTCTTAAAAAATGAGTTTGGCCTATGTTTTCAGCATAGAAGTTAGGATAAAAATTGAACACAATTTTTATGTTATATTCCTGGTAGTTCCTTGTCTCTGACTTTTAAAAGGAGAAATAAAATGGACAATTCAAAATACAACGAAACCACAGGGAAATGCTCTGTTACAGACAACTGGTGTTGAATAATACACAATTGGCTGTTATCAGATCTGCAGTTAATGACCGATGACAGTGTTAATTACTGAGTTTTATTCATAATCCAACATTAGGAGCAGGACGATAACCTGCTCCTTTCACATTTGAAAGATATATTCCAAGTTAAGCCCCCGTCTGAAGACATCTGTGTAACCTTATCTGAATTAGTCTTCACAGAATTATTCTTCTCTGGTTTAGAGTTACAGCATATGCTCAAGGCTCACCGTATGTCATCTGACCGCCCTTTATTTTTATAAAGGATACATCAGACAGAGCTTCGTTACCCTGAATATCTGACATTGAGAACATATAGGCATAGGTACCGTCAGGCAGGTCTGAATCCTCAAGTGACCAGTTAGAACTTAAAGTAAAGCTGTCAGTCTCAACCTCACTTGTATCATCCTCACTGTCAGCCATTTTCTGCATTAAGGTTGTGATCCTGTCACCAGGTTTCAGTTTGATTAAATTCTTGTCAGGCATACCTGCACTGGTTATACGGCGCGCTCCTAATACCACATATTTACTCTGTTTGAAGTCATACAGAGCCTCAATGACAGAGCGGACTCCATTTAAAATCACTGGAATTGAGTAGTAGTTGTAATTTTCAAGATCTGCAGTAGTTTCAAGATACACAAGATGACCGTCTAAAGTCGGCCAGTTACCGTTGAAATTATCCCTGAAGATACCGTTATCCCAGTCCTGAAACATATCAATATCGTCACCGAAAACTGTAACGTCATTTTTATCGTTGAGTGTTGCAAGATAAAAACGCACCGAATCTATATACTTTAAAGATTTGTCATCAAGAGTCATTTCAAGGGCAGGAGTGCCGTCGTCTCTGGTAACTACCTCCACCTTTGTATCCTCAAGTGAGCTTATATCCATCTTCTGCATTGGAGCTATAGATTCTGAGATTAGGGTTACATTGTTTTCAACAAGCCCCTGAATAAAGGAAATCGGATCCTGATCTTTTCCAGGTTTTTCATTTAACAGCGACTGCAGAGCTGTATTGACACTGTGGTTTACAGTATTTGCAATAAAATCTACTGCACCACCAGAACTACTGTGCTCTGGCTTTTCTGATGAATCGGACTCAGAAGGTTCTGAACTTACATGAGACTCAGGCTGTGAGGTTGAAGACAGTTCTGAAGAAGCGGCATCATCACCTTCGCTTGTGATAGCTTCAAGCATTGAGTTTGCGGTATTTCCGTCAATAAAACCGTGCTGAAGACCGTAGGTCAGGATAAAGGAATTTACAAGACCGTTTTCAACCATCATGGCGTAACTGTCCTCATCAGAGTCAAATGGATAGTAGCATGACAGTCCAGATGCTTGATGAGCAGGTCCGCTTACCTGATATAAAACAGCTTCTTTGAGGTACTGTTGCATTTTTCCTGCAGCAGGATGTCTCTCTTTAGATGCGTCAGAAACTTTAGAAATAAAGTCTCCCATATCCACCATGTTGGAGTAACCTGAGGACTTTGAATTTGAGAAATTCTCTGATCGTGTTGCAGCTCTACCGATTGTGGCATAGAAGGAGTCATTTTCTGAAGCCTGCATCAGAGCGTACATACCAAAGATATTCCAGGCTTTGATCATTGGACTGATTTTACTCAAATCGATTAGAGACAGGGTTGCTGTCTGTTCTGTCTCCTCATCCTCACAGCCCCTGTAATAGGCATCACAGATACTCTTACCTAACTGAACGGCACTCTGTGATGTATTCTCTGCAAGAGCATTTAACCACAGGGTATACTGCCAGCCGTTACCAGGTTCTACCTCCTGAGAAGCTACAAAATAATGTCCATAGGGTTCAATGCTTGCTGCCGTATCCACAGTAGCCATAAGACAGGTGTCAAATCCTATAAGTTCAAAAGGTTTTACTGCAGGGGCGTCACCGTAAACTGAGGAGAGGGCATTTCTTAATTCTGACAGTGAAATCGAATCAAAACTGTAATTCTCGTCATTGGCAAAACCGAACACACTGCCACCTCCATGATCCCAGAAGAGCAGAACATTGTGATCTGACGAATAGTTCTTTTGACAGAAATTTAAAAAGTTATACAGGGTTCTGCCATCTCCCATGTTGGCCTGCGGTAATTCCTCAATTAAATTAAGCTCTCCGTCCCTGACCATAAAACGGGAGATTTTTTTTGAGGATATGCCAAAGTTCTGCCATTTGTTTGCACCTCCTGTCTGAATGATCACGGTCACCTCATCTGAAGGAGAGGCATCTATCATTTCACTGATATCTGCAGTGGCAGCACCATAATTGCTCTCAAGATCACTGCCACACATATAAACAAACACAGACCAGGAATCTGCCATTGCACTAAATGGTGTGCACACAAGCGCAACAGCTATACAGACATAAGACAGTAAAGTTCGCATATGACCACCTGTATCCAAAATATCCTAAAACAGGAATAAATCCTTAATCTCTGCTATTCCATGAGTTTTAACAGCTCGTCATGTCGGGCCTTGTCTCTTTGCATAGAAACATTAAAAGCCCCTAACTGACTGCTCTGAACCTTTTGAACAGTACTGCCGTCTGATGAAAGTAAAACATCCACATTGTTGTCTATTACTGTTGGAATATAGTCAAACAGACAGGCGGCGCTGTTCATTTTCCATTCACCGAAAGCAAGTAAAAACACAGGAGAGCTGTCTTCAGTTTCAAGAGTAAAGAACTTGTCTGACATAAAGTCCTTTGCTTTTTTAAGAGCCGCCTCATCATCATTTACGACAATATCACAGGCACATCTGTACATTGAAAGCAGAACATCATGAGACTGCTGAGATCTTTCTCCATAGGCTCTGTCGTAAATGCCAAGAGCATCAGCAAAAGTATCCATAGCTTTGGCATACTGGCCGCAGGAGTGTTCAAACAGGCCCTTTTCATTGAGCACCGAGGCCATTGCAGGATGCTCTTTACCATATGCTGAAGAGGCAACAGAAACAGCCTTCTCTATATATGAGCTTGCCTCATCCGTGTTATTCTGTCTTTGGGCGCATACACTCAGGCTTTTTAAGACACTGATAACGGTACTGGCATTGCCTGACTGGTTTTCTGACAGCTCAAGAGCTTTTGAAAACAGTTTCTGGGCGCTGGCATAATCTTTCTTTTCAAAAGCAATCGAAGCTTTGTTCTGGAAGAAGCTAGGCTCTTCAATTCCCAGCTTTTCATAGATTTTTTCACTTTCACCGATTGCATCTTCAGCCTTTTCAATGTCACCGGATCTAAGATATGAAAGGCTCAGTGCAGACAGAGATGAAGCCACCTTCTGACTGTTTTCCCCTGCGGTTGTGCGTCTTATATCAAGAGACTGCAAGCCATATTTCACAGCCTCGTCATGTCTGTTAAGAGCTGAGCAGATCCCCACCATGAGCTGACTTATATCTGAAAGTTCCTCATCCTTCTCGTTCCCTTTAAAATACGAAAGAGCCTTTCGTCCTGTTTCATATGCTTCTTCATAGTCTCCTAAAAAAAACAGTGCTCCTGCTTTAAGTTCATTCAAACGGGGCAGCCAGTATTTATCCTGTTTCTTTTCAGCTGTTTTTAAGGCTTCCTCAAGAAGGGCAAACGCATCACTTTTGTCATCAGAATATTCCATCAGAAATGAGGCTTCATCGTAGATATACTGCAGATTGTCTTTATCAGTCTCTCTTCTCTGAGCTAAAGCCTCATAGGCGCCGTTCAAATCATTGCTGCTCAACTTTTGCTCATAAGTGGCGTACAGTAAGGCAGCGTCATCGGATGCATTAGCAAAACCGGCACTTAATGAAAGAACCAGTGAAAGTAAAATTCTGTTAAATTTCATATAAACTCCCAGAGTTTGTGTTTTATTTCTCTGTATGACAAATGTCCTACCAGCGGGAGCTAGCTCCGCCGCCACCAGAGCTTCCTCCCCCAAAACTGCCGCCTGAAGAAGAGGAGAAACCGCCAGTGCCACCACTTAGGAAACTGTCATTATCGTCATCATCGTCATCTATTTTGTATGAACGTTTAACTTCATATCCGCAGTAAGAACAGCGTTTTACTTCCTCAAGATAAGTATGATGGTGCTTTTTTCTTTCTTTCTCACTTATCTTTTTTAAGGTTTTGCGTCTGCCACAGTTAGGACATTTTTCAAACAGATTCCAAAGCATCACGCCTGCTGCAACAGCAAAGATCAGAACTACAGTTGCGATGATTGTGACAAGTGTAATTAAAAAGTCATCATCGTCACTGTCAGCACCAGAACTCTCATCATCTGACTCTGATTTGCCTTCAGCGGCAAGGCGCTCATACAGGGCATCAATACCTGCCCTCATGCCTTCGTTTATTTTTCCCTCTTTAAAAAAAGGGATCATCTTCTGCTGCTGTATACGCTTACAGACGGCATCCGGAAGCACTCCTTCAAGACCGTAACCTGTATGGAAACGGATAATGTGCTGATCTTCAACATAGGTAAGCAGGAGACCGTCATTTTTATCCCTGTGTCCTATTCCCCATTTTCTGAACAGCTCCTGAGAGAATTCAAAGACATCACTGTCGCCAACGGATGGAAGTACTACCACAGCTGACTGTATACCTGTGTCCTTTTCGAGCTGGGTAAGTTTTTCGTTAAGATATGAAACCGTATCATGAGTAAGTAGAGAGGCGGGATCACTTACATGAAATGAGGTATTCTCAAGTCTTGGATTTGGAACTGTGTCTACTGTATAAAAGTCAGATGCAAAGGCACTTAACGTAAAAATAAGGCTTAATGCAAAAATGACAGCAGTTATCCTGTGAAGTCCTGCTGATAACACAGAGTGCCTAAGTAAATTCATGCTCGAACCTTAAAATGAAACCTCTGGACTGTCTTCTGAATGCTCTTTTGCCTTCAGGTATGCTTTTGATTCAAAGCCAAACAGAGAAGCTAAAATATTTTTAGGGAATTTTCTGACCCCGGTATTGAATGCCTTTACTGCATCATTGAAGTCTTTACGGGCAACTGCAATACGGTTTTCAGTACCTTCAAGCTGTGCCTGCAGCTCTAAAAAATTCTGATTTGCCTTAAGATCAGGATAATTTTCAGCAACAGCAATCAGACGACCTAAAGCCTGAGTGATAGCCCCCTGAGTCTCTTCAAATTTCTTTAAATCCTCCTCAGAAGGATTACTGACGTTCTGAAAAGACTTTGCTCTTAAGGCTGTCAGATTTTCAAGAGTTTCCTTTTCATGTGTGGCATATCCTTTGACGGTATTTACAAGATTAGGAATGAGATCTGCACGGCGCTGATACTGAACTTCGACATTAGACCATTTTGCAGAAATACTCTCATCCATTGATACAAGACTGTTATATGAAAAAATGCAATATAGAACCAAAAAGGCAAAAAATGCACTTAACACCATAGAGGTACGACTTTTAAACATGGGAGCTCTCCTGTAAAGTTAATGTATAAAGTTATATGTATAAAGTTATATGTATAAAGTTATATGTATAAAGTTATTGTATTGACTGTCTGTATTGAATGACTGTACTGACAGGCAGTAACATCAAAAAAACAGTAAGAAAAAAACATTTGTATGTTAATTTATTAAACAGCGATTTTCAGAAAATTTCACAAAATATTCTGCCTTATTATTTACTGATTTTCTTTAAAAATTTCCCCTTACTAAATGTGCTTCGCAAAAACAAAGCCCCGAATTTGCGCAAATAAATATAAATTATCAAATAATCAAAAAGTTAACATAAATATTAGACCACTTAAGAGATTATGATATATAAGCCTCTTTATGGTGCAATTCAGATGATTTTGGAACAGACACACTATCAGATAAAGTTCAACAACCTTCACATAAAAAATTCACCGTAAACATATAGTAGCCTCAATATGAGGTTTTACGGACATATTTAAATGTAAAAATGAGATACAACTCAATAAATCCACATATAAACTAAAGTGAATTTTATTATATTGCTTGTGAACAATATTTTAATCAATTATACTCAATCTGTGAGTGGTGTAAGTTAGAACTGATCTATGGCCTTTTAAGTCACACTGCTCATCTTACGGTCTCTTATATTATTTATATGGGATTTTTTTTCAAACAAAAGGACTCAATATGAAACGTGCTTTGATGATCATTGGCCTTGCTGTCGCTATGACAGGGGGTTCTTTTGCTGTTAATGCTGAAGAAACCGATGTTGCCAAGGTTAAGTGCAGCGAATTTATTCAGGACAAGGAAAGTATGGGTATGCTTTTAATGTGGCTTGACGGATACGCATCACAGAAAAGCGACAATACCGTATTAAGCGATGAGTGGATTGAGAAATTAGGTGCTCACATGGGTAAATACTGTTCTGAGAATCCTGACACAACTATTCTTGATGCTGCTCAGGCTATGGAAGAATAACAGAATTAACGGAGTTTATTATGAAAAAATTACTAGCTTCAGCAGTAGCTGCACTAGCATTAACCGTAACCGCCAACGTTGCCTCAGCTGAAGAGCAGGATGTTGCAAAGATTAAGTGTTCAGAGTTTTTACAGAGCGGCAACACCATGCCTCTTTTAATCATGTGGATCGATGGCTACCTCTCAGCTGCATCTGACAACACCACCATGGATGACGCCTATATTGAGGAATTAGGCAACAAATTAGGTGAATTCTGTGGCAAGAATCAGAACGCTACCCTATGGGATGCAATCAGCTCTTTAAGTGATGAATAATCCTTAAAACCACACTCAAAGAGGCGGACTGCCATCAAGTCCGCTCTTTTTGTTTTACAGATCTCTTCAGTCTTTTTCTCCTCAGCACTGTTAATCCCTTTCTCCTATCTGAATGCTTTTCACAAAAAAAATGGGCAACTTCAGATCACCGAAATTGCCCGAATGTGTAAATTAAGGTACAGTCTCTCCAATACCCTTATACCTTATTTACAGGAGTTTAGTTATGATCACGCCTCCCTTTTGAAGACATGAACTGTCATAAAGGTGACTGAACAGTACCTGTTCATTGTTTATTGTGACATCTAAAGGTGAATTGCCAGCGTTTATATATACTTTTAATACTTCATCAGCAGAATGTTTTTCATATTTAATGAATCTGCCGTCTTCTGAATGCCAGGTTATGTTCTGGCTTTCGCAGGCTTTATGCTGTTTACGCAGTGAGATCAGTGACTTTACAGTGCTGATGGTCTTGTCATAAACCTTATTTTCAATGTCTTTCCATGGCATTGGTCTTCTGTTGTCAGGATCATTCTTTCCTTCAAGAGCAATCTCTGTGCCATAGTAAATACATGGAGAACCAGGCATGGTAACCAGTACGCTAAGCTGCTGTATAAACTTGTCATAACTTCCGCAGCGTGTAATGACTCTGTCCACGTCGTGGCTGTCAAGGAAGTTAAACACAACCTGATTAACCTGTTTCATATACAGAGAATAACAGTAATTCATCATGTACATAAAATCGTCAGAGCTTAAGGTCTCATCGACAAAGAAGTTACTTAATGACTGCATGAAAGGATAGTTCATTACAGAATCATACTCGTCCCCTAACAGGTATGGTGTTGAATCCATCCAGATCTCACCTAATAAGAACAGATCAGGTTTTACAGCCTTTAATTCGCGATGCAGTTTCTTAATAAAAGCGTGAGAAATCTCATTTCCAACATCAAATCTGATGCCGTCAATGTTCCACATTTCAATCCAGTCTTTGCATACTTTAGTAAAGTAGTCCATAACCTCAGGATTTGAAGTATCAAGCTTTGGCATTTCATCTACGAAGGCAAAGCTGTAGTATCTTCCGTCCTTGGTGTTTCCATCAAAACTGAAATTGTCCTTTTTAACAAAATACCAGTCATAATATTTTGAGTTTTTGCCGTTTTTCACAACATCCTGCCAGGCGAAAAATCCTCGACCTGAATGATTGAAAACAGCATCAATCATGACCTTAATTCCCAGAGAGTGTGCCTTTTCTACCAGTTTTCTAAAGTACTCATTGTCTCCAAAGTCAGGATCGATATGCTCATAGTCTGAGATGTTATATTTGTGATTCTCAGTTGAGGTAACAAGTGGAGTGAAATAAATGCCTGTAATGCCAAGATCTTTTAGATACTCTAGCTTACTCATTGCACCCTTCAGGTTTCCACCATAAAAGGAATGTCTGGTCAACGACTTATTATCATCCCAGTCGTTTAACTGCTTATTGCCCGCATAATCGAGCTTGCAGAATCTGTCAGGAAATATCTGATACCAGAAGATATCTTCAGCCCACTTAGGATGTGTACAGATATCGGCACGGTTCATCCAGGCAAATTTGTAGAAATGTCTGATGATGTTGTCCTTTTTCATGAAATCCTTGTCATGGACTCCATCTTCAAACAGATAGCATAACTCGTCACCAGCATAGATTTCAAAATAGTACTGAATACGCTTAAATTCTGGTTTTAAGGTGACAGACCAGATTAATTCGTGTGAAAGCTCTTTTTCAATATGAAGTTCAAGAGGCTGACCTGACCATGGATCAGTACCGGAACAGCCGAAAATGTATGGATCGGCATGAACAATCACTACTTTACTGATTGATTTATTGGTTTTTACATTGATGACCAACTCATCTTCATTTAAAGAATAACAATCTGTAAAAGCGCACTTGTGTGATATTCCTTCTACCTGCATACAATATGCTCCTTTTTTTATATCCAACTATAATTAGCATTTTAATACTAAAAAATCAGATATTCTTTCAGAATGCTATCGACTTTTTAACACAATCCTATTATTTGTATTAAAATTATCATGTAATTTGCCTTATAAAGGATCTGTTTTCAATAAAATCGCTGATACGGTAGTTTATGATAGAAGAACAAAAATCTATTCACGAAAATGTCAATCACGGTACGATTAATTTTCCATATGCTATTTACCATGTGAAGATGCCTTTGCACATCACAAGTTATCCTCTGCACTGGCATAAGGAAATCGAATTTATCTATGTTATTGACGGTACGCTTACAGTCTCTGTAAACAGCAGAAAATTTGAAATGAACAGAGGTGATATTTCTGTAATACTTCCAGAACAACCTCATGCCCTGTTCCAGTATGAAAATGAAGAGGCTAACTATATCAATATCGTTTTTGCTCTTGAATATCTTCATTCACAGGGCACAACCAACTATCTTTACGACAAATATATCGCCCCATTCGTAAGGGGTGAGCGTTCTTTAGATCCCTACATTCCCTGCAGATCTCTTATAAATGCTGAACTGTTCCCTTATATAAATGAACTTTTTAACTGCCGACACGAAAGCTACACCGAAGACGGATTACTCATCATTTCAGATCTTATTCACATCATGCACACGGTTTGCAAAAAGAGCGTTGAAGTATCACAGGATCTGATGTCTGAACATATTAAAGCTGACAAAGTAAAAAAAGCAGTTTACAAGGTGCAGAACTGTTTCCATAAGCATCTTACAATCGCATTCATGGCAGAGGTCTGTGGCGTATCGGAAAGCCATTTTATGAAAATCTTCAAAGATGTTACCAAACAGAGCTTTAATGAGTTTCTCGTAAATTACAGACTGGAGGTTGCTGCAAAACAGTTAAGAGAAAGCGAACTTAAGGTTATAGATATCGCAGTTGCCTGTGGTTTTAACAACCATTCTTACTTTACTCGAGCTTTTATAAAAAAATACGGATTAACCCCAGTAAAGTATCGCAGGAGAGAAGAATTGAAACTGACAGAAAAGATAGAAGGCAATGATAGCTGATAGGTTAACTGAAATAAAATTACAACAGAAATAACAAACCCGTATTTTGTCGATCTAGTTACATAACGAAATAAAATTTAAGGAAGTACCGCATAAAAACGGGCTTCCTTTATA
>CAKQDA010000021.1 GCA_934218695.1 uncultured Succinivibrio sp.
TTTGGGAAACGCCGTATGCGGATCCGCACGTACGGTGTTGTGAGAGGGATGGTGGAAACACCTCCCTACTCGATTCTCCTTTTAAATCCTGTACAGTCTCTTAAATCTTCAAAATTAAAACAACATCTTTCCTAACTTCAAAAAAATCTAGATATTAAATCTCTATAATTCAGTAAGATAAAGAAATTTTCAAGAAAAGTATAAAAAAGTACTCAAGAGAAATTACATATAGACGTTAAATAAGTATCCGGGCAGGAAAGCCCATTAAAGATTTTCCGCAGGAGGAAAACAAAATGTCAATTTATGTAAATACAAACGTCAGCTCAATTAACACCACAAACAAATTAGCAAAGGCAACACACTCACTTGATACAACCTACAAGCGTTTATCATCAGGCTACAGAATTAACTCTGCAAAGGATGATGCCGCAGGTTTACAGATTTCAGACCGTTTAACCTCACAGATTAACGGCTTAAAGCAGGGTAACAGAAATGCCAATGATGGTATTGCATTAGCCCAGACCGCTGAAGGTGCCTTAGACGAAGTACATACCATGTTACAGCGTATCCGTACTTTATCAGTACAGTCTGCTAACGGTACCAACACCACAGAAGACCGTAAATCAATTCAGGGTGAAGTTTCACAGTTATGTGCTGAAATCAACCGTATTGCAAGTAAGACTACATTCGGTGGTTCTGAAATACTGTCAGGAAAAACAGATGAGGCTGGATCTCTACTTATAGGCGGTAAAGTTGCCTTCCAGGTAGGTGCAAACCATGATGATACAATTTCTATTGATTTGGCATCTGGATTTGGTGTTGCTCAGATGTCAAAAGCTTTAACACTGACAGCAGGCATTATAGCTGGTGATGCTGATGGCGCCAACCACGGAAATTCATTCTCTGTATCAACTGCAGATCAAGCTCAAGCAACATTGGGGGCAATTGATAAGTTCATAGGCTATGTTGACAAGAAGCGTGGCGAGTTCGGTGCAATTCAGAACCGTTTAGAGTCGACCATTTCTAACCAGTCAAACATTGCAGAGAACGAGTCAGATGCACGTTCAAGAATCCGTGATACTGACTACGCTGAGGAAGCAGCAAACCTGTCACAGCAGAACATCATTCAGCAGGCAGCAACCTCAATGTTAACTCAGGCTAACAGCCGTCCACAGATTGCTTTAAGTCTGTTAGGTTAATAAAAACATCTAGTCCCAATCCCATCTCCTCCTGCAGGGGTTGGGATTAGTATCAAAGACCTCAGTTGTATCATCATCTGAGGTTTTCTTTTTCTCTAATTATCATTTTTTACCATTCATTTTTATCTGGTTATTTCTTTTTCTAAATCCTAATTAAAAACTCTACAATTCAGTAAGATAAAGAAATTTTCAAGAAAAGTATAAAAAAGTACTCAAGAGAAATTACATATAGACGTTAAATAAGTATCCGGGCAGGAAAGCCCATTAAAGATTTTCCGCAGGAGGAAAACAAAATGTCAATTTATGTAAATACAAACGTCAGCTCAATTAACACCACAAACAAATTAGCAAAGGCAACACACTCACTTGATACAACCTACAAGCGTTTATCATCAGGCTACAGAATTAACTCTGCAAAGGATGATGCCGCAGGTTTACAGATTTCAGACCGTTTAACCTCACAGATTAACGGCTTAAAGCAGGGTAACAGAAATGCCAATGATGGTATTGCATTAGCCCAGACCGCTGAAGGTGCCTTAGACGAAGTACATACCATGTTACAGCGTATCCGTACTTTATCAGTACAGTCTGCTAACGGTACCAACACCACAGAAGACCGTAAATCAATTCAGGGTGAAGTTTCACAGTTATGTGCTGAAATTAACCGTATTGCAACCAAGACAACTTTCGGTGGTTCTGAGATCCTTTCAGGAAATACAGATAAGGCAGGAACTTTACTTGTAAAAGGTAAAGTTGCTTTCCAGGTAGGTGCAAATGCTAATGATAAGATTTCAATTGATCTGACTTCTGGTTTTTCTGTGGCTCAGATGAAAGCGCAGGTAGATAAAACTAATGGTGCCACAATGGTCGAGGATGCAGATGGTAATGCAGATAGCTCATTTACCGTATCAACAGCGGATGAGGCACAAAAGACATTAGGCGCTATAGACAAATATATTGCCTATGTTGACAAAAAGCGTGGCGAGTTCGGTGCAGTTCAGAACCGTTTAGAGTCAACCATCTCTAATCAGTCAAACATTGCAGAGAACGAGTCAGATGCACGTTCAAGAATCCGTGATACTGACTACGCTGAGGAAGCAGCAAACCTGTCACAGCAGAACATCATTCAGCAGGCAGCAACCTCAATGTTAACTCAGGCTAACAGCCGTCCACAGATTGCTTTAAGTCTGTTAGGTTAATAAAAACATCTAGTCCCAATCCCATCTCCTCCTGCAGGGGTTGGGATTAGTATCAAGACCTCAGTTGTATCATCATCTGAGGTTTTCTTTTTTTTTGAATTTCAGAATATTACTTAAAGATTTTCAAATTTTGCCGATAAATGTATATAGGCAATTTGGAGATCAATTCATGCTAACACATGAGATTAGAAATCATCTTTTAGTAGATGAACTGCAGCTTGGCACACGTCTGAATCAGGATATTCAGACAGCTGATCATGCTGACTTTTCTCTGCTGCTTGCAATGTTGTCTCATGATGTAACCGACAATCCAGAATTCTCAACAACTGAATCCAGTTTAAAAGAAGAAGATCTCAGAAAAAAGTTTAATCTGATGCCAGAGCAGAAAAAGTATGCAGAATCTTCTGATTTTGACAGATCACAGGCAATTACAGAACAGTTCTCAACAGATGGAATGACTCAGGTTTTTTTGTCTGAATGTCTGAGAGATGAGCCTTTAGTCCCTTTTGAAAGGACCTATTCACCTGAAGTGTTTGCACAGTTAACACCATTAAAACAGGAAAAACTTCGTCATCAGATGAAAGGCATGGTCTTAACTTATGAAAAGATCCATGAAACAGGTGACGGTTTTGATATTTTAGATGAAATTAACAGCAGCAGACTGCAAAGTAAGATTTCTGCCACTGTCTGATGACGCTGAATGCTATTATCCTAGTGCCAATTTAAATCTTTTTAATGCCTCTTCAAGATATGATTTAGGACAACCTAGGTTAATCCTCAAAAAGCCAGAATACGGAGACATATACATTTCACCGTCATTTACATAGAGTCTGCCTTTCCTTAAAAGTATGTTTTTGATCTCTGTTCCTGTCATATTAAAGCAGGAGCAGTCAACCCAGGCTAAATATGTACTCTCTAAACAGGATACTTTCACTTCTTTGAAATTTTCATTAAAGAAGTTTACTAACAGTTTGTAGTTGTCCTGTATATAGTCATTAAGTTCTACTATCCAGTCATCACAGTTATTGTATGCAGCTACAGTTGCTGCAATTCCAAAAGGAGAAAGATCGTTTATCTCGTTAATATTAAACTGCCTGTCAATACGGTTAAGGAATTCTTTGTTTTGGGTAAAAATATAGGCATTTTTAAGACCTGCAATATTAAAGGTCTTACTGCCTGATCTCATGGTAATGACATTGTTATTAAAACTCTCATCCAGCGTGGTAAGAGCGTGAAATACCGAACCGTTAGGTCTGATGTCACAGTGAATTTCATCTGAAATTACAATAAGGTTATGTCTTTTAGCAATTTCAATAACAGAAAGCAGCTCTTCTTTTGTCCATAATCTTCCAGATGGGTTATGTGGATTGCATAAGAGCATAAATCTTGCTTTTTCGTGGCAGGCAAGCTCTTCTAAGTTATCAAAATCTAAAGAGAACCTGCCATATTTATAGACAAGTTTATTCTCAGCCAAAACACATGATGAATTTTTAATACATCCAAAGAAACAGTTATAAGCAGGAGTCTGCACGATTACCTCGTCTCCAGGAAGAGACAGAGCCTGTAATATTGCGGTCAGTGCAGGTACTACAGCTGTGGAACTTAAGATCCAGTCTTTTTCAACATGCTGAGCATAGTGTCTTTTATGAAAATTGACTATGGCTTCATAGTATTCTTTCGTTGCAACGCCATAGCCGTAACATCCCTGTTTAGCAAGCCTGTTTACAGCTTCATAGATGGCCGGTGCAGCCTTAAAATCCATATCTGCAACCCATAATGGCAATATATCAGGATCTTTCATAAGATCCCATTTATAGCTGTAGGTTCCGGTTCTTTTTATGATTTCATCAAAATTGTACTTATGCTCGACCATTGTAACCTTCTTCTATAACGCAGTTGTCAGGTGCTTTTGCATCCTCATCATGAATTACAGTTCCTACTGATTGTACCTTAATAATTCCAGATTTAGGGTTTTTTATACTGGTTACAGAGCCTTTGATAGTTGCGCAGACACTTGAATATTCAAATGCAAGATCACAATCCTTATCAAAAGTACAGTTTTCTAAAGTAAGGTTTTCTGCATAACAAAGAGGCTGTGTTCCGCTGATTCTGCAGTTTACAAGTTTCAGATTCTTTGAATGCCATCCTAAGTACTCTCCGTTTAGCTCAGAGTTTTCGACAATGACATTTTCAGTTTCCCAAAATGCATCTTTTGAATCTAAGTGTGAATCTTTAATGGTAATGTTTTTACAATTCTGGAATGAATAGTTTCCCTGTAAAGTAAAGTTATCGACAGCAATATTAGAACTGTTCATAAATATGTAATCGCCATTTACGGCTTTTACATCTTTTAAGGCAATATTCTCACAATCCCATAAGGTCTCTTGCGCATCTGTAAATTCAACTTTAAAAAGGGCTATACCCTTCATGCGACGGAACATTTTGGGTGCAATGATCCTACAGTTAGACATCTTCAAATTATTTGAATACCAGATTGCGGCACGGGCACCTGTATCAAAGGTACAGTTTTCAATCTCAAAATCACTGATATGCCAGAAAGGGTATTTGCCGTTAAAATATGAATCAACTGCAACGATGTTTCTGCCTTCTTTTATTGCAGATTCACCGTTTAAGATTCTTATGTTTTCAAGCCTTAAGTCATGCTGAAAGAAAAGAGGTCTTTCACCCTGAAATTCTTTGTCTTTGATAATGATCATAGAAGTAAATAAAAACAGATTTGATAGTAGGAATGATCCTACTACCAAATGTTAGGTTATGTGTCTTTGGATAAATATTTTCAGGTCAAATGAATACCATGAATCTATATTAGGCTATCTTGCAAGATTTAAGATCTCAATAATATCTGCTTTGCTAAGAGCAGGACGGGCTGGTAGCCTGCCGTTCTCATCATGGATTACCTTTAGGGTAATATCAGCATAGTCTTCAAACCTGCTCTCATCGATATCTAAATCTTTAAAGCGTGTAGGACAGCCTATCTTTTTTAAGAATTCCTCGTATTTTGCAACGCCCTTTAATGCGGTTTCTTCATCATCTCCAGAATCTTTCACATCAAAAAGGAATGTTGCAAAATCTACAAATTTCTTTAAGTTACCACCGTGTCTGATGGTAAATTTCATCCAGGCCGGATTTATGATAGCCAAACCTGCACCATGAGTAATGTCATGAATACCGGATACAGTGTGCTCAATCATATGAACAGGAAAAGCTCCATGTGTACCACAGCTGATAAATCCGTTCAGAGCAACAATGGAATCCCACTGGACCTGTTCACGGGCTTCAAGATCATGGCCATTTTCATAAGCCTTCAATCCATAAAAAATACAGTTTTTAATGGTGGATAAAGAGAATGAATCCTGCAGTGGAGTGCCATCTACTCCGTTAAAGTAGCTTTCTGTAATATGAACAATGATGTCACATACACCGTAGCCTGTCTGGTTTTGTGGAACTGTTAAAGTAAGTTCAGGATCAACTAATGCAACTTTTGGGTAAAGGACTTCGCTGTGAACAAAAGATTTTTCTTTTGTATCTTCATTTGAGATTACACCGTCAGGATCCATCTCAGATCCTGTTGCTGCCAGAGTAGGTACTGTAATTACCGGAAGGGCTTCTTTGGGGATATAAACATTTTCCTGTCCATGATAAATCATATCCCAGGGATCACCATCATACATGGCACCTGCCGCAATTGCTTTTGAGCAGTCCATGACACTGCCTCCACCTAAAGCTACAACGACATCGCAGTTGTTATCTTTCACAAGCTTTGCGCCTTTTCTTACAGATGAAATCCTTGGATTTGGAGCAATGCCATCGCATTCAATAAAGTCGATACCAGCCTTCTTAAGTGAGGTAACAGCCTTGTCAAAGGTACCGTTTCTCTTTACAGAACCTCCTCCTGTAACTAACAATGCTTTGTGTCCGTATTCCTTTACAACTTCGCCTAATTTCTCAAGATTTCCGGCACCAAATAAAACCCTAGTTGGATTATAGAATTCAAAATTCATAAAAACCTCTATAAAAAAGTCTTTGATATAGTGTCAATGCAGGCATGTAACCTGTAATTCTTTTTCTTTGACTTTAATTTATTCCTTTAGACTAAGAGTTTATATACATAATTTTTTCATTGTATTGCCTAATCTTACTAAAATCAGTTTTAAATACTGAAAATATGCGTAAAATCGTGCATAATTCTGTAAAGGAGAGGTTTTATGGGGAAATTTTCAAAGGCATTGGAGTACTTTCCTGACATGGAAGATGGGACTTTAGAAGCTCCTTTAGATAATGTTTTCTATTTTAAGCATCATCAGTACAAGAGTTCTGAACCTACTGTTTACAGGACAGGTCTCTGTATACTTCTGTCAGGCAAGAAGCGCATGACTTTTGAAGATCATGCCTATGAATATTCAGCTCTTGATTATATCGTCTGCTCGATGATGCTTCACGCACAATGTGAGACTATTGCAAGTACAGACAATCCAGTTAAAGGAATATTTATCGGTTTTTGTGTTGAAGAAATTCGTGAACTGGTTGAAAGTATGAATCTGCGCAACAGAGTAAAATCTTTTGATGCAAAGCATATTCCTACTCCTATCGGACCTTCAACCATGGATGATGATTTTCAGGATTCTCTCATACGATTTTTGAGATGCCTCTCTGATGAGAATGAAGCTAGAGTTTTAGGTAAAGCCTTAAAAAGGGAGGTTCTGTACAGAGCGCTGTGTGGTGAACAGTCAGAGCTCTTGTTAAAGTTGTCGCTACAGTCAGGACCTCTGGTTCAGATAAACCGTATCATTGATGTTTTAGAGCAAAACTACAATCAGGAAATTGATGTTGACAATTTAGCAAAGGAACTGAATTTAAGTGTGTCCTCGTTCTACAGACTTTTTAAGGATGTCACTTCAGATACACCTGTGCAGTATTTAAAAAAGATTAGATTGAACAAGGCCAAAGATATGATCATAACAAAAAATACCAAGGCTTATGTAGCAGCACTTGAGGTTGGCTATCAGAGTGTCTCGCAGTTCAGTCGTGAGTTTAAACGATATTTTGGAGTTACACCTGCAGCTCTAAAGGTTGGTTAGTGAAAGAGCTGTATAAGGTAAGAAGAGCTTTTTATTACCTTTTCTGATATATCTCTCGGTTGACAATTGATGCTTTATCTCCTTTTTTGAGGATAATGCACACTGCACCAGTACCGCCTTTCCAAACTGGTGCTGAATGAAATGCCAGTACATCCGGGATCTGTTTTAGCCAGTGAGCCACATGACTCTTCATTAGGGCTTTTGGATTTGATCTTTCACCTTTTCCATGGATGATCAGGATGCACCTGAACTCATGCTTTTTTGCAAAGGATAAAAACTGCATAACCTGCTCATAGGCCTGTTCTATAGTTTTTCCATGAAGATCGATAAAATCAGCTTCAGGATATTCTCCCTTGCGCAGTTTTTGAACTACATATGGCTGCACTCCAGGACGGCGAAATTCCAGAACATCATTAGGCTGTACCATATGGACGAAGCCTGATGATGCAGAATCGGTTACATCCTCAGATTTTCTGACAGCAGCTTCCTGTCTTGCCTTGGCAAGTTTTCTGTCAATCATGGCAGAACTCTTTTCTACTTTATCCTGAACAAGAGTTCTGATTTCTCCAATGGCATCGCTAATTAGTGCGGAGAATTCAGGATCTTTATTTTCCTGATCATGTTCTTTTAATAACTGTAAAAAATCCTGGCTGTTATCTTTATCTGACATAAAATTTATTGAGACTAAACTTATCTGAAACAAAAGTTCATGCTTTAGGAAGCAGAATACACAAAGATCCTGACCACTACGCAGAAACAGACAAAAAGAATACCTGAGAATCTCAGTTTGTTATAGATCTTTAAAGGAGAGAACTGATTAGGTTCATTCTTTCCTCCGATCCTTGCAAGCCTTACAAGTTTATCTTCATAGTAACGAGGCCCGCCTAAGGACACATTAGCATATGATCCTAAAGTGTCAATTACAAGTGAGGTGACAGGATTTGGAAGTATTTTTAAATGACTGATGATGTTTTTATAGATCCTGACAATGTGAACAGAAAAGATCATGGTCAGCATATACACAATGAGACTTGGTATTAAAAGTATCTGCTCAAATTTATAAATAAAGACACCGAAAGTTTGAGTCCTTTCTTCTTTAAAGCTAAACGATCTGTTCATTACAGCGACCATCTGCATTATCAGAGCACCTTCGATTCCTAAGAGCATATACCAGACCAGAACTGAAAACCAGTTTACAAAAAGTCCTACAGCCACAGCTTCGCTGTTGGCTTTACAAATCCCCATTAGAGACAGTTTTGAACAGTCTCTTAGCATTATCTTCTGCAGATACTTTTTTGCAAGATCCTTATCATCGTGTTCAAGAGCTCTTTTTATCAGCAGAGTTGTTTTCAGAACGGGTTTTGATTCCAGTAAAAACGGCAGAATTAAAAGAGACACAATAGTGTCATGATTGATGCAGAATCTTAAAAGTAAAATCGTAAAAATAGCTATGCACAGCAGGAAAAATGGCAGAAAAACGCTTGAAAAGACCGTTTGTCCTAAAGAGTTTTCCTGTCTGTTTACTTTTTTGGCGAGTTTTGAAAAAAGTGGCGAAAGACTTGAAAGACGCCAGGATGCATTAATCGGCAGAACTATCTCAAGCAGCATTGCTGTAAGCAGAGTTACAGCAGGGTACTCTAATATTGAGAAAAATGTGGCAAAAAAATCTGATGCAGAGACATCTTTTGCTGCATTTAAGATCTGCTCAAAAGGCATACTATCTCCTAGAGCATCCTGATCATGGCCAAAACCAGTTTAGCACTGTTCTCTGATGCTACTTTTACATTAAAGTCATAGGTTTTAGTTTCATTCTCGTCTGCACAGTCTGATACTGAACGGATGATTATGAAAGGAATATTAAAATCGTGGGCAATCTGAGCAATAGGGGCACCTTCACACTCAGTTACCATTGCATGAGGAAAGTCTGCTGCAATAGAGGCTTTTTCTTCAGGTGTGTTAATAAACTGATCACCTGAGACAATGAGACCTTTTTTTACATGATCTTTGAGTTCTGGAATCGTGGATGCAGCAATTTCAGCCTTGGCAATCAGTTCGGAGCTGGCATTAAAGACTTCAGGTTCGCCTGGCATCTGACCTTTTACATAATTAAATGGTGTAAAGTCAGCATCATGGTAAGTGGCGTCAGTTGAAAAAACGATGTCCGCAATATGCAGTAAAGGGGAGATAGAGCCTGCAATACCTGAATTGATGATGTAGTTTACATTGTATAAGGCAATCAGAAGACCTGTTACGGTAGCAGCTTTAGCTTTGCCGATACCTGAGCGTGAAATAACCACATCCTTTCCTTCAGTGGTCTTTCCCTCATAGAAAACGATCTGACCTACTTTTTTAGTGTCATAGCTTTCCAGTTTAGACAGAAAGTACTCTGTCTCCTCATCCATGGCACAGATAATACCAATTTTCATAAAAATTCCTCGATAACAATTCTGCATGGATTTTATCAGTTAAGATTAGCCTTTGCATAAATTAGGTATAAAAAATCCCCGAAAATTCAGAAAATCTTCGGGGATTGCAGGTTTTAACCCGTTAACCTAACAGACTTAAAGCAATCTGTGGACGGCTGTTAGCCTGAGTTAACATTGAGGTTGCTGCCTGCTGAATGATGTTCTGCTGTGACAGGTTTGCTGCTTCCTCAGCGTAGTCAGTATCACGGATTCTTGAACGTGCATCTGACTCGTTCTCTGCAATGTTTGACTGATTAGAGATGGTTGACTCTAAACGGTTCTGAACTGCACCGAACTCGCCACGCTTTTTGTCAACATAGGCAATATATTTGTCTATAGCGCCTAATGTATTTTGTGCCTCATCCGCTGTTGACACGGAGAATGAAGACCCATGAGCTTTACCTTCGGCATCATCTACTAAGGTAAGACCATCTTTTGTTTCAGCTTGCATCTGCTTTACTGAAAATCCAGAGGCCAGATCAATTGAAATCTTATCATTGGCATTAGCTCCTACCTGGAAGGCTACCTTACCACCAGTCTTATCAAGCAATGTCTGACCTTTTGTATCCTTTCCTGACAGTATTTCAGAACCACCAAATGTAGTCTTACATGCAATACGGTTGATTTCAGCACATAACTGTGAAACTTCACCCTGAATTGATTTACGGTCTTCTGTGGTGTTGGTACCGTTAGCAGACTGTACTGATAAAGTACGGATACGCTGTAACATGGTATGTACTTCGTCTAAGGCACCTTCAGCGGTCTGGGCTAATGCAATACCATCATTGGCATTTCTGTTACCCTGCTTTAAGCCGTTAATCTGTGAGGTTAAACGGTCTGAAATCTGTAAACCTGCGGCATCATCCTTTGCAGAGTTAATTCTGTAGCCTGATGATAAACGCTTGTAGGTTGTATCAAGTGAGTGTGTTGCCTTTGCTAATTTGTTTGTGGTGTTAATTGAGCTGACGTTTGTATTTACATAAATTGACATTTTGTTTTCCTCCTGCGGAAAAACTTTTGAAATCTTTTAAGGAATTTTTCCTTCCCTTTGAACTTAATAACGTCATCAAAAAAAATCTCTTTAATTTTTTTTGAGTCCTAAATTTTTCAAATATGACTGATGCGGATTTTTTGATTAACTCCACTGAAACACAACAATATTTTTTACTTTACTACGTAAGCTGTCGTCGTAAAAAAAGATAATTTGAGGCTTTAATCAGCTGTTTTAATACATCGTGTTATGGATTCTAGATTTATTTTTGTGACACTGGTCACTGTTGCAAACGCTTGCAGTTTATATATGTGCCAATGATCACGTAACGCTTTGATTAATCGCAAAATATCATCGATTAGATCCCAAAAAAGATTTAGCTATCTATAAAAATTAACACTTACAAACTAAAATAAAAATAATCGTTGAATTGGATTTAAGTCATGTTGGAGGAGCTAATGGAAAGCGCTCGTGACGTCGTCAGACAGACCATGGCCCTGGTTTTAGCAGGTGGCAGAGGCAGCAGATTAAAGGCATTAACTGATACAAGAGCCAAACCTTCAGTATACTTTGGAGGAAAGTTCAGAATTATTGATTTTGCACTGTCTAACTGTGTCAACTCAGGTATCAAAGGTATTGGTGTTGTAACTCAGTACAAATCTCACAGTCTTTTACGCCATTTACAGGCTGGATGGTCATTCTTCAGGAACCAGATGAATGAGTACATTGATTTCCTTCCAGCCTCTCAGAGAATGGATGAAGAGCACTGGTATCAGGGTACTGCCGATGCTATTTACCAGAACATCGATATTATCAAAGATCATAAGCCAAAATATGTTCTGATTTTAGCAGGTGATCATATCTATAAGATGGATTACTCAACACTGATCCTTGATCATATCAAGATGGGCGGGCCGTTGACTGTCGCATGTATTCCTGTTCCAAAGGATCAGGCCAAAGGCTTTGGTGTAATGAATGTCAACAGTGACAATCTTGTAACAGAATTCGTAGAAAAACCAGCTGATCCCCCTTCCATGCCAGGCAACCCTTACATGAGTCTTGCATCAATGGGTATCTATGTGTTTGATGCGGATTTTCTGTATGATGTTTTACAGAAGGATGCACAGACTAAAGGTTCACACAGAGACTTCGGTATGGATATTATTCCTGCTTTAGTACAGCAACATCAGGTTCATGCTCATGATTTCTCAAAGTCATGTATCCGAAATCGTGGTAACAAAGACATTGTTTACTGGAGAGATGTAGGAACTATCGACGCCTACTGGGAAGCAAATATGGATATTGCTTCCATTGAGCCTCAACTTGATATTTATGACTTTAACTGGCCTATCTGGACAAATCAGATCCAGTTGCCTCCAGCTAAAATGGTTCAGGATATCAGTGGTACCTCCACTATTTTAAGAAACTCTGTAACATCAGCTGGCTGCATTATTTCAGGTTCATCAATTAACCAGACACTGCTGTTTAATTCATGCCGTGTTCATTCAAACTGCTTCCTGTCAGAGTCGGTGATCATGCCATTCTGTATTATTCACAGAGCATGTCGTTTGACTAAGGTGGTAATGGATCGTGGATGTGAAATTCCACGTGGCATGATCATTGGTGAAGATCCTGTTCTTGATGCAAAGAGATTCTACCGTTCAGAAGGCGGTGTAACTCTGGTTACAAGAGCAATGCTAGCTAAATTAAGACAGACAGAGCCTGAGCTCTTTGAGAACTTTGACAGTTACAAGGCTCCTGTGGCAATGCCTTCATACTAGTGTAAAGCGGTCATAATGACTCTTTACCCAGTTGGCTTTACATTCATACTATAGTGAACATAGATGAATAATAATGAATTATCTTCCCGCCTCTTTTGCGCCAAGCGCCTAAGGGGCGATTTCTTATCTGAGGGGCAGTTATCATTTGGCCTCTCATCCTTTAATTTGTCAGACTCTGATGATTTTGGTGTTGAGCAGGACCGCTTAAAGTTTTCAATGTGTGCACCTTTGCGCAGGCTGCAGCAGAAAACTCAGGTTTTCCCTTTAGATGTGAAAGCTGCCTCAAGAAACAGACTTACACATTCTCTGGAAGTGGCCCAATACACAAGACTTATCTCTTTTGCTGTAGCAAAAAAATGCTCTCAGGCTGATTTTGTTCCGATACTGCGACCAATGACAAGCTGTCTTTATACAGCATCATTGATGCATGATCTGGGAAATCCACCTTTTGGACACTTTGGTGAATCGTTAATCAGAGAATGGCTTAAAAAGACAGTTGAGAATCGTCATATCAGTTCTGAGATTGCCATGGTGGAAAAAGATGATCTTTTGACCTTTAACGGCAATGCTCAGGGGCTGAGACTGGCTTTTTCAATTCAGGATCTTAATCTTACTTTAAGTCAGTACGCCTCTGTGATCAAAGTTCCGTATACCATCAAAGAACTGTTGTTAGGTCAGGGTAAAGGTGAAGCCGGTAACGGAATACAGGGGGACTTTTACTCATGGTCATATGCCAATGCAGGAGTTTTTTTATCAGAGAAAGTTCTTCTTGATGCGATAAGGGAAGAGTGTCATCGTGATACACGTCATCCGTTTGCAACTATCATAGAGTATGCTGATGATCTTGCTTATGTTCTTGCAGATCTGGAGGATGCGTTTGACAGAGGCCTTATTGACAGATATGTAATTTTAAAACTCTGCCGTGAACTTGATAATTATCCTGAGCTGTCAGAACTGTCAAAATATCTCAACGTTAATGAAATAGAAAAAAGATTTTTAGTAAATAAAACAGAAGCTCTGTTTTATTTACGTGATGTCATTTCAAACTTTTACATAAATGACGTAGCCACAGCCATAAGTCAGGATCTTGAACAGTTTATAGAAACAGGTGAACCTGATTTTTCTTATGGCAACTATCCAGGTGTAACTGCATTAAAAATGTTGAAGAACTTTGAATATCAGGCTGTATACAACCATTTTGAAGTTCAGACCTTAGATCTGTCAGGTGCAAGTTATATTAGAGGTCTATTTGAATCCTACGAGTATCTTCTGTTTGAAAATGAGGATGACTTTACAAAAGAGCTGTCTGGAACAGGTGGCAATCCCTTCTGTAAACGTATAGCCTCAAGGATTTCCAGAAGACATAAGGAGTATTATCTTAAGAACAGGGATAAGGCTGTATTCTCTGAAATGTATTTAAGAATAAGACTGCTTGTAGATTATATTTCAGGAATGACTGATACTTTTGCAGAATCTGAATATAAAGTTTTAAAAGGCATTCATTAAGCGCAGATCTAACCATCATGACAGCAGTTCATAAACTTAAATCGTAAAGTTAAATAGAGAAAAACTTTTACAAGCAATGAACGCGCAAAGATCCTGACATTGCAAATATGAGACAGAAAATTGCAGGTTGCTCTTTTAATCAATCTAAAAAGAGCAACCTGTAACCATGACTTAGAGGAAATATTACCTTATCTTCTTGCAAAGGACCTCACAGTCCTTTTTATCAAATGAGATTCCATATGCATAAACTGAAGATATATCCTCATTATTAAGATATGGTTTTGCGTAATTCTTCTCTTCTATCTGTGCTATAGCCTCTCTGGCTTTTGCTTTTTTACTCTCAGAACCTGAGCATGATTTTATCTCAATGATGACAACTTTCCCGCCTCGGTTACTCTTAAAGATAATGTCAGCATAGCCGTCGCCTGATTCAGAATTGGAGCGGTATTCAGAAAAGAATTCCTTAGAGCAGTTAGAAAAGAGACCGTTTAGAAAACCATGATAGTAGTTCTCATGAGGAGCCTTTGTAGCACTGTCTCTAATTGAAATATAGTTCTGTAAAAGGTCAAAGATAGTGTCAGATGCTGTATCAGCATCACCTTTAAAAAGACAGTTTGCAAGAGATTCTGCAACAGATGCAGGTGCTGTCTCTTTATTAAATCTGTTCTGAATATTGCTGATAAAACATTTTAAGATTTCCTGGTTTGGAATTCTTGCAAAGGACACTTTATGAGCTTGACTGTCTTTTTTGAGCTCTTCTGTTGTCTTATCCCAGTCCAAGGTTAAATAACCTGTATGCAGAAGCAGTGACCAGAAGTCATCAGGATTGTGTTCTGACAGACTGTCATAGTTCATGGAATCATTGAGACTGAAACTTATTGACTTACCATCTATGAGGTCCTGCATCTTCTGAGTGTCTTTATCTGTAAGATATCCTAAATATTCATAGATAGAAGAGCTTGAGGTGGTGCCTGTCCAGTAGTTGTCTGCATGTATCTGCTGTAATTCACCATCTATTTTCAGTTTGTAATTGTTACGAATGAAATTTACCACATCCCATGGACAGAACATTTCCTTGTCATAGAATCTGTATCCGTCATAGTTGTCTTTTACAAGGGCAGAGTATTCTGACAGGTCATAGTCATCAAGAAACCTGTTTGTTTCATCCTTGGTAAAACCGATTAAGCCTGTATAGTCTTTTTCTGTTGCAGTTACAGTATTTACATAAAGATTGTTTACTCCTGTAAAGATACTGTTTTTAGCTACCTTTAAACATCCAGTCATAACTGTCTTGGTAAGAGTGTTCTCATCTTTTAGAATACCTAAGAAGCCTGACATTAGAGTTACCATTCTTGCATGGTAGGTATTGTTAGCATCAATTTTTCCGTCGTATGTCTTATATTTGAGTAAATCGTGATATGAGGCTTTGGCTAGTGGAACATCATATTCATCTATGAGCAGAACTGGGAGTTTACCGTATTCCTTATATAAAAGTGCTGACAGGGTATTTAATGCATTTGTCAGATAGTCTGAATTCTCAAGCAGTCTTAAAAAGCTTATATCTGAGAGTTTTTTTAATTTATCCTTATCTGAATCATTTAACCTAGGACTTTCTAAAAGATATTCATATTCAGAAGCAACTTTTGATACGACAATGGCAAACATCTTATAGGCGTCTTCAAAGTTATCTCCATCCACACTCTTTAAAGTGATAAAGATAACAGGATATTTACCCATGTACTTTTCACAGAACTCTGTGTCTTTTAATATTTGTGTTCCTTCAAAAAGTCTTAGCTGTTCTGAGGTGTCAGTTGGATTTTCTTTGTTTATCTTTAAAAATGAGTTGAGCGTACTCATAAAGACTGTTTTACCAAAGCGTCTTGGTCTTGTAAACAGCATGACAGCTGACTTGTCAGTATCAATAAGCGTTTTTATATATGGAGTCTTGTCCACATAGTAACAGCCACCATTACGTATTTCTTCATATCCGTTTTTACCGTATGGTAATGGCAGAAAATGTTTATCGCTCATCTTGTGATCCTGTTATAACTGTCTTTCTGTTCATTATACATTATGTAACTTTTTTAACTCGCAATTTTCTGTGCTATATGCTTTGTTAAGAAACTTTTACTTTTTTATTACACAGGTTCTCTTTTTTTATTCTGATGACTGTTAACTTATCTGTAAAAGGCTGTTTGAAGGCTCAATTTTTATAAGTCTGGTTCATTTTTTTTATAATTCCAGTTCAAACACGTACCTAATGTGGATATGAATTAAAAATCTGTGCAATTCTTTGATAAAATAGCGGACAATTATATTAAGCAACAGGCAAAATACATCTTATGGTTAATAATACAGAAGATAAAAAAATAACTACTTATGATAAGATTTTTGACGATATCAGACCATGTCGTGATGATGAGGTTGAGTCAGAGCTTAACAAGATCATTTCTGATAAAATGGTCATCAGCAGTATTTTAAAGTTCCGTTTTCCGGTTATTTATAAAAAGCTTGGCTTTATCTTAAAGCCTTTTGTAAAGCTCCTTTTAAAGAAAAAGATCTCACAAATCAAAACTATCAAAGATTTTCAGGTTATTGTGGCCAACTTTGTAAAGAAGATGGTTGAAACCACAACTGACGGTCTTGAGTTGGTCGGATTTGACAAACTTGAAAAAGGAAAAGGTTATCTCTTTATTTCAAATCACAGAGATATTTCTCTTGATCCTGCCTTCATTGATTATGCCCTGTTCAAGTCAGGATGTGATACTGTAAGAATAGCCATTGGAGACAACTTGTTAAGACTGCCTGTAGCAACCTCACTCATGAGATTGAACAGAAGTTTTATTGTTAAAAGATCAATTGAAGCTCCACGTGAAAAATTAAAGGCTTTAACTCATCTTTCAAATTACATTGGTCTTTCCATTGAGGAGAACAAATCAATCTGGATTGCTCAGAGAGAGGGAAGAGCCAAAGACGGCAATGACAAGACTGAAGATGCTGTATTAAAGATGATTTCTTTATACGGTCGTCAGAAAAAGCAGTCATTCTCGGAATACATGAGTTCTCTGAACATTGTTCCTGTATCCATTACATATGAATATGATCCTAATGATCTTGCCAAAGCAAATGAGCTTTATGAAAAAGAGAAGAATGGCGAGTATCATAAAGACGAGTTTGAGGATATTGATACCATCACCCGTGGTATTCGTGGCTATAAAGGTCATGTAAAGCTGGTAGCAGGTGATCCTATCAAAGGTGGTTTTGAAACTCCTGAAGAGCTGTCGGCAATCATTGATAACTTTGTGTGGAAAAACTATGAGTTATATCCTACTGCTTTAATAAGTGCAGGCCACGCTGAGAATGTAAGTGAAACTGACAGACAGAAGTTTTCTGAGAGGTTAAATTCTTATCCTGAGCACCTTCGAGATATGGTGAAGGCTATGTATGCCGTTCCATACTCAAACAAAAACAGATAGACTGTGCAGATGAGATTCTGAAAGAACACAGATAGTAAATAAAAACAGAGGCCTGTAGGTTAAAATGTTTAATCCTATTTTTAATGCAGATGGATCATTAAGCTATTTTAGAGTTACCTGTCTTGTTATTGCTCTAGGCTGCCTTATCGGCGGTTGTGTGATGGACGGAGCATCTGGAAGTAACTCTAAGGCAGAGTCTTTAGCTCAGGCATCAGAAGATGCTCAGAGTGCATCTTCTGATGTCGAGGCTGATGATTCTTTATCAGCGGATGAAATCAGAACCATTGCTTTAAAGGAAGTCTATCAGGCTACAAAATATATGCAGACCTGTGGTGCTTTTGACAGAAGTTATGACAACTGTACAGTAACACTGAGTGAACAGGCAAAACCATATTTTTCCATGAACCTGGATACTGCAACAGATGGGTTTACTTTAATGTTAAATGCTACAGACAGTAATACAGACAGCTGCAGGGTTTTCGAAACTGACAGTGATGGCACTGTAACAGCTTTAAACGCAGAAGGAAAGGTTGACTCTTCATGTACAGAGGCGCTAGACAGAGCTTTAAAAAAGTTTTCTATCACAAGAGATACTGATACAAACGACGGACAGTTGGCACCTTCAGGATTCACACCTATCGTAAGAAATATCTCTCAAAGATAATTTTATTTTTTTTTCTGCTAAAATCTAACCGGTTTTTATGAGGGCAAGATAATATGAATATTACAAAAGATACAGTTGCAACATTGAACTATACCGTAACTGAAACTAATGGTCAGGTTGTTGGCAGAACTCAGCCTGACGAGCCTGTAACTGCTCTTATCGGTCACGGCTTTTTGATCAGAGGTCTGGAGAAAGCCTTGGAAGGTCACAAGAAAGGTGACGAGTTTGCAATTCAGTTAGAACCAAAGGATTCTTACGGTGAATATGATAAGAATCTTGTGCAGACAATTGACAGAGCAATGTTTGGTGATTTTGAAATTGCAGTTGGCAATGTTTTTGAGGCTGATTCAGAGCATGGTCCTATGGCTGTTGTAATCAAGGAAATCAATGACAAGACTGTAGTTGTTGATGGTAATCATCCTCTTGCAGGAAAGACTTTGAACTTCCTAATTGTAGTTGAGGATGTTCGTGAGGCTACCCCTGAGGAAATCAAACACGGTCATGCTCACGTAGGCGGTCACTGTCCATCTGAAGATCATGATCACGAGCACTGCTGCTGTCACCATCACCATGATGAGGATGAGCACGATCATGAGCATCACTGCTGTCATGGCCATCACCATGACGACGATCATGAGAACCATTGCTGTCACGGTCATCACCATGATGATGAGCATGAGGAAGGTGAACATCACTGCTGTCACAAACACTCTCACGAGTAATTAAATTTTGTTAAAGATAAGGCTCCTTTGTGCAGGAGCCTTTGTTGTTTTCGGAGCACACCATGAAATTTATTATTAGACTTTTCCCAGAAATCTCAATTAAGAGTAAACCAGTTCGCAACCGTCTTATTAGATTAGTTAGACAGAACATTGTTAATGTTTGCAAACACCACAACATCGCTGTTAATGCCTATGCTCAGTGGGATAAGGTTGTAGCTATCTTTGGAACTGAGGAAAATCCTGTATCAAAAGAAGATGCCATCAATGAGTTATCAAGAATTCCTGGCATTCACTCTTTCATGGAAGTAAATGAATACCCATTTACCACACTAGATTCTCTGTTTGATTCAATTAAAGACGTTGTAGGTCCTTCAATTGAGAATAAGACCTTTGCTGTAAGAGTAAAGAGAAAGGGTAATCATGAGTTTAACTCTCAGCAGGCAGAAAGGATCATCGGCGGTAAATTCAAAGCCTCATTTCCTAACAAAGGTGTATGCCTAGATGATCCTGAAGTTTTAATCCACCTTGAAATTGAAAATCAGGTAGCTTACTTGTCAGGTGACAAGCACCTAGGCATTGGTGGCTATCCTGTAGGTTCTCAGGGTGATGTCTTCTCTTTAATCTCAGGAGGCTTTGATAGTGGCGTTTCAACTTATGATGTAATACATCGTGGTTGCAGGGTAAATTACCTGTTCTTTAACATGGGCGGTACTGCTCATGAGATTGGAGTAAAGCAGGAGAGTTACTTTATCTGGGATCGCTATGCATCTTCACATCGCGTTAAGTTTGTAACCATTCCATTTGAGCCAATTGTAGGACAGATCTTAGAGAGAACTCATCATGGTGTTAGAGGTGTGATCTTAAAGCGCATGATGATGAGAGTTGGCTCATTGGTTGCAAAACACTTTGATGCTGAAGCTTTAGTTACTGGTGAATCATTAGGTCAGGTATCAAGCCAGACCCTACGCAATCTAACTCATATTGATAATGTATGTGATGTATTGCTGTTAAGACCTTTAGTTACAGCTGATAAGCAAGACATCATCGATATGTCTCGTAAGATTGGTACTATTGGTTTTGCTGAGTCCATGCCTGAGTACTGTGGCGTAATTTCAGATCATCCAAATGTATGTCCTAGTGCTTCTTTTGTTGAAGAGGAAGAGGCTAAGATGGATCCTGATCTTGTACAAAAAGCTTTCGAAAGTATGAAGGTTGTTGATATTGCAGATATTCCAACTGATACTACCAAGCTTAAAACAGAGATCGAGGTGGTATCAGAACTGTCTAAATCAGATGTGATCTTGGATGTAAGAGCTCCTGATGATGTAGAGAAGAAGCCTTTATCAGTCTTTGATAATGAAGTTATCTTAATGCCATTCTATAAAACAGCCTCAGACTTTAACAAGTTAGATCAATTAAAGACCTATGCTCTATACTGTGATCAGGGCGTGATGAGTACCATGCAGGCAAAACAATTAAAAGAAAAGGGCTATCACAATGTAAAGGTATTTAGACCTAACAATGACAAGTGATAGTCAATAAGATTTGATTGCTTTGTTAAAAATGCAGTTTGAACAAAGAAGTCCTTTGTAAAACTGCATTTTTGTTAAGAGGTAGAGCTGTTGATAATTAAAGAACTTTACACTTCCTGAAATTTTGTAAAAGCTCTCACCTTAGGATCTGCATTAAAGACTGTAGCTATTCTTAACAGCTCATCCTTTCTAGGCACAATATTGCCATAGTCACGTGATTTAATCTGCTCTACAGCTTCACTAAGCTTTGTTTTTGCTTCAGTCTCATTTTGAGCATATTTAAATTCAATGACGATTCTGCGTTTATTGGTCTCAATCATTAAATCAGCTCTACCTTTAGCCTGATGAACTTCTGAGAATACGTTCTGTTTAGCCCCTAGCAGATAGGCTTTAACATAATTCTGTACTGATGATTCTGAATTTAATGGATAGGCATCATAGGTTACAGTGTTAACCATAGTGTTAAGTAAACTGATGATATCCTCAACAGAACCTACATCCAGGATGTTCTCATTAGCATCATTGGTAACATCAATCGTCCCTTTAAAGAATTTGGCTGCTAAAAGCTTATTTAAAGCTTTATAGATCTCTCCATTTGGAATACCTAAAGCAATGATATTAGAATCATTAAGTGAAGAGCGCAGAGTTAAATAGCCGGTCTGACACATCAGTACATTCTGATTGATAGTGGTTAATGAGGTTGGATTTTTAAAGTCATCATCAGTAACTTTTAAACTCTTATTTTTATCTAAGTAATCAAAAATATTCAGTTCATGTGTTTTTAAATAGTTAACTAGGATTGAAGGTAAGCCACCGTTGTCGTACCAGTACTCTCCAAACTGAACTTTTTTCTTTCCAACAATTGTTTGGAAAAATGTATTTACCGACCATGTACTGAATACTTTCTTTTCATAGTCTTCATCAAAACAGTAACCATCATAGTTTTGAGCCATCATATCTAACATAGACTCAATCTGAGTGTCAGTTACTTTGTCAACGCTACAGTTATTCTCATAGGATGCTGCCAACTTTAAATAATCAATGTAGTACTTTTTAATCTCATCACGGGTAAAACCTATCATCTGAGAATAGGCACTTGCATTGGTAATATCTCTGATATCAGAACCAATTGAAAAGATTTCTACATCTTTTAATCTGGTGACACCTGTAATCCCTAAGAATTTAATAGCAAACTTATCTTTGATATTTGCATAAAATCTTTTTATTTTTTTCTGGAATTGTTTATAGAGAGCATCATTATTGATGTTAGATGTTAACTGATAGTCATACTCGTCAATTAAGATCACAATTTGACGAGTTTCTTCTTCTAGTTTTTCAAGAAGACTTAAGATTGAGTCTTCAGGCTCTGTTTTTTCGACATATCCTTTAACGTTAATCTTATTGGCAAATTCAGAAATTATTGAATTTAATTGCTTTTTGAATAAATCCAAGGAGGAGTTATCTAAATTTAGAAAACTCAATCTGAATACAGAATAGGTAGGTTCTGTCCACTTGTCATAAATCCAGGTGTCTTTAAAGTAAGGTTCAACACCTTTTTCAAACAATGTTCCAATAGTATCTAGGGTAAGTGATTTACCAAAACGACGTGGACGGGAGATAAAAACTCTAGCTTCATTGTTAAGGAGATTATAGATATATTCAGTTTTATCCACATAAATTTGGTTGTTTAAATAGAAATTTTTAAATGAACCAGTGTTACTTATTTTTTTCATACTTACAATCTCCAACAGCTCATTAGAGTATAGCTTGAAAAGTTATTTTTATAAATTGTGTGATTTATAAATTAAGCTCCTGAGCAGGATCGATCTTAGATGCTTTAATAGCAGGATAAATTGAGGCAATAAAACTCATCACAACGGCACAACCTACTACTATTAACACATCAGATATCATCAATCTTGAAGGTACAAAATTGATAAAGTAGATATCTTCATTTAAAAGTTCAATGCCAAACCAGTCTTTAAAGTGAGAAGTTACGTAAGGAATACACAAAGAGAGTAGTGAACCTGCTACACCACCGTAGATACAACCTTTTATAGCTGAAAGTACGCCCATCAGGGTAAATGACTTGATAATAAGAGCTTTTTTCGCACCCATAGTCATTAAAATAGCAATTTCATGTCTCTTTTCGCTAACAGCCATCACAAGATTTGAAACGATATTAAAGCAAGCTACACTGATAACTAAGATCATCGCAAGATACATGATCTGCCTTATCATATTGATATCAGAGTAGAGTTTTCCCTGTGAATCAATCCAGGTAGTACCATCACAAGGCTCAGGTAGAGTTGCAAGCGCAGTGTTAATGATCTCCCTTGCTTCTAACATATTGCTTACTTTTACGTGAATAGTATTAGGAGCACGCAGTGCACTTAAAGCTACAGCTTCTTTGATATTGATAAAGGCAAAGTTGTTATCGATCTGACCACCGGTCTTAAAGAAGCCTGCTACTTTAAAAGTTTTAACCACCATTGAGCCTAAACCGTCACTGTTAGTTTTAGTATCAATTGCGCTTAGATTTAGCTCATCACCTTTTTTAATATTAAGTTTCTTGGCAATACCATGACCGATGATAACTAAAGGTTCAGCTTCAGCATGGTTGAGAATATCGGTTTTGCAATCCATAAATCTTTCAAGTGAGATAACCTTTTTCTCATTTACAGGATCAATACCGATAACCATGGCAGGAGCAAAGTTAGCACCGAAGCTAAAGGCTCCGTTTAAGCGAACAGCAGGTGATACAGCTTTGATATTAGGTGCTTTTTCAAGAGCTTTGACTTCACCTTCTAAATTATAAAAACCAGTCTTATCGTATGAGGATACCTCAGCTCCGGGGATTAAAGAGAGCACTCTGTTATTTAGCTCATACTCAAAGCCATTCATGGCAGATAGACCGACGATAAGAGCACAGACTCCAACACAGATACCTGTAGTAGATGCCATGGAGATGAATTTTGCTAAAGCTCCATAACGCTTTGAGTTTAGAAAGCGAAAGGCAAGCTTAAATGAAAGACTAGTTTTCATCAATGACACCGTCCTTCATGGTATAGATTTTGTCGCACATTTTAGCCAGAGAATTGTCATGGGTTACCATAACCACTGCTAGGTGCTCGTTTTTAGCAAGCTCTGTGAAAAGAGAGAACACGGCTTGGGCATTCTTTGCATCAAGGTTACCGGTTGGCTCATCTGCTAAAACAATATCAGGGTGACCTGCTAGAGCTCTTGCAATGGCAACTCTTTGTCTTTCACCGCCAGACATCTCTGATGGTCTGTAACCTATTCTGTGGCTCAAGCCTACTTTTTCTAAATACTCACTGGCAGTAGCTTTCGCTTTTTTTATATCCATATTGCCAATCAATAGTGGCATCATGACGTTTTCTAAAGCAGTAAAGTCACCTAACAGGTGATGGAACTGATAGACAAAGCCTAAGTTCTGATTACGAAATTGAGCTTTTTTGTTGCCAGACAATCTGCACAGATCATCACCTTTAAAGAGAATTTCACCACTTGTAGGTGTATCTAGTGTGCCCAGAATGTGCAATAAGGTACTCTTACCTGAGCCTGATTTACCAATAATAGCGGTAAGTTCATCCTGTCTTATGGCAAGGTTTACACCTTTTAAAACATCTGTGCGTATTCTTCCTTCAAAGTAAGAACGTGTGATATTTTTTGCTTCAAGAATAACTTCACTCATTTTAGCCTCGGCACAGGTTTTCAACAGGATCGGTAGCTGATGCTCTGTAAGCTGGGTACAGAGTAAAGATAAAGCTCATGAGAATTGAGCCAAATCCAATCAGACACAGATTAAATGGTTCTACAGATACAGGAAGATTTCCAAAGCTTCCTTGATTGCTCATTGCAGATGAAATGTAATAGGTAAGAGGAATACCTAAGATAATACCTATTAGAGTTCCTATAACACCTGCAAATATACCCATCATCATAAAGATAGATAAGATCTTTTTATTAGTAAGACCTAGGGTTTTTAGAATAGAGATTTCAGTAAGTCTTGCACTTACCATCATGGTGAGTGCTGAAAGAATGTTAAAGGCTGCTACTACAATGATTAAGCACAGCATAATGCCCATGGTCAGCTTTTCCATAGCTACAGCTTTGAAAAACTCGCCTTGAACTTTGGTCCAGTCTGAATAGTTAAGGTCATCTTCATCAAGATTTTTCCTTACCTCATCAAGAGAGAATGGATCATCTAACCAGACTCTTAAAGAAGCGGTTCTATCTGTCATTCTAAACAGACGTCTTACGTCATCATAATTACCTACAGCAGTATCTAAAGAGGTTGAATTAGTTGAAGGGTAATACTGATTTAATAAGAAAATTCTTTGAGTAGGTGTAAGACCCATTGGTGTATAGCGAGCATTGACGGTGCTTATAAGTCTTACTTTAGAATTTAAATGTAAATTGTTCTTAAGGTAAAGAGCTGCTTCTGCGTTTAAAGAGAAGCTACCTTTTTCAGGGATATTAACTAAACCTAAATTCTCAAAAGGGTAGCCGTCCTTTAGTTTTATCTTGTCAGTATCAATTCCTTCAAGATTGATAAGTGCAAGTGATCTGCTTCCTTGCAGTAGTGTCTGCCCCTGAACAAAAGGAGCTACAGCAACCACATGATTTAGATTTAAAAGTTTGTTTTCAATACTGCCTATAGTGTCAGTATTAGCATTGTTATCAATGTTAACTACGATATGAGGGGTATCTCTTAAAACAGCCTTTTTCAGTCTGTTTTGCAGTCCCTGCATAATTGAGGTATCAACAATTAAAGCTGCAACGCCTATGGCAATGCCAATGATAGAGAGAATGGCTACAAATGAAGCAAATTTATGAGCCTTGCTTCTAAAGCCATATTTTAAAGAAATTGCTAATGTAAGAGGATAAAACAAACTCACGGTAATACCTATTTTGGTGTCGTTATGTTTTCTGACAGCTGTGTCACAATTTTACCGCATTAGCGTGAGTAGTTCGACAAAATAAAGAAATTTAAGGCAAATATTAAATACTGTATCGAGTTCCTCTGCCATTACCTGTTTGTCTGATGTAACCTTGAGTTACTAGGATTTTTAGAATGTTAACCACCTTGTTTTTACCAAATGGGCAATTCTTGGTGATATCAGTGCTTGAATCATAACCTTTCTTTACTAAGGTATACACACTGTTTTCATCTAGTGTTAGTAAGTTGTCCTGTTTTAATACAGGAAGAATAACCTTTACTGCATTTTCTGAGCAGAAAAACTGTGGCTTTGTCATATTTCCAATGTATTCATCCATGATCCTTTTTACGCCTGAGCCAAAGTGTTAGATTAGGTGGAGTCTGTAAAAAACGGAACCTAGAATTCTGTTTCTTAAAATTGAAACTCCACCTTTTAGGTATTCACTTTCATCAAGTCCTTGAGGAAGACCACCAGGTGAGGTAATTTCAATTCTGTCTTCAAACATCGCAACGTTAATACAGGCTTTGACATCCCATGCTCTGTGAATAATTGCATTTACAAGAGCTTCTCTAAAGGCATTTTCTGGTAGGATCTCAACCGTCTTTCTGTAAGCCGATTTCTTCATACTGATAGTATCTTTTGAACATAACCATCGCATCATCAAATTGCTTTAAGATACTTTCTTTCTCAATAGTATTTCTTTCTTTGATAATACTGATGCTTTCTCAAAATTTAGCTATATCAATACCACAAAAGGTATTGTTATCAGAGAGTAACAATGTAGCTTTGTTGTAGCCTTCATCTTTATGGTAAAGCTCAAGAATCTTTAAGGTATCTATATTGATTAAGCTCAAATCGAGTTCATTTTTTAGTTTTTCGTCTAAGTATGAAAACTTAGGCTTCTGTATTGCTGAAGGTAACTCTTCAAAGGTTAAATTCATGCCAGCCATAATCAGTCTTTTAAGTTCAAGAGGATCAAGTTAAACAGTGGCACTGTCATTCCTTTTATAGGGCTTTGCTTTATAAAGATAAGGTTTGTCTATACCTTCTTTTACACATAGGGTGATGACATTGGTCTTAGCATTGATTGAAAGACTGTATTCAGGTATCGGTTTAAAGCTATCGTTTATCTTGTTTTCGATCTCAAGACAGCATTCTTGAGGATTATCGATGCCTTTTACAGTACCATCATCAGCAATACCAAATAAGATCTTGCCTCCATTAAAGTTAGCAAAAGCGCTGACAGTTTTTAAAAAGGTATTACTGATAGATCCTTTAAATTCTAGATCTTTTGTTTCTCTCATGAGATTTTGCCTTGTTTACCAATATCTTCTGTAACTATAGAAATGAAGAAAATAAAAACAAACGCAAAATATTGTGTTTTATGCTGTATTGGGAAAACTTAGAATTTTAATTTACGTCTTTATGCTAAAGATAAATAAAGGCGGTTCAATGAACCACCTTTAGGTTAAGTTGTAAGCTTTAGAGTTAACTGTTTTGGGGTACTCTCTTTCTTTCGGCCTAGAATTTGTGTTTGTAAAACTTATCTTAAATCGTTTTCTACTTAGTATCGATGTTCTTTTGAGATAAGTGATACTCTTCAATGAGCTTTCTTAAATCTGTAAAGCGCTGTTCACTTGATGGATGAGTGCTGGTGATGTTTGAGAGTAATTTGTCAGCAGCGTTTTGAGTGTTACCTGATTTTTCTGATTCTTCTTTTTCAAACTTACTTAATTTTTCCATTACAGTTACACTTGCGTTAGGATCAAATCCCGCTTTGTACATAAGCTCAAGACCATACTTGTCTGCTTCTGATTCCTGATCACGGCTAAATGGCATTGCAAAAGCAGTGTTGTATGCAAGATTAGCTGTATCAGTAACAGCCTTTTTTACACCTAAGATCTTAGCAACAGTGGTAAGTCCACTCTGTAAAGATGCCTGGCTTCTCTTTCCTCTTGAGTGCTCTTTTAAAGCATGGCTGATCTCATGACCGATGATTGATGCTAATTCATCATCTGTAAGATTTAGTGTATCGTTAAGACCTGTATAAACGCAGATCTTGCCACCAGGCATACACCAGGCATTTACGGTCGGATCTTTAATGGTATTAACTTCCCAATTCCAATTCTTGCAGTTTGCTCTTAACTCTGGAGCATAGTCAATTAAACGTTTTGAAATCATATCTACGCGCTTTGAAAAGTTCTCATCAGCATTTAAAGTACCGTTAGCTTTAGACTGATTGATAACCTCATCATAAGCTTGTTTAGCTTCAGCATTTAAAGTTTCTTCAGAAACTAAAAGTAGCTGTGATCTGTCATCACCAATCATGGAATTAGTTGTTTGAGTACAAGCGGTGAGCACACATTAGCCGATCTTGTGCTGTGGAAACCAGCTTTCTTTGGTGTAAAGCCTGATATGGTAATTAAAGGCGGTATGATTTCATACGCACTGATGGAAGATATCAATGCTTCCATTCCTACTCCTCAGACCGTTCGTTACCGTCCGATGTTCGGAAGTTTTGGCAGGGCACTGCAGACTACCCGTATGACTTTTATGTCAAAAGCTTCAATTGAAGCTCATGTGCCTGAAAAATTAGGTCTTATAAGTCTGATAGGTGAGGTAAAAAACTGCAGACATCTTACTAAAAAAGATATGAGACTTAATGATTATCTGCCAAAGATTGAGGTTGATCCTCAGAATTACCAGGTACATGCAGATGGCAGGTTAATCTCATGTGAACCTGCTGCAGAGTTACCTTTAACTCAGAGATATTACCTGTTCTAGTGGAATTAAGACAATAAAATGAAAACATTCAATACAATTGCAGCAAATGAAGGTGCTCTTCCTGAGAATTCTCTTTCCCTGTCAGTGGAACTGTCTATTGATGACAGAATTAAGAGCAGGATCATCGCCACAACAAAGGATGGTCAGGAGGTTGGTATTGTAACAGAGCGCGGTACTACCCTGCACGATGGCACTATTCTTGTAGATGGTCAGTATCTTATATATGGACCCACTTAAACTTGCAAGAGATTTTGATAACTTTTTCATAACGTAGTAAATGCAGCTATA
>CAKQDA010000022.1 GCA_934218695.1 uncultured Succinivibrio sp.
AGCGGTTGAATGCAACGGTCTTGAAAACCGTCGAGGGTTTACGCCCTCCGTGAGTTCGAATCTCACTCCATCCGCCATTCATATATCATTTTTTTCTCTTAACTAATTTTTCCAGAAGATACCTTTGTTATCTTTTATCGCATTAATATTTTTGTCTCCTGATTTATATGTTGTGATCTATGTCAAGTCATACAGTGCCTGACAGCAAATTTCTCATTTATTTTTATGATCTCCTGTATATACATATTTATTTTTGAGAGCTAACTCATCTTTCTTATCACTAAAGCTAGTCATATTTTCAATGTTGTCTTAGATTGCTTAATCATAACTAAAAATAATCAAATCTTTTCTTCTTTTTCTTTGTTTTAGGTGAATTATGAATTTCAAAAAAGCGTCAGCATTTTTGCTGTCAGGTATTGCTTTAGGTGTTATTGTTGCTTATACAACAACAAAGTCTACTAATTCAGCCAGTGAGGGAAATGACATTCCTTTTACCTGGCAGAATACTAATCTGTACTTTGTTATTACAGATCGCTTTGCTAATGGAGATAAGAGTAACGATAACAGCTATGGAAGACCTTATAAGGATTCAGCTGGTTATAATGCAGGAACCTTTCATGGTGGCGACTTTAAAGGTCTTACCGAGAAATTAGACTATATTCGCTCTTTAGGTGTAAATGCTATTTGGGTAAGTTCTCCTGTAGAACAGTCTCACGGATGGGTAGGTGGTGGTCCTATGGGTATGTACCAGTATTATGCCTATCATGGTTATTATGCATTAGACTTTACATCAATAGACGCTAACATGGGTACTGTTGAGGATTTTAGAACCTTTGTTAATGAAGCTCATAAGCGAGGCATCAGAGTATTAATTGATGTGGTGATGAACCATACCGGTTATGCCACTTTAAAAGACATGTGCGATTTTAATTTCGGTAGAACTTCACATGGCGAGGATCCTTGCAAAGAGTGGATCCCTAATAAAGATTTCGGGCAGACTTTCCACGACAAACCTATAGATGCAAGCTATGATTCTTCATGGAACAGATGGTGGGGTAAAGACTGGATCCTATTTGATGGTTATGGTGAGAGCTGCGGTGCAGAAGACGGTTTGGATAAATGTCTTGCTTACCTGCCAGATTTAAAAAACACTGATCCGAATGCAAAACCTGTATCAATTCCTGAGTTTTTACAGGATAAATGGAAAAAGTCTGACAAAGAGCATGATATTCCTGCAGCTCTGAAATACAGACAGGGATCTATGAGTGTTGCTCAGTTTGAGGCTCACTGGCTGGCTTCATGGGTTGAAGAGTTTGGAATAGATGGTTTCAGATGTGATACCGTAAAATATGTTTCAAAAGACTCATGGAAACTTCTAAAGGAATACAGTGAAAAAGCACTGGACACCTGGAGAGCCAAGAACAAGGGTAAAGATCCTGCCGCAGCATGGACTGATCCGTTCTATATGACTGGAGAAGTATGGTCCTTTACAAACGATCCTGATGATAAGTCAGAATATGCAAAAAAGGGTGGATTTGATTCTCTTATTGACTTCTACTTTAATCCTGATGGCGTAAATCTTAATACCTGTATTACACCTGATCAGGGAGACTGGGTAAAGTATGGTAATCTGTATGGCAGATTACAGGGCAAACCAGCATTAATGAACATGACCTATATTTCTTCTCATGATACTTCACTGTGTCGCAAGAAAGATATGGCCAAAGTGGGTGTTAACTTTTTAATGCTGCCTGGTTCTGTTCAAATCTACTATGGTGATGAAACAAAACGTCAGAATGATATGGGGGGCGGAATCGATCTTGAACAGGGTATTCGTTCTGATATGAACTTCCCTAAAGATATTGAGAAAGCCTCACAGTGGGCTAAGAACGTAAGCTCATTCAGTAAGGATGTTTCTTCAGATCCTGTATTATCCACATGGCAGAGAGCCGGTCAGTTCAGACTGAGAAATCCTGCAGTAGGTGCAGGTGAGCAGGAAAAACTGTCTGATGATTCATTCTGCCGTCGCTTCAAGGATCCTGCAAAGAACATTGACAATGCAGTGGTTCTGCATGTTGGTGATACTAAAAAGATTGAAGTAGGCAAATGCTTTGCTGACGGACAGAAACTTCAGGATGGTATGACCGGTATTGAGTATACAGTCAATAACGGTCATGTGGAAGGTGACTTCAAGAAGTGGGCTTTACTGGAAATATCAAGAAATTAAATGCATTTGATAGGCTTTGGAAGTCCGGCATATTTTGCTGCTGATTTTGCTGCTCCCTCAGGGAAAAGCTTAGCAAGGGTGATTGAAGAACTTAATTTGTCATAACCTTTGGACTTTAGAAGTCTGATTAAACCGCGAATAGGGGGAGTAGTTGCAAATTCTTTGTAATACTCCCTCACTTCATTAATTACCAGAATATGATCTTCAGTGAGCTCAAGTCCGTCATTTTTTGCCATGAAATGCATTAAATCAGCAGTCCAGTCGTTTTCGTTTTTAAGGTAACCTTCACTGTCAGTTAAAATTAGTCTTCCATTGTATTCGATTGTCATTTATAATACCTCCATTCTCTGCGGATGGATGGCAGAGCGGTTGAATGCAACGGTCTTGAAAACCGTCGAGGGTTTACGCCCTCCGTGAGTTCGAATCTCACTCCATCCGCCATTATCACAATTTTGTTCAAAAATGTCTATGTGGTGATGTTCAGTCTCTGTTTTTCTCTATTTGGTTCATTTCTTTTGATTCGCTGAAAAAATTTTTTTCTGTATTAAATTTTTTAAATATCATCTGAAATTTTTACTGTTGTCTTCATTACACAATTTTTGAAATGCTGCACCGATCTTTTTGATTTGCAAGAAGTTTTGAATGCAAAAGTGAATAATATAATAATGTAAAATGTCAGTTATGTATAATCAATTAATCGTGATTTTTATATTTCTGTCTTAATCTCCTTTTTGATATTGAGTTTACAAGATTTCTTTTTTATATATAATAAAATACAACTCTGTGATTATGATCACTTTTTACTTTGGGTATTTATGAAGTTATTACGAACATTTCTTTATCTGGCAAGCATTATTGTTATTTGTGTACCTCTGATAATTCTTATTTGTCATGGGGTGGCTTGCAAGACACCTGAAAAATCGTCTGTGGCTTCTGAAAATGTCGTTGTCGATGTTTGTCTAGATGGAGATCTCAATAAATGCTTAAAGGCAAAAGATGACAGTCTCGCCAAAGGAGAATACGTTCAGGCTTTCTCTTATATGAGAAAACTTTGTGAAGATTTCAAGAAATCTGATGCATGCTTTCAGTTGTATTCCACATACAATGCCATTAAGTCTGAAACAGAGATAAAAAGAAGTGCAGTTAGAGTTACTCTTTATGAGGTCATATACTATTTGGATATTGGATGTAAACTCAACAATTATGATGCATGCATGAGAGCCGGCATGATATATGAGCATGGTGTAAAACCAGGAGATTCACAGAATTCTTATAGTTATAATATTGCTTATGATCCACAAGAAGCTAAAAGGTACTACAAGAAAGTATGCAGTTCAATTTCTGATAAGGCTGAAGAGGCTTGTATGAAAATTGAAGAGCTTTCCCATACCTATCACTCTTTGACTGACTAGCTAATTTTATAGTTTTACAAAGAAGATTGCAGTTGCAAACTGTGACTGTCAACTATTATTCTTCACTGCAATTTTTTTTGAGTAATAAAAAAGAGAGCTTTATAGGAAGGCTCTCTTTAATGATCTCTATCTATGCTCTAATCCTGATGATGCAGAAGGTGTCCCATTCGTTTTTCTTTAGTATCAAGGTAGCCTTCGTTAAAAGTGTTTCTTCCGTATTCGATAGGTTTTCTATCAACGACCTCTATACCGTGAGATTCAATATCGTGGATTTTTGCAGGATTATTCGTCATTAAAATAACCTTTGTAAATCCCATGTTCTTCATCATCTGTGCACAGGCTTCGTACTCTCGGCCATCTGCAGGAAATCCAAGCTGAATATTAGCATCAACTGTATCTGCGCCTTCGTCTTGGAGTTTATATGCTCGGATTTTGTTGAACAAACCAATACCACGGCCTTCCTGTCTCATGTACAGTAGGGCTCCTCGGCCTTCTTTCTGAATAGCCTTTAGGGCAGCTTCCAGCTGAAAACCGCAATCACAGCGTAGAGAGCCAAATACATCTCCGGTTAAACACTCTGAATGAATTCTGCATAAAACAGGTTTGCCATTTTTGAGATCGCCTAAAAACACAACAGCATGATCTAGAACATCGTTTTCTTTAAAGATGGTAATATTAAACTGACCAAACTTTGTTGGTAGCTTTGCAACAGGACCCTGAATCAGTTTTGTAGTCAATGTCTTATCCTAATCTAATTAATAGCACTGCTATCAAAATAAAAATAAGTTTTACTTTTTATTCGTGCTAAAAGTCACTAAAATTGTGACGAAACTCATTAATTTTTGATATTTTAGCACATCAATCTCTTATGTAATAGACGATTATTATGAAGAGACATTTTTGAGTTGTAGCATGTAGATTGGTTTTATCTCAGTATTTGGAAATAATTCTTAATTTTTACTGCAGTCAATACCACAAGAAGAAAAAACTGATTTAAATCGTGATAGTTGTGGATTATATGTTTAATTATCTGTTATAATTCGCAGTTCAGAAGATTAAGGAATAAAAATGTCAGATCCGATTGTTATTGCTGTAGACGGACCAGGTGGTGCAGGTAAAGGCGAATTAACCCGAAGACTTGCTGAGACTCTGGATTTCGATTTATTGGATTCTGGTGCTATATACAGAGTTCTGGCTTATGCTGTAAGAAAAGCTGGATTGGCACTTTTTGATGAGGATTCTGTTGTTCAGGAAGCAAAACTTCTGAACCTGTCGTTTGAATGTCTTGATGATGGTGTTCATGTGCTTTTAGGCGGAGAGGATGTCTCTTCACAGATAAGAACAGAAGAAGCGGGAGCTAATGCAAGTAAGGTTGCAGCCTATCCATCTGTAAGACAGGCTCTCCTTCAGCGTCAGCGAGAATTTTTAAAGGAACCTGGGTTGGTGGCTGACGGTCGAGATATGGGAACAGTGGTTTTCCCTAAGGCTCAGGTAAAGATATTCCTAGACGCTAGTGCACAGGTAAGAGCAAAACGTCGCTGCTTGCAGCTGGAGTCCAAAGGAAAAAGTGCTGATTACAATACTATCCTTAAAGAAATTCAGGAACGAGATGACAGAGATCGCAATCGTCCTGTAGCTCCTTTAAAGGCCGCTGATGATGCTCTTGTAATTGACTCATCAGATATGGATATTGAGACCGTTTATAAAACAGCTTTAGACTATGTAAAACAAAAGACTGGTCTTAAAGCAGATTAGATTTTTACTTAGTGGTGTCATGGAAGACAGCACTTTTTTTTACAACTCCCCTTAAGCATGATGCTTTGGGGCTTATATGGGAAACCTTAATGGAATCATTTGCACAACTTTTCGAAGAGTCCTTAAAGAATGTTGAGACCCGTCCAGGCTCAATGGTTAAAGGTACTGTAGTAGCAATCAACAACGGCTTTGTTATTGTTGACACTGGCTTAAAGTCAGAGTCTCCAATTCCTCAGGAGCAGTTCTTAAATGCTCAGGGTGAGTTAGAAGTTAAAGTTGGTGATCTAGTAGACGTAGCTTTAGAGTCTGTTGAATCAGGCGACGGTGAGACTCAGGTATCTCGCGAAAAGGCAAAACGCAACGAAGCTTGGATTAAGCTTGAAGATGCATTCAACAAGAACGAAACTGTTGTTGGTATTATTGATGGCAAGGTTAAGGGTGGTTTCACCGTTCAGTTAGGCGGTATCCGTGCTTTCTTACCAGGTTCATTAGTAGACGTACGTCCAGTACGTGATACCACTCACTTAGAGGGTAAAGAGCAGCAGTTCAAGGTAATCAAGTTAGACCAGAAGCGCAACAATGTTGTTGTTTCACGTCGTGCTGTTATCGAGACTGAAAATTCTGCAGACCGTGAGAGCGTTCTTGCAAACTTAGCTGAAGGTCAGACTGTAAAAGGTATCGTCAAGAACCTTACCGATTACGGTGCATTCGTTGATCTTGGCGGCGTAGACGGTTTATTACACATCACTGATATGGCATGGAAGCGTGTAAAACACCCTTCAGAGATTGTTCAGGTTGGTGAGGAAGTAACTGTTAAGGTTCTGAAGTTTGACCGTGAGCGTTCACGTGTTTCTTTAGGCCTGAAGCAGTTAGGTGAAGATCCTTGGGCAAATATCGCTGCTCGCTTCCCAGTCGGTTCAGTAATCGAAGGCAAGGTAACCAACTTAACTGATTACGGTTGCTTCGTTGAAATCGCTGATGGCGTTGAAGGCTTAGTTCACGTATCAGAGATGGATTGGACCAACAAGAACATTCATCCTTCAAAGATTGTATCTGTAGGTGATAAGGTTCAGGTTAAGGTTCTGGAGTTAGACGAAGAGCGTCGTCGTATTTCTTTAGGCTTAAAGCAGTGCAAGGCAAATCCTTGGATCGAGTTTGCTGAGTCACACTCAAAGGGTGACAAGGTTACTGGTAAGATCAAGTCAATCACTGATTTCGGTATCTTTATCGGCTTAGACGGTGGTATTGACGGTTTAGTTCACTTATCAGACATCTCTTGGCAGCAGGCAGGTGAAGAGGCTGTCCGCAACTTCAAGAAGGGTGATGAAATCACCGCTATCGTTCTACAGGTAGATCCAGAGCGTGAGCGTATTTCATTAGGCTTAAAGCAGATCTCTGAAGATCCATTTGCTGATTACGTTTCAGCTCACCGCAAGGGTTCAATTGTTTCAGGTAAGGTTACCGCAGTTGATGCTCGTGGTGTAACTGTTGAATTAGCAGAAGGCATCACCGGCTACATCAAGGCATCAGACTTATCACGTGACCGTGTTGACGATGCAACAACTGTAGCTAAAGAGGGTGATACCATTGAGGCTAAGTTCGTAAATGTTGATCGTAAGACCCGTCAGATTTCTTTATCAGTTCGTGCTAAGGACGAGGCTGAGGAGAAGGAAGCTTTAGAGTCTGTAAATCAGAAAGCTCAGGAACCTACAACTACTGCAATGGAAGCAGCTTTCGCAGCAGCTAAAAAGCAGTAATTGACATCTTAGGTTGATCAGAAATGGGGACTTTATGTCCCCATTTTGCTGTGTATTATTTGTTTACTGCCTTTGTTTTGTCAGATCTTTATCTTACAAAAGCGCCTTTAATCCTAGCTCCAGTCTTTGAATAATTTTCAAATATTATTTCTTTGTTAGCATTAATCGCATCTTCAAGATATTCTCTGTATAGATTAAACGCTCTTATTGTTTTCTGTACTGAGCCATCATTGCATTCTACAAGAAGCTCTTTATCATAATCGCTCATAGCGTTTTCTCCAATATCTCCTGTATGGGTTATGTTTCCCTTAAAAGCAAAATCACAGCCAAAGAGTTTTATTGTTCTTACTTTTGCCTTTACTGCGATTGCAACTGATTCATTTAATACGGACCCTCCGTATGTAATAAAATCAGCATTATCATTTTTCAGATAGGGCAGTATTTCTCTGTCACTGCTGCGATAAATGAAGAATTTTTGGCCGGGAAAGTTTTCGATAAGCTCCTTTTCTGAATGAGCTGAAAATATCAAGGTGCTGTTTTTATAAAGTGATAAATCATTAAAGAGCTTGTGTTTGAGAAATTTATAGACATTACCATCTGTTGTTACAATAAGATCAGGAACAATCTTATTTGCATTGAGTGTAGTCAGACTGGTATCAACTGCAATTAAAAACAAACCTTCGTCGTGCAGTTTTCTGACTGTTTCTATACTGTCAGTAAGTGATGGTCCTGATGCAGTTATCATTACTTCTTTTGGAATCTCATTTAGGATCTTCTGGGTGAGCAGTTTTTCATTTTTTAACAGTTCAAAATTATCTTTTAAATTTTTGTCGAAGACTTTTTTAATTGTCTTATTAAAATATTTTTGAGCAAACTTATTATCAAGATAGTTGATTAGTCTGTTCTTAAGGTTGTTAAAAGTTAATGTATCTATGAGTAATTCCTGCTGAAGTATGACACTGTTGCTATAAATAACTGTGTTTGCGTCTGGAACACAGTATCTGACATTTGATTTGAACAGTTTATACATTTCATCATCAATCGACATCAGCTTAAAGAAAAGTGCTGGATTTAGAATATACACTCTAATATCGGCATTTGGTTTTTTACTTAACAGATATCTTATTTCATCGCCAAGACCAAAGCCGTAAATACATACAGGTTTATTTAAATCTGCATTTTTACAGTGATGTTCTGCTAATCCCATTCGATCGTGATGTGATGTAAGCTGTCTTCCGTCAATAAGCAGTGATATTTCCTTTCCTTCATCAGTCTTAATATCGTACACAGTTGAGTTTTCATATGAAGAAAGTTTTGCTGAAAACTCAGGATATGTTTTGCATAAAACAAGGTAATTGGTTGAAAATATAGAATCAGTCATAAGCGTTATCTCATTATTTTTATCTGGATCATATTGACCAAAAATCAGCCATCTGTCAAAAATTTATTAAAAAAAATGTCATTCGTCTCATTTTTTTCTTTTAAATCATAAAGAAAATCAATATTATGACTATCATTAAGAAAGATGATAAATACTAACTTCAATTGAACAGTGATTTCATTATTTGAGATCATTTGATTGTGTTTAATAAGTTTTACTTATTGGTATGTTGGGAGTTGATCCATGACAAGAGCAGAGCTAATAGATTCTTTAGCAAAACAGTTTGTCTATAGCAATCCGCAGACTGTTGATGCCGCTGTAAGAGAAATTTTTGAGATCATGATTGAGACACTGTCTCTTGGTGAACGTATTGAGATCAGAGGTTTTGGCAGTTTTGAAGTCCGTATTCATGAGCCTCGAGTTGCTCACAATCCTAAGACTGGTGAACAGGTTAACCTGAACAGACGTCGAGTTGTTCATTTCAAACCCGGTGTAGAGCTACGCGACAGGGTAAACTCGGTAAGTGCAAATAAGTTAAATGAGCCTGATTAAGTTTCAACTGTAAGTATTTACAGAAAAGTACAGTTTGTGACAAAGTTTTTTTCTCTTTGTCTTTTATGCGCATCTTGGTTTGTGATATTCATAAGATGGTGATCCAATTATGTTTTTCATATACTGAGCTGCGCATTATGTTATTATTATAAGCGTGTATGCTTTATGGGTTTTCAATGATAAAATTTTGGTTCTATGTATCTGTACTGCTGGTTCTGGCTGTTTTCGGACTTGCTGTAGGCAGTGCAAATGATACTCTTATTTCATTTGATTTTCTTTTTGTTAAAAAAGAAATCTCTGTTGCAACGGTTTTGGTAATTGGTGTTATCTTTGGCTTTATTTTAGGGGTATATGCAAGTCTGTTGCTCTGTCTTAAGATGTGGTACAGAGCTAAGAAAGCTAAGCTGTCTCTTAACAAGGTCCAAAAACAGTTACGGTCAGTTAAAACTGATAACAAGCAAGAATAGTCGACAATGTTTGAGTTACTTTTTTTACTTCTTCCTGTAGCAGCTGTGTACGGCTACTTCATGGGTAAAAATTATTCAAAGCAGAAACTACAGGAGATTAAAAATCAGCAGAATACCAATTATCTGCGAGGTTTTGACTATTTGCTTAATAATAAGCAGGATAAGGCTGTAGATAAGTTCATAGCTTATTTCAACAGTAAGGATCCTTCTTTTGAATCTTCCATTGCCTTAGGTTCCCTGTTCAGACAGCGTGGTGAAGTGGACAAGGCTATTTCTCTGCATGAAAAAATGTCTAATGACAGAAGTCTGGATGAAGCTGAAAATATGCTGTCCATGCTTGAATTAAGTCATGATTTCATCAGCGCAGGACTTTTAGACAGAGCTGAAGGCATATTGTTAAAGATGGTTGAGATTCCAGCCTACAGAACCAAGTCCGCCAAGCTCCTGCTTACTGTTTATGAGAAAGAACAGGATTTTGAAAAGGCTGTAAACGTAGCTTCACAGTATTTTGATACAGATGATCATTCTGTTTCTAAGCTTTTAAGTCAGTACAGATGTGAAATAGCCAAAAAACTATCTTACAGTGGCAGGAAAACTGAGGCTGTTTCTGAGTTGAGAAAAGCTATTAGCTGTTATGAAAAATCAAAGCGTGCAAGACTTGAACTTGCAGATGTTCTGATAAGTCAGAGAAAGTTTACAGATGCCTACAAACTGGTAAAAGAGGTAAGCTCTGTTGATCCGAGGTTAGGACTTGTCTGCCTTGATAAGTTAAAACAGTGCTTCCCAAATGCGGCAGATCCTAATTACCGATATGCACTTGAGGATCTTGTGCACAGAACAAATTCAGCATCAGCCATGGTTGAACTTGTAAAAACTGTAGAGCAGACTTCAGGCCGGGAGGATGCTATTGCTTTGCTGCAGTCGTTTTTAAAGAATAAATCAAACTTAAAACTGTTCTCACAACTGCTTGAGTTAAAAGCTCATTGTTCTGATGCAGAAGCAAACGAATCAATCATGCAGTTAAAGAGTATGCTTGATTCTCATATTTCACTTACAACACCTTATTTCTGCCCAAATTGCGGTTTTGAAAGCAGGATGCTGTTCTGGCAGTGTCCATCTTGTCGCAGGTGGGAGAGTATGAAAGCCAAAAATGGACTGGATGGAGATTAGACATGAACGATCCAAAAATCATTGTTGCCCTAGACTACGATAATGCTGATAGTGCTTTAAATTTTGCCTCAAAAGTTACCCCAGACCTTTGCAAATTGAAGGTTGGCAATGAGCTGTTTACAACTGCAGGCCCTCAGCTAGTTTCAAAGCTGGTTGACAAAGGCTTTAAGGTTTTTCTGGATCTTAAGTTTCATGATATTCCAAATACTGTGGCCAGAGCTTGTGAATCTGCAGCAAGACTTGGTGTCTGGATGTGCAATGTTCACGCTTCAGGCGGTCCTGTCATGATGAAGACAGCCATGGAAGCTATCTCAAAGTATGAAAACAGACCCAAGTTGATAGCAGTGACTGTATTAACTTCTATGGATGAATCACAACTGCATTCAGTTGGTGTGAATAATCTGCCAAAGACTCAGGTCCTGCAACTGGCTAAACTTGTTAAGGAATGTGGCCTTGACGGTGTGGTTTCCTCAGCTCAGGAGGTTAGTCTTATCAAACAGTATATGGGAATACCATTTATGTGTGTAACTCCTGGTATTCGTCCTGCAGGAGCTGCTTTAGGAGATCAGAAGCGTGTAATGACTCCAAAGGAAGCTGTAGATGTTGGTTCTGATTATCTAGTAATCGGTCGCCCTATTACAAAGTCAGATGATCCTGTTAAGACTCTTCATGAAATAAATGAGTCAATTCTTGTAAAGTAGTATAAGCGGTTGAGAGGTTAATCCTCATCGTCCTGAATAAGGTAATGTTTCTTGTCGGTTATACCGTCTCTGTTCATTACCTTTTTCATTTCTGTAGGAATTTTTCCCTGTCCTGACCAGTACTGAGTCTCTCCACTGATATCAACGTATTCATAACGTGGTTTCATCCGGGCCTTGTTAGTTTTTAATCCCTTAAGAGCTGCAAGATCATCTATGGTGTAATTGTGACTGTCAAGACTGTCCAAAAGTGATGACAGAAAAGCATCGCGTTCCTGTTTTTCTTTTTGTATAGTTTCTTCCTGAGTTTTAACATTCTCATACAGAACTGTTAACTTTTCTAAAATAGACTTTATTTCAGATGAGGAAGCTCCTCTGAAGAAAGCATTTAGATTTCGAATATTTTTCAGATATCTGTAGTCCATATGTCAGTCCTAGTTGTTCAGTGCTAATATTATACATGAACTGATTTTATGTTTTCTTTCTGATATTCAATCATGTGCATTTGATATAACAGATTTGTCAGAAAAGACAGAAGAAAAACCTGGAAATTGTATTGGTATGAGAATTGTGATTTTAAGACATGGTGAAGCTGTTCTTTCGAATTTTGACAGAGTTCTGTCATCTAATGGTATGAAGGAAGCTGTAGCTACAGGGCAGAAGTTATCTAAAATATTAAAAATCACCAGATGCTTTTATTCTAACAAAACCAGGGCTGAGCAGACAGCCAACATTGTCTGTCAGCAGCTTGGGTTTGAAGGAGCAAAAGAAAATTTCAGTGAACTTTCCCCATCAGGAAATCCTGCAAATGTAATTTCATATATCGATGAGAAATGTGATGATGAGGATACAGTCCTGCTGGTATCTCATTTGCCACTGGTGGAGCTTCTGGCATACGAATATAACGGTAAGCTCAACTTTCCACCAAAATTTTCAACAGCATGTGCGTTGGTAATCGATTATGATTTTGTAAGAGGTAAATATAATCGGTTTATCAGTCCGTTTGGTGATGATGTGATTTTTGATTAGATTCTCATTTTTTTTGCCCTGTTACTTTGTTTCATTAAAATGAATTTTAAAAAGAATTTTTCATGTGAGATTTTGGCAACATTGTCACACTTTAATGATAATGTTTTTTTAATGAAAAAAATTTCTAACTAGATCAATGAATTCTGACTCTTTTTAACCTAAGATTAAGACAGTTAACAAAATAATAATAAAGATAAAAATTTACATCGTTATACAGCAGACGGTGAAAACAAGAATAAGGACAGTTATACATGAGAGTTTTTAAAAACTATGCGCCAAAACAGATTGCAAAATATGTTGTAGCCTTTTTCAAAGGGCAGTTTTCAATCGAAGGTCAGGGAGTATTTGAGTTTGATGCTGGCAGAGTTGTTGTAAAAGTAAAGACGGATGAAGAATATAAAAAAATCTGTAAAGAGATCAACGAAGAGGCAACAGCAATGTCTATGAAACTTGAGGTTGAGCAATATCATTAGTCTATTTGTAATGTAGATTTTCAGCTGTAAAAGAGGATGTTTTAGAACGTCCTTTTTTTATGCAGTTTTATCAATATCCTCTTTTACTCAGCTTTGAAATTTCACTATGTTATAATGCATAAGCTTCAGTGAAGCGTATGTTTTACAATTTCGAAAAGGTTATATGTCGAAACTTCAGAATAATGCAGAGATCTCTGGCATTCATGCAATGTTAGATGAGCTTCCAAACGCAGAACAGATTCATGATTCAATCGTAAACGAATTATCAACAGTACAGGATGTTGTTCGTTATCTTGTGTCCTGTTTTTCATGTCACTCTATTTTTGTAGGTCATGGTACAGACAATTATTGGGATGAGGCTCTGGAAATTGTTCAGGCTGTAATGCATCTTCAGCCTCCATGTGATGATTCTACCTTAAACTCTAAATTAACAAAGAGTGAAAGAGTTATTATCTCAAAAATTGCCGCACAGAGAATTTTAGAGAGGATTCCTACTCCATATCTGACTCACAGAGCCTTTTTCTGCGGTAAAGAGTTCTATGTTGATGACAGAGTGATTATTCCAAGATCTCCTATCGCCGAGTTAATTGAGAATGGTTTTGATCCATATCTTGAGAGAAGGCCTGAAAGAGTTCTTGATATGTGTACAGGTTCAGCCTGTATTGCGATTGCTATCGCATTACATTTTGACGGTGATGTTGAAGTTGATGCTGTAGATATTTCTGATGAAGCTTTGGATGTAGCGAATATCAATATTCAGGGGTATGGTCTTGAGAATGTGGTTACTCCCATAAAGTCAGATCTGTTCAGTAACCTTGCTTCTGGAGATAAATACGATCTTATTGTAGCTAATCCACCTTATGTTGACAGCTATGATCTGGCCACTATGCCAGAAGAGTTTAACCGTGAACCTGATCTTGCATTGGGATCTGGTGAAGATGGTCTTGACTGTGCCAAGAGAATTCTGTCAGATGCTGCAGAATTTCTGAATGACGATGGCATTCTTATTATGGAAGTGGGAAATTCAGAAGAGCATCTTGTTGATCTTTTCCCTACAGTTCCATTCCATTTTGTTGATTTAAAACGTGGTGGAACAGGTGTCTTTATTTTATCAAAAGAGCAGTTAAAGACTTATCATGATATTTTCTCAAGAGCCGCCTCAGAGGTAATAAAACATGAGTGCTAATACCTTTGGTGAGCTTTTTAGAGTTACTACCTGCGGTGAAAGTCATGGTCTTGCGCTCGCTGCCATAATCGATGGTGTTCCTCCTTTAATTGAACTTAATGAGTCTGATATTCAGCCTGATCTTGACAGACGCCGTCCGGGATCTACACGCTATGGTACTCCACGCAATGAAGAAGACAAAGTAAAGATTATTTCAGGCGTTTTCGAAGGTAAAACCACAGGAACTCCAGTAGGTTTAATCATTGAAAACACCTCACAGCGTTCTTCTGACTATTCAGCCATTATGAACACATTCAGGCCGGGACATGCTGATTATACCTATTTATCAAAATATGGTATCCGTGACCATCGTGGCGGTGGCAGATCATCTGCCCGTGAAACAGCTATGAGAGTTGCTGCAGGTGCTGTTGCCAAAAAAGTTTTAAAGCAACTATTCAGTATTACTGTTGATGGTTGTGTCACTGCAATAGGAGATGTTTCAACTGACAAGTATGATCCTAGAGCAGCGCTTGAAAATGAGTTTAACTTTGCTGACAGTACCAGAATTGATGATTTAAAGTCTTTATTCAGAGAACTTGCAACTGTAGGTGATTCTGTTGGTGCCATTGTGCAGGTAAGGGCACACGGAGTATGTGCCGGTCTTGGTGATCCTGTCTTTAATCGTCTGGATGCCCAGATTGCATCAGCAATGATGGGGATCAATGCCGTTAAGGGCGTAGAGATAGGTGACGGATTTGAAATGGCCAGAATGAAAGGTTCTCAGGCTCGCGATGAACTGACTCCTGACAGGTTTGCATCAAACCACTCTGGCGGCATTTTAGGCGGTATCAGTTCAGGCCAGGAGATCATTGTTAAGATGGCGTTAAAGCCTACTTCAAGTATTCTTGTACCAGGCAATACCATAGACAGAGAGGGTAATGTCTGCTCTATAGTAACCAAAGGTCGTCATGATCCTTGTGTTGGTATCAGAGCTGTTCCAATTGCTGAGGCTATGCTCGCCATCACTCTGTTAGATGCAGCTCTTCGCAATAAGGCTCAATGCTTTAACGTTCCTCCTCAGCCTTTTGTAATCCCAACAGAAGGCTAGTTTAATAATGCTCAGAGATATCTTCTGAGCATTACAATCCAAAGATATGCAAAATAAAGAGAATTTGCTCTACCAGAATCAGTATGACGCCTTTGCACTTAAATTTCTTACAAAAAGAGAAGTTGTTCTTCAAGATTGTGAATACACAGGAATAGTGTTTTCTGACAGAGCAAAGTCACTTTTTTTTGATAGCAGTGTCACTGATGACGAGAGTCATGATCTGTATCTGCATAAAAGAATTACAGTTATCTGTCAGACAACAGATACAGAATGTCATCTGCAGCTCTCAGAATTTTCGGTGATTTTTAACAGAAAATCGCAGTCACTAATTTTAAAGGCAGACAGAAAGAACTGTCCTTATTTTATATCTCCTGAATATGAGAATTCTCTCTTTTTCGTTGCAAGAAAAAATGAGATCTTTGTGTCTTTTGCTTTAAGAGAGTTTTCAAAGGTTAAAGAACTTCTTGAAAAGTATGATTTGTCATCATCAGTCTGTGAATATATAAAGCTCCAATCTCAATCTAAATAAAAAAGCACCGAAAATACAGTTGGGTATTTTCAGTGCCTTAAAGATCTTTGAAGATGCTTTTATTCTTTAATTCTAATCAGCATGTTTGACAGAATAGCTACGATTCCGCCAGTTGTAATGCCTGAAGAGAACAGAGTAGAGATCTCCTGAGGAAACTTGCTTAATATCTCAGGCACAAGCTCAACTGACAGTCCAAAGGAGAAGCTCAATGCCATTACCAGAATAGCTTTTCGGTTCATCTTCTGAGTTGAGATAATTCTGATACCTGCAGCTGCTACAGTTCCGAACATCAGTAGAGTAGCTCCACCTAAAACAGGATCTGGGATCAGAGCAAAGACTTTTCCTACTGCAGGGAACATTCCAAGAACAACAAGAAACAGGGCAATGAAGTAGCCTACGTATCTTGAAGCAACACCTGTAAGCTGAATCATTCCGTTGTTCTGAGCAAAGATAGAATTTGGAAATGAGTTCAGACATCCTGCGAGCATTGAGTTAAAACCATCAGCAAGAATTCCTCCTGATGATCGTTTCTGAAACTTTTCTCCTTCAATAGGCTGGCCTGAGATCAGTGAGTTTGCAGTAATGTCACCATAAGCTTCAATAGCGGTGATAAGATATACAACTCCAAGTCCGATAATTGCGGCAGGATCGAAAACAAGTCCGTACTTAAATGGAGACGGAATGTTAAATCCACCATAGCTCTGTATCTGAGTAAAATCGACTCTGCCAAGGAAGTAGGCAGCAATGAATCCAATGATCAGACCCAGTACAATAGAACTCATTCTCAGGTATCTGTTTGAACTTCTGTTAAAGATCAGGATGCTGATGATTACCAGAGCTGCTAGAGAAAGGTTTTCCATAGATCCGAAAGTTCCGTCACCTTTTGCTCCGAATCCGCCACCGCATGAAATTACACCTACTTTAATCAGGCTCAGACCGATAAGGGTAACCACGATGCCAGAAACTAGAGGTGTAATGATCTTTCTTGTGTAGCGTAAGACCCTGCTGATGAACATTTCAACTACAGAACCTGAAATAACAGCTCCAAAAACAGCTGCAAGCCCACCGTTAAGACCTGCACCTATGATAGGAGAGATAAAAGAGAATGAGGTACCCTGAATGCAAAGCAGACCACAACCTATAGGTCCTACACGTCTGCACTGAATAAATGTGGATATACCTGAAGCTAATAAAGACATTGAAATCAGATAACTTGTGGTTTCAAGATCTAATTTCAGAGCGCCTGCAATAATCAGTGGAGGGGTAATAATAGCCACAAAGATTGCCAGAAGATGCTGAAATGCAGCAAAGAGAGCCTCTTTTAAAGGAGGTCTGTCCTCTAATTTGTAGATGAGTTCTGATTTTGTTTCTTCAGGAGAAGTCTCTTTTTTATCGTCAGACATTTTATAAGTCTCTTTAATCATAAATTGGTGAATAGAGAATTTTATTATTCTTTAAAAGTTATCTTGCAGTTATCAAGGCTGTCAATAATAGCCAGAGATTCCACCTGATATCCGCTTTCTCTTAAAAAGTCGCCACCATGCTGGAATGACTTTTCAACTATAAAGCCCATACCTGACAATTCTGCTCCAGCCTGCTTAACAAGATCAATGATGCCTTTAGCGGCATTTCCGTTAGCTAGAAAATCATCAATGAACAGAACCTTATCACCTTTGCCTAAAAAATCCTTCGAGCAGCAGACAGTGTAGGCTTTGTTCTTGGTAAAAGAGAAAACTTCGGTTGTCAGCATGTTGTCCATGGTTGAAGGTTTCTTCTTTTTAGCAAAAACTACCGGTACGTTTAAAAGAAAACCAACCATGATCGCAGGGGCGATACCTGAAGCCTCAATGGTCAGGATCTTGTTGATATCCTTGTTTGCGAATCTGCGGACAAATTCAATAGACATTGACTGAAGCAGTGTAGGATCGATCTGATGATTGATAAAACTGTCAACCTTAAGAATACCGCCTTCAAGACATCTGCCGTCCTGTTTAATTCTCTCTACCAGTGGAGGAAAAGGTCTGTAGTGAGTAGCTGTCATTTGTACCTCTTTAATTATTTTTAATTCTTAATAAAGGAAATAGCGCCGTCTGTCTTTGAAACAAGCTCTGCTTCCATATCGTGTTCATCATGAGAAACTATCCTGGCTTTTACAAGGTCGCCAACTTCAACTCCTTTTGTGCCTGGGATTGAAATAACTCCGTCAATGTCAGGTGATTCATATTTTGAGCGACCGACAGCAACACCGTCATCTGATACGTAATCAATCAAAACCTGATACTCTCTGCCTACTCTGTTCTGAAGTTTCTCATAGGAGATTTTTGCCTGAGTCTCCATCAAAAGAGCTGCTCTTTGCTCTCTCAGCTCTTCATCAACAGGATTGAGATAATCATTTGCAGCAGCACCTTCTACGTCAGAGTAAGGGAAACAGCCAACACGGTCTAATTTTGCCTCTTTAATAAAGTCCAGAAGTTCATTGAACTGTGATTCTGTTTCACCAGGGAAACCTGCAATAAAAGTTGATCTGATAGCAATGTCAGGGCATACGGAGCGCCAGTTTTCAATAAGGCGAAGAGTCTTGTCAATATTGCCAGGACGCTTCATAGCACGAAGAATTGCTGGATTTACGTGCTGGAACGGTACATCAAGGTAGGGTAGCACTAGTCCTTCAGCCATGAGATCGACTACTCTGTTAGCTTCATCTGAAGGATAAACATAGTGAACTCTTACCCAGCGTTTGAACTGTCCTATTTTACGCAGAAGAGAGCTTAAAGATGTCTTATTTTTAAGATCAACTCCGTAGTCAGAGCTGTCCTGAGCTATGACCAGCAACTCTTTAACACCTCTTCTGACCAGATCTTCAGACTCGTTGAGAATAGAGTCAACCTTTCTTGAACGAAGTGGTCCTCGCAATGAAGGAATAATGCAGAAGGAACAGTGATGTCTGCATCCTTCAGCGATCTTGAGATAAGCATAATGAGGTGGAGTGAGAAGAATACCTGAAGAACTTACATTCTGACGGTCACTTTCACTTGGTTTTCCTACCAGTGAAATAATTCCTCGAATAACAGTAGCTCTCATGCCAGGACCATAAACAGCTGCAACCTGAGGATATCTGTCCATTACTAGTTTTGCTCTAGCTCCAAGACATCCGGTCACAATAACCTTGCGTGCATAGTTCAGAGCTTCACCTATTGCCTGCATGGATTCTTCGACTGCAGGACCGATAAAACCACAGGTATTGACTACGACAACATCGCATTTACTGTATTCGTTTTCAATTTTGTAGCCCATTGCTACAAGCACTGAGGTTAATCTTTGAGAGTCAACAAGATTTTTGGCACAGCCTAGGGAAACTAGACCAATTTTAGGAGTGTTCTGCTGCATTAAATTCTCTTATAGGTTTAATTCTCGATAGCCAAAAGCCAGGTATGAACCTGGCTTTTTTCAGTGTATAAAAGTGATTAGGCTTTAAATGCACCCTGCAGAGGAGGTACAACCTGCTTCTTACGGCTCATTACACCAGGCATCCACATAACATCAGCCTTCTTTGTGCCTAAAGCTTCAATAACCTTATTCTCGTCATCTGAAGAAACCAGTAACTCAGATCCTTCCTTCATGATGTCGGTCAGAACCAGAATTGCACTGTGACGGCCTTCAGCCTTAACAGCATTCAGTTCGTCCTGAAGAGCTTTCTTTAACTGTGGGGTTACCATTGAAAGTGAGATTAACTCTAGCTGTCCGATACCTATCTTCTTGCCACCCATATCAAAGTCCTTGAAGTCACGGAAGATCAGGTCACGTGGAGATGCATCAAGATTTGATTTAGCCTTGAACATATCCATACCTAAAGACTCGGAGTCGGCAACTGAAGCAATCTTTGCTAAATCAGCGGCAGCCTTCTTATCGAACTCAGTGCAGGTAGGGCTCTTGAATAAAACAGTGTCTGAAAGAATAGCGCACAGCATTGCACCTGCAAGATCAGCAGGAATTGTTACATTGTAGTAGTCTGCAACCATCTTAACGACAGTGTTGGCACATCCGTAAGGCTGGATCCAGCACTCCAAAGGAGTATCTGAGGTTACATCACCCAATTTGTGGTGATCAACGATACCTAAAAGTTTTGCCTTTGAGAAATCTTCTGGGGCCTGTGCAAGATCAGAGTAGTCAACAAGGTAAACTTCCTTATCGGCTACTGATGAAACAACCTGTGGAGCCTTTAAATTGAACTTCTTTAAAACGAATTCTGTCTCAGGAGCTGGTTCTCCCTGAGCAGCTGCTACGGCATCAATACCGCGAGCCTTTAAAACGTGTGCATATGAAAGAGCTGCAACAATTGAGTCTGTATCAGGATTCTTGTGTCCCAGAACTAAAACGCTCATCTGTAATTCCTCAAAATATTTGGTACAAAAATTTAATCTCAATATTTTACTATTAAAGCGTCATCTAGTCATCAAAATTTCTCAAAAGTAGTCAGTTTTATGTAATTTGTGACTGTTATTTTTGAGGTTAATACCTTTTTTTATTTATAATGCGTATTCAGATTTATAAAGAGCATTAAATTAACGGCTTTTAAATTGACAAACAAATTTGGATTTTCTGATGATTAAAAAAATTGCTTTACCAATTACTGCCTTTGTAGCCTTGTTTTCAGTCTGTTCACAGGTACAGGCAAATGACAGTGATGTAGCATCACTACAGAAAAGCTGCAATGAAGGTGATCTTGAAAACTGCTATGTTGTAGGTACACTCTACATGGATGGAGACAGCGTTACAAAAGATGTTTTTTCAGGAGTAAAGCTTGTTGAAAAAGCCTGTGAAGGCGGTGTGGTTGATGCCTGTTCTTTACTTGGTGAGGTTTACCTTACAGGAAAGGGGGTCAAGGCAAATTCCAATCAGGCAAGCTACTATGTAACCAAAGCCTGTGAGGGCGGAGATATGTATGCCTGTGCGGTTTTAGGTTCAATGCACGCTAAAGGTCTTGGAGTAAGACGTGATTTAGATAATGCTGCATCCTATTTTAAGAAGTCCTGTGATGGTAATGAGGGCTTTGGCTGTCTGTTGCTGGGAAAACTTTATGAAGATGGATTTGGCGTTAATAAAAACTATGCAGTTGCAAAATCTCTTTTAGATAAATCATGTTCTCTTGGCAATGAAGAAGGCTGTAAAAATTCAAAAAAACTTGAAGAAAAGCTCAATCATGAAAAAGAAGAAATTAAAAACTAGGTATTATATATGGACAGAATCATAAGAAAAAAATCATTAAAATCAGGTTTTGTAGCCTTACTTTCACTACTGCTGCTCTTGAGTATTCAGCCCGCATATTCAGATGAGGCTGTATCAGAAAAGAAAACTGAAAAATTGTCATCACTCAATGATGCCATCAAGTCTCACATAGTAAAATGTCTGGCCAATGATGCTAAGGAATGCTCAAAAACAGCAGTGCTGTTTCAGAACGGTATTGGTGTAACACAAAGCAATTCTCAGGCACTATCATATTATGATAAAGCCTGTTCTTTAGAATCAGGAACTGACTGTATGCGACTTGCAGATCGCTATGTGGTTGGTGATGGAGTGGACAAAGACTCAAAGACCGCTTTTTCATACTATAAAAAAGCCTGCAAAGCCAATATCTCTGATGCCTGCAGAAACATGGGCTTTATGTTTGAGTTAGGTGATGGAACTGCACAGAATCTGGAAAAAGCAGCGGTTATGTTCCAGTATGCCTGTGATCTCAAGAATGAGGATGGCTGCAAACAGCTTGAAAGATTAGTGTCAAAAGTTAAGAAAAAGTGATTTTTGGTACTTTAATGAGTAGAATAGTTGATTGGATAAAGAATAACCTGAGTTTAAATTTCAGTTTTTTACCCCTTTATTTTTTTCAGCCTTAATCAGGTCAGTTGGTGTGTAGGTAATATGTTGTTTAAAGTTATCAAATCAGCAGTGTTGTTGGCATCGTTGTTTTCTGCGGTGTCTCCTGCAATTACTCTGCCAGCACCTCCTCCTGAATTACCTGACACTCTTACCAAATTCAGAACATTAGAACAGTTGAATGAGGAAAAGACTCAGGATAACGGGGCCTATGTTCCTTTTACAGAGAATGTTGAGATTGAATCAGCCCCGTTTGTTCCTGGGGATGATTCTGCCGGTATTGTAAGAATTTCTTCAATATACACTCCTGAGGCGACAGTAGGTGTTCCTGACTACGGCGCTGCCATTGTAAGATTTTATGATCTTGAGGGGATCCCTTGGAATATATCGTCTGTAAGATGCGAAAATCAGGGATTTTCAGCTGAGATTACAGCCTCCCCATCTGAGCTTTTAATCAGACAGGGGTTAGGGGCTGTTTCAACAAAAATGGCGCTGTCTTTAGAAAATTACGATTCTCCTCTTGTATTCACACTGTCACCTGTAAAACTCAAACGCAGTGGTACGGATATCAATACAGTGATCTATGCTGTCAGAATTAAAAGCTACACCAATGCACAGGGATACGTTTTCCCTAAAGTGCATGATGTCCCAAAGCCTAATCCTCAGGCTCAGGTGGTAAAATTTGACGGTATAAATTTGAGTGAAGTTGAAAATCATCTTGTGGAAGCTGTAAGAGCAATTAAACAAGAGGAAACAAAGTAGAATATTCAGTACTTTTTGTAAGTACAAATGCAGATTACGAAAATGTTTAAGTCTTTTATTATCTCTTTACTGCTGTTTTTGCCACTGTCTGTCAGCGCAACTCAGATGCAGTGTCATGGTCAGGCAAAACACTGGAGAGATATAGCCTACAGTACAGGTCCTATGAGTAAATACAAGGATTTGAGAAAGTGCATAGCCTGGACAGCTTATCAGTTTAATCTTCCAGAAGAACTGATGTACGCAATGCTTGATGTTGAGCGAGGTCCTGTTAATGGTACCTGTAAAACCAATAAGAATGGAACTCAGGATTGCGGTCCTGCTCAGATCAATGATGTACGCCTAAAGGAATTAAGAAAGTTCGAACTTACTAAAAGCGATATAAAAAGTAAACCCTGCCATAATATGTGGGCTATGGGATACCTTTTAAGAAGAGAAATTGAAAAAGCCAATGGTAAAATCTGGCGTGGAGTTGGAAACTACCATTACCACTATTCTGTAAATCCGGAAATTCATAACCGTTATATCCGAAAGGTAAAATCATCCTGGCGCAAGCTCAATCGAAAAATTGAAAATTATTGTGCTCAACGCTAATCGGAACTGATTGACAGTTTGACTTAACCGGTAAAGACAAAAATGTGTAAAGATTTTGATACTGGAGCTGATCATGGGAAATTTACGCAATATTCTTGTTGTTATTGAAAGAAAACAGCTTCGTCAGCCTGCGCTAGAAAGAGGCATTGCCCTGTATAATTATGCAATGGCTCATAACAAAAAAGAGAACAGACATGATGAAGTAAAGATCATTGCTGTTCTGCCTGTGTCTCAGGAACCATGGAATCTGACCAGTTTTTTAGCTGTGGACAGACAGAAGTTAGAGGATGACTACAGAAAAAAGCAGGAACGCTGGCTTCAGGCCTATTTAGCTGTAAATGCTATGGGGATCAGAATTGAGACTAGAGTTATTTTTTCCAGGGAAGTCGGTAAAGATCTGGTTGATATTGCCAAAGAAAACTGTTGCGATATCCTGATTAAGACTGCTGAAATCCACGGTATTCTGGATTCTGTTATTTCAACTCCGCTGGACTGGCAGATGCTGCGTCATTCTGCAGTACCTGTATGCATTGCCAAGGATCATCTGTGGACACCGTCAGGCACAATTGCAGTTGCAGTTGATTTGTCCGATCCTGATGATGAAATGTTAAGACTTACCAATCTGCGTTTATTAAGAGAAGCTCAGAGACTTTCTCTTTTTACAGGCTGCAAGATCTCACTGATAAATGCAATTACTCCTATTATTCCTCCTGTAGCCGTTGATCTTCCAGGCTATACACCTGACAGCGTGTATGATAATGCCTTAAAGGATGGTTGCAAGAGAGCTCTTTCTTTTGCTGCCCGTCATAAAATCCCATCAGGAGACTGCCACATAGGAGAGGGGAATCTTGATGATGTGATTTATGATGAGTGTAAGAAACTCAACCCGACAGCCTTATTTATCGGAACCTCTGCACGTAAAGGTATTGCTTCAGCTTTAATTGGTAATATCTGTGAAAGAGTATCTGATAATCTAAGTTGTGATGTCGTTGTAATCACCCCTAAAGCTGTAATCAGAAATGTACCTACAGCTAATCCTTCAAAAAGCTATTAAGAAATAATAACTATGCAAAATGATCAGAATCTGACAGAAAGGGCAGATGCTTACGCCCGCAGTGTAAGCCCATACTTTAATATTGAAGATAAACAGGAAAAATATAAGGCAGACAAGCTCTTTAAGCGACTTCGCCGTAAGGTCGGTCATGCTATTGGCGATTTTGGCATGATAGAAGAAAATGACAAGATACTGGTCTGTATGTCAGGAGGCAAGGACAGCTATTTTCTATTAGATGTTCTACTCTCTTTAAAGAGATCTGCTCCAATTAACTTTACAATTATTCCTGTTCACATAGATTCAGGTTTCCCTAATTCACCTGAGTACCTGCTTGAAGATCATTTAAAAAAAGTCGGTCTTCCTTATTATATTATCCAGAGGCCAGTCTTTGAACTGTGCAAAGAGAAGGTGGGAGAAGGAATTCCTTACTGTTCCATGTGTTCACGCCTGCGCAGGGGCTATCTTTACTCTTTTGCCCGTGAAATCGGTGCTAATAAACTGGCTTTAGGTCATCACAAGGATGACTGTCTTGCAACTTTCTTCCTGAATCTGTTTTATTCAGGTATCATGAAGGCTATGCCTCCAATTTTAAGAAACGATAAGGACGATCTGACTGTAATCAGACCTCTTATTTACTGCAGAGAAAAAGATATAGTTTCTATTTCTAAAATAAAAGAGTACCCGGTTCTTCCAAAAGGATTGTGCGGCTGGGGGGAGGATCAGCAGAGGGCCAATATGAATAAGATGATCCGCTCATGGGATAAACAGTTCCCAAAGAGAGCCGATATTGTTTTTAAGGCAATCAGAAATGTTGTTCCTTCTCATCTTTTAGACAAAGAACTGTTTGATTTTTCCAAGATCTCCAATGGACCTAAGGTCAAATAGCAAAGAAATGGAGCCATATGGCTCCATTTCTCCAACGGATCATGCTACTTTTCTAATCGTGACCTGCAATCAGGAGTGACAGGATCACACCTGTAATTATAAAAAAGAATCTTAAAGATACTTTTTTCTTATTCTCACAATTACGCAGTCTTGGCAGAAGATCAGAGAGTGACACATATACAAAACTGGCTCCTGATAAAGCCAGGGCATAAGGAATAAGCTCCTTTACAGTTGATAAAATAAAGAAACCTATAATACCACCGCTCAGACAGCCAAACATGGCAACACCATTTACTATGAACGCTTTTTTTGTGTTCATGCCAAGATCAAGCATGATGGCATAATCACCAAGTTCATGTGCTATCTCATGAGACAGCACAGCCACAGTAACTGCAAAGCCTAAAGCAGGACTTGTCAGATAGGCACTTGCGATTACCATGCCATCACAGAAATTGTGAAGTGATGAGCCAAAAAGAATGCCAAATGATCCGTTTGTCAAAGAATGGCTGTGACCGCAGCAGTCAACTCTACCTTTACTGCCAGATAAAAAGAACATCTCAAAGAAAGTTAAAAACAGAATGGCAAAGAGAATTACCATTCCGATTTTATGCGGATCACTCTCTTCCATTGCTTCAGGTATGATGTGAGTAACTGCAAGTGTGATCAGAAAGCCAACAGCAATCAGAGAAAGCGGTTTTGAATAGCGTCTAATCAGCTTAGGACCGATAAGTACACACAGCAGTGCTGAAATTACAGCACTGACTGAACAGGACAGTAAAACTGATAACATTATGATTATTCTCTTGACTCTAATAGAGCTCTGTACACATCAAATGCTTCTTTTGTTTCTTTTACATCGTGAACTCTAACTAGCTGAGCACCGCGTTCAATACTTAAAAGAGCACCTGCCACTGATCCTACAATTCTTTCTTCAGCTTTTTCAATGTTGCAGGCAGCTTTAATCATAGACTTTCTGGATAAAGCTGACAGCAAAGGGTATCCTAAATCTACAAATTGCTGCATATGATCCAGAAGCTTATAGTTGTGTTTTACTGATTTGCCAAAACCGAATCCTAAATCCAGGATAATATTTTCCTTTTTTATACCGGCTCTGATTGAATCTTCCACTCTGCCTAAAAGAAATTTTTCAACTTCTTTTACAACATCTTCATAATGAGGATCCACCTGCATGGTCTTAGGATCACCCTGCATATGCATTAAAATAACAGGACACTGTAATTTTGCGGCAGTATCAAGAGCTCCCTCAAGCCTTAATGCGCGGATGTCATTCCAGATATGAGCTCCTGCTTTTACAGCCTCTTCCATAACCCTTGGCTGTGAAGTATCAACTGAAATCATGACATCAAGTTCTTTAGAGATTTTTTCTACAGTAGGTACCACTCTTGACAGTTCCTCATCTAAAGGAACTGGTGTAGCTCCAGGACGGGTAGACTCACCGCCTACATCAATAATCGATGCGCCATCCCTTACCATTTGTTCTGCATGTTCTAAAGCTCTTTCTAGTGTGTTCCACTTGCCACCGTCTGAAAATGAATCCGGGGTGACATTTAAAATGCCCATGATTTTTGGAGTATCAAGGTTTAAGGTTTTACTGTTAAACGAAATTTGCATTTTTATCTCCAAAATCAGAATATTAGTCCAAAGAAGTTTTGAAATTATAGCATTGAATGTGAGATCTATCACGTTCAGTGAATATAATAGTAGATTAGGCAAATGTAAGAATAGATAAAATGGTAGTCCATGTTCTGATGGTTAAATCAAAATATATGAAGAACATCTATATCACTATGCAAGAATTTTAAAATCAAAGTCAAAGTTTATCAGCGAAGACTTATTTTATTGAGTACCACAGCACAGTCCTTTCCACTAAATGCAATGCCAAAGGCTAAGATGTTTTTTACCCTTGATATCTTAAAAAATGGAGCACAGTAGTTTTTCTCTTCAATCTGATCTAAGGCTCTTTGAGCATATTCATCGAGATCTTCTTCCTTGGCAACTGCCTTAATCTCAATAACAACAGCTATGGTATTGCGCCTTGATTTAAAGGTAATATCAGCATAACCGTCACCTGATTCATAATTCGAATGATAGTCACTGATGATATCTTTACAGTTTGAAAACAGTCCGTTTAAAAATCCGTGGTAGTAATTCTCATGAGGAGCTTTAGTTGCAGTGTCTCTTACGGATACATAGTGTTGCAGCAGGTCAAAGAGAATGTCTGATGCCTCTTGAGCCTTACCGTCTAAAAAGCTGTTTACAAGACTGGATGCTGTATTGTCCTTTGACAGTTGTTCCTTAAACTTCTGCTGAATGTTCTGTATAAAACACTCTCTGATTTCCAGATTTGGTATTCTTACAAAAATGTTTTTGCTTGAAGAGTTAGCTTTTGACAGTTCATCTGTTGTCTTATCCCAGTCCAGTGTTAAATAACCT
>CAKQDA010000023.1 GCA_934218695.1 uncultured Succinivibrio sp.
TGATATGGCTCAGTTGGTAGAGCGCACCCTTGGTAAGGGTGAGGTCCCGAGTTCGATTCTCGGTATCAGCACCAGCGAACTTAAGTCTTTGCTTTTTAAAGATGTAAGTTCGTTTTTTTTATGCCTAAAATTACCCCATAATATTTTCAGATATAATTCAAAATGGCTTTCTTAAGTCTTTTTGTTTTCTTTTATCTCATTTAGAATCTAATATCTTTTATTTACAGTAAAAAATCATGATGTTGATCTGTAATGTCCTGATGGCAGATCTTATTAATTTGACTCATAGATCTTTTTTTTAGTCGATCAGATGATCTTGTATAGGTCGATCACATTATCTTATAGCCAAAGATCACATCTCTAACAATTTTTCTTATCTTCGTTTTTCTATTCAGCTATTCTCAAAAACAAGAGTTTTTCTCGGGGAGGGGTCGATATAAATCGGCTTTATTGGATAGATATTCAGAAATAATAAAGCCGTGTTCTCCCTTTTGTTTGGACGACAAAAAAAACACGGTCTGACACAAAAGTCATGGTTATCTTACCAAGTGGATACTATAAAGTAATAGGATCCGGCAAACATATTTATTGAATTGAGCTTACAGATGCTGAAGTAAAAGAAATTGTCATCAAAGGCTGTTCTCAGGGGCATAAAGATTCAGTAGCACAGAGTTTAAGTGCAAGCACCAAGGTTCTGTCAGAGCATATCAGAAATGACATAACAAGTGCCAGTGACAGTAACTGCAAACGTAAATTCGAAAGATTTACCAGTATCAACGACTGTAACGAAGTTGACGGCACCATTACCAACAGTATAGCGGAAACCGCGCCTAAGATCGGTCTAGTAGCGTAAAGCGTAATCCGAAAGAAAATAATTTCAAATATCTTGAATATTGCTATGTAAGGATCATTAAAAATGATAGATATTTATATGATTTATAAAATAAATATTTATATAAAGATCTTGAATTTCAATTTTCAAGATCTTGAAATTTTTAGTTTTTGGTTATACTTTGAGGAATTAAATCTAAATTCTCTAATGATTTTATAATTCCCATCATCAATGGAGGTGCTGTCAGATTTAGAATATAAGATCTCTTTCCTTCTTCTCTAGGACAGATTAGTTTTTTCTCTCTCATATTTTTTATAAAGTAAGAAGCTTTGTTTGCCTTCAGTTTCAATATAAAAAGGTGGAAGCAATAAAAAGTGCACTTTAAGTCAGCTCCTAAAGTGCACAGTCAAATTGAGATTTGCTATGTGTTACTCAGTTTTTATCAGATGTCTTTTTTCACCTCAAAATAGCTTTGAGGGTGGAAGCAGACAGGACAGATTTCTGGTGCCTTGGTACCGATGGCGAGGTGACCGCAGTTTCTGCACTCCCATACACAGACTCCGCTCTTTTCAAAGATCTTTTTAGCCTTCAAATTGGACAGGAGTTTTCTGTATCTCTGTTCATGCTCTTTTTCAATGGCTCCAACCGCTCTGAATTTTGCCGCAAGATCAGTAAAGCCTTCCTCATCAGCATCTTTTGCCATGTTTTCATACATATCAGTCCACTCGTAGTTCTCTCCGTCAGCTGCCGCCTCAAGATTATCCTCAGTAGTATTGATGCCACCTAATTCCTTAAACCAGAGTTTGGCGTGCTCCTTTTCATTGTCAGCTGTCTTTAAAAATATTTCCGCAATCTGTTCGTAACCGGATTTTTTAGCAACTGATGCAAAGTAGGTGTACTTGTTACGCGCCTGAGATTCACCTGCAAAGGCTATCTGCAGGTTCTTTTCAGTTTTGGTTCCTGCATATCTGTTAGATGAGCTCTTATCTTCCGTTACAGCTTTAACGACCACCTTTTCAAAGTCTGAGGCAGGATGCTTGCAGACAGGGCAGATGAAATCATCTGGTAGTTCTTCGCCAACATACTCATAACCGCAGATCCTGCATCTCCAGAAGGTCTTGCCCTCGGCACTGACACCTACAGCTTCAGGCTTTGGCTTGATGTTGCTCTGATAGTATTCATAGGTTACAGAAGGAATGTCATTTAAAACCTCCATCTCGGTGATTTCACCTACAAACAGTGTATGTGATCCTAAATCCAGAGTTTTGTCCACTTTTACAGAGAAATAGGCATTGCTGCCTTCAGTGACGTAATAAATACCGTTTTGAGCTCTCTGAACCTGAGTGTAGCCGTCAAATTTATTGACATCACGACCAGACTGAAAGCCGAAGCGTTTGAAAAGTTCAAATGGAGCCTTCTGCGACAGTACAGAAACATTAAAGGATCCAGTCTTTACAATCATATCGTGAGTGAAATTTGCCTTGTTAAGACAGATACTCATCTGATTAGGTCCAGAAGCTGCCTGAATTGCAGTATTAATGATACAACCGTTGTCTTTATCACCATCTTTGGCAGTTAGGACAAAAAGACCATAACTTAATTTATACATCGCTTTAGTGTTCATAGGTACTCCTTAAATTCTTTATTTTTAGCTTAGAAAAGGTGATATATAAGCACAAATAGTTCTTATTGATAATAATTACTATTATAGAATATATTGTAAAAATTACACCTTTTGCATGTGAAATTTGATACCTCACAACAGATTATTTTTATTTACTGACAAATTTTGTCAGTAAATAAAAAGGTAAAAAAAATCATGCGATACACTTGAGTCTTCAAGTGAGGTGTATATGACGCTGTTTTCAAATCTGTTTTCAGGCGCTTGCCGCTGTTTTGGCCATAATGATGAGATCTCTTTAGACTCTCTGGTGCTGCTTACTGTTGACGATCTTAAAAAAGCTATCAGGGATGAGGTTCAGGTTACTCTTGAAAACAGGATCTCCGAAAGACTGTTAAGAGAACTTTCAGCTTCAAGAATTAAAGAGAAGTTAAAAGAGTTGTCTGTAAACGAGGCTTTGCAGATTTCAGAAAAATACAGCGACATCTATCCAAAAAGACGCAATTCAAAACAGACGCTTCTTTTAGACAGAGACTTTGTAAAAGTGATGAATGCTGAAAATGAGTCATCAGTAAAACTTTTAAAGGAGCTTTTTGATGACAGTGCGGTCTTTGAGAGTCTCTATCAGCCTGTAATTGATTTTACCGCCTCACATACATACAGATTTTTATTAAAAAACATGAAAGAGGATGCCTTTACATATTTTTTAAGACTGACCTCCAGTATGACCGAGCTTGCTAAAGAATGCACCTATCTTAATGATGACTTTGGAAAGAATGAAAGCTCACTTGCCATTGTGCTTTATGCATCAGCTTTTGTAATGGCAAAACTCTCATACGATTACACCTTTACCTGTGGCAGGGAAAAGCGGAACCTGTCCTTATTAACCCACTCTTTTGAAAATGCTCTTTTAGAGGAAAACGCAAAAGAATTAAGTGTCAGCGCAACTCCTTGTGAAAGTTCTGCAAGACCTGAGCTTATGGTATCAGTAGGACTCATGATGTTAAAAGATCCTGCCTGTAAAATCATCTCCTGCCTTAGGGAGCATGACTGCGACAGACTTATCTCTGATCTTGTAAAACCAGAGGTAACCTCAAGACTCTTTACACTTTTATCAAGAGCTCGTGAGCTTATTTCAAAAAATGAGCATGCAGGGGACTGTGAGTTTTTAGAGGCGGTAAGACCGGTATTTACAGGTGTTCCACATACTCCTGAAAACTGGTTTTCAGATCCTAAATTTAACGGAGAGACTTTCTTTTTCCCAGAAGATGTCCTGCAGAAGGTAAAACTGCACAGGAGTATCTGCTGCTATGTAAATCATTCTAAAAATGCTGTCGAGTCCTTTTTAAGCTCTTATAAAAAGCTTAAGGAAAAGCCTGAAAAAGAGCAGGAACAGACAGAGTCCTTCAAAAACGGTCGTACTCTTTTAAGTGCGGCTGCAGCAATTGACTTTAAAAAGAGAAAAAAAGCTGCTGATGGAAGCCCTGCTAATGATGGCAGAACTTTGTCTTCTGAAGACATAAGTCTGGAAAAGAGTTCAGTTGCAGTATCAGGATCACCGTCCTCAGTTCCAAGTCTTGAGGATTTAATGTTAGGGAGCAGTTCTTCTTTTAAGAATGAGGCATCTTATCAACAGTGTAATTCTGATGATAACAGACAAAATCTGTCTTTAAATGATGAAAAAGTCTCTGCAAATACCTGCAGCAGTATAAATGGGCAGAGCTCATTGATAAAAGATCTGATGAGTACAGACGCTATAGTAAACAGGTTCTGCTATCAGGAATGTCTGTCTGATGTAACGGATGTTCAGGAGGCTGACAGTAGTGCTGTAAAAGCCTTTAAGATCATAGTCTCAAAGTTAAAGGATCATACCTTTTCGTCAAACGTGCTGAAAAAATCCCTGGAGGGAAGAACAGCAAAGATAAGAGCAGTAACCGATGTAGTGAACGGTTTTATCAAGGACGGTGCCTTTGCCATTGATTTTGATCTTGATGGGGCTGTAAAGAGTGCTGCAACCTATGTGGATTTCTCAAGAGCTCTGCTTGCCACACGACTGAGTGCCATGCACAACTATAAAAGGAACCGTGTGGGAGTTGACTACCTCACTCATTTTATAGAAAAAGAGGTAGTCTTTTTATCAAAGGTTTTAAAGGAGACAGTCTAAAGTTCTTTTCTTAATCTTGAAAAGAACTCTAAGGCACCTTCAACATCAAGTTCACTGTAGGCAAAGGCGGTGCGTTTTAAGTCCATGCTGATAAAGCCGTCGTGCTTATCCCTGTCAAGATTGTTGATCTTTCTGATAAGCTCAATCTTGTCAATGTCTTTTGCATCAAGAATATTAAAGACAGCAACCTTAAGAGAATCTTTAGGGGTGAACTCAAGTTCGATGTGTGACTTGTAGGCTGTGGCACTGATGGCTTCTTTTTTTAACATCAGCACAATAGTGCGTATAACTTTGTCTCCTCGCCATGGGAAAAGAGCAATACCTGTAGGCCCCTCGTACAGACAGTGTCTGTCAAGCCCTCTTTCCTTAAAGAATTCAATTCCAAGCCTTAAATGCTCTTTTGCAGTCCTGTTAAGATATGGAGGAATGATCCCCTCTTTATAAATCTTAAGCATTCTCTCTCGCACAGCATCATGGATGTGACCTGCCGAGCCGTTCATGGACAGAGGCTGTGCGTCAAACTGATATGACTTTACACCTATGATGCGTCTTTCCTGTGAGAAGAAGTTTACCTTCCAGCCACGCCCTGCAAACAGGAAAGTATCCCCAATCATCAGATCACGTGCCAGAGGCACGGTACCGATACTGTGGCCGTCATTTTCAATGGTAAATTCCTTAGGAGTGTCAAAGGCGGCATAGAAACTCCAGTCAGAGAGCAGTTTCTCTCCTTCAAGTCCCAAGGCCAGTGTACCGTCATTTAACTGTACGATAAGATCCTTTTCACCAAGACATCTTAAAAATTCCATAAAGATCTTAACAGAGCACAGGTTAAAGGGGCCTGTTCTGCATATAAGATCATACAGAGCCTTTGCGGACACGCTGCCAAATGAGGCGATTACAGACAGACACTGCTGCAGCATGGTTGAAAAGGCGTACTCATGTTCTAAAGGCGGTTCATACCAGCGCTCTAAAAGGAGTTCAATCATGGCAACAGTAAGTACTGTGTCCTCAAAGAGTTCTGTCCTTTTAGTTGAAGTGGAGCCTTCTGGCAGAAAGACTCTTAAAATGGCGTTATGGTCGCGTCGTCCGGCTCTTCCTAATCTCTGTCTTAAAGATGCAACCGTGATTGGGTGTTCGACCTGAGCGATGGAGGCCACATCAGAGATATCAATACCAAGCTCGAGTGTTGCCGTACAGATTGCGGTTGTAGGCCATCTGCCTTCCTGAAGTCGGTACTCAAGACTTTCTCTTAATTCCTTTGACAGAGAGCCGTGGTGAGGGAAAAACTCATTTGGAACAAACTTTTTCTTACTCAGATTCTCAAGTTTTGCCGCCAGTGATTCTGTGGTAAAGCGTGAGTTGCAGAACACCAGATTGGTACTGCCGCGCAAAAGCCTGAAGATATCATTTGCAATCTCATCAAACTCATATGGAAGAACCTTGCCCTCATCCTCAGATGGCAGCTCCTGATGTTCGTAACCTTTGATCTGAACTGAAAGACGGTCTTTGGAACTGTCAGGAGAGGTGATAATTACGCAGGGAACTTTGCTGTTGGGTCTTAAATATCCTATTACACCATTGGCATTTGAGAAAGTGGCTGACAGGGCAATGCGGCAGATCCTCTTTCCAATCAGGTTTTCAATACGGTGCAGCTGAGACTGTAACTGATATCCTCTCTGAGTGCCCATAAAGGCATGGAACTCATCGATAACCACATAGAAAAGATTCTGCATGGAGCTTTTGATCCACTGCACATGGTTGATGAGCAGAGACTCTAATGATTCAGGAGTAGTCAGAATTACGCCTTCAGGTTCATCAATGAGTCTGTTTTTCTTTGAAGCTGAAACATCACCATGCCAGGGAGTGACTTTGACATCTAAAAACTCTGTCATCTCCTCAAGACGGCGGTACTGATCGTTAATGAGGGCTTTTAACGGGCTTACATACAGAATACGTATTCCCTTTAATTCTTTTGTTTCTGAAATTGCTGTAAGAGCAGGCAGGAAGGCTGCTTCTGTCTTTCCGCTGGCAGTGGATGCCGAGATGATCACATCAGTCTTTCTCTCAAGAATGGGTTTTACGGCGTTGTTCTGAATTGGCTTGAGTTCCTGCCAGCCTTTTTTGAACATGAAACGGCGCAGATCCTTGTCTATAAGCGAAAGAATTTGTGCACTCATAGTGATCCTCTTTTAAGCTTTAAGTTAAGAGCTGAAAATGTTTCAGGTATTTTGAACGCTGCAGGAACTGCAGCGTTTACAGACTTTGTATTCTTTTTTAAAGTGTAAATGACGTAAGTTCGTCGTCATCATCTTTGTCATCGCCATCTGCTGCTGTAGAGGCAGCTCCTTTTTTAACAGCAGTTTCAGTGATTCCATCGTCATCAGCTACTGTGACTAAGGAACTGTCAGTTTCAGAGTCGATTTTAATGTTGCCGATAAGACTCTGCCAACTCAAATCCGGATTCTGCTCGACAATTGACAGAAGATCAACGAAAGCCTTGATGGTGTTTCTTGGGGTTCTGAAATAGGCATCACCAATGTTTTTAGAGCAGTGCTCTAAGAAAGCCTTTAAAGCTTCATCTGGCAGGATGTATTTATCCTTGTTGCCACCTGCAAACACGTTTCTGATGTTGCAGAGCAGTACATAAATCTCTTCAGGGGAGAGGTTCTGCAGCATCAGAATAGGACTGTGGTAATCAACGACATTTGCAATCTGGGCAAAGGTGTTTTCTGCAAGTCTTGAGTGCAGAGCTTCATAAGAATACAGTCCCTTTCTCTGATCCATTAAAAACTCAGGAGTACCGCCAAAGAGGAATCCCACATTTTCGGCACTTCCCTGCAGACAGTCATTTAAAATACGTAAAACCTGCTCATAGTTTGAGCTTCTTGCTCTCTGAGAAGGCAGTTTGTACAGGTTAACCACCTCATCAAGATTTACAAGAAGACCCTTGTAGCCTGCCTGGGTTACAAATCTTGCTAGCAATTTGATGTGATCATAGACATTGCTGTCCTCGACAATGGCTCTTACTCCAAGGTCACGTCTTGCGTCAGCTCGTGAAGTATATTCACCTCGCAGATAGCGGATTACATTGTTCTTAAGATCCTCATTGCCCTCGTTATAGGCTTTCCAGTAGGATGAAATCACCTGGGCAAAATCATAACCGTCGACAAGTTCTGACAGAGAATTTAATTTGTCTTTAATTACTCTTTCAACATCTCTGCCTTCAGCATCGGCAACACGACGCTGTTCGGTGATAAACTTTTCAACAAGAGGGATCATGGCGTTACCCTCAGGGTGGGCTCTGGTTGCCAGGTTTCTTGCAAGTTCCTTATAGAGATTCCTTGCCTGTCCGTTTGAGGCAAACAGACGTCTGTCAGGAGACATATCCGCGTTGACAACCACCATACCCTTCTCAAGTGCAATATAGCGGATTAACTGTAAAAAGAATGATTTACCGGCACCAAAGTCTCCGATGATGATTCTGAAGGCACTGCCACCCTGCTCGATATTGTCAAGATCTTCAATCAGAGCCTTTACCTCATTAACACGACCTACCTGAATGTACTCAAGTCCGATCCTTGGGGTCACGCCTGCACGCAGTGACTGAATAATTGCAGATCTTTCACGAGGTCTAATGTTTGCCATGACTGCTCCTTAAATTTTTGTGAACTGATCATTATATACCATGATTTCTTATGGAGTGTATGTATTTACGTGTTGCTGCACACATTTTTACTGGCTCCTGTCTGTTACAGAACAGCTTTGAGAAGGTTTTTTGCAGAGTGTCTGAAAATACATGAGAAAAACAGCTTCATGAAATTTAAGGTAAGTTGTTTATCCATCTTATAAAGATGGACAAAACACAGGTTTTGATGAGAAAAAAAGGTGTTTGGTGTCGATTGTATTTATACTTGTATGAACAGCTTTAAACAGTTCCTGCAAGGAGAGTTAATTTATATGAGCTTTGAAAAAGTACCTGCAAAAGACACCTCTTTAAGTTCCTGGAGACAGGAGCTTGAGTTTTGCCTGAAAAACCTGAACCGTGACAGTAGAAATTTCAATCCCGACTGTTTAAGGAATGCTCTGTGCTCTCTTACGGATGATTTAAATTCTGACAGCAAATCAAAGGAAGAACTTTTAACAAAGGTATGTAACGAACTTTCCGTGCAAAGTGACTGCCTTTCTATAGATGAATACAGACCTCACTGTGTGTGCACTTTGTTTGACGGAGGCGTTCTGGATGTTTATGCTGATGCCATTGTCAATGCCGCCAATTCAGCATTAAGAGGCGGTGGCGGTGTGGATGGAGCAATCCATATGGCAGCAGGTGCACAGCTGCATGAAGCCTGCATGAAAATTCACGGGTGCAGAACAGGTGATGCTGTGGTAACACCTTCATTTAACATTAAAAGCACAAACCATATCATTCATACGGTGGGACCAGTGTATCAGCACTGTAAGGATGATCCTGTGCTTTTATCATCCTGCTACAGACGATCTCTGGATGAGGCTTTAAAACTTAACTGTACAAGTGTTGCCTTCTGCAGTATTTCTACTGGCGTTTACGGATATCCTCTTTTAGAAGCCTGTACTGTGGCAAGAGACAGTCTGAGAGCATGGATGAATGATCATAAGAATACAGTAATGAACATCTACCTGTGCTGTTTTTCTGAAAAAGAGCTTGAAGCGTACAGGCTGGTTCTCAACTAGTTTCAGAGCTGTGAGAAAAAGAGACTGAGTATCAGAGATCATTTCACAGATATGATGAAAAAGACCTCAGATCATATGATTTGAGGTCTGTGTGTGGGATTGAAAAATCTTATTTGTCAGAATTCTGGTTTTTGTTACAATTCTGATTTCTTATAGGATTCAGTTGACAGAAATTCACCTAAAGCATGAGATACAGCCTTTCTTGCTTTGTCAGCAACTGTTCTTGGGAAAGCGCTCTTGATAATTGAGAAATGATCTCTGTTATTCTTGCTTAGAGTATGAATATATACTACAGAGCCATCCTTATACATTTCATAGCTTTCAAAAGCAAAAAGTTTGTTTGTCTGATCCTGCAGGGAATACTGACATACTGTTGAATCTTTACCAGTGTATAAGGTAGCCTTGCTCAAAGTATTTTTAGACTGATTCTTTTTTGCCTGCTTATGGAGTTTTTGGCAGAAAGTGTTTCTGTTTTGGTCCTTGATCTCTCTGGTAAAATCCACATAGGCAGTTACCATATCATCGACATTGGTGAGCAGGATCTTCTGGTCTCTGTCACTGTCAGCATTGCTGTTTGTAAACAGAACAGCATTATAACCGTTAGGAACCCACTGATTTAAAGTATCAGAATCGACCATTTCACCTTCAAAGAAAACATTAACCTTGTACTTGTTTCCTGTTTTGTCTGAATAGTACTGCTGCATTTCAGTGCGTTTGTTTTCTAAAGCCTTTTTACGCTCTAATCTTGCAGCCTTAGCTTTTTCAAGCATGATCATTGCCTTGCTTTTACCTTCATCGGAACCTGCCTGTGATGGCATTGTTGCAAATATGCCTGCTGCAATACATGCACCTAATACGGTGATAAAGGTCAATTTTTTCTTAGTCATTTTTAATTTATTACTAATAAAATGTGATCTGAACGATGTTTTTTGTATGACTATGATAAGTATTTTATGTGATGTATGTCAAATTTTATTTTGAAAAAATTTGTAATGTGCGAAAAAGATCTTACAGAGGAAAATCAGGTAAAAGTTCTGATGATAAAACTAAATGCATTTTTAGCTGTTCTAGGCTCGACTGTAACTGTCGGTTATAAGTCTGCTGATGACAGAAAAATCCAGACCGTGATTCAAGACAATAGATACCCATGATTTCTTGTTCATATGGTATGCAGGAAAGATCTTAAGATTGTCGACAGGACTCTGTTTTTCATCTGTACTTATCTTTACATTCAGCACATTAAGATATTTTTCACCAGAACCTGAGAGCTTCTTTTTCTGACATTTTAAGAGGACGGCAAACCATTTGCCATTTTCCTTCTTTCTGAAGACTGCATTATCAGATCCTGATTTGTCGCACCAAGGATATTCTACCTGTACTTCGTATTTCTGTTTGATAAAGTCCTTAACAAGTTTAATCTGATCAAAGTAAAGAGATTTGTCAGTGCAGTGCTCAATAATGTCATTTTTTAACTCTGATATAGCATTTCTTACTTTCTTCACATACTCTCCATTAGCTTTTGGAGACAGATGCAGCCTGTATTCTTCAGAGGAAAAAGGATCTATTGCTTTAATATTAAGAGACTGACCGTCATTTCCAATTTCAGCCTGAAGGATAATATTGAGATATTCATAATTTTTTGTAAGTACAAACCCTGTTTTGACATTTGAAAAGCCAAAGTTCCTAAGTTCTGATTCTGGAAATTTATTCATTTCTTATTCTGTTAGTGAATAAAAACTCAGCATTAGGCAGATGCCTGCAGGAGTTTTTAATCATAATGACAAAGTAAAACATTAGCTCATTTTATACTTCAACTGCAGTTTTTTACGAAAAGCTCAAATCATTTTCATTAACTTTCTGAACAGGAGCGATATTTAATGTATATTCAGCTAAAGTATCATGATCTTCGGTTTTGTAGGTGTTTAAATGTCATCGTCTCAATTTTTACCATTACCAGAAAGTCCATCAGCTTTAAGCTCAATGAATCCATGAACTATGACACACTCAGTGAGCATAATTCAGATGACTTCTGGTCTTTACTTCTGCATACAGGATATCTTACAGTAGACTTTGAAAAGACAGATGAAAATGAGCTTACAAAAGACAGTTCATCTGATAAGAACATCTTTGCAAGAATTCCAAATTTGGAAATAAGAGAGTGTTTTACAAACAATATTAAAGAAAGATTCAGTTCAGAATTTGTAAAACTCAATTTACCAAATAAGTTAGTTGGGGCTTTGTCTGCAGGTAATACGCAGGAGCTTACAGATATTCTTTTTGACATGCTGCAAAAGTATGTCTCTGTAAGAGACACTGCCACAAAGGCTCCTTTAGAGAACTACTATCACGGATTTCTAAACGGACTGTTCTCAAACTGCTCTAAAGGTTTCTTTTCTGAATATCATTCAAACTGTGAATCAGGGGACGGTTATGCTGATATCGTCTTTAAGAGTAAAAGAGGCGATAAAGCTGTAATCATTGAGATTAAGAGCTGCAAAGGCACTGACAGCAAAAAAGCTAAAGCCAGAGAAGCATTAGCTCAGATTGAAGAGAAAAACTAAGCACAACCTTATCTTGAGAATGAGGATGTGTCTTTAGTCTATGCCTATGGTATTTCCTTTATCAGAAAGGACTGTGAAGTTTTAGGCTGGAAAATCAAATAGCAGCAGGCATGAATGAAGACAGAACCTCTGACAGTGAAAAAATTGATTTTAGGTTAAAAGAGCATATCCTGTTTTCACAGAATATGCTCTGTTTCCATGAGGTTGTGGAAAATTGAACTTAGCTGAGCCTTAAATATTTATTCGTAAAATCCTTTAGACTCACCGTCTGTTACTACTTCAAAGCACAATGGGGCTACAGTAACAGTATATGAACCATCCGTATTCTTTACAGCAGGCACTGTTCCTATCAGAGCTTTCAGGCTCTTATCCTTAGGAAACATCTCAGGACTGATGGTGATCTTCGCGGTACTGCTTTTATCAAGGTTCATCAGATAGAAGAAGGTGTCATCTCCCTTAAAGGTTTTTCTGATGGAGAAAAGAGATCCACTGATCTTTAAAAGCTCCATTTTTCCGTTTGAGATGGATCCATGCTGAGCACGCAGATGCATCAGATAGGAAAAGAGTTTTTGATGCTGAAGTTCTTTTTCTGTGAAGTTTGAGATCTTGCCGTTATCACGTGCTACATGATCGTCGTAATATCCCATTTCATTTCTTTTGGCAGCAAAGCCTGGAACTTCCTGGCCAATCTCTTCACCATAGTAATTGGTCATAGGTCCTGAGTGTGCTACTGCCAGGTATGATAAAGCAAGATCGACTCTCCTGTCATAGCTCTCTGACAGTCCTGCTCTCTGAATAAGATCACCAAAACGCACCAGATCATGATTTGTGATCATGAGATTAGGATAGGCATGTTTTGGAAGATTGTTTTCATCATACTTTAAAAGGTCAACTATGTTTGAGGCAAAATGGTTCATTTTTCCCCATTCTTCAGTTGCCAGAGTCTGCACAATGCCGTATCTCAGACCAAATTCAAAGCATGAATCAAGCGCTGGCTCCTTATCTGAACCGTAGCCGGTCTTGGTGATGGTAGGGTTGTCAGACCAGATCTCTCCCACCATATAGGCAAGAGGGTGAACATCATTGCCGTTGCTGTCTTTATAGGTAACTCTGGCACTTGTATCTTCTACAGCCTTTTTAATATGACGCCAAGTATCAAGAGGTACCTGATAGGCCTGATCAAGTCTCCAGCCGTCAATCTTGTAGTTCTCTATATAGTGGGTTGCAACTTCAGTCATAAACTTTTCTGAATCACCGTTTTCATCAAAAACAGTGCAGGAGGTGTTTACAGGAGGATTGTATGGCTGCAGATTGCTGCCTATGCATTTACCTGACATATGCAGAGTGTTGCCTTTAGGTGACTTAGCAACTACATCAGATCTGAAGTGTCCGAAAACGCCGTCTAAGAACACGTAAAGTCCGTTCTTATGAGCAGTATCGATTAACTCTTTTAACTTCTCGTTAGTACCGAAACGAGGTTCCACATTAAAGTAGTCGTAAATGTAATAACCTGTGGCATCAAGTTCTGATGGTTTCTGACCTTTAGGTACTGTTTGAAAGACAGGAGTCATCCAGATGGCGTTCATGCCTAGACTTTTAATATAGGGGATAGCATTGATGATACCCTGCAGATCACCTTTGTGTGAAGATGTACCGTAGCCTGTATCAAAGTTAATGGAATCGTCTCCATTCTGAAAAGATTCAACCATTACCTGATAAATACGCAGATTGGCTACAGGATCAACTACACCGGTGTCGTTTCTGTAGGATTTAAAAGAGTTGTACCAGTTCTGGTTAACTGAATCTAAGGTGTATTCATCAACTCCGCCTGGTCCTGATGAGCAGCCAGACAGTAAAGAGAGTACCCCTAAAGAAAGTGCGGTTTTTATTATTGATTTCATGGTTTTCCAAGACCCGTTATGTTTGTTTGAATTTTGGTTATTGTACGGATAAAAACGCGATAATATTTTGAACAGTTTCACAGGATTTAATGAGGTCCGCACAATTATTTAAAAAAAAGAGTTCTGCTACGTAAACAGTGATTAAATTCCATGAAACAGATCACACTGAAAGAGACAGTCTCTTTATATTCTGGCTGATATTACCTGTCAGATGGAACATAATGCAAAAGACACTTAAAGAGGATGCTCTGCTTTAGGATGGTAATTGAATTACTGCAGAAGGTAAAAGTATAAAGTACCGACGTTAAACGCTCCACTAGACCTAAGTTAGGTGCGCGATCCGCATGTCTATCCTGTTATATCAGACAACTCTGTTTATAATAACCTTGCGAACACTATTTGTAAAAGCAATGCTTATTCTGTTCTAAAAGCCAAAACTAAGGTGATCTCATTTTTAAATTTCACGATTGTTCAAGTTTTAATGAGAATCTTACTGGTAAAATACTGTCAGAGAAAAGTAACAAGTTTGCCGTTGGAGCTATCATTGCTGCCGTTGTTATTTGCATAGTACAGCTGGTTGCTTCGTTTGCTCAGAATTTAATTATGAAATAGGAATGAGATATGAAGAAAATAGCGATCTATTCAATATTATTGTTGGTAATGTTTGCAGTAGGCTCCTTTTTAGGATTGTATCTATATGATAAATACAACGAGTTTCAAATTGAAAAACAAAATGAACAGGCAAAAATAGAATTTCAGAACAAAATTAAAGAAAACGAAGAACTGAGAAATTCTTTATTAAAATCCTTTGACACAGATTACGTGAATGTGGGAACCTTTACTCGAAATGAATATAAACAAGTAAAAGAGATTCTTGAATCTGAAGGACAATTTTGTCCAAGAAGAGCTTATTACAAACATGAACTTCAAAAATCCTCACCTATAAAAATTTCTGAGTTAAGCAAAAACAAATGTATTATCAATGATGCAGAATTAACCATCTTTATTCATCAAGATTATTTAAACGAATTTAAAAAGTTAATAAATTCATACAATAATGATTACAATAGAAATATCAAATTGTTTAATAAGCTCAATATTCATGATCCAGCTGAAATGGTAAAGAAGGATATCATTAACTGTATTCCAAATGCAGTCGATGTTGTGATAAATGAACAAATTTCTGATGATTACTTAAACTTTAAAGACTCTAAAACAAATTGCGCATTATGTAATAAATCAAATAATGTAAAAGAATACTTAAAAACTAAAGGGTTTAGAGAAAAGAGTGTTTATGATGTTCCAGAAGAATTGTCTGGAATAAATATTGACAAAGAGAACCAAAAATTAGAAAAAGAAATACAGATACCCAAAATTACTGTAGATATTTATTTTAATGAAAAAACAAGAATAACAGATAAGGAAAGAAGTGTAATTAAGACTCTTATTCAGGATTATTACGATAATTTTGATAAAGATTTTATATTTATAAAGTCAAATACTAAATAGTTTTCCAATTAACATATTTATTTATAAAATAAGGCACTACAATTATAGTGCCTTATCTATAAAATCAAAGATCAGCTATTTTGAAGAATTTGGTGTTTGTACTGGCTGATTCGATTGTGATGCTTCTTTTAATTCTTGTATTGAAGGTAGTGATGTACCTCCAAAACCGTCTCCTTTAACAATTCTGGTTAAAACTCTTTCTGCATTGTGATTACCTATTGCTGCCGCTTGAGTTACATTTGCGACATTTTCAGCATAATCCTCAGCCTGTTTATCGGAGTAACCATAGCCCCTTGCAAGGCTTGCTACTGTATCTTTTAGATGTCTATCTACGGCTGCACCTTACAATTTACAAATTGAGTATAGGTGGCATAACCAAGACAGGAAACAGATATCTCAGAGCGCTCTTAGCACAATGTGTCTGTGCGGTTATACAGAATGCATCAAGGCATCTTGAACAAGGAAAGGATACACACCTCGATAGATTTGCTCTGAGATTAAAGCTAAATGGCAAACCAGCAAAGAAGATCATGATTGCTGTTGCCAATAAGATAATCAGAATATTATGGGCAATGCTAACTCAAAGAAAAGCCTTTGAAAACAAAGCAAATGAGATATCAGATACATCTGCTGAACTTCAGCTTGCTTAAAAAGATTTGTTATAAAAACTCTTAGGAGAAATAGCAAAAAAGTTCCCACCAGGGAAATGCACAGAGAAAGATAAATTTGGCATAACAGGTAAAACTGGACTGTACCAAACCTGACGCTTTTAAAGGCAATAAATGCCGAGAAACTAATTAAGGAATACAGTCGCAAACACCATAGAGGTCAGAGTCGGCATAGTAAACAAGAGGCCGGATATATAGCTGCATTTACTACGTTATGAAAAGTTATCAAAATCTCTTGCAAGTTTAAGTGGGTCCATATATAAACCTGTAGAGCTTACAGAAGATAAAACGCAGTGCCTGCTGAAGTTATGTGTTCAGAGAGCAGTCAACAGAAGTACAGGCAACCTTCAGATAAGGAAACAGGACATTCACAAGATCATCTGTTCTCAGTTTAACTGTCATGGTGTTAACACCAGGATGACAGCCTATAAATTCTAATGACAGCAGTTCTCTGTCCATAAGAACTTTTACCTTTTTTGTTGTATCAGCTACAAGATCCAGAGGACTTACAGCACCTGTGCTTACGTTCAGAAGCTCTTTGAGCTCGTCATCGCCTGCAAAAGACAGATGTGATGAATTTATCTGTTTTGCAATGCTGCTCATTCTTACTTTTTTATCGCCTGATATCATCAGAAGAAAGTATTCATGCTGACGGTTTTTGAGCAGCAGATTTTTACATGGACAGAGATTTAATGTTTTTTCAACATCAAGCCCGTCCTGCATGGTAAGCAGTGGAGCATGCTCAAGCACCTGATAGGAAATATTGAGTTTATTTAGAGTGTCTAAAACTTCTGAAGATGACATTTTTTGAATTTTTATGAATACAAACAGAGCCACAGATGCGGCTCCTTAGAGGGAATACTAGAATGACCAGCTGCTTTCTGTTGCAATTGTCACATCAACTTTACCGTGCTTAAGACCTACTGTCAGCTCCTCATCAAAAGGAGGTTTGTCAATGATGAGTCTTGAGATCTGGTTCCATGGCAGGAACAGACTTACTGCGTTGCGAGAGATCTTGCTTGAATCTGCCACGACGATGGTTTCACTGGCACTGCGAGACATTGCCTTGTATGTTTCTCCAATTTCCAGATCAACATTGGATACACCAATCTGGTTAAGACCTGTCGCACCTAAAATTGCTTTGTTTACATAGATATTGGAAAAATAATTGATAGTCTCAGGCCCGAAGACACAGCTTTCATCATCGTTATAAACACCAGGACATACATGCACTCTGAAAGTTGGGTTTGAGCAAAGTGCTGATGCTATTGCATAAGAATCAGTAAAAACTGTCAAATCCTTCTTTTCAGCAGCAAGTCTTATGGCAACCTGCAGCGTGGTTACAGAACTTCCGATTGCAAGCACTTCGCCGTCACTGATGTAATGGCAGGTGGCTCTTGCAATGATTTCATACTGCTTGACGTTAACCATCTCTCTTTGCTTAAAGGATGGTTCCTTGGTTACAGCAGGAGCGGCACCTCCATAGGTACGACTGATAAGCCCCAGAGATTCTAGCTCATCCAAATCACGTCGAATGGTTTCAGTAGAAACACCGATATCCTGAGACAGCTCAGATACTCTAAGAGCAGGGAACTCTTTTAATTTATCGGTTATCAGTTTCTGTCTTTCAGGTTTTGTAAGTTTTACTGTCTTCATTTCAGAACCTGCTTCCTCACTTATGATTTAAAGACGGTGGCAATCATGTTTTACTGTTTTATTATAATTGCCACTGCATCTTTTTTCTATATGTTGTGTCTGATGATAATTTTAACTGACCTTCTAGATCCTGCCCTGTCTGCGGTGCATCATATAGACTGTAAGTGCACCTAACAGCATCAGACCTGCAGCACCTAAGGTACTCATGGTTCCCAGTGTAGGTACCATTGGGGTATAGCCTGCCACCATCTTTGAATACAGCCACTTAGGAACAGTGTTGTCCACACCGGTGGTGTAAAGTGACAGAGGAAAGTTTCCCCATGAGAGCAGGAAGGCAAACAGCATTCCTGACCAGATCCCAGGCCACAGTAAAGGCAGTGTTACTCTCCAGAAGATCTGAAATGGAGTTGCTCCCAAATCTTTTGCAGCATCCTCTAATGTAGGATCAAATCCGTAAACCTGAATTGCGATAACCAGCGTTACGACAGGCGTGATCCATACGAGGTGGGCAAACACAGCTGTATGCCATGACAAAGGAATTCCGATGGCATTAAACCATAACAGCAGAGCAAGTCCTAATACAGGCTGTGGAAAGAATACCGGCATTAAAATGATCTTCTGGAACAGTTTCTTTCCTTTCCATGAGAATCTTGCAAAGGCAAGAGCTCCGCAAAAAGCAATGATGGTGCTTAGAATGGTTACAAAGAATGCAATTAAAAGAGAGTTGCTTACAAGCTGGCTTATTTCAATTGAGTTTGCAGTCTTTGTCCACCAGTCAAGTCCCCACTTTTTAATAGGGAACATGAAGTAACGACCTTTTGAAAGTGAAGATAAAGCATCACATAGTACTGGAAGATAAATAAATCCGATAACTGCAATAGTCCAGATTATGATAAAGGTTCTGTTGCGTCTTCCTTGTTTTGTGTATTCCATAATGGCCTCCTAAGCTCTTCCCATGAGCTTGTCTAAATCGATCTTCTTGAAAGCATATAGTGTTAAGGTACCGATAATCAGGGTTAGCACTACAGCTAAGGCTGCGCCTTGTGGCCAATTCTGTGAGAAGGTAAATGACACATCAATATCGTTGGTAATCACAATGATTGACTGACCGCCTAAGATCTTTGATTCAGACATTGATCCTGTTGCTAAGACAAAGGTTAATAACATTCCAATTAGCACACCAGGCATTGAAAGAGGTAACTCAATCTGCCACCATGTTCTAAGGCGCGACGCACCTAAGTCTCTTGCTGCGGTTATTAGATCCTTTGGCACTAAAGCTACACCCATGATTACAGGGAACAGCATGTATGGTAAGAATGAGTAAGCAAGTCCCATTGCTGTCATACCTGGTGTGAACAGAATATCAGGTCCAGACAGACCTACCATCTTACAGATACCATCTAAAACACCGTTCTTACCAAAGAATAAGATCCATCCATAAAGACGAACGTTTTCTGATACGAACAGAGGAAAGACAAAGAGAATACTGATAAAAGTAGACATACCTTTACCAAAGACTCTTACCATGCCTACGGCAACCGGATAGCAAACTACAGCTAAAACTGCAGTTACAAATGCTGCAAGTCCTATAGACCAGGCAAATGATCTCCATACAGAGCTTGAACCATCAAAAATGTGGATGAAGTTCTCTAATGTAAAAGAGGTAAATGCATGGAATGATCTAGGTTCGGCAAATGAGAAACCTAATACCATGAATAAAGGTGCCACAAAGCCTATAAACAAAAGAATGTATACAGGTAGTGCACAGCGACCGCCTTTAGAACGGACAAAATCCTCAATCTTAGTAATAAAACTGTGCATTTTTACTTGAATAGACATAATTGCACCTCCTCTATTCTGTTACAAAGATGGCATCTTCAGCGTTCCATCCAACTTTGATAACAGAACCAGTCTTGTACTCACCAACTTCTGATCTTGGTAACTCAAGGGTAATTTCCTTTTTGCCACATAGAAGCTGGAACTGAGATCTTGATCCTAGTGAGAACTGATTTAAGATCTTGCATTCAACCACGTTATCAAGAGTTATTCCTTCTTTAGCAAGCTTTAAAGCCTCAGGTCTTACAATGATGTAACCTTCTAAGTCCCTTCCATGAGGAACTACCTTAAAGTCCTGCTTAGGAAAATCTGAACTCTCCCAACCTCCTGTAGGCTTTACTCTGATTGGGAAGATGTTAACGTCACCAATGAACTCAGCCACAAAGCGTGAAACTGGGTGAGCGTAAATCTCTTCTGGGGTACCTACCTGCTTTAATTCACCTTTGCAAAGAACACCTACTCTATCTGACATGAACATAGCTTCTTCAAGTGAGTGAGTAATGTAAATAAAGGTCTTACCAGAACGTCTGTGCAGCTCTTTTAATTCCTTTTGCAGTGTCTTACGTAACTTTGCATCAATAGCAGATAAAGGCTCATCAAATAAAATGATCTCTGAGTCATAAGCTAAGGCTCTAGCAATAGCTACACGCTGACGCTCACCGCCTGAGCACTTCATAACGTTCTTGTTGTAGTAGTCCTCAGGTAAATGAACCAAATCCAACAGCTTTTGAGCTTTCTCAATACATTTTTCAGGAGCGATGCCCTTAACTCTCATAGGGAACTCAATGTTCTGACCTACGGTCATGTGAGGGAACAGTGCTAAGAACTGGAACACCATACAGGTAGGTCTCTTATCTGGAGGAAGTGTAGAAATACTCTTGTTTTCAAGCACAATATCTCCAGAGGTTGGCTGATCCATACCTGCTAGCATTTTCAAAATAGTGGTCTTACCTGATCCAGATGGTCCTACCAGTGTGAAAAACTCATTCTTTTTTACAATGAGGTTTACATTTTTAATAACTTTTACTTTGTCAAAATCTCTGCAAACATTTACAAGATCAAGTAGTGGTTGACCAGGAAGAACTTCAACTTTTGATTCGTCATCTTTTAAAGAGGTGGTTTTGCTATTCATAATTAAAACCTCATAAAGTAATTTTTATAAATTGGGAAATTAAGTAGCTCCCAAGTAAATGAAGTATGTGTTATGTGAAAGAATCAAACTTCATAAGTTAAAAGTACAACATAATAATGTTGTAATCAACACATTATTATTTGGTGTTACAACATTAGCTGTTTGACTTATTTGTAAGTACAACATGAATAAAACAAAAGTTATGAAATTATGTAGATATAACAACAGGTTAAATAAAATGTTGAGGTTGCAACTAGAATTACTGCTTTTATCGTAAATGTTGCAACTTGTTTAATAAAGTGCAAGTGCACTAGCTAGGTGCTTTGTTTTCCCTATATTTGAGTGTCGTACTCAATTTTTTTCTATCAAACTACAATGTAGTTTTTTTCGATCAAAAACTTATAAATTGATTAATGTCACTGTTTTTATATGGGGGGGGTATAGTAGCTATATTGATTATTCTAATTTTAGGAGTTGAAATTATGGCAATAAGTACTGCAGTTCAAAAGGGAAACATGGTTTACGTTTATGATGAAAAGGGAAAAGTCCTTTTTACGAGACTTGGTAAGTTACAAGGTTATACTTCAGATAGCGTATCTATAGAAACAACAAAAAGTACATTGAGTGTTTTTGATCCAAAAAATCGTGTGGTTAAAACAGTGCACTTGTAATTTTATTATGAATTAGTTTTGTGATATTTGATTAAAGATCAATACGATTCATATTTAGTAGATGTACAGAACAAATAGCAAGATCTTCAAAGCTGACGAAAGGTTCGTTTATTGATAATTTTATCTGATAAAACTAATGAAGTGACTGCTATTTGTTAGCTGCTACGTTGTCCATTTAGTCTCACATTTTCAAGTAATCTCTCATTAAATTCCAAATTCAAAGCTAAGCTGTTTTTAATTTCAGTATTTTCAGATCTTTGTTTAGGTATCGATCATGAACTTTAAGAATTTTAAATATTACTTTAGGTTATATTTTAAATATCAACCAAGAACTCGAGAACAATTAGATATTTTGCTAGATAGAGACGATGTCGAATATGAGCATATTAATGTTTCTCATATTACTGACATGTCTTTTTTATTCTGTTCTGATTCTTCTTTTACCGAAGATGTAGATGTAGTCACTCATAAGCTAAAGCCTAATCAAAAAGGTTTAATAAATTGGAATGTATCAAATGTAATTGATATGAGAGCAATGTTCTGTGGAGTTTCTGATTTTAATCAACCAATAGGAAATTGGAATGTATCAAATGTAACTGATATGAGAGCAATGTTCTGTGGAGCTTCTGATTTTAATCAACCAATAGGAAATTGGAATGTATCAAGTGTAACTGACATGAGTGGAATGTTCTGTGGAGCTTCTGATTTTAATCAACCGATTGGAGAATGGGATGTATCAAGTGTAACTGACATGAGTGGAATGTTCAGTGGAGCTAAAGCGTTTAATCACTCACTTGAAGGGTGGAATGTTTCAAAAGTTACTAATATGAGAGAAATGTTCAAGGGGGCCGCATCATTTAACCAGCCAATTGGATATTGGAATGTTTCTAGTGTTACTAATATGTTTGCTT
>CAKQDA010000024.1 GCA_934218695.1 uncultured Succinivibrio sp.
TCGTGACAACGGAAATGCATTATAGACTTTTTTTATTCCTTGTCAAATTTTTTTTATTAATTTTTTCTAGTTTTTTTTCGTCTATTAATACTCACCCTTTGACAGCCAGCTTGTTTATGCCGTTCTTTTGATCATCTTCGCGTGAGTGCATTTTTAATTTTAGTTTACTTTTTCTAAAAATCAAATTTCTTGTCGCTGATTAATGGGAAATTGAAATTTAAATCGGCGACACTGCTTTTTCTGAATATTTATTTAGCCTTTACAAATTTTGAAACGATTTTTTTCTTTCAAAATGTATACGATTTCTGCAAAAAAAAGCAGAAACTTTTACATCTCTGCCTTTTCTCTGTCTATTCAGTGCATTTAAGCTTTTGCTTTACAGCTTAGCTTACCTTCAGGGTCAACCTCCAGAATAAGTTCCTTGTTTACAGGGATCTTGCCTGAAAGCAACAGCTTTGCCAAAGGATCAGCAATCTCGTTCTGGATAGCTCTGCGTAATGGTCTTGCTCCAAATACAGGATCAAAGCCTACTGTAGCTACCCTGTCGTAAATGCTTTCACCTAAGGTTAAATCGTATCCCTCATTCTTCAGTCTCTTTGACAGGGTTTCAAGCTGGATCTTGGCAATACTCTTGATGTTCTCACGTGTTAATGGGTGGAATACCACGGTCTCATCAACACGGTTTAAGAACTCTGGCTTAAAGTGCTGCTCAAGAACAGCAAGCAGTTTCTTCTTGATAGTGTCGTAATCACTCTTCTCACTCTCCTCCTGGATCATGCTTGATCCTAAGTTTGAGGTCATAATGATTACCGTATTCTTGAAGTCTACTGTTCTGCCCTGACCATCTGTCAAACGACCATCATCAAGCACCTGCAGCAGGATGTTGAATACATCCGGATGAGCCTTTTCTATCTCATCTAGCAGAATGACTGAATATGGACGACGACGTACAGCCTCTGTCAGATAACCACCCTGCTCGTATCCGACGTATCCTGGAGGAGCACCAACCAGTCTGGAAACAGTGTGCTTTTCCATAAACTCAGACATATCAATACGAACCATTGCCTTTTCAGTATCAAACAGAAATTCAGCAAGGGCTTTGCACAGCTCGGTTTTACCAACACCAGTTGGACCTAAGAACATAAATGAACCAATTGGACGGTTTGGATCTGACAGACCTGCTCTGCTTCTTCTGATTGCGTTTGCAATTGCCTCTACAGCCTCGCCCTGACCGATAACTCTCTTGTGAAGAGCATCCTCCATTCTTAAAAGCTTTTCGCGCTCACCTTCGAGCATCTTTGCTACAGGAATTCCTGTTGCCTTGGATACCACCTCAGCGATCTCAGCTTCAGTTACCTTGTTCTTGACTAGCTGTGTTCCCTGTCCCTGAGTCTTGCCAGACTCTGTTATCTGCTTTTGCAAAGTAGGAATAATACCGTACTGCAGTTCACTCATACGGTTTAAATCACCTTTTCTCTTTGCAACATCAAACTCATGACGGGCATTATCCAACTTAACCTTGAGTTTCTGAGTTCCCTCCAGGATCAGTTTGTCATGCTTCCAGATGTCATTCAGTCGTGAATATTCCTTCTCACCTTTAGCAATTTCATCATCTATTGCAGCAAGACGCTTCTTACTTGCATCATCTGTTTCCTTGGCAACAGTCTGACGCTCCATTTTTAACTGGATCAGACGTCTGTCAAGCTTGTCTAATGGTTCTGGCTTTGAGTCAATCTGCAGTCTGATGCTTGCAGCTGCCTCATCAATCAGATCAATAGCCTTATCAGGAAGCTGTCTGTCTGAAATATAGCGGTTTGACAGTGTTGCTGCAGCTACAATTGCAGGATCAGTGATCTGTACATGATGATGAATTTCATAGCGCTCTTTTAATCCACGCAAAATAGCAATGGTGTTTTCAACTGTAGGCTCTCCTACATACACCTTCTGGAAACGACGCTCAAGAGCAGCATCTTTTTCAATATACTGACGATACTCATCCAGTGTGGTTGCACCCATACAGTGAAGATCGCCACGGGCAAGAGCTGGTTTCAACATATTGCCAGCATCCATTGAACCCTCTGACTTTCCAGCACCAACCATGGTGTGCAACTCATCAATGAACAGAATGATCTTGCCTTCTTCTTTAGCAAGATCGTTCAAAACAGCCTTTAAACGTTCCTCAAACTCACCACGGTATTTAGCGCCGGCAATCAGAGCACCAAGATCAAGTGACAGAACTTTCTTGTTGCGAAGACCTTCTGGCACCTCTCCTTTAACAATTCGCTGAGCAAGTCCTTCAACAATCGCAGTCTTACCAACACCAGGCTCACCAATTAACACAGGATTGTTCTTGGTTCTTCTCTGCAGAACCTCCATGGTACGGCGGATCTCGTCATCACGACCGATTACAGGATCAAGCTTTCCTTTTTCTGCTCGCTCTGTCAAATCAATGCAGTACTTTTTTAAAGCTCCGCGTGTGTTTTCAGCGTTTTCATCATTAACGTTCTTGCCACCACGCATTTCTTTGAGAGCTTCATTAACTTTGGATAAGCTTAGGTTGCAGCGGTTAAAGATCTCCTTTAATTCAGGATCACCCTCCATTGCTGCTAAAACAAACAGCTCTGATGAGATGTAGCTGTCGCCTCCCTTCTGAGCCAGACCATCACAGATATTCAGTAACTTGCCTGTCTGTGGAGATAGCTGCAGATCGCCTGCAACTCCCTCTACCTTTGGCAGTTTATCAACTGCCTTATCAACCAGTAACTTTAAAGCTGTAGGATCAGAACCTGCCAGTGTGACTAATGGTCTTATAGCACCATCTTCCTGGGCCAACAGAGCTGACATCACATGAACCGGTTCAATGAACTGATTGTCATGTCCAACAGCTAAAGACTGAGCATCGGCCAGTGCTTCTTGGAACTTTACAGTAAATCTGTCTAAGCGCATTAGAGCCTCCTCATTTATAATCTTGTTTCTTTTATCTTGTCTATTAAACAATATGGGGATGCTTTGTTAAATTTAAAGTCAGACTTCAAAATTTAAATTTTCCCGGTTACATGATTTTTTGTTTTTATTTCAGAACGTTTATGAATTTTTAAAAATAGGATCAGATTGAATAAGGATTTAAGGCAACAGCAGCCATAAATTGAGAATTTATAATAGAACAGGAACTGATAAACTTTAATCATTAAAAATGTCTATCAGTCCAATGATAATTATAGAGAAGAACAAATCACACTTGCCATGCGCCCGGTTCTTTTAGCTCTCCTGTAAGAATACAGAAGTTCAGGATTTTTAAAAGTATCCACGCAACTTTCAGTGATTCTTGTAACGCCTAACCTTTCAAGCTGCATTCTTGTTAAAAGAGGAAGTGAACACAGGTATTTACCATTGTCTTTTGGAGTAAAAGCCTGCTCTGCACCAGGGAGGATGCATTTAAATTTTTCTAAAAGTTCAGGTCCTACCTCAAAGCTTTCAGGTCCGATACAGGGACCTAAATAAGCAGAAATCTCACTCTGATTGAGCTTTCTGATTAGTTCAACGGCATTTTTTATAATGTTTGAATAAACACCTTTCCAGCCACAGTGAACAGCAGATACCACACATCCATCTCCTGTTGTCATTAAAAGAGGCAGACAGTCTGCAGTAAGGACTGCAAGAGCAATACTTTTATCGGAGGATACTATTCCATCTGCCTCTACACCTAAGGATAGCGGTACTTGTTCTAAAAGCATTTCCTCACTTTTGCATGCATCGTTTTCATCTACCAGCACAACTTTATCTGAGTGAGTCTGGTTCATAAAAACAATCTTTTTGGAAAAGTGCTTTTCAAGCAGAAGTCTGTTCTGTAACACGCATAATGGCTCATCGCCAACATGAAGTCCAAGATTGAAAGATGAAAAATCACCTTCACTTTTCCCATTCTGTCGTGTGGTATAAGCCGCTTTTACAGGAATACCTTTAAAGGCATCCACTGTTACAAAACTAGATCTTTGCTCCATTTACCTTTTCATCCTCTCTTAAAAGATTGATGAGATTTGTAAAATCATCAGGCAAAGGTGCATCAAAAGACATCATCTCACCTTTAATAGGATGCATAAACTCAATGTGAGCAGCATGCAGCGCCTGATGGCGATAGCTCTTTAGTGCTTCAGACAACTCGACACTAGCTCCCTTCATAAGTTTCAGTCTCTTGCCTCCGTAGGTCATATCCCCTAATAACGGATGATCTATTGAAGCCATGTGAACTCTAATCTGATGAGTTCTGCCAGTCTCCAGTCTTAATTTTAGAAGGGTATGCTCTCTAAACTGCTCCATAACACGGTAGTGTGTAATCGCCTCACGCCCCATACCGTCACAGACTACTGCCATTCTCGTTCTGTTGTATGGATCACGGCTGATGTCAGCTTCAATGGTGCCACCTGAGGTAATAAGACCTTCACAGATTGCCTCGTACTCACGTACGACATCATGCCTGCTGATTGCTCTTACAAGCTTAATCTGTGCATACTTGGATAAAGCTATCACCATAAGACCCGAGGTGTCCTTATCAAGTCGGTGCACTATACCTGCTCTTGCCAGAGATGCTGTCTGTGGATAGTGATACAGCATTGCATTCATCACTGTACCGTCTTTACACCCAGCACCAGGATGTACAACCAGTCCAACTGGTTTATTGATAACTATCAGATCCTCATCCTCATAGATCACATCCAATGGGATATTCTCTGGTTTTGCATCAAGATCTTCGCGCTCTGGAGCTGCAAGTTCAATTTCCTGACCTGAAGCAACTTTAGTGCTTGATTTGGTTACAACCACACCGTCCAGTTTCACAAGACCGTCTTTAATAAACTGACCTAAAGTACTTCTTGAATTACTGTCATCAAAAGATGCCAGTGCGGCATCAAGTCTTTTGCCATGAAGGTCATCAGTTACTGTATAATGGAAAATTTCAGACATAAGTTAATTTTTACATATTTTCTTTACATATTTACTGTCACTTAAGATAACATATAAGGCAGATAAATTTAAGAAAAAACATGAGGCAGAATTTGATGTTCAAGAAGATTTTTTTACCGGTGTTAATTGCTTCTGCACTCTCTTTAACAGCCTGTTCTTCTGATTCCATTGAAAAAGACGGTATTCCTGATCTTTCTCAGGAGGCTTTGCATTCTAAGGCTCGACAGTATATGGCTACGGGTGATTTTGGATATGCAAAGGACTATCTGGAAGCTCTGGACTCCCGTTATCCGTTTGGCGAACTTACAGATCAGACACAGCTTGATATGATTTATGTTTACTATAAATCAAGAAAATCCGATTTGACCACCGCTGCTATTGAAAGATATTTGAGATTAAATCCAACCTCTCAGTACACAGACTATGTAATGTACATGAAAGGCCTGAACGAGATCCAGAAACACGGTACTCTTATTCAGGATTACTTGGGATTTGACAGATCACAAAAAGATCCACAGACTTTATACGATGCTTTCAAGGCTTTCAAAGACCTAATCGAAACCTATCCAAACTCTCCATACGCCAACGATGCCTACCATCGTTTAATATGGGTTAAAGATCAGCTGGCAAAACGTGAATGGGCCATCGCATCCTACTATCAGGAAAGAGGAGCTTTAATCTCTGCGATACGTCGCTGTCAGACCATTATTTACACTTATTATGATTCACCATATGCCAAAAAGGCTTATAACCTCATGATTAAAAACCTGGATGAACTGGGACTGAAACTACCAGCTGATAACGCCAGAAAAGTTATGGCAGCATCTCATTTTGAATAATATCTGTCTTAATAAAAGGGCAGCTTTTGCTGCTCTTTTTCTCATGCCGTGAACAGTTTTATCTATAATCCACCCAAAACTCCCTTTTTGAATGTCCTCTATGAGGATGAATACATCATGGTTGTTGATAAACCTTCAGGTCTTTTATCCGTTCCAGGTCGCGAGAAGGAAAACTATGACAGCATTCTTTCAAGAATTTGGGTATCGCATCCTGAGGCAATGGCTGTTCACAGGCTTGATATGGATACCTCAGGACTCATGGTTGTTGGATTAAAAAAAGAATCAGTATCAGCTTTAGGAAAGATGTTTATGCAAAAAGAAGTGCATAAACTTTACTATGCACTTGTTGACGGAATGACTGAAGATACAGGAAAAATAGAACTTCCTATTCGCTGTGATCTTGAAAGACGACCTCTGCAGATCGTAGATTTTGAGCGGGGTAAACCTTCAACAACTCTTTTTGAAAGAATCGATAATTTTAAAGTTGCAGCTTTTGTGAATGAAGGCTGTGTTGATAAAACTCAGAATATCAGTCTTGTAAGACTCACTCCGGTTACAGGCAGATCACACCAGTTAAGAGTGCATTTAGCCTCTATCGGCCATGCTATATTAGGTGACAGGTTTTATGCTTCAGAGAAAATACAGGCAAAATCTAAAAGGCTTTGCCTGCATGCTTATCATCTTGAATTTAATCATCCTGTTACAAAAGAGACACTCTCTTTTGTAACTCAGCCAGAATTCCTTATTTAAGTCCTCTTTCTTTTTTGATCAAATCAAAGGCAGCCTGAATATCTTTTGCCTTCTCTGTATACATTCTAATCATTTCCTCAGTCAGTCCCTGTGATGCCAGTCTGTCAGGATGATATTTGAGCATCAGTCTGCGATGTGCTTTTTTCACCTCGTCATCACTGGCACTTTTTTCAATACCTAAAACCTTGTACGCAGCATCAAGCTTAGACTGACTTGAGTAGCTGCCATTGTAGGAACGGCTCTCATCTTCAGAACTGCCATTTCCATAGCCACTCTCAGACGATGAGTTACGGTCATTCTGATAATTTTCCTGTGAACTCTGCTGATAGTCATATCCGGAGTTTCTAAAACGCTGAGAAAACATCATCTCACTGTATCTGATGCTGATCAGTCTCTCCATTGACTGCACTGATACACCTAAACTTGCAGCAAGAATTATCAGTCTGTCATGTTCCTGCTTTGACAAAACTCCATCAGACAGCGCAACCTGGATCTGTATTTCAAGAATGTAGTCAATAAAAGCATCATTGTCACCAATAATTGCTTTTAATTCAGCAATCTTTGCATCAATGTTAAAATCGGCCTTTTTTCCTGCATTAAAGGCATTCATAGCTGTCTTTTTTGCATTCTCATCTAACTGCATCATTTCCATGACACTATAGGCTGTACCAATGTGATCTTCATTGATTCTGCCAGCACCTCTGGCAATATAGCCCATAAATGAGAAGGTTATATCCACTAATGACAGGTTATAACTCGAGCCCTTTGAAAAAGCATCGTAAGCTCTCTTTCTTTTCTCACTTTTCTCTAATCTTGGTTTATCAAATAAAAAGTAGCCTATAAGGGCTAAAGCTACAGCAAAAACTATATTTTTGCCTATAAGAAGAATACCTAATAGGAATCCAAAAATGGTACCGGTAAGTTTCATGTTTTACCTTTTGAAAATTCAGTTAAATATAATCGCTATAGATCTTTTTTAGATAATCATAGGCCGCCTGAACTGATTTTGCCTTATCAGTGTAAATTTCCACCATGTCAGGCGACAGATTCTGTGCGGCCAGTCTGTCAGGGTGATACTGGAACATCATCTTTTTATGAGCTCTCTTTACATCGTCGAATGTTGCATTGCTGTCAAGCCCTAAGATACCTAAAGCCTGAGCAGTCTTGTCATTAGATCCTGTAGTTCCTGATGATGAGTAACCTTTTCTGGAATTGCTGTCTGAATTATTATGCGACGATTTTGAAGAATCCTCAGAACTACTGCTGTCTGAATTTCCGTTATGTTTGTCTGAATAGTCACTGCCAGACTGATTGTTCTCATCGTCAAATTCCTTAGCGAATCTCGCCTCTGCACCTTTTGATTCAAAAAGTCTCTTTAAAGCAGCTTTTGAAGAGCCCAGAGCATTGGCAATACTTACCAGACGGTCTTTGACCTCATAGTCCATTTCACCGTCAACAGAAGCAATCAGATAGGCATAGGTTAAGACATACTTGATGTAATCACGGTTTTTGCCGATGTTTGTCAGATAGGAATCAACAAAGGAATTAAAATCAAATGACTGATCCAGTGCTCTGTTAAACGCTTCAACAGCAATTGCTCTCACCTCTGAGGATACTTTAAAATGAGCAATCACCTCTTCTGCGTTTTTAATATAGACACTAAGATCCTGAGTTTGTGCAAGGCAGTAGCCGGCTACAGTGTAGATATTCTCATAAAGGAAAACCTTATCTTCACGGTTCTTCTTTTGAGTCTTTTTCATCTGGCGTTCAAGGCGTTTCTGTTCCTTTTCCTTTTGCTCTTGTGCCTCTCTTTGAGCCTGTTCCTCAAGTTCTCGTCTTAACTTTTGATAATTGCGATAATCGTAAGACAAAAAGCCTACCAGAGGTCCTAGTATTATGAAAATTAAATAATCTGAAATCAGATACAGAATCAAGCCTGTGATAAGGCCTATTCCGGCTCCTAAATATGTTAATTTTGCTTTCACTGTCGTTTGAATTCTTGCTGTTCAACCTGTTAAGTAATTTTTAGTTTCCAACAGGCTTTTTTTTCTTTATAAAGACTGATACTGCTATAGATCATCTGTAATTATAACTGCTTTTCTCTTACGTAATTATTAACTGTGTCAAGTCTTTGTACAGTTCCTACATCAAACCACTTTCCATCTAAAGTTTCTCCGCACAGAGTCTTTTCTTCTGACCATTTTTCAAGATATGGAAGCAGTGGCTCTTTTTTTATTTCATGATGCTCAAAACCTTTACAGGAATAAACCGCTGTACCAGAAAATGTATATTCTGATCCTCTTTTACACAAACCGTTTTCATCCAATGAAAAATCGCCTTTTAGGTTGTGCTCTGGATTATCCACAAGATACAGCCTTGCCTGCATTCCTTTTTTTAATGGTTTTAAAAACTGTCTGTAGTCGCCGTCAATGAATGTATCTCCATTGACAACTAAAAAATCCTCTCCCTCAAAAAAAGGCAGAGCATTTATAATTCCGCCTGCTGTCTCAAGACCTGAAGAACCTTCTACTGAATGAGTAATATTTACCCCAAAACTGTGTCCGTCGCCTAAAGCAGAAACAATCATAGAACTTAAATATGCACTGTTTATGATAATGTCCCTGATCCCTGCTTTTTTGAGTTTTTCAAGGTGCCACTCTATCAGAGTTTTATTACCTACCTTGACTAGGGGTTTAGGACATGTATCCGTTATTGGACGCAACCTTTCGCCACGTCCTGCAGCTAAAATCATTGCCTTCATCAGAACTTACCTACCACGTACTTTTCTATGACCGACTTTAACTTGTAAAGACGCTTATCTGCACCACTCTCTTGCAGAACATAACTGATAACTCTCGGAAGATCTTTTAAGTAGGCATTCTTTCCATCTCTTATACTCAGGCGACAGAAGATACCAAGTACTTTTACATGTCTTTGCAGTGAAGTTAAAGTAAGCTCATAGTCAAAATCATCATATGACTTATTTTTTAAATAACCGCTCTGTTTAAAGATGTCATAAGCATATTGTTTTAATTCAGTTAAAAGATCTTTATCAAGTACAACATAGCAGTCAAATAAAAGTGATGCCAGATCGTAAAGAACAGGTCCTCTTACCATATCCTGAAAATCTATGACAGCAAGCTCTTCTCTGTCACCATTTTTGCTTACCATTAGATTGCGACTGTGAAAATCACGATGCATTGCACACTGTTCCTGCCCAAGGCAGATTTCTGAGAGAAACTCGTAACAATCGTAAAGATCGTTTTTCTCCTGTTCACTTAGCTTCACATTAAGAGCATTCTCAAGCATCCAGGTATCAAATAATGAAAGTTCAAATCTGATAAATTTCTTATCAAACTTCGGCAGTTCAAGATTTAAAGAAGCAATCGAAGGCAGGAGTGACACCGCTCTTTTATAAAAGGACAGTCTGTCCCCTTCACAGATTGCTCTGGCAAAGGTTCTGTCTCCGAGATCTGAGAGCAACATAAAACCTTTTTCCAAGTCACAGGAAATTATCTCTGGTACTTTTATACCTACTTTTGAAAGAGCAGTATCGATGGCAATGAACTCTTTATTTTTTTGAGTTTCAGGAGGAGCATCAACAGCAATGAGATTTTTATTTAAGACACGAAAATAGCGACGGAAGCTGGCGTCGCCATTTAAAGACAAAAGCATTACGTTGTCATCTGAAATAATGCTTTTTACATATTGAGTTAAAGCTTCTAATCTAGAGTCAGTCACGCTTGAATACCAGATCCCAGACACCGTGTCCAAGTCTCTGTCCGCGAAGCTCAAACTTGGTCAGAGGGCGCCAGTCAGGGCGTGGTATGTATGTGCCATCAGGAGAGGTATTGGAAAAACCCTCAGCTCTAGTCATTACATCCAGCATCTGCTCAGCGTAATTCTCCCAGTCAGTTGCCATTCTGAACTGACCGCCATGCTTGAACAGCGGTTTTACAAGCTTAACAAAATCGTCATTGATGAGACGACGTTTGATATGCCTCTTCTTTGGCCATGGATCAGGGAAAAATATCTGAAGTACATCCACACTTTCAGGAGCTAAACATTTGCTTAAAACCTCAAAAGCATCAAATTTGATAACCTTGACGTTTGTAAGCTGATTTTCTTCAATCAGCTTTAATGCTGATCCAACCCCTGGTGGGTGAACTTCAATTCCCAGAAAATTACAGTCAGGAGCATCCTTTGCCATCTGAACAAAGGATACACCCATGCCAAATCCTATTTCCACAACCAGTGGAGCATCTCGACCGAATACAGCTTTAAGATCAAGAGGTTTTAAATCCTCAACATCCACCATGTACTTAGGTCCTAGCTCTTCAATGGCTCGTATCTGACCTTCAGTCATACGTCCTGCGCGCACCACGAAAGATTTTATTCTGTGATGCTCTGCCTGATTGTTTTTCTCAGGATTTTCGTTAGAGTTTTTAATTTCTTCTGTCATGTTCAAAGATTAGATTAACTCTAGCTTCTGCATCTCGGACTTGATTTCTTCACGTAAGGACTCGCTTACAGGAAGAATTGGCAGACGGCTCTCTTCGGCACATAAACCTAATAAAGATGCTGCATATTTAGCAGGAGCTGGGCTTGGCTCTTTGAACATCAGCTTGTGAAGCTTCATTAACTTAAGCTGCTCTACAGCAGCCTCTTCCCACTTCTTCTCTAATGTCAGGTTCTGAACTTTTGCAACCAGAGCAGGTGCCACGTTGGCAGTTACAGAGATAACACCCTGTCCACCTGCAACATTAAAGCTTACAGCAGTTGAGTCTTCACCTGACAGCCAGATGAATGGTTTCTTGATGAGATTGCGCTCGATCCATGGACGCTCGAGGTTACCAGTTGCATCCTTAATACCGATGATTCTTTCTAACTCTGATAACTTTGCAACTGTCTCAGAAGAGATGTTTACAACTGTACGTCCTGGTACGTTGTATAGGAAAATAGGCAAATCAGTATTGTCATGAACCATCTTAAAGTGTGCATACAAACCTTCCTGATTTGGACGGTTGTAATAACCGGCATTGTGTAAAAGGCTGTCCGCACCTGCTTCTTTAGCCGCATTTGACAAGTTGATTGCTTCAACCGGGTTGTTGGAACCTGCTCCTGCCATAACCAGAATGCGGCCTTTTGCTGCATCGCAAACGGTCTTGATTGCTGCGATGTGCTCTTCAAAAGTTAAGGTTGGGCACTCACCTGTAGTACCAGTTACCACCAGGCAGGTTGTTCCATTCTTAATATGGAACTCTACCATACGCTCTAATGCTGCATTATCAACTTTGCCATTTTTGAATGGTGTGATTAAAGCAACCATTGACCCCTGATATTTTTGCATCTTATTCACCTTAATTATTGCAAAAACTAAAATTGCCATTAAGCAGATTTTGTAACAGACAGTTTTTTAACTGCCTAAAAAAGCTGACTTTATGTAAAGTCAGCTGTTTATAAACTAGTTGCGTCTTAATGTTGGGAACAGAATTACATCACGAATGGTCTGAGCATTTGTGAATAACATTACTGTTCTGTCAATACCAATACCTTCACCTGCAGTTGGAGGCAAGCCATACTGCATTGCGTTGATGTAATCCTCATCGTAGTACATTGCCTCGTCATCACCATGTTTCTTGGCCTCTGCCTGCTGACGGAAACGGCCTGCCTGATCATCAGGATCATTTAACTCTGAGAATCCGTTGCCAATCTCGCGTCCTCCGATAAAGAACTCAAAACGATCTGTAAACTCAGGATCTGAATCAGTTCTTCTTGCAAGAGGAGATACAACTGCAGGATAACTTGTGATGAAGGTTGGCTGCTGCAGATTTGCCTCAACGAGTTCATCAAACAGAGCTGTGATATAGTGACCTAATGTCCAGCCTTCCATTAACTCAATGTGATGTTTCTTGCACAGGGCACGAGCCTTGTCCTCATTCTCAAGATCTTCCATGGTAATGCCGTTGCCGTACTTTACGATAGACTCTTTCATGGTTAATCTGTCAAATGGCTTTGAGAAGTCTAAATCTAAACCTTCCTCGCCCTCTTTACCGTAATGAATCTTTGTAGTACCTAAAACTTCCAAAGACATCTTCTTGAACAGATCTTCTGTAAAGTCAATCAGATCATGGTAATCGTGGTATGCCATATAGAATTCCATCATAGTGAATTCTGGATTATGACGAACGTCGATACCTTCGTTTCTGAAGTTACGGTTGATTTCATACACGCGCTCAAAACCACCTACAACAAGACGCTTTAAGTACAGCTCTGGAGCAATACGAAGATACATATCCATATCTAAAGCATTGTGATGGGTCACAAATGGCTTTGCGTTTGCACCACCTGGAATTACGTGCATCATAGGGGTTTCAACTTCCATGAACATATGCTCGTTCATGTACTTTCTGATAAATGAAACCACTTTAGTGCGGATCTCAAAAGTACGGCGAGAATTCTCATTTGCAATCAGATCTACATATCTCTGACGGCAGCGGGCTTCCTGATCGGTTAAGCCGTGGAACTTCTCTGGAAGAGGACGTAAAGACTTAACCAGTAAACGCAATGCGCTTACATGCAGAGTTAATTCACCTGTCTTGGTCTTGAATGCAAAACCGGTAACGCCGATGATGTCTCCTAAATCAAGTTTCTTGAAAACATCCTGATATACGCCCTCTGGCAGATTATCACGAGCTACATAAATCTGAATGCGGCCCCCCATATCCTGCAGAGTTGCAAATGAGGCCTTGCCCATAACACGACGGGTCATAACGCGACCTGCGATAGTATAGGTGTTCTGCTCTTTCTCTAAGGTCTCGTTGTCTTTGTCAGCACATGCCTTGACAATATCTGATGAGAATGCATCTCGACGGAAGTCGTTAGGATAGGCCTGTCCCTGTGAACGCAGATTCTCTAACTTTTCACGACGCTCTTTCATGACGTTGTTGAGGTTCTCTGCTGTACCGATGTTTTCTTGTGACATTTTTATTTTCCTAATTTATAAGTTTAAAGTCCTGACTTCAAACTTGCTTCAATAAACTGGTCTAAATCACCGTTTAACACTTTTTGTGTGTCACGGCATTCAACACCTGTGCGTAAATCTTTTATACGGGCATCATCCAGAACATATGATCTGATCTGACTGCCCCAGCCGATATCGGACTTGCTGTCCTCTATCTCTTTTTGCACACTCTGCCTTTTTTCAAGTTCCAGAGTGTAAAGTCTGGCTCTTAACTGTTTCATTGCCTGATCGCGATTCTGGAACTGTGAACGCTCGTTCTGGCAGGAAACAACAATTCCTGTAGGTATGTGAGTAATTCTTACAGCTGATTCCGTCTTGTTAACGTGCTGTCCGCCGGCACCTGAAGATCTGTAAACATCTACTCTCAGGTCAGCCGGATTGATTTCAACTTCAATGTTGTCATCAATCTCTGGATACACGTACGCTGAACAGAAAGATGTGTGTCTGCGGTTATTAGAGTCAAAAGGTGATTTTCTGACTAGACGGTGAACTCCTGTTTCAGTTCTAAACCAGCCGTATGCATGATCGCCTTCAAAACGAAGTGTTGCTGATTTGATTCCGGCAACTTCTCCTTCAGACAGTTCTGTTACGGTAACAGCAAAACCATGTTTTTCACCGAATTTCATGTACATGCGCATTACCATTTCAGCCCAGTCCTGAGCTTCTGTACCTCCGGATCCTGACTGAATATCCATATAGCATGGATCATTGTCATTAGGGCCTGAGAACATTCTTTCAATTTCAAGTCTTTCCAGATCATGGCTTAATCTGTCAGCTTCGGCCTGAGCTTCTCTTGCAAGCTCATCATCATGTTCTTCAGAGGCCATTTCATCTAAAGTCAGCAAATCATCAAATCCCTGATAGAGATTCTTAAAATTTGTAACCACTGCTGTTAATGACTGTCTTTCCTTGCCAAGTTCCTGAGCTTTTTTTGGATCATCCCAAAGTTTAGGATCTTCCAGAAGACCGTTTACCTCTTCTAGCCGTTCTGTTTTACTCTGCAGGTCAAAGATACCCCCTTAAGGCATCTGCACGCTCTTTTAAGGCTGCAACCTGATCTTTTATGGAGATGGTTTCTAACACGCTTTAATCTCTAATCCGATTCTTGTTATGTATCTTGTTGAGTTTCTCAAAAATTAAGTTTAGATTATAACAAATCACACGCAGATGTGCAGTGTTTGTCACTTTTATGCTTACTTTTATTCCATGTTTTTCCGTACCTACCATCCGGTCATTAACATGAGCTCATATCATGAGAATGGCAGTTTTAAATTGAGCAGACTGCAATGTGTGGTATTATGTCTTCTAACAACACAGTCTCGAATGTAGGAATTATTATGTTACAAGATGATATCAAAGCAACTGTGAAAATGGCTCTTGAAGAGGATCTGGGGGGTAAGCTCGATCCTAGTCTTGACGTTACATCACAGCTTATTGATGAAAACGAAAATGATGAAGCAACCGTTATCACTCGTGAAGCAGGTATCTTCTGTGGAAAAGCATGGGTGGAAGAGGTTTACAGCCAGTTAGGAAATAAGGTTGAATTAACCTGGTTCGTAAAGGATGGCGATGCTATTGAACCTGGTGAGCAGTTGTTCCACGTAAAGGGTAACGCCCGCACCATGCTGACAGCAGAAAGAACCACCTTAAACTTCGTTCAGACATTATCAGGTGTTGCAACTGAAGTTTCAAAATATGTAAAAGCCATAAAAGGCACTAACTGCAAACTTCTGGATACAAGAAAGACTATTCCATGTCTCAGAACCGCCCTCAAGTACGCTGTAACCTGCGGTGGTGGCAAGAATCACAGAATCGGTCTTTTTGATATGTTCCTTATCAAAGAGAACCACATCATGGCCTGTGGCGGTATTGCAAAAGCCATTGAAAGAGCCAGAAGCCAGCACCTTGAGATTAAGGTTGAGGTGGAAGTTGAGAATCTTGATGAGCTGCAGCAGGCACTGGATGCAAAGGCAGATATCATCATGCTGGATAACTTTGAGTACGACATGATGGTTCATGCTGTGAAACAGACTGATCACAAAGCTTTACTTGAGATTTCCGGAAATGTAAACCTTGAGACAATCGGCCGTTTTGCAGCAACCGGTGTTGATTTTATCTCAGTTGGTGCTCTGACAAAGAATGTTAGAGCTTTAGATCTGTCTATGAGATTTGTTAAAAACTAGTTATTTCCGGTTCTAAATTTAAGGCTGATTTTTATCAGCCTTTTTTATTTAGACTCCGTTGTCTGTTTTCTATGAGAACTCAACATCCACACGTGGCATTACGTGACAAACCAGCTCATAGGGAATAGTTCCGCACAGTTGAGCTATCTTCTCAACAGGAAGCCCCTTTCCCCATAATATGGCTTCATCACCAATTTTTTCTTTTGAATCAGGACCTAAATCAACAAATATCATATCCATGCAGACATGACCTGCTGTCTTTACATATCTGCCGTTGACAAGCACAGGTGTACCATTAGGAGCGGTTCTTGGGTAACCGTCACCATAGCCACAACCAATAATTCCCAGAGTAGTATCTCTGTCTGCAACATAGTAGGCTCCATAACCTACCTTATCGCCTTTTTTTATCTTATGTAATGCTAGGATGTTGCTCTTTAAAGTCATTACAGGCTTTAATCCAAGATCTTCACCTGTTTTATCTTCAAAAGGTGAAATACCGTAAATGATAATGCCAGGTCTTACCCATGGAGTATGAGACTTTGGCCAGTAATAGATGCCAGCTGAATTTGCAAGGCACAGATCGCCTGTAAAGTCCTTTGCAATTTCATTAAAGAAATCTATCTGCTGCCTGTTGTATTCTGTCTCACTTGGTGTGTCTGCAACTGACAGATGAGAAATAAGCCCCACCGGTTTTACAACATTAGGACTTGCTTCAAGTCTTCTTTTGATTTCAAAAATTTCATCTCTGTTGCATGATCCCAGACGATGCATACCAACATCAATCTGAACCCAGGCATGAATTGGCCTCTTCAGATTTGCCTTTTCAATACTCTTTACCTGCTCAAGATCATGAACTCCTGTATACAGTGAATATTTTGAAATATAGGCAATGTCTTCGTCGTTGTAAAAGCCCTCCAGCAGTACTACCGGCTTTTCAATACCATGTCGACGGAGCTCCATTGCCTCAGAAATTCTTGCCACTGCAAATGCGTCAGCATGATCCTTTAAAGCATTGGCTACAGGGAACAGTCCATGACCGTAAGCATTGGCTTTCACTACAGCAATGATTTTAGAATTTGGAACTAACGAGCGGATATGCTTTACATTTTCGATTAAAGCCTGCTTATCGATTGAAGCAGTTACGCATTGCATTTTAAATTTCCTTTTTATCGTATTGTATTATTGATATATTTGAGATTCAGCGATATCTGGAATATCACCTTCAGCTGCAATTGTATTATCTTTGTCGTAGAAGGTTGTATAGGCGCCCTGGAACTGTAATTCAATATCAGCTGTAGCACCATTTCTGTTTTTACTTATGATGAGTGTTGCCTTGCCGTCGCCATTTTCACCTGATTTATATACATCCTCACGGTGAATGAACATAATCATATCAGCATCTTGCTCTAGAGAGCCTGATTCACGCAGGTCAGAGTTCATAGGGCGATGATCCTTACGACCTTCAACTTCACGGTTTAACTGAGCCAGAGCTAAAATAGGCACATCCAGCTCTTTTGACAGCTGCTTTAGAGAGCGGGAAATTTCACCAACCTCCTGGCTTCTGTTATCTAGTTTTGTCTGCGATTTCATAAGCTGGATATAGTCAACCATAATGCAGGACAGACCACCATTTTCTGAGGCTATCTTGCGAGCTCTTGAACGCAGTTCAAGAGGTGTTAACTGGATATCAGATGTATCATCAATGTAGAGTTTCACTCTGTCACTGCCGTTTGAATCCTTTTCTGTCAGAAGATTCACATATCTGATAATACGGTGCCACTGCTCAGGAGTCACCTTACCTGCGGCCAGATCTTTCCCCGGAACTCTTCCAAAGCTAGATAGCATACGCATAGCAATTTCTTTTGCAGGCATTTCCAGTGAGAACACCAGTGCAGGGCGGTGCTCTTCAACATTCATGGCAATGTTTGTGACAACGTTCATTGCAAAGGAAGTCTTACCTACACCTGGACGGGCTGCAATAATATTCAGAGTACCACCACGTAATCCAGAGGTCAGACTGTCAAGATCTCTAAAGCCTGTTGCCACACCATGCATCTTTTTATTGGAATCCATGTCAGACTTGATTTGCTTTACGAGCTCTAAGGCAACAGCAGTCATCTGCTTAGGGCCAGAATCTGCTGAACGGCGTGATTCTGACAGTTCATAGATGAGCCCCTGAGCTTCATCATAAACTTCTTCTACTGATTTTCCTTCTGGTGCATAACTTATCTTTTCAATATGTTCACAAACAGAAATAAGCTTGCGGCGTCTTGAGGTATCAATAATGATTTGACCATACTCTACAATTGCAGATGACGGACCGGTAAGATTAGTTAATGAACCTACATATGCAATACCACCGGCCTTGTCTAGTAAGCCTTTGGTCTCAAGATCTGCACACAGTACTGTGCTATTAAAATCATCAGTAGTAGCAGCTCTTGCCAAAATAGTTCTGTAGATAATACGATTTTTTTCATTAAAGAAGTCATTTTCATCTAAAGTGCCGATGTTCTCTCGAACCTTTTCGATGAGTTTGCCATCAAGGATCAGCGATCCCAGGAAATTAGCCTCAGCTTCAAGATTTTTTGGCATCTCTTTAAATACTGCCAAAGCATCATTGCTGTTATCTTTTGCCATGTCAAACCACCATAAAAAAAATCAGAGATCTATTTTAAGACATTAATGGACATTTTGAGATACAAAAAGAAAAATATAATCGACAGTGTATTTGCCTGTGGATATTTACCTAAAACATCTGTCTCCAGATAAATTTCTAATGCGGAAAAGAAGTGGCGCACCCGAAGGGATTCGAACCCCTGACCGATCGGTTCGTAGCCGATTACTCTATCCAGCTGAGCTACGGGTGC
>CAKQDA010000025.1 GCA_934218695.1 uncultured Succinivibrio sp.
ATCTTTTTATGGTAATCAGCTATAAAACCTCTGACATCCTTATACAGTACTGAATTCTGTAAATCGTGATATGAGGCTTTTGCAAGTGGAACATCATATTCATCTATGAGCAGAACTGGAAGTTTACCGTATTCCTTGTATAAAAGTTCTGACAGGGTATTTAATGCATTTGTCAGATAGTCTGAATTCTCAAGCAGTCTTAAAAAGCTTATATCTGAGAGTTTTTTTAATTTATCCTTATCTGAATCATTTAACCTAGGACTTTCTAAAAGATATTCATATTCAGAAGCAACTTTTGATACGACAATGGCAAACATCTTATAGGCGTCTTCAAAGTTATCTCCATCCACACTCTTTAAAGTGATAAAGATAACAGGATATTTACCCATGTACTTTTCACAGAACTCTGTGTCTTTTAATATTTGTGTTCCTTCAAAAAGTCTTAGCTGTTCTGAGGTGTCAGTTGGATTTTCTTTGTTTATCTTTAAAAATGAGTTGAGCGTACTCATAAAGACTGTTTTACCAAAGCGTCTTGGTCTTGTAAACAGCATGACAGCTGACTTGTCAGTATCAATAAGCGTTTTTATATATGGAGTCTTGTCCACATAGTAACAGCCACCATTACGTATTTCTTCATATCCGTTTTTACCGTATGGTAATGGCAGAAACTTCTTATCGCTCATTTGTTCTATCCTGTTTATATCGTTTTCTTTACTTATTATATAGAAGAACTTCAGACAGATCCTTTATCAGTGGCATTTTTTAACAGAAAAGGCAATTTTAATAGCTTAAGACATTAGATCATGTCTTCAGTTAAGACTGTTTTTTAGGATCACAAGGAAACCACTCAAAGAGTTATCTTCGAATGGTTTTTGCAGAAATGCAGATATCGGCACTCAATTCAACTTTACTATTGAATTAGTTTAATGATGCTAATTCCTTTTTTGCCAAAGCAGAAGAGCTTGAGGTAGGATATGTCTTGATTAAGACTTCAAAGAATTTCTTAGCCTTATCCTTATCTCCTAAAGCTTTTGATGTTACACCAAGCTTATATAAAGCATCGGCTCTCTTAGTTGATCCCTTAAATTTAGCTGTATTCAGAAAGCTTACACGTGCATCCTGATAGTTCTTCTGCTTGTACTGTACCTGACCTAACCAGTACCATGCATTGGGAGTTAGTGAATTATTTGGGTACTTTGCCACATAATTTGAAAATCCAGTTGCAGACTCACTTAACTTGTTTCTAACCAGAAGGTTGTATGCACTCTGGTACATCTTTACGGCAGCAGCATCGGCTACAGGCAAGGATGAATCACTACCGGCTGCAGGGGTTGCAGCAGAGGTACTTTGAGTCTGCACTTTACTTTTAGATAAAGTGGCTCCAGAGCTGCCTGAGACTGTGTTTATCGGGATAGAATTTGCATCAGTGGCTTTAGTGCTGTCACCTGTCTGTATATTTGACGCAGTCTGTTGAGCACTTCCATCAACAGTCTGTGCATTTTCAGACTCAGAATTTGATGCCAGTTTTGCCTTTAAATCAGAATTTTCTTTTTGTAGTACCTGAAGATCATGTTTTAAAGACTCAATCTGACCTTCTGAATCAGCAAGCTTGCTCTGCAGATCCTGAACCTGATTCTGAAGCTTTAACATATTCAGTTGCATAGCCTGGATTTGAGCATCATCTGCATTTGCACTAAATGAAGCTGCAATAGCCAGAGACAGAGCTGAATACCTGAATAATTTTAATATTCTGTTCACTTTACACTGCTCCGAAAAAAATTTATTCAGATCATAAACAATAAAAAACAAAATAACAAACCGAACTTATTTTTTGTCTTTTTTGTCGCACCTAATAAAAAAGGTGGAATTTTTAGATCCACCTTCTCATTCTACTTTTAAATACTTATGAATAAATTATGAATTTAAGTACTTAGGATTAGTAGTTTAAAACAGCACGACGGTTCTTTGACCATGCTGACTCATCATGGCCTTCAACTGCAGGCTTCTCTTCGCCGTAACTTACGATTGAAAGCTGATTTACATCAACACCAAGATTCTGCATATAACGTGCAACAGAACGTGCACGTCTCTCACCTAATGCAATGTTGTACTCTGGAGTACCACGCTCATCGGTGTGACCTTCAATAATTACACGAGCCTCTGGGTTCTTCTTTAAGTAAGCAGCATTTGCCTGCATTACACCTAAATACTGATCCTGAATATTCTCTGAGTTGTAGGCAAAGTAGATAGTGTGGTTATCAGCCAGTTCTGATGGACCATTCCAGCCGTCAGCAGAACCATTAGGATCACCGACAGTTAAAGCACCATCTGAGTCTAAACCTAAAGAAGCATCAGAACCATCTTCAACCAATGAAGACTGGTCATTTTTTGATGAACATGCAGTCATAGTTACAAGAGCTAGAGAGCAAATCAAAGTTAACAAGTAGTTCTTAAACATTTTTTATTTCCTGTAAGTTTTGTTTAACTAATCTGTTTATCTTTTTTAACTGTTCATGGAAGGTTCATATGAACCTTTCATGTAATAATCAATTTCTTTACTTCTGCAGTAATGGGCCCCAAGAAGGAGAACTGATTTCACCTGAATTTGATGGAAGATTTGCCTTAAATCTGCCATCAGATGACACTATAGCCAGTCCCTTGCGTCCCTGATACACTGTTGAATATATTACCATACTTCCGTTAGGTGCAACACTTGGAGATTCATCTAATGAAGAGGTTGTCAGCATATAAATGCTACCATCTGGATCAACCCTTGCAACTCTAAAGCCATTAACCTGAGTAATTACGATTAGAGACTTGGTTCCGGGGATCTGCTTTGCAGACAGATTCTTTGCGCCCTGATAGGTAACACGCTGTGTACTCTGTGTTGCAAAGTCATATCTGTAGATCTGAGCTCTGCCACCACGCTCTGAGGTAAAGTACAGAGATTTGCTGTCAGCAGACCAGGTAGGTTCAGTATCAATTGCCCTATTGCTTGTTACACGAACAAAACGGGAAGTTGTCAAATCAAAATAATAGATATCTGGCTGACCATCCTTTGACAGGGTCATAGCAATCTTGGTACCGTCAGGAGACCAAGAAGGAGAACTGTTCAAACCTGAGAATGAAGCCAGTTTCTGGCGCTTCTTTGAAATAATATCCTGAACAAAGATTGCAGGAGATCTCTTTTCAAAGCTTACATAAGCAAGACGTCTGCCGTCTGGTGACCATGATGGAGTCATGATAGGCTGAGTTGATTTAACAATAGGAGTCTCGTTGAAACCATCATAATCAGATGTCATTAACTGATATGGGAATGGTGCGCCAAACCTAGTAACGACATATGCAATACGGGTTCTAAAACAGCCTCTCTGACCTGTGAAAGCCTCATAGATCCTGTCTGAAATTCTGTGAGATGCCTGACGCATGGTTGAAAGACCTGAATCGCCTTTGTAGTGAGCCAGAACCTTACCCTTGTTTGCACCCTGCAGTCCTACAACCTGAAACTCAACGTTGTATACCTTGTTACCCTTGTCCTGAACCACTCCGGCAACAGCAACCTCAGCTCCTGAAGTTGCTGCAATATCGGCATTAACCTGACCGTTCTGGACGCCTCCCTGAGGCAGAGCAGAGGCTGCAATTGGTGAAAACTTGCCTGATCTCATTAAATCAGCAGAAACAACTGATGCAACATCCAGATTTACAGTAGAAGCCTGTGCAAATGGATAAACGGCAATCTTGTGACCTTCGTTAATACCACCAGTGATTTCAATCTGTAATTCAGCGTTAGCTGTTGTGGCTGTGAGCAACACAGCTACAGCTGCCAGAATTCTCTTTAGCATGAATTTAACTCCCTGAAAAATTTTTTAAATATTATAGTCCTATCAAAGCTTAGGTGTCATAGAAATCTTTATATTAGAACACTCAGGACAGGTAGCAGGAGGTCTTGGGAACATTCCTACCATTCTGATGGCATCAAGTGCACTCTGGCAGACCTTCTCATCACCCTGACAGCTCTCATCGGTTACAGTGCCGTCAGCTGTCACCTTAATTGACACAACAACTTTTTTGCCGTTCATTGACTGATCGATTCTCCAGTTCTGTTCAATTAAGCCGCGAACCTTATCGCCGTAGCCACCATCACCACCACCGCCACCAGAGCCTAAGCCCTGACCGTTATTTTCGTCTCCGTCAGCAGTACCAAGAATATCGCCTTCTAGTGAATCAGCTTCGGCCTTTGCCTTGGCTGCAGCTGCTGCTTTTGCTTTAGCATCTGCCTGAGCTTTTGCCTTTGCTGCAGCTTCTGCCTTTTTCTTAGCTTCAGCCTCAGCTTTCTTTTTAGCCTCTGCTTCAGCCTTCTTCTTAGCCTCAGCTTCTGCTTTCTTCTTGGCTTCAGCTACTTTCTTAGCTTCTTCCTCAGCCTTCTTTTTAGCCTCGGCTTCAGCTTTCTTCTTTTGCTCAAGCTTTTTTTGTTCTTCTAATTTTTTCTTCTCTTCAAGCTTCTTTTGTTCTTCAAGCTTTTTCTTCTCTTCAGCTTTCTTTAAGGCTAGAGCTTTTTCCTCTTCTATCTTGCGAGCCTTTTCAATTTCCTGTTTCTTCTGCAGGGCAATTGCCTCCTGTCGCTCCTGCTCCCTGGCTTTTTGTTCCTGAAGACGCTGTTCCATTTCCTGCTTTGCCTGTTCTACAGAGTTATCTTCCTCAACAGCAGGTTCTGACTGAGGAGCAGGTTCAGGTGCCGGAGCTGCCTTGGCAGTTCCATTTGGATTACCTTTAGCCGGTGGCACAAAGGTAGCATGCATAATGTCACCCTGCCCCATGTTAGGCTTGGTAGGCTTGTCAAGCGAAAATCTGATAAGCAGCACACCGAGTACAATGGCATGCAAAGCCACTGCAATTATAAATGCCGCTTTCATATTAATTTTCATATAAAAAACCGCTAATTAGAATTAATAGGTTCAGTAACCAGACCGACACTCTTAACACCACCGTTTTTCAGAGCATTCATCAGCTGAATCACATTATCATATGGAACCTGTGCATCACCCTGAACAACAACTGGTCTTGAAGGATCTTTCTGTAACTGAGCTGATACATAGGCTGTAAGCTCATCTAAACTCCCCATTTTTTCTGAGGAAGTGTCAATGCTTACATAAAACTGTCCAGCCTTGTCAACTGTTGCAATAATTGGAGTCTGCTGATTCTCATTCATAGTCTCAGACTGAGCCTGAGGCAAATCAACAGTCACTCCCTGCATTACAACTGGAGCTGTTGCAATAAAAATAACAAGCAGAACCAACATAACATCAATGTATGGAACAACATTGATTTCTGCTTTTGCTCTTGACTTGCTGCGTGTACGAGCTGTCTGCATGTCTAGCGCTCCTGAGATCTGGAGAAGGCTCTCATTCTATCGCCTTCCACACCAGGAGTCTGGTAATGAACAGGACTTTGAGTATGAGCTGTTCGATTTAAACGGGCTCTTGCAAAAGCTGTCTGCTGATCTTCGCCTCCTACAGTATGTGAGAACTGTCTTTGAGGCTCACGGACATAACCTGTTGTATTCTGAGAATGATACGACTGAGCCTGGTTCATTGAACTTTGTGCAGAATTCTGCATTGATGAAGCAGTGTTCTGTGCACTGTCTTTTTTCTGATTCATTTCAGAACGGACACGAACCAGACGTCTGTTTAAAATGGTTGCAAATTCATCCATGAAGTTAATGTATCTGTTCTCTAAAGTTTCCACTTTAGTTACGAAACGGTTATAGAACATAACAGCAGGAATAGCTGCAAACAGACCCATTGCTGTAGCAATCAGAGCCTCTGCAATAGGAGGAGCCACCATTGACAGGGTTGCATTTTTAACAGCAGCAAGAGCGATAAAGGCATGCATAATGCCCCAAACAGTACCAAACAGACCAATATAAGGGCTGATAGAACCTACTGTAGCCAGTGTAGCCAGGTGAGACTCAAGATTCTCCATTTCTCTTGATTCAGATACCTTCATCTGACGGTAGGTACCATCCATCACCACTTCCTGATCTGCAGGTCCTGAGTTAATCAGTCTTACAAACTCTTTAAAACCTGCCGTATAAATTACTTCAAGACCAATAAGCTCATTAGAGCGTTTTACACAGTCCTGATACAGGTTATTAAGATCAATTCCTGACCAGAACTTCTCTTCAAATTCATCTGCCTTAACTCTGGCATTCTTGTATGCACTAGATCTTGAAACGATAATTGTCCATGAAGCTACTGATAAAGACAGTAAAAACAACATTACCACCTGAACTAGTGTACTTGCATTTAATATTAGGTGGGTAATAGACAACTGGCCTGAAGTATCCATTTAGAACTTAACCTCTAAGTTTGTAACATCTTCTGGTATAAATTGCTTGATATAAGCTAAAGCCTCACGGCTCATTGGCGTAGGCTTCATCCTGTTCATGTCTAAAAATGCGATCGAGCATTCAAATTCAAACAATAATTCTGAGTGTTGATTATAAACTTGTTGAAAAATTTTTAAACTTGCAAATCGAGCTTTTGTTGGAATACAGGTGACAGTAAGCAGGTCATCTAGCTTTGCTGAGCTGATATAATTGCCTTTGATATTTTTTATTACAAAGCCCATCTTCTGCTCCAGCATGGAGCTCTGGCTCATTCCCATGCCTCGAAGCCACTCTGTTCTTGCCCTTTCGCAGAATTTTAAATAATTTGCGTAATAGACAATTCCACCGGCATCAGTATCCTCGTAATACACTCGAGACTGACTGGTAAAAACTCTAGTGGTCATTATGATTTTTCCTTTTCAATCTTTAAACCAAATTTTCTGTAGGCTTTATCTGTGGCAATACGGCCGGTTCTTGAACGCTGTACAAATCCCTGCTGGATTATATAAGGTTCAACGACATTTTCTAAAGTATCTCTGTCATGACCAAGTGAGGCAGCTAAACTTTCAATACCCACAGGACCGCCGGCAAAATCATAAATGATGCTGCGCAGATACTGTCTATCAAAATCGTCAAATCCGTCTTCATCGATACGGAGCATGGTAAGAGCAGACTTTGCAATATCAAGAGTGATCCTGCCGTTACCCTTTACCTGAGCATAATCTCTTACACGACGCAACAGTCTGTTGGCAATACGGGGTGTACCGCGTGATCTTTTAGCAATCTCATGAGCACCATCTTTATCAATTAGAACTTTTAATTTTGAAGCAGAGCAATTGATAATGATTTCAAGTTCTTCTGGTGTATAGAACTTTAACTGCAGGATAATGCCAAACCTTGCACGCAGAGGAGAAGTCAGAGTTCCTGCTCTTGTAGTGGCACCAACTAAGGTAAAAGGATTTAGAGTGATCTTGATTGAGCGTGCCGAAGGACCTTCACCTGTCATAATATCTACCATGTAATCTTCCATAGCAGGATATAAAAACTCTTCAATTACAGGTGATAGTCTGTGTATCTCATCAATGAAAATGACATTACGTGGCTGCAGATTGGTAAGCAGAGCTGCTGCATCTCCTTTCTTTTCAAGAGCTGGACCTGAGGTCTGAGAAATACCAACTGACAGCTCGTTGGCAATGATATTTGACAGTGTGGTTTTACCAAGACCTGGTGGTCCGAAAATCAGCACATGATCAAGAGCCTCTCCTCTCTGTTTGGCTGCTTTTAAAGCAATGCCAAGCTGCTCTTTAACCTCAGTCTGACCGATATAGTCATCTAAAGTCTGAGGTCTTAAAGCTCTGTCCTCTGAAGCTTTGGTATTTTCTAAAATCTCCTCTTCAGGAGTTTTTTCAGGTCTAATATCTGAACTTACCTCAAGAGAGTCGGCAAAAATACCTAAATCATTATCTGATGCCATAAATTAAGCACGTCCCTTGGTAATTAAAGCTAATGCAGCAACAATAATTTCCTGTGTGGTCATATCGTGTTTTTGAGCTAAAACAGCCTTTACACACTTAATGGCATCGCCTTCCTTATAGCCTAATGCAGTCATGGCTGCAATTGCATCATTGAAGTTTTCATTAGCCTGTACTGTTGAACCCGTTACAGTTCCCACATTAATATTTTCTGCTGAAGAGAAGTTTTTAAGTCTGTCCTTTAACTCCACAACCATTCTCTGAGCTGTCTTTTTACCGACTCCGGGGATCTGTTCTAGAGCTTTTGACTGATCTCCTAAAACAGTATTAACAAATGAATCCACATCAAATGTGGATAAAACTGCTAAAGCCATTTTAGGTCCAACTCCGTTTACTTTTATTAGAGTTCTGAAAAGTTCTCTCTGTTCAACAGAACTGAAACCGTAAAGGATCTGAGCATCCTCTCTTACTACATGATGGATATATGCAAATGCACTCTCACCTACTTTTAAATTACCCAGACAGGTAACAGGCATGTCAACTTCATAACCAACGCCTGACACATCAATAAGTGCAGTTACACCATCTATTCTTAAAACTTTTCCCTGAAGACTTCCAATCATTAAAGATTACCTGTTCTGTTCTTTAAGATAACTGTTTATCTGACATAAGTTCACTGGATAATGGACTTAAGCTGTCTTTATTATTTTTCTCTCTGGAATCTGCCATGAACAGATCCCTGTGTTGCCACGCCTTCGCCCATAGCTTTTGTAACCTTACTGGTAAAACAGTGGCATAAAGCACAGGCAAGTCCGTCTGCGGCATCAGACTGAGGATTGCCGTTAAGACGTAGGATCTTTTTTACCATGAACTGGACCTGCTCTTTATCAGCCCAGCCATATCCTACAACAGACTGTTTTATCTGCATAGGAGTGTATTCAAAGACATTAAGTCCCAGATTCGCACCTGCAACAATGGCACTTGCCCTGGCCTCTGACAGTTTGATAGTGGACTGAATATTTTTTGACAGGAAAGTTTCCTCTACTGCCATGGCATCAGGTTTAAACTGATTTACTAAAGATGAGACTCCATCATAGATTATTTTTAATTTTGAAGACAGCGAGCCATCACCTGTTTTTATACAGCCTGATCCTATATATACAGGATCATTGCCATTCATTCTGACAATGCCGTAACCTGTAAATCTTGAGCCAGGATCGATACCTATGATAATTTCTGACATCTATCTTATCTTTTGTAAAAGGACTTTTGAGGTTGTACTCTCATTAACTTTAAGCAAAAAATACAGGTAAAAACACCTGTAAATTAAACCATTTGTTTAAAAGTTAATGTTTAATCTAATATCTGTAAATTATACCTTATGAATTTAAAAATTGCTTTTTATACTTACAGAAAATAAAAAAAGCAGAACCTAAAAAGATCCTGCTTTAACAATGAAAATATGAGATTTCAAATGGAGCAGATTGCGCTGCTCCAAGGCTTACTCAAAATTAGAACCAAGCCTCTGCCTGTACACCGAAGATGTACTGATTGTTATCTCCACCATTCCAATCTAGCATGTAAGAAGGTACCATTGATTCATGACCGTAATGCTTGTAAGTAGCATAGAAACGGATCTCTGGGCGTGTCCATGCATTGTAAGCATCAGGATTTACAGCATAAGCTAAAGTTAACTTACCAACGTTTTGATTGAACTTAGAACCATCAACATTTTCGCCGGTTAATGTGTAATAACCACCTTCAACCATAAATTTGGTCATCTTAGTTAATACATAAACAGGGCGTAAAACAGCCTGGAACATCTTTGACTTAGGTGCTTCACCTACTGTCTTACGATCTACATATGTACCTCTTACGTGGTATAACATGTGGAATCTGTCGGTAAAATTAACAGCACCAAAGTTCATTAAATCCCATGCATAGGCATTTGAATTTACAGTTCCATAAACAGAACTTGCTAAATCGTTACCATATGCAGCACCAGCCCAGTTTGCATTGCCACCTTTAGCATAACGTAGAACTGTATTATTCCAACCGTTTAATACAGGCATACCTAACTTAACAGCAAACAAGTTACCGTTCTCATAGTCCTTAACAGGACTTACACCACGAGATGAAGAATATCTCTGAGGCATAATACGTGTATAGCGTAGTTCTAAGTTGCCAGGACCAACAGGGAAAGCGTATGCAACATCTACCTTGTTGTCAGTAACAATGTATTTATTATTACCCTTCTGGAACTCTTGATCTTTAATATCATTTTTAACCCAATGTGCAGAGAATTTACCTGAACCTAATGAAAGGTTCTCAATACCAACACCATTACCTGATGTATTTCTCCAGTATTGGTCAACCAAGTGAGAATCCTCACGGTTATATCTCTTACCTGCCCATAATACAGCATCAGGGTCAATATCAAATAGACCTTTAACTTTTAAATACCCTTGGGTTAAAGCTAGATCAGTAGAACTCTCATCTCGTAAATCGGTGAAGTTACCATCGACCTTAGATTTGTAAGCTACTGATGTAACGAAATCCCACTGAGTACTATCAGTCTCATTTAAAGTTAAATTAGGAGCAAGCTCAATATAAGTATCAAACTGATTTCCTAAACGACCAACTAAATTTTCATCGTTACTCGAATAAGCAGACCTACTTGCAACACCGGTACGGAAGTATGAAATATCACCGTGAAGTAATGATGCACCAGTACCACTAGCATATGCAGAAGACATAGAGAAAGAAGCTGCAACGACAGCAGCTGCCAGAAGATTAACTTTTTTCATTTTTTACATCCCATAATAAAGCTCCTAAAGCGTGGAGCTTTAGTAATAGAGGGGATATAAAAAAGAAAAAAATTAAGTACAGAGAATGAAGTTGGTGCGTTTTTTTGGGGAGGTAAAAAAGGAAGAATAAAGAGGAACTTTACCGCTTCCGCATTTCTCACAGGTCGCGCCTCAATCAAGGCTTAAAGTTCAGCCACAGCGCTCAAAAGCGCCCTCAGAGCAAGGGCCTGCGGCCCTTTTCCACCCCTTCCTCGTTCCCCACCTCTCTCCACACCCCACCTACCTCCATACCGAAGTTCCCTAAAAGAGGTATATTGAAGACATATAAAAAACTGTTACGGACTTCTCTCTTTACTTCGGTATAGGAGATCACTGACAGATAATTACATTGTTCTGAATAATGTTTTTTTCTGAACACGATAACTAATCACGATTTAAGTCACTTTTTATATCTTTAACCTTTCTATTAGAAGTTCAAATAGATTTTCTTTTAATAAAACGTGTAATTTTTTTAAAATTGCTTTTAATAAAACGTGATATATTTAGTTATATCTTTTCATAAAACGTGATTTATCTATGTTAAGAAAAATTGAAAATAAGCTTGTAGCTTGGAAAGAATCAACTAAGAAAAAGGCATTGCTGATTACTGGAGCAAGACAGATCGGCAAGACTTATATTATTAGAGAATTTGCAAAGAAGTACTATGAGCATTTCATTGAGATAAACTTCATTACTCAACCGTCAGCTAACGCCATTTTCGATGGAGATCTTGATGCAAAAACAGTAATGATGAATTTATCTGCATTCTTAAGAGATGAACTTGTACCTTATAAGACATTGATCTTTTTTGATGAGATTCAAGAATGCCCTAATGCTAGAACTGCAATTAAGTTTTTAGTTGAAGATGGGCAATTTGATTTTATTGAGTCAGGATCTTTACTTGGTGTAAGTTATAAAGCAGTACCCTCATATCCTGTTGGTTTTGAAGAAGCTTTTCAAATGTACCCAATGGATTTTGAGGAGTTTTGTATAGCAACTGGTGTTAAGAAAGATACTTTATCTTACCTTAAAGAGTGCTATGAAAAAGGAGTTGCACCTTCTGAGCTTATTCACAATAAAATGCAGGATCTGTTCAAAAACTACATTATTGTAGGTGGTATGCCAGAAGTTGTATCAACATTTATAGAATCCCATGATATAGGTAAGGTAATTGAAAAACAAAAAGGTATCCTTGCCTTATATAGACAAGACATTAGTAAATACTCTAAAAAAGACAAAGCAAAAATTACTAATGTTTTTGACAGGATCCCTTCAGAACTAGAAGCTAAAACCAGACGATTTAATCTGGCAAGCATTGATAAGAATGCACGCCTACGAGAATATGAGGATGCATTTGTTTGGTTAAAAGATGCAGGTGTTGCGCTACCTAGCTATAACCTTAATGAGATCAAAATTCCACTTAAAATCAATGAACAAAGCAGACTCTTTAAGTTATTTCTTTGTGACACAGGCTTATTGTGCGCAATGTGCCTTGAAAACGTTCAATTTGAGATCTTAAAAGGAAATCTCTCCATAAATATGGGAGGAATTTTAGAGAACGTTTTTGCACAACTTATAGCATCAAATGGATATTCATTACGTTACTACAATAAACAGAAGATAGGAGAAGTTGATTTTGTAATACAGAAAGACTCTGAAATTCTACCTATTGAGATAAAATCAGGTAAAAGCTATAAACTGCATGCAGCACTTGATAACGTAATGAAGGTAGCTGAGTGGAAATTAAGTAAAGCACTAGTTTTCTGTCAAGATAACTTATCTAAAGAACATAAGATAACTTACCTACCATGGTATATGGTGATGTTTCTTGTACAAGATGCTATTGGTGAGTCATTAAAAGTAGAACTTGATGTTGATTTTTAGATAGAGAAAAGTCTTAATTGAAGATTAACGCAAAAGAGCGGCAATTGCCGCTCTTTATTAGACAAGTTTATAGTTAGGGTTAACTATTACCACCAAGCTTCAGCCTGAACACCAACAGTGATGTCAGTTGCACCCTTTCTGTAGCCAGCTGAGAAAGTAGCATCCTTATCTGAGCCATGTAACCAAGCTGTGTATACACGGATTTCAGGACGTGACCAGAAGTTACCTGCATCAGGAGTTACAGCGTAAGCTAAAGTAGCCTTCTGCATACGCTCCTGCTCTTTCCAGCCATTATCATACTCGGTGTACTGACCGTAAGAACCTAATTCTACGTATAAACGTGTCATCTTGGTTAGCTTGTACCAAGGACGTACTACAGCATGGAAAGTCTTAACTTTCTTATTGTCACCGTTATAGCCGTCCAGCTTCTGATAAGCATAGTCAACCTGGTGGAACATCTTTAAATCACCAACGATAGTAGTCTCACCAAAGTTATATAACTTGAATGCATTACCATCATCTGCAGCACCGTGGTTCCAGCCCTGAACCTGTGCAGCTGCTGCTGATGCACCCTTGAACCACTGGAATACAGTCTTATTCCAGCCGCCATTGAAGCCCTGGCTGAACTCTAAAGTAACAGTGTTACCATTTAACTGATTGTCGGTTAATTGCTGCTTCTTCTGCTGAACATAGGTGTTACCGATTTGGAAAGAAGCACCGTCCCATGCTGGGAATGAATAACGAACATCAACAATGTTGTTGCAATCAGTATTCTGAACGAAAGCTGTGCTGAACTTACCTGCACCTAGTGATACGTTTTCGATACCAGCACCGTTACCAGAGATATCGTAGTAGTAAGTATCAGTGATGTGAATATCTTCACGCTGTACGTACTTCTTACCTACCCAAACTTTTGCATCTTTGTCTGAATCGAATAAGCCTCTAGCTTCAACGTTGAACTGACGGAAAGCTAATGCTTGGTTACCAACCCATGAACCTTCTTCATCAGTTGAAGTAGCTAACATGGCGTTAACAGTCCAAACAGTGTCGTCAACCTTAGCAACATCAGCACCTAAACCGATTTCGCCGTATACTCTTGACTCTGAACCTAAACGACCTACAGAGTGTGCTACATAGTCACTACCGTTGGTGTGACCATTCTTATCGAAGCCAACACCTGCACGCATATAACCATTGAAATATGCATTTGGAGTATAGTCAGCCTGAGCAGGCATTGCGAAAGCAGCAGCTAAAACAGCAGCTGCCAGAAGATTAACTTTTTTCATTTTTTACATCCCATAATAAAGCTCCTAAAGCGTGGAGCTTTAGTAATAGAGGGGATATAAAAAAGAAAAAAATTAAGTACAGAGAATGAAGTTGGTGCGTTTTTTTGGGGAGGTAAAAAAGGAAGAATAAAGAGGAACTTTACCGCTTCCGCATTTCTCACAGGTCGCGCCTCAATCAAGGCTTAAAGTTCAGCCACAGCGCTCAAAAGCGCCCTCAGAGCAAGGGCCTGCGGCCCTTTTCCACCCCTTCCTCGTTCCCCACCTCTCTCCACACCCCACCTACCTCCATACCGAAGTTCCCTAAAAGAGGTATATTGAAGACATATAAAAAACTGTTACGGACTTCTCTCTTTACTTCGGTATAGTAAATTGAACAAACATCGATATATCAATGAAATTCAATGTCAAGAAAATCGCAGATATTCAGGATACATCGTTCACAGATCGATACAACAGCTCTATCTCCGCATAGGAAATAAAGTAAAAACTAACCTAAACTTAAAGATACGCCTCTCGCTATTTTGAATAATTTCCTCTTGGAGGTTCTTATGCAGCAAGGAAAACTTTTATCAGTTTCTCTTTTAAGAGATATCTGTACTTCTCTGATGCTAAAAATCTCATACAAAAGCATCAGTGAACGCTTCAAAATTGCAAAATCAACTGCTCAAAAATACAGAAAGCTATTACATAAAGCTGAAATTAAAGCTGCTAACGAAGTACTGTTTTTACCAGATAGTAAGCTTGCACAAATAATCTATGGTGCCAATGCAAAAATAAAGTTGTGCGCAAAAAAGATCTGTATTGTAAAAAGCAAACCTAAACTTGATCAAAATAAAGATCTGTATGATCCAAACTTTTTAGAGTTAGCCATTAAGTACTATGAAAATCCAAGCATTAGACAATCTGATCTATTCATCGATTATGTTCATAGTGCTACAGAGGCTGGAAAGAACCATTTAAAGGCAACTTCTTTTAGGAAAAAGCTAAAAGAAAAGTTAGCTGTAATAAAAGGCCCTAGTGTTTATTTACATCGAAAGCACGCCTACGGAGATGAGCTTCAACTTGACTGGTGTGGAGAGACTTATGGTGCAATAGATACAGACGGATCTATTTGTAAATTAAAGATCTTAGTTTTAACTTGGTCAGCAAGCTATTACACTTTTGCCACCTTTGTAAAAGATTACACCACAGAGTCTACAGTCAATGCCATCAGAGAGGGATTTTCATTCTTCAACCGATTGCCTCAACAGCTTTTAATTGATAATGCCAAAGCTCTTGTTCTAAAACATAAACAAGGCAAAGAAGCAATTTTACAAGAGGATTTTCATTACTTCATGAAGAAATGTGGCATTCTTGTAAATGCAAACACACCTTTTAAATCCAATGAAAAAAGTGCAGTAGAAGCTTCTGTAAACCTTATTCAAACAAGAGCTCTTACAAGGTTAAAGAAAAAACTTTGTATTAAAGAAGCTAACAGCATGCTAAAAAAGCTTGTTAATCAGTACATAAATGATTCAGCTTTTAGAGGCCATGAAGAGATCACAAGATCATATCTTTATAAAAAGTTTGAAGAGGATAAGGCTAGATCGATTGAAGGAGATTTACCTTGTTACGTAAGGTATTTTCCTTATTTAAAAGTTTTTCAAAACTACCATATTAAAGTGTTGAACAACTACTACTCTGTGCCTTATGTTCTTGAAGGCAAATTTGTTGATGTTGAAATTAACAAATGTAAATTACTTGTGCTTTATGACAACGAAGTTGTAGCAACACATAAAGTAAAAGAGGGGATCAACGAATACATTACATCAAATGATCATATGCCAGAAAATCACAAACTGTTTGATACTATCGATAAAATTAAAAACACAGATGAGATCATTCAGTTAACTCGTGGTCTTAGCATGGAATTAGTAGCTTTTTGCTCTTTACTTTTAACCAGAAGTAATGAATTAGCCGAGATGAAGAAAGCTTGTCTATATGTAATACAAAAGTACCAAAACCTTACTAATGAAGGAGACAAAAAGTTCTTCAATCAAGCTATTCAAAATGTAATAAAGAGGATGAAGATAAGAGAATTAAGCACATATGCTTTAGATCAGGAAATAAAACTACTGATGAGTTTTTACTCAGAAAATTGCTAATCCTAAACCTTTTAGGTATCAAAAGAGCGGCATAAGCCGCTCTTTGTATATACATACGGTTATCTAACCTATGAGATTACCACCAAGCTTCAACCTGAGCACCAACGATGAATGTGTTGGTCTTGTTTGTCTTACCCCACTCTGACAGGTCAACAGCACCGTTTGAGTGTAAGTATGTACCGTAGAAACGGATCTCAGGACGTGACCAGAAGTTACCTGCATCAGGAGTAATAGCATAAGCTAAAGTATACTTCTGAACCTGTTTGTTGTACTTTGAGCCGTTAATTTTCTTGTCAGTTGAAGTGTACATACCTAACTCTGTAACAAGTCTTGTCATCTTAGTTAACTTGTAGTATGGACGAACTATTAACTGGAATGCTCTGTCACTGTCTTTGTCTGTTAAGTTATGATCATAACCATCTGCTACAGTACCAGCGATAACATGGAACATACCTAAGTTATCTGTAAAATGAGTTTCACCGAAGTTATAGAACTGCCAGCGATATGCATTCTTAGCACCTGTTGAACCCCATGTTGAGTATTTACCATCAGCTGAAGCATATGCACCAGCGAAACCTAACTTAGAACCGCCAGTCTGATCTACGTTGCCGTGAGTATACTTAACAACAGTCTTGTTCCAGCCTAATGAGTATCCCTGTGATAATTCAGCCATTAACACCTGTGAACCATATGCTTTGGTGAAGTACTCAGAGTTGCTGTCATCCTTTCTTGGCTGAGTGAATGTTGCGCGGAACTCTAAGTTTGCACCATCCCATGCTGGTAAATCATACTGAACATCAAATGAGTGGTATGACATCCAGTTATTTGCCAACACACCACCAAAATCATTGATGTACTTCTGATTGTTAAAATCATGACGTAACCATGCTAAAGATAACTTACCAGGACCTGCAGTTAAGTTCTCAATACCGGCACCAGTACCAGAAATATCATGGTAATATAAATCAGTTACGTGGATATCTTCACGATGGTAGTATCTCTTACCAACCCAAATGTTAGCATCCTTATCCCAATCAAACATACCCTTTACGTTTACAAAGAACTGACGGAAAGCTAAAGCTGAAGACCATGTACTATTGGTACCGCTGTCATCACCAAATTTACCATCTTCACCAGCACGGTTATCCTGCCAGGTTGAACCATTAACCTTTGACTTTACAGCTAACATTGTGTAAACAGACCAAACTGTGTCATCAACCTTAGCTAAATCAGCACCCAAACCGATTTCACCATAGGTATCATTCTCTGCACCTAAACGACCTGCTGTACCTACATCATAGCCACTGATATGCTGTGACTGAACACCTGAACGCATATAACCGCTAAAGTTTACATTTGGAGTATAGTCAGCCTGAGCAGGCATTGCGAAAGCAGCAGCTAAAAC
>CAKQDA010000026.1 GCA_934218695.1 uncultured Succinivibrio sp.
TCGTGACAACGGAAATGCATTATAGACTTTTTTTATTCCTTGTCAAATTTTTTTTATTAATTTTTTCTAGTTTTTTTCGTCTATTAATACTCACCCTTTGACAGCCGGCTTGTTTATGCCGTTCTTTTGATCATCTTTGCGTGAGTGCATTTTTAAGTTTAGTTTGCTTTTTCTAAAAATCAAATTTCTTGTCGCTGATTAATCCTTAGGACATTTTTACTTTTATGCAAAAATAATTCTGAAATTTACAGCCGAGGATCTGTTTTTATTTTAATTTTTTAACCGCAACAGCACAGTTCTTACCTGAAAAGGCAATTCCTACAGCCTGCACAGAAGTAATATTTTCATCTTCAAACAGAGGCTCTGCGTAGTTTTTCTCTTCAATCTGAGAAATGGCCTCTTCAGCCTTTTTGATTCTGCTTTCTTTTTCTCTGCAGACTTTTAGTTCAACAACGACACCCTTTTCACCGACACTGTCCGTAAAGAGAATATCTGCATAACCGTCACCAGATTCTGTATTTGAGTGATATTCTGTAAAAAATTCTTCAGAACAGTTTGTAAAAATGCCGTTTAAAAAGCCGTGATAGTAGTTTTCAGGAGGTGCTTTTGAGGCAATATCTCTTACAGATACGAACTTCTTTAAGTAAATACGTAACTGAGTCTGAACAAACTCATTGTCACCTGTGAGCATTGCATCTGCAATTCTGTTTGCAAGATTGTCAATTTTTAAAGAATTGTCGAATCTGTTCTTAATATTATCGGTAAAACATTTTAGAATTTCGAGGTTTGGAATTTTTGCAAAGACTACTTTATTAAGATTACTGTCTTTCTTGAGCTCTTCTGTTGTCTTATCCCAGTCCAAGGTTAAATAACCTGTATGCAGAAGCAGTGACCAGAAGTCATCAGGATTGTGTTCTGACAGACTGTCATAGTTCATGGAATCATTGAGACTGAAACTTATTGACTTACCATCTATGAGGTCCTGCATCTTCTGAGTGTCTTTATCTGTAAGATATCCTAAATATTCATAGACAGCAGAGCTTGAGGTGGTTCCTGTCCAGTAGTTGTCTGCATGTATCTGCTGTAATTCACCATCTATTTTCAGTTTGTAATTATTACGAATGAAATTTACCACATCCCATGGACAGAACATTTCTTTGTCATAGAATCTGTATCCGTCATAGTTATCTTTTACAAGGGCAGAGTATTCTGACAGGTCATAGTCATCAAGGAATCTGTTTGTTTCATCCTTGGTAAAACCGATTAAGCCTGTATAGTCTTTTTCTGTTGCAGTTACAGTATTTACATAAAGATTGTTTACTCCTGTAAAGATACTGTTTTTAGCTACCTTTAAACATCCAGTCATAACTGTCTTGGTAAGAGTGTTCTCATCTTTTAGAATACCTAAGAAGCCTGACAGTAAAGTTACCATCTTTTTATGGTAATCAGCTATAAAACCTCTGACATCCTTATACAGTACTGAATTCTGTAAATCGTGATATGAGGCCTTGGCTAGAGGTACATCATATTCATCTATGAGCAGGACTGGGAGTTTACCGTATTCCTTGTACAGGAATGATGATAAGTGTGTTAAGGTCTTTTTTAAACGGGAAGAATTCTTACTGTCTTCAAGATAATTGATATCTGTAAGCTGACTTAGTATTTCTTTATCCTGTTCATCTAATTTTGAACTGTTTAAAAGATATTTGTATTCAGAAGCAACTTCCCATACAGTATCTGCAAACATCTTATAGGCATCTTCAAAGTTATCTCCATCCACACTCTTTAAAGTGATAAAGATAACAGGATATTTACCCATGTACTTTTCACAGAACTCTGTGTCTTTTAATATTTGTGTTCCTTCAAAAAGTCTTAGCTGTTCTGAGGTGTCAGTTGGATTTTCTTTGTTTATCTTTAAAAATGAGTTGAGCGTACTCATAAAGACTGTTTTACCAAAGCGTCTTGGTCTTGTAAACAGAAGTACCTTGCCACTGCCTTCAAGAACATTTTTCAGGTATGAGGTCTTATCCACAAAGTAACAGTTATCATTCCTTATTTCCTCATAACTGTTATACCCGTAAGGTAATGGCAGAAACTTCCTATCGCTCATTTGTCTTATCCTGATCTATACTCCATTCATCATATATTTCAATTATACATGATCAAAACGCTATCTTTCTGAGACCACAGCAGCGTTAGGTTAAGTTTGTTTTTAATCCAACTGCCTGCAGTAAAGACTCATCTATTTCTTTAGCATTACCGACAGGCCACTTTCTCTGTAAACACGTTTTACCACACATTCTTTGAAAAGATCCCTGTCTGTAATGATAGAAACTTTACCGCCTACAGTTACTGTTTCATTCGTATTTTTATCAGCAACGTCTTTTGATTTTGCTCTGGTAAGACCTGTGTAGATCAGTTCTTTGGTTAATACAGGATTATATGCAGCACACAGTACCATACATACATATGAATACTCACTACCCTGAGATTTGTGAATTGTCATGGCAAAACCTGATCCGTAGTCACTTAATCTTTCAGGGCTTATCACACGAACATCTGTGAAGCTTGAGTCATCACCTGTTTTTCTGTCCTTTGGAGGAAAGAAAACCTTCAGGCGGTTCTCTTTTTTGCCATCCTCGCTGTCAAAGGCGACAAAACCGACATCTCCATTGTCAACATTTAAGAAAGGATCATTTCTTGAAATAAGAATTACCTTTCCCGGATAGAAATCCTCAGGATCGTACCTTAAATTCAGTTTTCCAGAGGCTCTTAAGAAAGACTGTACATCAGCATTAACTTTTTTGTTGATCTCAACAGTGCCTAAAGGACCATTACGGTTGGCACACAAAATTCGATAATGATTTAACAGCTCAAAAACTGACTTTGCATCATCATCATTTCTGATAACAAATCCAAATGATTTTAAAGCTGACAGATACTCCCCAGCGCCACAGAAAAAGTCCAGACTTTTTTTGGTGATAAAGGATGAAAGAGCTCTCAAGCCCGTGCGGGATTTATCTTTTATAAATACTGCTGTAACCTCGGCATTTTCATCATCTGAAAACAGACTGTCCTCATTCTCATTAACTGCAATAAATCCATCTTTTTCAAACCATGAATCAATGAGATTTTCGTTTTCATAACCAGCCTCATTTACTGCTCTTGCAAGTTTTCCTAGCAGTGAAGACGACTTGAAACGGTGTGACTCAACGAGCATTGAAACATTTTCTGAAATATTGTGTCCTGTACCGTCAGACTGAAGTAATGAGTCTTCTGTATAGCCTGTAATTAAACTGAGTTTTTTAAGCTTTTCTTTAGAAATTGAATCTTTATTGTTTAATACAGAACAGAGATCTGAAAATACCTGACCAGGCTCAACTGAAACTAACTGATCTTTATCTCCTAAAAGGATGACCTTTGTGTTTATGTCAACAGCTTTAATTAACTTTGAGAATAAACTTAAGGAGAGCATGGACACTTCATCGACAATCAGTATGTTGCATGGCAGGGGATTGTCCTCGTTATAGAGAGGTCTCTCCTGATGAGGGATAACCCCGATCACCTTATGAACAGTTGTGGCTGTTCTTGGGATCATCGATAAAAGTTTTTCCTTATCACAGTGAAACTCTGAACACAGTTTTTCAAAAGTACTGATAAACTCACTGCCAGGCTGCAGCTGACCTTCAATTGACTCCACCATACGGGTGGCTGCTTTTCCTGTAGGAGCACAGAGAATGATCTGCTGCGGATGATTAGGATCTTTAGTTAAAAGTAGCATTAAAAGCTTTAGTACGGTGGTGGTTTTACCTGTTCCCGGACCTCCGCATATCACAGAAAAACTTGATAAGACAGAAGATGCTGCTGCTACTTTCTGCCAGTTTACCTTTTTACTGTTTTCTGAAAACAGAATATTCAGGGCCTTTTTCAGAAATTCCATTTCATCAGAACTCTGTTCTGTCAGATCATGACTCTTTTCTCTGATAAAGGAGGCGGCACTGTTTTCATAAGAGAAATAACGTCTAAAATACAGACGTCGGTTTTCAGAATTTATGTCATATACAAATAAAGGTGTAATGTCATCAAAACTGCTGCTTACAATTGGACTGCTTGAACCTGACAGCTCTTTTAGCGTGCTTTGAATTACATATTCTGAAAATTTATTTACCTTTGTTTCAAGATCCTGCAGATAGAACTTTATAAATTCATCATTTTCATAGAAATTTGCACAGATCCTGTTTAAAAACAGATTTTTTATGCTGTTTTCATCAATTTTTACGCAGATATCGCCATTTTCAAGATTAATGGTTAAAGCTGTCAGCCAGAACAGATGCAGTTTTGAAAAACGGTCTCCATAGTTTTTTAGTAAGTGAGAGGCAATTGCGATGACAATAGGCTTTACAAAGAATATCTCCCGGAACTTCTGCACAAGTTCTTCAGTTTTTAAGTCTTGTGCCTCAAATAAAGAGAAGAAGGTATCTATAGCTTTTAATTCTGAACTTATGTCTTTTTTCATGACCTATTCCTCACCTGTTTCCTTCGTCTTTTTACCTTCACCACTGTTATCTGAACCTGTGTCACTTGCTTCACCGTCAAAGAGGCTACTAAGTCTCTGAATGATCTTTTCAGATGGTTTAACATAGAACTGTCCCGGACTTACTGTATCTGAACTGTTCATACCGCGCAGATACAGATAGATAACACCGCCAAAGTCCTTTTCGTATGAGAAGTTGTGTACAGTGTTCTTTAAAAATCTGTACAGTGCCAGAGAATAGAACAGGATCTGCACGTCATAGCGTGATTCAAAAACTGACTTTAGGATATTCTCCTGTGTGTAGCGGGAAAAACTGTTTCCAAGATAATTTGACTTGTAGTCAACCATAAAGAACTTAGAACCCTCAATGGTGTCAAACCTTGCCACAAGATCAAGACTTCCGTTCATAAAGCCTTTGAAATTACTCTTTTTAAGATCCGGAAGATCAGGTACTGAAGCTAATTTGTAAGAGGAGATCTCACTTTTGTAAAAGTCATGGCAGATTTCATTTAACACATTTACTCTAAAGTCTCTGCATGGCAGAAAATAATCAAGCTCCCTGGCACTGTCTGATGCGCACAAATCAGAAAGCATAACCTGCCCCCCTCCTTTGCCTTCAGGCAAAAGCTTTGCATTGAGGACATCATACAGCCAGTATGAGAGTGCCACGATTTTGCGGTTGTGCAGTTCCCCGTCATCACCTGGATTTGACACAAGATGATAGAAATCATATTTGAGCTGAGCATTTACAAACTCATACAGTGAATCCCTATCTGTCTTTACGACCTCATCTTTAGATAGAACTATTTCCATGAGCTTGTGCAGGAAAGAGCCTGCTGCACTTCCTCTGGCAAAGGTAAAGTTTATAAGATCTTGCTCATGTGGATCGGAAACATCACTGTCATCTTCAACTTCTGTCTGTTTTTCGTCAGAGAGGGAAGCGAACATGTCATTGTGGGCACCACTTGTAATTGCCGAATATGAAGTTACTGTAAAGCTGTTATCCACAGATCCTGTGTCTAAGGATGACACCTCATAGACGTGAGGTTTCTGAACAGTGATCTTTTCATATTCCAAATCCTCATAACCGTTAAGTTTTGTAAAAAGCTCTGTATCTGCAACAGCTTTTAACGGGATCTCAGATACTGTCTGCTCAGAGGCTCCGGTGTTCTTATCTTTTAACTTTGATTTACTGTCAGTATCCTTTTTGTCACCATCATTTCCCTGAGTTACGGATATGATCTGCCTTAATGGTTCAGCAACAGGTTTTCCTGTCAGTGAAACGCATTGAGGAAAACATATGAAGTTAGCTAGCTTTGCTCTTGTAAGAGCCACATACAGTAATCTTTCCTTTTCCTGCAGGGATGCAATCTCTGTGAGATTTTTTACAGTGCGCTCGCCGAATTTCTGCTCTTCATCAAGGCAGAGTGTTACCTGCTTGAGTTCAGGATCATAATAAATGCCTTCAGATTTTCTTAATGACATATAGCCTGATTCAAAAGGTGTAAACACAATCGGAAATTCAAGACCTTTTGACTTGTGTACAGTCATCACCTTTACAAGAGACTGTTCTGACTCCAGACGTTTTTTTACATCATCTTCAGACAGATCACCCTTATTGTTCAGGGCAAGCTCCCTAAACCATAAAAGCTGTGCACTCGATCCTGTTACCTTAGAGTTTACTGACTGAATAATTTCAGCTATCTGAAAGTAATTTGACAGAGCTCTTTCACCACTGTCTGTTTCAAGAATTGTTTTTAACAGTTCGTGTTCATTTACATACTGGGTAAACGCACAGATAAAGCCGTATTTTTCCCATGAGTCTCGGCAGGTTCTTAACAGAGTAATTTCCCTGTCAAATTTATCCGTGCGGATGCTGTCTAAAAATTCGTCAGAAGAGAGTCTTAAAAGTGAAGAGGCTAGAAGACGGTTAACCTTTGGAAAGTTTGTGCTGTCACACATTGCCTCCATTAGGTAAATGATATTGGTAGCCTCCTCTGTAGTATTTACAGTGCCATATTCTCCTTCACAATTTAAAACAGATTCCCTATCTGAGAAATAAACTGACTGAACAGACTGCTTTTTTAAGGCCTCCTGAATATAACCGTTCTCTCTTGCACTGTTCACAAGGATGGTGATATCACTTGGTCTGACTTCACGAACTTCTCCTTTGTCCTCTATTCTGCCTTCTGACAGACATCTTCTGACATCATGTGCCACAGCTTCTGCAATGGCGGAATAATACTCTTTAGCTGAAGGCTTGCCGGGCTTTTTAGAAGACTCAAAAGAAATTTCCCTGACATAGTTACAGACAGGAGCACTGCTGTTCTCATTTTCAAAGTAGAACTTCTTATTCCTTGAGCTCTCTGAAAAGCCCACCTCTGAAAAATGAATTTTACTGTCAGTATGTAGAGTATCACCATCGTTAAAGTAGTCAAAGGGGTGCTTCACATATGGGAAGACAGATGAAGATGAGTTTTCTGCAGACAGTTCTTCTGTCATGGCATTTTCTTTACTGCTGTCTCCGACCTCTTTGAAGATCTTGTTGACGCCTTCGATAATATTAGGACTTGAACGATAGTTGGTATTTAAAGTGTAGAATTTGCCCCTGTATTTTTTTATAAGATCTTTTGCCTTGTTGTAAGAGTTGATGTCTGTGCCTCTGAAGGCATAAATTGACTGTTTCGGATCACCGATAAAATAGCAGTGAGCATATTCATCAGCCGCCTCCTGGTTTAAGTACAGTTTACTGAATACAGCAAACTGTACAGGATCAGTATCCTGAAACTCATCAATCATCGCCACAGGATATCTTTTTCTTAAAAGAGAGGCCAAAACATCTCCTCTCTCCCGGTCACAGTTAAGAGCAACCGAAAGCTGTCTTAAGACTTCATTATTTGAAATAACATTGTCTCTTTCGCACAGTTCATCTGTTTTTAAAATCACCTTTAGGGCAATCAGAATTCTCAGTTCCTTTTTAATGGTTTCAAAAGGCTTTTTAGCATCATTGTAGGATCTTAAAAGTTCTTTTGCGTCAAACTCAAAAGCCTCAAGTTCAGGGTAGGCAAATTCAGCCCCCTTGTTCACCTTCACAAAATGCAGATTCTTAGGATCAGACATCTTAGCAAGATCTGTAGGTTTTATTGTATCGAGCCTGCATATGAAGTTTTTTACATCAGTTGTGTCATCTGCAAGTGAACTTTCAACTGCATCAAGAAAAACAAGACCGGCTCTGCCAGAAAGATAGGGAGAGGAGCCGTTGAGTTTTCCTGAAGACAGGGTATACAGAATTCCCGGAACCTTTGTTCCATCAGCTAAGATACTTACAATCTGTCCCCTGTACTGTCGTAACTTTTCAAGTCCCTCTGTCATGACTGAACAGCATCTTTCATACTCATCTAAAAGAAACCTCAGCCTGTCGTCAGGAGTTTTCTGCAGTTTTCTGTCAGGCTGATAATAAAACCTTACTGAAAATCCGTAATATCCCTTTTCATGATCGATAAGTCTTACCTTTTCTAAAGTGTCTGCAGATCCTTTTAGCTCTCCGTGTTCAGGATCATTGAACGAAAGCAGATTTAACAGTAAATCTCTGTCAATGCCGCTGTCCTTATAGAATAAAGCTCTCCATACTGACAGCATGGCTTCTTTCCGTTCTTCTGATATGTCCTGCGTCAGAGTTACGTTAAAGGCTCTGCCTGCCTCAAAAGAGTAAATCTGATTCAAAGCCCTGTTGCAGAAGGAATGAATGGTGCTGATTGAAGCTTTATCAATGTTACGCTCAGCTCTTATCAGCAGACGTGAAAATACTGAAGCAATCTTTTTAATGTTATCTGTATCTTCACTGTCAAAAGCTTTTGACGAATAACTCTCTATGCAGTGAACTGCCACTTCTCTGAATGGAGAGTCAAGCTCACTTATTTTCCTGTCACCGGTTTTTATGAGGTCAAACTCAATGCGGCACTCATGAATTTTTTCTAATACTCTGGCCCGAAGATCGGCTGCTGCTGCATTGGTAAAAGTTACAATCAGCAGGTTCTCAATATCCAGAGGCTCTTTTGTGTTTCCCCTCTGTGTTCCCTCAAGCAGCAGGCGAACCACCAGATTACTGATAGTAAAGGTCTTACCGGTACCGGCAGAGGCTTCGATCATGGATGATTTATCCAAATCAAATTCGGATAATTTCAGTTCCTTTGCTTCGAAGTCATTATTTTCTTTTTCATTTACATTAGACATATTCATGAATTTTTCCTTTACTTAGACTTCTTTTTTATTCTGCACTGACAGGAGCAATTTTAGTTGCATACAGTTCTAATAATTCGTCTGCAGTCTGCTCCTGCTGTTCACTCAAATAGCCGTCTGACTGCATCTTTACATCCTGTCCGAATAAATAAGTGGCCTCTTTTACTTTTGCAAATTCATCGGCATAACTGTCTTCTGACACAGCCTGCTTTAAATATGAAACTGCATCATCATTTTCATCATCAGATTTTGCAGTACTGCCGTAGGTTGCCTTGACCACAGGAACCGGGAGCAGGTTGGTTTTAATATAGATTTGTGCAAGCTGCCTTAAGATTTCATCTTCATTCTGCTCTTCTAGCAGTTCTGAAAAACTTTCCGGATTCACATCATAGAACGATAAATCACTTTTGATGATTCTGACAGGCTGCAGCTGCTGTCTTCTGGTGAATTTATACGCAAGCAGTCTTATGAAGGCAGCAATTGCTGTCTTAGGATTGGTTCTATCTGCTGATGACAGCAGATCAATTATAAGATTTGATCTTTTCGGAAGCTTTCCGCCGAAAGTCACCTGATGTTTCTGACCTGCAACGGAAACCTCAACTGTTCTTAAATAACTCTCCTCTGAATTACTGTCAGCAGAGCTACTGTCTATAAGAGCTCTTAACTGCAATAATTTCTCCTGAATGTCACTTTTCACTCTGGAAAGGAATATTCCGTATGGAAGCTCACCTTTTCTGGATTTCAAATTTAAAAACTGCTCAACCTCTTCTTTCGTGGAGATATCATCGTTTAGCATTTCCAGAATAATGCTGCTGTTATCAAGATTATCAAGAACAAATGGCTCCTCATCCTTCAGATTGGTCTGGTATTTCAGATTAAGACCGATCTTCAGTCCGTTTTTCAGAATGTTTTTACATGGATTGATTAAAGTGTTTTTAAGATCGTCCTCTGACAGAACAATGCTGTACGGAAGAGTGATGTTCCAGGGATTGTCCTCTTTGTGATCCTGCAGGAAACCTATTGGGACATATTTATCCTTTATGCCTTCATTTTTATCTTTCTCCCAGAAGGCTTTCCTATTAAAGGACGGATAAAGTTTCAGGCTGTCATTTTCCTTTTCATAGTTTCTCAAATCATATGAATTGAGATATTCCTGTCTGAAGATGCGGGCCATAACTTCACTGCGGTTTTTATCTGCATCGCTGCAGCCGCTGACAGTAAAGTTGTCTCCAAGATAGTCTTCAAGTTCTGTGATAACTGTTGACGGATTCAAAACTGTCTTGTCTACAGGAGATTCTCCTAAATATGAAAGATACAGACTCTTGCTGGCTGAGAGAATTGCCTCTAAAAAGATATACCTGTCATCTGTGGACAGTGAGCGGTCATTGATCCTTGACAGGGATTTAACCCCCATCAGATTGAAACTTGGGGTGGTGTCCTTTCTTGGGAAGGCATTGTCATTAAGACCTAAAATATAGACATGCTTAAAAGGAACCGCTCTCATTGGCATAAGTGAGCAGAAGATCAAACCTCCCCTTAAATATCTTGAGGAGTCTCTGTCATTGCCAAAGGCATGAATAAGCTTTGCTCTGAAAACAGGAAGCTTAATTCTGATATTCGAACGGACTCCCTCCTCAAAAAGACTGTCTTGAGCAGTGGAGCTGTCATCATTTTCTTCACTGCCTTTGAGGTTGTTAACTGCCTCATTCATCTCTGAGAGGATCTGCTTTATGGATTCGACTTCTTCTTTTGAATCGTCATCTAAAACAAAGAAGTTGTTCAAGAGCAGAGACTGTAGTTTATCAGTCCACTCAAGTGTTGTGATGTTAAGATTTGGAGAGAAGATATCTCTTATCAGTCTTATCTTGTCAACAAAGTCACAGAATCTGTTTAAAAGTTCAAAATCACCTGACTCAAAATTGTCATAGGCAGAGGTTTTGGCGTCTGCTCCCAGCGTAAATCCGTTTAGCAGACGCTCAAGTCCTGAATCTAAAGTCCATGGCAGAGGCTCACTCTTATCCTCAAAATCAAGGTGCTCTTTAACGTCATTTTCATCAAGTCCCCAGTGGACATTAACCTTGTCAAGCCAGCTTTCTATCACAGACAAATCATCAACACTGATGTCAAACTTTCTGGCAATGGCATCAACAGAGAGCAGATCCACCACAAGATTTGCCGTAATTCCCCTGTTTCCTATAGACAGAAGCTGCACGATGGCGTCTGCAATCTTGCTCGATGATCTGACAGTCTTGTCGCAGATTGAATAGGGAATAAAATCCGGATCATCACGTGAAACAGAGCCGAAGACAGCTTCAATTAGAGGAGCATAACTCTCGATGTCAGGCATCATGACAAGCATATCGCGTGGTGAGGTTGACTGACCGTGAACTGTCTTTTCCTTTTTGATTACAGACAGGATCTCGTCACGTAAAACCTCAATTTCTCTTAAGGGAGTATGGCATGATCTGATCTGCAAAGAGTGATCATCTGCTGCAATTGTGTGTTTATGCTCAGAACCGGAGCTTAAGGTTAAAAGACGGTTTTTAAGACTTTCAAGAACAGGTAACTCACTGTCTTTTCTGCCGTCTTCAGTCTGATCGATAAACGCAGGTGTTATATCAATCATGTCATCCTGCGACAAAAGCACATTTAAAGTGTCTCTTCCCTGTTTGCCAAGTGAAATTAAAAGAGGATTTCCCTCGACTATCTCTTTATTCTCGTCAAACAGCTTTTTAAATTTTGTGCAGTAATCGTCTTCGCTTTCTTTGAATGTAAAGCCGCTTGTGCCATCCTGAACAAGATCATATTTCTCTTTTAAGGCATTGGCCTTTAAGAATTTTATGATCAGCTTCTTTTCAGATTTCCATTCTGAAAATTCAGAACGCAAATCCCCCCAGTACTCCTTACATGGATTAAGATTCATAAAGAATACCGGAATAACCTGACCTAATGCTCTGAAAAGTTCAATTACCTGAGTTGGAAGAGCAGTCACACCAAAGATGAAAACTCTTTTTGGAAGGCTGCTGTAGTCAATATTCTCAGGATTTTCCTTTAATTCTGTAAGCTTGCGGATAAGCTCATTTACTACTGTGGCTCTGTCCCAGAGATTTGCCTCATTGTTGTCATCTGTCTTTTCAAGATTGCCTTTGAGCTTTGTCCAGAGTTTAATCTGCCAGATGTTATTTAAAATTGAGTTGACAGAATTCTGATTTATCCCCCTAGTTCTAAAGTCTCTCGAAGCTTTCTTAATCCAGCCGTCAAGCTTTGATCCTTCCTTTACAGTGTATTTCCCGTCCTTTACAGAAACTGACTGAAAGTCATCATCAGTAAGTTTATTCCATTCTATGATCCAGTCAGGACGATACATCTGATACTGGTCAAAAGTGTCGGCAATAGCGCCACACAGCTGATAGGCCTTTTCTGTTCTCTCGATTGACGAATCTATGTTCAGATATTCTTTCATCGGTTTATAGATCTCGTCATCGCTTCCTGCAATTTCATCCATCAGAGAAAAAATTGACCAGGTCATGTGCTCATGAGAAAAACGGTTTGAAGAGTCAGCCTTATTAAGAGTTTTATGTAATGACCAGATAAAACCCCAGACCTGTACAAAATCAACACCTGAACAGACACCAATCTGCTTTGCAATTTCCTGCTGCAGATAGGTCTGCATACCTTTGTTCATTACAATTACTTTTTCAAAAGCAAAAGGGTTGTCATTTGGAGGGGTAATGGAGCTGATTATTCTCGAACACAGTGCCGCTAACGTAGTTAAATCATTAGAGTTAATGACATTCATTAAAATTTCTTTAGGCATTAGAGGCTCCTATAAACACATCAGCAGTCGGTTTAAAGTTCAAAGCAGAACTGTATCTTTATTGTAATAGAAAAGTAATTATCAGAAAGTCTGAAATTCCGGAATTGTGCGCTATCAGTCAATATACTGATAATACCATATTTTACATAATAAGATTTATTTTATACGCATTATGCGACAACAGTTTTCAATTTTCGGATTGAAAAAGACGACTGTTTTCAAAATTCACTTTTATAGGGACAGGTGTTTTATATTTTGCTTTTTTAATGAACTGATAAAAAAAGGATGAGCTTGAGTCTTGAGCTCGGCTCTTAAGATATGTACTGAAAAAGTAGGTAGGTGGGCACAAAAAAGCCCACCGAAGTGGGCCTTTTTTAATCATTGCAAGAAATTATTTCTTGTAACGACGAGCTAAGTTGTCTAAACGCTCGTTAGCACGTGCAGCGTCTGACTTAACGAATGCAACGTCGTTTGCTAACTTTGACTGCTGAGCCTTTAAAGCGTCAACGTCTGCTGCGATAGCGTCTAACTTTGACTCTAAAGCAGAAGTGTTTGCACAACCAACTAATACTGATGAACCTAAAGCAACAACAGCTAAAGTAGCCTGGAACTTATTCATTTTTATCTCCAAAACTGTTTAAACAGATAATAGGAACAAACAAACATAACCTTTGTTCCTTTGAACACTGCTAATTATAGTATCAATTTTTGCTAATGGCACATTTATTTCAAAAATTTTACAAATTTTTTTAAAAATTTTTCTCATGTGTATTGGGTTATAAAAAGAGCTTACAGTCAACACATTGAATTATATAAATAAATTATGAATATTAGCTGTCTATTAACTAGGTAAAATGTTAGTTACTTATTTTCATTTTTGAGCATTTTTACCACTTGCACCAAATTGTTCAGGCATTTTGCACCTGGAATTTTGCTTTTTTCGGTCTTTATATGCTCGCCTACAAGGTACAAATCTGTTATCCCAGCACCGGCTGCTGCTATAAGATCACTTGCATGATCTCCTATCATCAGTGATGACTTAAGATCGATATCAAGATCTCTTGCCGCACTTTCAAACATGCCACTCCTAGGTTTTCTGCATTCACAGACACAGCGGTATTTCTCTATTGGAGCTTCAGGATGATGCGGACAGAAGTAAATTCCATCAAAGCAGGCATCGTATAAGGATAGATTTGCCTGCATGAACGAGGTTACCTTAAAAAAGTCCGACTCTGTATATTTGCCTCTGGCAATTCCAGACTGGTTGGTGACAAGAACTAAAAGATATCCCATATCCTTCAGTTCTTTTAAAGAAGAAGCTACGCCCTCGATAAGATCGTAATTTTCGATTTTTCCAACGAAGCCGTAGTCTATATTGATTACACCGTCTCTATCAAAAAAGGCAGCTTTTCTCACTATGCAAGATCCTTAATTTTTGCAGGATCTAAAGCTATATCCTCAGACAGGGTGATCACGATGCCCTTATCAAGAACTTCCTTTGCAATATCCTTTGCCTCCTGCAGAGAATGCAGTTTGCATGAGCCACACTGATAAGGATTTGATGCAGGAACTACAGTTCCTTCTGGTAATGAGAAGATATCCTCCATTGAGGCTCTAAAGGCATCAGCCACTTTTTTACCATCAGCCTTGCCTATAAGGCTCATATAGAAACCAGTCTTACAGCCCATAGGTGAAATATCAATTACTTCCACCGCACCTTTCTCATTTAAATGCTCTCGCATGAAACCTGCAAAGAAGTGCTCAAAAGTGTGAATTCCCTTCTCAGGCATCATCCCCTGATTTGGTTTCTTAATACGCAGATCCCAGACTTCAATTTCATCACCTGAAGGTGTTTTCATCACCTTTGCAAGTCTTACCGATGGAGCCGGCATGATGGTATGGTCAACTAAAAAACTGTCTACTAATGGCATCTTTTTATCCTTCTTTATGTATTTTTCTAATACAGATATCAAATCTTAGTAAAGATTGCAGCGCTGTAACTGATATTTATAGTTCTGCGAGCGGTTGTAAACCTGCCTTGCAACCTTAATCAGCCAGTCCTTTCCTCTATAGGTTCCCTTTCTGTAACCTGTCCAGCCTTCATGATAATTCAGATACTGGTTGAACGCATCTGATAACTTCACACCGTTGGTCTTCTTGGTCTTGGTCATATACCAGCCAATAAAGTCCAGTGAGTCTTTAAAATTGGAACGGGATGAAAAAATTGAGCCTTCATCATCCACATAATCATCCCAGACAAGATCCTGAGCCTGGGCATAACCGTATGCAGAACTGCCTCTTCCGTATGGAATAAACAGGAACCAGCGCATAGGCGGCTGAGCGTCTTCTCTAAAACCCGATTCCTGAGCCATGATGGACATGGCAACATTGATTGGCACACCATACTTACGGTGTACATCATGTGCATCAACGTACCAGCTGTCCTTTTCCTGAAAAATAGAGCACAGGTTCTCTGTATTAGAAGGTGGTGTGGTAGTACAGCCTGTCATCACCGCCAGACTGAATACGGTCAGCGCAATACTTTTTAGGGAAAATCTCTTCTGCATAGGGGGTACTGTATCCAATATGATTCTGTTAAAAGAATTAAATAGCGTCGTCGCCTTCTTCACCGGTACGGATCCTGATAACGCGCTCTACATCTGATACGAAAATCTTACCATCGCCGATCTTACCTGTATGAGCACCTTCTGTGATGGCTTCAATACATAGATCAACATCCTCATCTTTTACTACAAGCTCAATCTTAGCTTTTGGTAAAAAATCAACTACGTACTCAGCTCCTCTGTAAAGCTCAGTATGACCTTTCTGTCTACCAAAGCCCTTTACCTCTGATACAGTCATACCAGAGATACCCTTTGAACTTAAAGCTTCACGAACGTCGTCTAATTTGAATGGTTTGATAATCGCTGAAATCTTTTTCATTTTTTTATCCTAACCTGTGAAAGTTATTATTGTGCGCCTGCTAGGCTGTTTGCATATTCTAACACTTAAGGGCTACAAATTTCTCTTTAATACAATAACAATAATCACAAAATCACCATACCCTCATTGAGTAGAAGATACAGGAGCAACAATAAACTTAATTTTAGGGAAGGAAACATCCCCACGATGTGGGGAAGACTTACGTTGTGCAGCTAAGCCTGCTGAACCATCAGAAACATCCCCACGTTGTGGGGAATACTCAGGGCGCTAGTAGCTACTAAACGTTGTCTTAGAAACATCCCCACGTTGTGGGGAATACATTTCAAGTGGGTCAAATGTAGCTGTTACTCTGGAAACATCCCCACGTTGTGGGGAATACAACTTAGAATGCACAGCATTAGAAAATGGTAGAGAAACATCCCCACGTTGTGGGGAATACATTGTTGTTGCGTGGATCATAAGCTGGGTTGAAGAAACATCCCCACGTTGTGGGGAATACCGTTTGCAAAGCCTTAATGATAACCAATCCTAGGAAACATCCCCACGTTGTGGGGAATACCAACCAGTCAGGGTACATTGTCTTTGAACTGCAGAAACATCCCCACGTTGTGGGGAATACTATCTAATTCTTGTCAGTTGGCTCGAGGCCTTGGAAACATCCCCACGTTGTGGGGAATACATTAGTAATTTCATCTTCTGTGCTGTCAGATAAGAAACATCCCCACGTTGTGGGGAATACCTAAAGCCTTCTTCAAATGAAATTAAATATCTAGAAACATCCCCACGTTGTGGGGAATACTTACTCCTTACTGTTTAGTAGGGTTTTCTGTAAGAAACATCCCCACGTTGTGGGGAATACACGGAAAACATCATAGATGACTGCAAGAGCACAGAAACATCCCCACGTTGTGGGGAATACCTTATCGTAAAGTAGGAGAAGAGACAATCAATAGAAACATCCCCACGTTGTGGGGAATACCAGTCAATACAGGTCATAAAGTCTGTTAACAGGGAAACATCCCCACGTTGTGGGGAATACACTGAGGGTGTTTGCAAAAAAGTTACACCGTAAGAAACATCCCCACGTTGTGGGGAATACGCTTCGTCACGTGTGATGCGATCGATGTCTGCAGAAACATCCCCACGTTGTGGGGAATACGCGCCCACAAGCTCTAATTCCGTGCACTTGCAAGAAACATCCCCACGTTGTGGGGAATACACAGCTAAAGCACCGCATCTGTAATACCAATGAGAAACATCCCCACGTTGTGGGGAATACTTTTTATCTAAGTAAATGCGTGACTGATAAGAAGAAACATCCCCACGTTGTGGGGAATAC
>CAKQDA010000027.1 GCA_934218695.1 uncultured Succinivibrio sp.
CCTATCACTGCGCTGTTATCAATGGAACTGATGTCGATCAGCCAAGAAATCTGGCTAAGTCTGTGACTGTTGAATAAACAAAAATTACCTAGGAAACGATCTGTCACCTTAGATCAATACTGAGCGTGACAGATTTTTTTTAACTAAACCATAAAAAAGAATGTATTATATGCGCTGAAAATTCAGCAAATAATACAAATAAGCATGTTAACAAAAGAAAAAGCCATAAAACTCTATGTTCCATACTGTTTAGTTTCAGTTGCAAGAGACGCAGTTTACTACTTTGTACTATCTTTTTATTTTATATACCTGTCCAGAGTACTTAACCTATCCTTAAACTGCCTTGTGCCAATGATTTTATTCGTAAAAGTCATAGATATCATAAAAGAGCCTTTTATTGGATTATTTATTGATTCTCTGAGCAGTTACTTTAAGTTAAATAAATTCAGATTTTTTGTCCTAACAGGAGCAGTTTTAAATGCTGTTACCACTGTTGCAATTTTCAATGTTCCGCATTTGAGTGACGATACCCTTGAAATATTGTACAGTACAATTTGTTTCTCTTTATGGTCGATTACTTTTTCTTTATACGAACTGTCTACCTGGGCAGTGCTGACCACATTCGGAAAAGACAATAAAATCAGAGAGGCTTTTGCTTCTGTTTCTAGGATCTCATCCCTTATCGGATTTTCAATTACGCTGCTGATTTTTTCGACAATATTAAACACAAACAGTATTCTGCCTAAGATTGCCCAAACAATACCTGAACATAACTTTAATGTAAGCTCACTTTATATTGCAGTTTTTTTATTTATAACAGCAATAGTATTCTCCACAAGCTTTTCAGACATTAATACAAATCATAAGCAGATCTCTTTTGCAAAAGCAAAAAGAGCCTTTTTGGGAAATGATCAACTTATCATCACCTTTGCAGTGACACTCCTGCAACAGATCACCCTAAGCGTTTTTGTCTGCTCTTTCGGCTATTTCTTCCTATTTTTACCAGTGATCCCTACTGATCACGATATCTTTTTTCAAGTTCACATACCATGGATTTCAACTGCATTTATTTCACTGTTACTGTATAAGGTCATTGTAAAAGCCACCTCCAGAAGACTGGTTTTTATTATTTCAATCATCTTACCTATGACAGGTTTTGTTCTGATGTTCATGCTAGACTTTTTGGGAATGCTAACATTACCTTTAATAGGAGTGCTTGTATCAATCTGTTCCTGCGGATTTGCCCTATCGCTTGCATCCACTACTGTTATGACTGCTGATTGTGTAGATTATGGTGAATTCAAGTTTGGTATCAGAGCTGAGTGCATGAATTTTTCGGTTCAAACCATGTCAGCTAAAATCGGGTACATATTCATACTGATTATTACAGGATTATCTTTCTCTTTTTCAGATATTTTTACAAAAAACGTCAATTTAACCAATCAGATGTACTCAATCTATTTGTGTATCATGATTGTCTGTATCTGTAGTATAGCCATGCTGATTGTTTATGTTACCTACTATAAACTGCACGGCAGTTTCTTTGAAAACATACTAAACGCTATAGCATACTTTTCTAATAACAAATCCTCCATGGTAAAAGAAAAATTTAACTCTGTCAGATACGCTATCGATGAGCATTGTGTTCTATACAAACTTAAAGCCAATGATCTTAATGAAGTTATACAGGTTTTAACTGACAGACTTTTTGATGTCAAGGCTATCAAATCAAAGAATGAATTCATAAAAGGTATAAACGAAAAAATAGCAAAGTCTCCAGCTGGCATCGCACATGGTATTGCCATACCACATGCTCGAGGCAATTACATAAACAGAAGCTCATTAGCAGTTGCAACTCTAAAAACTCCATTAAACTGTGGAGCAAGTGACAGCAGACCATGCGATCTGTTCTTTTTAATAGCTGTACCTGACGATGGCGTATCTCATATCAACTTACTGTCCAATCTTTCTTTAATGCTGAGCGAACCTGGCTTTGCAGATAAATTAAGACATTCCGGTTCAAATGAGGAAATTACAAAAAGGCTTATCTCATGCGAAAGAAACTTATTCAACTAATTGCTGCTATACCGGCACTTTTTACTTTTGAACAGGCTTTTGCTACTTCTGAGGTTGTGGTGTGTGCTGTACCGCAGGTGTATTCAGCCCTTGAAAATGCAAAAGAAGAAGCTTCTGAAAGATTTACAACTTTCTATGCTCCTACAGAAGATATTGTTTCAAGGATTGCAAACAACTCTGGCAAATGCTCACTTGTCATCAGTTCTGATGAAAAATTAGCAATTCTGATGCTAAGAGCAGATAAGACTACAAGGGAAGACATAAAGCCATTAGTAAAAGCGCCTTTAGTACTGTGGACTAAAGATGAAAAACTGTTAAAAAATGATATTAGTGCGATAAAGGATAAAAAGCTAAAATCGATTGCCCTTCCCAAAGCATCTCTAACTCCTGTTGGTTTTGCAGCTTCACAAATTGTAAAAAAGAAAAACTTTCCAACTAACTACATAAAAAACAGGATCTATAGAACTGAGCATGAATATCAGGCTTTTGCAATGGTAAACAGTGGCAACGTCCAAACAGGTTTTATTACAAAGCCTCTGATTATAAGAGATGGTAAAGTCACTGGATCATACTGGTTTATACCTCGCAAATATTATGATCCAATCGTGTACTTCATAATCAATAGCGATTCAAACTCATATAAAACCAGAAAAGTTTTCAGCTATTTACTTTCTGACAGTAATGTCCGTATGTACTTTAAAATTGCTGGATTTGAGGAGCTGAATCAGTAAAGTCATTCCTGATGCTGACAGTAGTAGCAGTCAAAACGACAGGCTTTGCCGTCGACATAACTGCTGCGTCTTACGTTAAGTTCTAGCGGAGCTTCAACGGATGGTCTTTTCACAACCAGATGATGACCTGCCACAGTAAGCAGGTAATTGGCATAATCTACTGTATCTAGATCATATCCTACAAGTTCGTGGAAAATGCGCATATCCTTTTTGACTAAAGCACTCTTTGCTCTCTCAGGGAACATGGGATCATAATAAACCACATCAGGATGCTCTAAGTTGAGTCCATTTGAAAGATTATCTCTGATACTGCCCAAACTGCATAAGGTGGGGAGCCCATTTTTGAGCCTTGACAATGTATCCAGAGATAACTGGGCTTTTTTCATAGCTGAAAAAAGTAAAAGCCATATCACAGGATTTCTTTCAAACATATAAACCCTGGAACCTGCTGACTGCAGGATCAAGCTCTCTCTGCCAAGCCCTGCTGTAGCATCAAATACAACAGGATTTGAGAGTTTGCCGATAACTGCTCTGCAGACGGCTTCACTGTTTTTGCCACTGTGATTTAAGCGCCACAAAAGTTTTTCATTAAAAACATCTATTTTGAAATCTTTCTCTGAAATTTCTGAATCCTTTAAAGAAAGATAGACATCACTGTTAACATGAAGAACAAAATGAGAGTCAAAATCAATAGTCTCACATTGTAACGATATTGCCTCTTTTACCAGTAAAGCTTCTTTCTCAAAAGGAGAATCTGGTGCAATTTCAAACTCTAGCATTTTCTAAACTTCATAATGGCGTGATCAAAATCAGGTTGAACTTCTCTCCACAGTTCAAAGCTTAAAATTGCCTGACCTACCAGCATACCAAATCCATCATGTGCATTGACACCAAGCGAAACAGCCTTATCTGTAAAGCATGTATGACCATCAGGACGGTACATCAGATCGTATACAAATGATGATTTTGAAATAATGTCATCACCTATCTTGGGCAGCTCATTCTTTAATGAGAGGGAAGTTGCATTGATTATGACATCATAAATACCGTTCAAGTTCTCGTATGATGTTCCATCAACTATTCCCGGGTATAAAACCGCAAGATCAAGTGCTTTGGACACAGTACGGTTTACGATGGTGATCTTTTTTACTCCACATTCAATAACAGGCTTTAAGATCCCCTTTGCAGCTCCGCCTGCTCCTATAATAAGAACGTGTGCATCTTTTAATTGGCAGCCAAGTCTTTTTAAATCATAAACAAGACCTCTTCCATCAGTGTTATCGCCTAAGATGCTGCCATCAGGCATCTTTTTTAATGTATTTACAGCACCGGCAGATTCAGCATACTCTGTTAAGTTGTCTGCATATGAAAACGCATCCAGCTTACATGGAACAGTGACGTTGCATCCTAATCCTCCGTTCCTGAAAAATTCATCAGCACGAAGCTTAAAGCAGCCTTCTTCAACTAAAATGCGCCCATACTCAAGATCCTGATGTGTTTCCTGTGCAAAAAAAGCATGCAGAGCAGGTGACATTGAGTGGGCAACAGGATTACCAAATAAAACGTACTTATCAGTCATTATTCTTTCCAACCAGGGCCTTTTCTTACAAGGATATGGGTTAAAGTATCAAAAATTGAGGTAGGCGAATTCTGTCCGCCACAAGGCAGTGTCAGCACAAGATCAACGCGTTCGAGCAGTTTTTTATCTAACATGGAGACATCACTAGTTGCTGGCTTACCTGAAATATTAGCGCTTGTGGATACCAGTGGGGAGGCACATTCTCTGCAGAGAGCTGCCAGAGTTTCAAAAGCGGTAATTCTTACAGCGACCGTATGATTGTCCTTGAGAGCAATGCTGTGGAACTCATCATTCATCGGCAGAATGAAGGTGTGCGGACCAGGCCACATGGAAGACATTAGCTTATGAGTCTGCGCATCAATCTTTTCTGAATCGATATACCGTGATAAGTTGGATAGTGAGTTATCAACAATGATAAGTCCCTTACTTACATCTCGCTCTTTGGCTGCGATCACTCTTTTTACAGCATTCTCATTAAAAACAGAGCAACTGATGCCATAAACACCTTCTGAAGGACAAATCACAAGTCCTCCGGCTTTTATGACCTCAGCTGCTTTGATGATGCTTGTTGAAAAAACAGCTGTCATTTAAATTATCTTAAATCAGATGTTCTTTAATTTTTCTTGTAAGGCAGCATCTTTGTCCATTACTGTCTTAGCAGCTTTTTCTCTGTCTGCCTTTACTTTTGCATCAATATCTTTATCAGTTAAAGCTATGATCTGTGCTGCCAGATAAGCCGCATTCTTAGCTCCTGCCTTGCCAACAGCTACAGTTGCAACAGGAATTCCACCTGGCATCTGAACAGTAGAATACAGAGCATCGACTCCAGAGAGTGGACCTCCATCACAAGGAATACCAATTACAGGTCTTGTGGTTCTTGCAGCAATTGCACCGGCTAAATGGGCGGCTAACCCTGCTGCACCAATAAATACAGCACAACCTCTGTTTTCTGCATCTTTTACATAGTCGCTTACAACATCTGGAGTACGGTGAGCTGATGCAACTCTTGCCTCATAAGGAATGCCAAAACTCTTAAGAATTGACATAGTGTTTTCTAATAAAGGAAGATCAGAATCTGATCCCATTAAAATAGCAACAAAAGCTTTTGACATAATTATTTACCTCGTTAATAGTGATAATAATTTTACCACGCGTCACTTATTTGGGCGAACTATAATATGTTTACGCCGTTTTCTGCTTTCACATAGATCATTTGCGCAGACAAGGCCTATTCCAGCCTTAAATTTTTTTTCATACATAATAGGAAATGAGCAGTCCGGACAGGATTTTGCTACAGGCTTGCCTGGGACAGAGAATTTACAGTCTGGAAAATTCGAACAGGCATAGAACATTCGCCCCGAGCGGGATGTTCTTTGAGTCAGTTTTCCTTTCTTGCATATTGGGCAGTATATATTCATGCTCTCCTGAGGATTGTGAATATAATTGCACTCAGGGTAGTTTGAACAGCCAATAAAAATACCAAATCGTCCTTTTTTAACTAATAAAGGTTCACCGCATCTGGGGCAGGGAGCTCCAACCTCACCTAGTGAAACCACAGTATGCGTTGCTGCTACTGGTTTTAGGAAGGAGCAATCAGGATAATTTGAGCAACCTAAAAAATCTCCATGAGCTGAATGTCTAATAACAAGAGGTTCTCCACATAAAGGACATGGAGAACCTTCTTTAAGATACTCTTCATCAGACTGAACATACATAACACATTTCCCGGTTCTGAAATTAGACTCTTTAACTTTCTTTGGCAGTCATAATCTCACAATTCAAGCAAATTTGCTCCACTAATGGTAAAATTAGATTAACTTAAAGAAGGAAATAAAATGGCAATTAGAGACGTAGTTATATACCCTGACGAAATTTTGAGAAAAGAAAACAGTGACATTACTGTTTTTGACGATAATTTAAAGCAGTTAGCTGAAGATATGTTCGAAACCATGTACAAAAACGAAGGTATCGGACTTGCAGGTCCTCAGATTGCTGAAAACAAAAAAATTGTAGTAATTGACATTCCTGAAGATGACGGATCACAGGGTAAAAACAAGATTGTTTTAATCAACCCAAAGATCACAAAACTGGAAGGTAATATTGTTGAATCACAGGAAGGCTGTCTTTCAGTTCCAGGATATCAGGACAAAGTAGAAAGATATGAAAGATGTACCGTTGAATATCAAAATCTAGACGGTGAGCATTGTACATTTGACAATGTGGACGGACTCTTTGCAATCTGCCTTCAGCATGAAATTGATCATCTCCATGGCAAACTGTTCATAGATAAGTTATCTAGAATGAAAAGAGATCGTCTGCACAAAAAGTATGAGAAATATGTAAAGTCTCTTAAGGGAGAATAATCTTGGACAAAAGAATTATCTTTGCAGGAACTCCTGAATTTGCAGCTGTTCATTTAAAAGCTTTATTAGATGCCGGCATCAGACCGGTAGCAGTCTATACGCAGCCAGACAGACCGGCAGGAAGAGGACACAAGCTCACACCTTCACCTGTAAAGACTTTGGCTCTTAATGCTGGCATTGAAGTGTTTACACCTGAAAACTTCAAAGACGATGCAGAAATCGAGAAATTTGAAAAACTGAATGCAGATCTTTGCATCGTTGTAGCCTATGGAATCATTCTTCCACAGAGAATTATTGATGCACCAAAATTTGGATGTATCAATGTGCACGGTTCTATTCTTCCAAAATACAGAGGAGCGGCTCCTATTCAAAGAGCACTTCTTGACGGTGAAGAAGAAACCGGTGTTTCTATCATGAAGTTAACTCTAAAGCTTGATGCTGGAGACGTATACACTGCAGCAACAATAAAAATTGAGAAAAATGACACATCTGCAACGCTGTTCTCAAAGCTTGCTCAATTAGGAGCAATGACGTTACTTATTACACTTCCAAAGATTTTTGACGGTTCATTAAAAGCAGTGCCACAGGATGAAGCATCGGTTACATATGCCGAGAAGATCTCCAAAGAAGAGGCCTGCATCAATTTCAATCAGAAAGCTGAAGTTGTGGACAGAACTATTAGAGGCTTAAATCCATGGCCGGTTGCAACTACAGTGCTGAACGGCATCAAATACAAAGTATTCATGTCTTGTGTCGAGTCTGGCACCACAGAGCTTGATCCTGGCCGAATTGTTAATGTTGACAAGGACGGTATCAACGTTGCCTGCTCTCAGGGCATTGTAAAACTGATTACTATTCAGGCTCCTGGCAAAGGTCCTGTAAAAGCAGCTGATCTTGCAAGATCCAGAAAAGACGAATTTTGTGTAGGAAAACAATTTGGCTGATATTCAAAAAAGTGCTATAAAACTAAGAAATAGCAACAAAACACGTACCGGTTCGACTGGTGACAGACGAAACAGATTTTCTCATCACGCAGGCATCCATAAGAAGACAACTGCCGCTTTGGGGTCAGCCTCAAGAGCTGCTGCCGCCTTATGTGTCAATGCAATTGAGGAAGGAAAATCCCTGACAGAGGCACTTCCCTTGTTCACAAAAGATCTTGATGATAGGGACAAAGCTTTCGTTCAGGAAATTGTTTACGGTACTTTAAGACACAGAAGATTATTATCTACTACCGTAAATGAACTTCTGGATCATTCTATCAATCAGCAGTTCAACGTAGCCAGAACTTTAATTATCTGTGCTATCTATCAGCTCTTGTTTACAAGAGCACCAGCCCATGCAGTGGTTGCAGCAACAGTTGGCGCCTGTGAGCTTTGCAGATGCAAAAAGTTTACAGGTCTTGTAAATGCCGTACTAAGACGTTTTTTACGCGAAGGAGCTCACCTTGCACACAGTGCAGATCCCTGTGTTGAGCAATCTTTCCCTAAATGGCTGTATGAGGAACTTCTAAAAGATTATGGTAATGATGCTGTAGAGATCATGAAAAACTCAAATGAACATGCACCAATGTTTTTAAGAGTTGAAAATTCAAAGATCACTACAGAGGATTACATAAAAGCCCTTGAGACTTTCTCCATTGATGCCAGTGCTGTCGATGAAAGTCCCTGCACTGTACTTTTAGATTCTCCTGTCGGCGTGGAAAAACTTCCATTTTTTGATAAAGGTTATGTTGCTGTTCAGGATCTTGCCGCACAGCTAGCTGCCCCTTTATTAAGACTTGAGGACGGACTTAAAGTTTTTGACACCTGCTCAGCTCCAGGAGGAAAGAGTGCTCATATTCTGGATCTCTGTCCTAATGTGTCATTGCTATGTTCTGATGTGGATGAAAAGAGACTTGAAAGTGCCAGAGCAAATCTGCACAGATTATCCAGAGAGCCTGAATTTATAGTAGCAGATATTGCAAACGAACCTGAAAAAATCACCGGTACCTTTGACAGAATTCTTGTGGACGCTCCTTGCTCAGGTACTGGTGTGATAAGAAGGCACCCTGACATTAAATGGCTAAGGCGTAAAAAAGACATTGATGTGCTTGTTCAGACTCAAGAAAAAATTCTGGATAATGCCTTTTCCTTATTAAATAACGGAGGGATCCTCGTTTACACTACCTGTTCAATTCTAAAAAGAGAGAATATTGAGCAGGTTGAAAAGTTCCTGTCAAAACACAGTGATGCTAAATTATTACCTTTTGAAATGCATGGAAACAGCGTAGAAATTTATCAGAGACTTCCAGGAGAAAATGGGTCAGACGGTTTCTTCTACGCAAGATTTATAAAAAACTAACTCTGTATAAAGAGCACTATATAAAGCAGTAACAAATGAAAATTATTATTCTTGGATCAGGTGATGTGAGTATCGAACTTGCTAAGTATCTGGTGAATGCAGGACATGCAGTCACCATTGCAGATACTGCATATGATGCACTGGCGGAGATCGGTAACCGTATTGATTTAAGAGTTGTAATAGGCAATCCAGCCTCTCCTGATACCCTAAGAAGAGCCGGAGCTGACAATACAGAGCTTTTAGTTGCTACAACATCAGATGATGAAGCTAATATAACAGCCTGCTGTGTAGCTCAGTTTCTTTTTAAGATCCCCAGAAAAATCGCCAGACTTAGAAGTGCAGAATATCTTCAGGAAGCAAACTCTCTTTTTGGTCCTAACAGTATTCCAATTGATCATATTATCGCTACTGAGAACATCACAACCCAGAGCATAATGTCAATGATCGAATTACCTGGAATAAGTGAAATCGGATCTTTCTGTGACAGCAGAATTATTGTTGCCAGCACAAGAGTGGAGCTTGGAGGAAAACTTTTAGGAAAGAGTATCAGCTCTTTTTCATCTTATGACGGTAAAGCCAGTGTCTTAGCTGTTTACAGAGATAAAAAGTATTTATCCGATCTTAAAAAAGAGGCCTTCCAGATTGGCGATGAAGTGTTTTTCTGCTGCGAGCGAGATAGAGCTTTATCCCAGCTATCTGCTTTAAGAAAGCTCAGCATCGGCGACAGAAACATAACAATCGCTGGTGGAACTCATATTGCTGATTCTTTAGCTCGCGCTCTTTCAGAAAAATACAACGTAAAATTAGTTGAATCCGATCCTGTAAGAGCTAAAAAGACCGCCCAGCATCTGCATGACAGTGAGGTTGAAGTTTATAACGCCGATCCTATCGATATGAACTTCATGAAAGAGGAAAATATCGATTCAACAGATCTTTATATTGCTGCCACGCCTAAAGATGAAACTAACGTTATGTCCTCCCTGATGCTTAGAAAGGTGCACAACGTTAAAACTCTGGCTTTAATCAGAGGTGATTCCTTTGTCGATTTAACTTTAAATGATAAATCTGACATTGATACTGTAGTATTCCCCAAGGATTCTATAATTTCAGCTCTGCTGTCTCTGATAAGACAGGAAAGTGTTGAAAATGTCCATCTGTTCAGACAGGGTAAATCTGAAGCTATCGAATTTATTTTGGAGGGCTCCAAATTTACAAGTAAGATTATTGGTAAGAAAGTAGATTCATTAAATTTACCAAAAGGCGTAACTCTTGGACTGGTAATTAGAGGAAAGAAGCTACTTCAGATTGAACCAAATCTTAAGTTTGAAGATAAAGACAGACTAATTGCATATCTGGACGATAACAGTCAGATGCGTAAGCTTGTAAGATTCTGTCGTCCATTCTCTTTCTGGATACCAAAGTGGTAATTGATTTTAGACTAGTAGCAAAACTTTTAGCTCCAGCTCTATTCCTATTCGGAATTGTAGCTTTCATTCCTGCTGTATATGCCCTGTGCAACACTACACACGGGATCAGTGCCTTTGTAGCTACAGGTTTTATTGGTCTGTTTGTATCTTTCTGCTGTCACTACTTGGGAAAAAAGGCAGGACAAAACCCATCGATTAGAGTACTCTTCCTGTTTACAACGTCACTGTGGGTTATTGTTTCTTTAATTGCAGCAATACCTTTCTATTATCAGTTGCCTGACCTGAGTTTTTCACAGTCACTGTTCGAAGCCTGTTCAGGGCTGTCCACCACCGGTTCAACAGTAATCACTCATTTAGAGCAAAGACCACAAGCAATCATTCTGTGGAGAGCAATACTACACTATATCGGAGGCGTAGGATTCGTTGCCTTGGCTGTTGTAATTCTGCCTATTTCTGCTATGGGTGGAATGAGCATTTTCAAAACTGAGTCTCAGTCTTTTGATGATTCTGCAAAATTTACCCCACATCTGAAAACAATGGTGATCTCACTGTTCGTCTGGTATGTTGCAATTCTAGTAACATGCACTCTGTTTTACGTACTAGGCGGATTTGATATTTTTACAGCTATAACAACAGCCATGAGCACTGTTTCAACAGGAGGCATGACAACAACTGATGCATCTATGAATGGAACTTCCCCATTCATTCAGTACGTCACCATTGCGTTCATGTTAATATCAAGCTGCCCGTTCCTGCTTATACTGTCATCACTGTCAGGTAATATTTTCAAGTTTTTCAAAGACCAGCAGGTAAAGGGGTTTATCACTATAAATGTTGTTGTAGCTACTGCTGTTGCAGTCTCTTTAATTTATATGAACGACTATGATCTTGAAAAGGCATTTAGAATTGCGTTCTTTAATGTGGTAGCAGTGACATCAACTACAGGATATTCTCTTGAAGATTTCACCTTGTGGAATCCTTTTGCTTCCAGTCTGTTTTTATGTATTTTAACAATCGGAGGCTGTTCAGGTTCCACCTCCGGCGGTATCAAAACCTTTAGAATTCAGATTTGCTTATCAATGTTCAACACTCAGCTGCAGAAACTGTTACACCCCCACATTGTAAGTGAACCAAGATTTAACAGAAAGGTTATTGATCCTGCTACCCTGTCATCTGTAATTACGTATCTTGTGTCTTACATCTTTATTGCAATGCTATCAAGCATTGTCGCCTGCTCATTAGGTTTAGACCTTGGAGATTCGATTACAGCTACAGTATCATGTCTGTCAAACGTTGGACCTGCAATGGGCACCACTTTGAATCCATCTTCAAACTTCAGCCAGATATCAGATTCTCTGTGTCTTTTATTCAGTGCAGATATGATCATGGGACGTCTTGAGATCCTACCTGTACTAATCTGCTTTACAAGAATGTTCTACAAAAGATAGCACTGTGCTTTAAAACGGTTCTTCAGCAAATTTGTTGAAAGCACTGAAAAGAATATAACAATATTCATCAGTGCTTTTTAATTTAAGCAAAAGCCGGCTTGCCTCTGAAAGCATCCATAATTCTAAGGAAGAAGTAGTCAAAATCACGAAATCCAAAGGCTACACGTTTAATGACTTTGATTTTGTTATTGATTCCTTCTAAAACACTTGTACCAATATGGTATATGCCAGCATTGGTAATACCATCCTTGTAGTTTTCATTTTGAGTTTCAGCAAACTTGGTGATTTCTTCTACATTTGATTCAGAAGCCAATTTGTACCATGCAGACCAAAGCTTCTCAGCATCTTCTTTAGAAGTTGATTGGAATATCTCAGGAAGTAGCTCTTTAAGCTCATTAGCCATGTTTAGGTCAGTGTAGAATTTTAGTATGTCATCAAGCTTTGTACGCCTATTATCAGGAAGTCTTGAATTACGTGTAAGGAGAAGGGAGCTAGAGCCTTTAAGAAGTGAAGCAGCATCTTTATTACCATTTTTCTCGCATTGGTTAGAAAGCCTAATTCTGATGGCACTTATGACCATTCTTCCAAAGTTAGAAATCAAGTGAAATTGATCATACACAACCTTGGCATTAGGACAGTACTTTTCAACACATTTAGCAAAGCCTGCATTTTGATCCATAGCGACAGCTTTTAATTGCTTACAGCCTTCAGTTCCGCACTTCTTAAAGAAGTCACTGACTTGGGCAACAGACTTGCCATAGCCGACCCATATAAATCTCCTAGTGCGCATATCAATCACTACGGTGGCGTAGATATGACCTCTACGTATTGAGAACTCATCTATAGCAAGGATAGATGCGCATCTCCAAGGTCAAAGTAGAGACTACTCTTTAGATAGTATTTATGAATGTCATTGCAGTTATCCCACTTGAGTCCTGTTCTTTCTGATGTGTCTTTGATAGAGCCTGCTCTCTCTAGGTCTTCAATGACCTCCATCTCAAGCCTTCTAGATACTCTAAAGCCATTATCTGAAAGGAAATCTATCTTTTCAGTTCCTACTCAGTTGCAATGAGTACATCTAAGAGTACGGTAAACAACCTCAAGTATGACCTTTTTACTGAGAATACTAGAATCTCTCACAACTCTCTTTCGGTACTGATTCACTACCGTACAGCGAGCATGACAATGTGGACACTCAGGATAATCCTCAGGAGGTTCCAAATGAATGATGATTGAGCCACTTTGATCAAAACCTATTTGAGTGATTCTAAAGCCAGAGTAGAAGTTTTCTGAAAAGAATTGTGATACGATATCAGTCATGGTCGTCTTCCTATGTTTTTATTTCCAATTACAATCATACGGAAAACGACCTTTTTTATTAAGATCTTAATGACAATTTTCACTACCTATTTTTAGGTAGCAACACTTTTGCGGAAGAACC
>CAKQDA010000028.1 GCA_934218695.1 uncultured Succinivibrio sp.
AGTCTTTCTTCATAAGTTAATTTCATAACAAAACCCCATTATCAATCATGTGATCAATAATGGGGTTCATACTATTTTCGGAGGATATTTTTTTTGCCTGATAAAAGGCTTAATGAAGAACTGAATTAGTTCTGCTCAAACATTGCAGAGATAGATTCTTCGTTGTTAATACGGCGAATAGCCTCAGCTAACATAGGAGCTAAAGTTAACTGGCGGAAGCTCTTTAACTTCTTGAAGTTATCGCGGGCAGGCACAGAGTCAGATACAACAAGATGATCTAAGGCAGACTCTGATACGTTTTTGTAGGCATCACCTGATAAAACTGCATGAGTGCCATAAGCTGTTACAGTCTTGGCTCCACGTTCCTTAAGGGCTGCTGCAGCCTTGCATAAAGTTCCGCCAGTATCGATGATATCATCAACGATAATGCAGTCTCTATCCTTTACTTCACCGATCAGGTTCATAACCTCAGATACGTTAGGACGAGGACGGCGCTTGTCAATAATGGCAATGTCAGCATTATTTAACAATTTTGCAATTGCACGAGCACGAACCACACCACCCATATCTGGAGATACCACACAAGGGTTCTTTAAATTTAAGGTTAACATGTCTTCAACGAAGATCTGGCTTGAGAAACAGTTATCAACAGGAACATCAAAGAAGCCCTGGATCTGCTCTGCATGAAGATCAACTGTTAATACACGGTCAACGCCAACAGATGATAGGAAATCTGCTACAACCTTAGCTGTGATAGGTACACGAGCTGAACGCAGACGTCTGTCCTGACGGGCATAACCGAAGTAAGGAATTACAGCGGTAATACGACCTGCAGATGCACGGCGCAGAGCATCAATCATAACGATAAGCTCCATTAGGTTGTCATTTGTAGGTGCGCAGGTAGACTGAATGATGAAGATATCGCAACCACGTACATTCTCATTAATCTGTACGTGAACTTCTCCATCAGAAAAACGGTCAACAGTTGCATTGCCAAGTCTAGTGTATAGACGGTCAGCGATTTTTTTAGCTAAGTCCGGTGTTGCATTTCCGGCAAAAAGCTTCATATCAGCCATAAGATGAGTGATCCTGATTGATTTGACATAAAAAGAAATTGAGCTTTAAGAGGAGCCTAAAGCTGTACATATTTTAAAACTTTTAATCACATCTATAAAGTGGAAAAACAGCTTTTTCAATTCTTTTTGCAGACAGTTTGCGTATAGGTTATCAGAAGACAGAAACTGCCTAAAACAATCTAAATGGTCTCAAGCTTTGCAAGAACAGGGGACTGTTTTACAGATTTTGCAATAAAACTTTTTATCTTAAGTGCATCAATTTTCTTTTGTGCACACTTTGCGTGATCATAGGAATCAAATGCAACAAAACATGAAGATCCGCTACCAGACATTGAAGCCCTGCCAAATTCTGACAGTGTATCTAACAACTCTTTTACCTCAGGGTATTCATTTACAACCACAGGTGTAAAACAGTTTTCAAATTCAGTATGCATAAGCTCTGCAAAGCTTCTTGAAGGAGAATCCTTTTTTAATTTATCTGATGCAAAAAGTACCTTTGTAGGCACTGAGCAGTTTGGTGTTGCAACAAGATAATATTTATCCTCAACTGTGACTGGTTCTAAAATTTCACCAATGCCTCTGGCAAAACAGGTTGTACCCTTTATGAAAACAGGTACATCTGCACCTAAGGTAGCACCTAATTTTATTAACTTATCTTCAGTTAGGTTAAGTTCCCACAGTCTGTTCAGAACAGATAGGGTAGTTGCGGCATTACCAGAACCACCTCCTAAACCTCCACCCTGAGGGAGAATTTTATCAATGGAGATGTTAACGCCTCTGCAACATCCAGTTTCTTTCTGCAGAAGTTTTGCAGCTTTGTAAATCAGGTTTTTCTCAACAGGAAAGCCAAAATCTGTAAGCAGCCTAACCTCATCTGAATAGTCACAGGTCTCAAAAGTCATATGATCACCATGATTTAGAATCACAAACAGCGTTTCCAGATTATGGTAACCGTCAGGTCTTTTGCCTGTAATGTATAAAAACAGATTTAATTTACAGGGACTGGTGACTTCTAATCTCATTTCTAATTAAGCCTTATGACATTGCTGATACTTACTTTTACCTCAGTATAAGGGGTAAGAATATTAAAGTTTGTAGGTAGTGGCAAACCTCTTCTCTGAGCCTGATACTGCTTATAGGTTACAAGATATTCTTCGCCCTTTTTAGCTGTTTTTACAAAACCGTTCTCATCATATGTAAGTTCACCTTCAGGTGCACCAACCATAATGGAAGGAAGATCCTCAACAGGAACATCAAGACCGAACTGCGTCTTTAAGAGCTCTCTTGCACTGTCTCCCTTGTTTACTTTGCCCTGAGCTTTAAAGAAGGTAGTTCCGTTGGCATAAACCTCCAACATGGCGTACTGCATTCCCATAGGACCTGTAAACTCAAGAGAGAAGTAGTTCTTTTTGTAGTGATAGGTGCAGTTAACGGCAAATCTTGCTTTTTTATAGCGGGAGATCAGAGCAATTTTACCGTTTTCCTCAAGTTCACTGATGCTGTTTAACTGAGCTATCTGCTCCTGTCTTGAAAGTCTTGTAAAATCGCCTGTAGAGTTAGTGCTCGAACAGGCATTCAGAAGAGTCAGCAGAGTGGAAGCAGTAACAACAGTGAACAGTTTCTTTAAATTATTTTTTTTCAAGGTTAACACCTTTATTCGTTGCTTAAAGAGTTACCTTCAGACTCACTTCTGTCTGAAGATATGTCATTTGGAATTTCTTTTTCCTGGGCATCCTTAATGATGTTGTAGAGCCTGATTAACTCCTGATGAGATTTAAATCCTTTTAGATTTAAATCTGAAGCTGTAAGACCGTTAAAGCGGGCATTGCCGTTAACATGATCAAGAACATTTAAAAGAGTCTTTTTACCATACAGAAGTTCAAAACCATTAAGATAATCGTCTTCATTTAAAGATCCTTCTGTCTTGCACTGCAGTACTTTGATAAGACACTGATAGAAGGAGAGCTTATCCAGTGAAAAATCATTCTGGTTGTATCTTACAGTCCAGATGGCATAGGTTAGGGCGGAAGGGTAGGCTTTAGCTGCCAGAGCGATTAAACATCTTAATTCGCCCATTCTCAAACTTGCCCATTTTGATTTAGGATCAGGCAGAATACCTAAAAGCTGGCAGACTAATACATCATTATCAATATCTTCACTTTCAAGTTCGTCAAGATAGTCTGCATAGGTGTCAACAGTTTCTTCAGATCCAGGAAGTGACAGCAGTGCATCCTGAAAATCAATACCACTGCTGGTATTGTTGTAGACAAGATCATCTACAGGGTAAATCTCAGACATGCCAGGTACGATAGTTCTGTACACGCAGACTCCAAGCTCATTGTAGGAACGGACATAAATGTCAAAGCCCAATTTTGCAATCATATAGCGCAAGGCTTTGTACTGTTCCTGAGTATTGCCAGAAAAATCCCAGGCGACAAATTTATAATCAGGGATTCTTTTAAACATCTGCATAGGCAGAATGCCTGTTGAGTCAACAAAGTGACTCTCAAGATTTACAATATCTGAGGTTCTTTCTAAATCAAAATCAGGTTCGTCGAAGTTATCAAGGTCGCTGAAGGTTCTTCCCTGCATCAACTCTGTGATGGTTCTGTCAAGAGCGACTTCAAAAATCGGATGAGCTCCAAATGAGGCAAAGCATGTTCCGTTACTCTGATTGAACAGTACCACGCAGACAACAGGGAACTTTCCTCCTAAAGAGGCATCATACGCAATAACTTTTAAGTTATCACTCTGTAATGTGTTTAACGAAGTATATGACTTCTGGTATTTCTGAAGAATCTCGTCCGGGATAACAGGAAGAGCCAGACCTCTTTTAATAATTTCCTTTTTTACATAACGCTCTATAATTTCAGAAAGTCCCTGAACAAGTGCTTCATATTCAGTATTGCCCTCTGACATACCATTAGAACCATAAAGGTTATCTAGAAGGTTTACAGGAAAATAGACAACTTCACCGTTTCTGGCATTTGTAAATGGAATTGAGCAGACCCCACGTGAAAATGCTGATGACTGCAGATCAACCAGATCTTCAAGATTTAAATCAGTACCTTCAGAGTAGAACTTGCGTAATGATGAATTTAAAACATCATTAGGGATCTGCGGATCGTTCTGATCGATTACTGTCCATTTCTCATCTTTGAAATGAACATAGGGCGCATTGGAGTTATCAAGACCTAAATAATAATCGGAAAAAGACATATGAGTTGCCAGTCTTTCAAAAAGCTCGCCATAGGCTGAAGCCTGAGCTGCTAGACGAGAAGATCCTTTTCCGTTTGAATAGATTGATGGACATGACTCAATGTCTAAATGTACAGAATATACGTCATTTAAAGGATTAAGCCAGTTGCTTTCTCTGACAGAGATTTTTAAATTTTTTAGTATTTCCTGAAAGTGAGCAATACTCTGTTCTAAAGGAGCATCCTTACCAACAATAGTAGTCATATCGAATTCCAAATTTATGCAAAAGATTAAATTTTTAATTGACTAATGATAACACAATGAAAATGAATTAAAGATATGTAGAACCATTATTCGCAATACCTTTTTGTGCACAAAATAAAGTAGGGAAAGCAAATAATGTCAGCGTTTTAGAGCCATCTTTAAAATCTAAGGTATAATCATTTTAGACATTATACTTTTTGGGAAAACAGCATGAGCGACAAAACATTTCTGATCCTGCCAACAGGAAACGAGATCTTTTACGATGTAATAACAAAGAACCGTTACTATGTTGATAAGACACCTTACCTGAAAACTGT
>CAKQDA010000029.1 GCA_934218695.1 uncultured Succinivibrio sp.
ATAGAGCAGATTAAGACACGAGACTATGGCAAAATTGTGCCTAGAAAGGATGAGCTGTTAAGAATAGCTGCTGTCTTTAATGCTGCTCCTAAGGTAAGAGCTTTTACTGAGTATCAAGCTGTATAAAACTCAATTTTTTGATTTTATCAACATCAGAGCTGAAATGTTTTAAACTGATGCAGAACTGAAGAAAATATCTTTCATCAAATGATGGAGAGTTAATTTTTTATATCATGCTTTTCTTTGTACATAAAAATCTTGTTATAGACAATTCCTATATCTAATCATATTTAAACAGTATTATCTTTATCAATAATTCAGCTGTAAACTCAAACTATGAAATAAATCATTATATGAGGATACACATGACAGCACATATTCCATTTAAGTACGATTTTGTTGGTTCCTTTTTAAGACCTGAAGCAGTTCAAAACGCCAAGGCATTATTCAAGAAAGGTCTAATATCACAGGATGAATTAACTTCTGTTGAAAACTCAGAAATCAGAAAACTCATTGAGAAACAGAAAAAGGCAGGTTACCACGTAATCACCGACGGTGAGTACAGAAGAGCATACTGGCATCTTGATTTCTTCTGGGGACTGAACGGTATTGAGCAGACAGAACTGAGTCACGGTTACTTTTTCCATAATGAGGAAACAGCAAAAGGCTCAATTAAAATTGTCGGCAAAATTTCAGGAGAAAACCATCCTTTTGTTGAGCACTTTAAGTTTGTTAATCAGTTCTCTGATGAAAACCATGTTGCAAAGCAGACCTTCCCCGCTCCAGCTCAGCTGCTCGCTGAACTTTTCAGAAAGGACAATATTGAAAACACAAAAAAATTCTACCCTAACCTTGATGAACTAATTGAAGACATCGGTGCTGCCTACAGAACAGTTATCAGAGAACTGTATGCGGCAGGATGCAGAAATATCCAGGTTGATGACTGTACCTGGGGAATGTTTGTGGATGAGAAGTACTGGGCAGCACGTCAGAACGGAAATGTATCTTTAGAAGAGGAAGCTGAGAAATACCTTAGAGTGAATAATCTTGCCTATCAGGACCGCCCTGAAGATCTTACACTTACAACTCACATCTGTCGAGGTAACTATCACTCAACCTATGCCTGCACAGGAGCATATGATCCTGTTGCACCAATTCTCTTTGCACGAGAAAAAGTTGATGCCTTTTATCTTGAGTTTGACGATGAAAGATCCGGCGGTTTTGAACCATTAAAATATGTACCTGAAGACAAGAAGGTAGTCTTAGGTTTAATTACTTCAAAAAGACCTCAGCTGGAGGATAAGGAATTCATCAAAAAGAGAATTAAAGAAGCTTCTAAATACATTCCTTTAGAAAGACTGTGCCTGTCTCCTCAGTGCGGATTTGCCTCATGCGAGATCGGAAATAAGCTTACCGATGAGGATCAGTGGAAGAAGCTAGCACTGGTAAAGGAAATTGCAACTGAAGTTTTTGGTGAAGCATAAATAAAGACATCTTAAGACTGATCTTAAGCAGTAAAACCTAAATTCATCTAAGGAGGACACTGTCCTCCTTTTTCTCTAGCCTATCATATCCAATCAGATCACAATCTTACTTTAACTCAACAGTTATGAACTGAGAGATCAGAGGTATATAAGGTCATAAAGAGCTTATTAATGCCAGCTCATGACTTTACAAAAACATAACAATTGAAGATCAGATCTTTAATAATGAGCCTGTATATTTATAGTCGTAGAAAGAAAAAATATATTTAAGCGTTTGTTGTATTGAAGTTTTGCTGATCGTTATTTTTTGAACATGAGTTATAAACCTGGTTGTTGTGGTTAGTTTTGATAGGTGGGCTGATTATGTCAGATGTTATTGCTAAGAATGAGTTTAAAAATTTTGATGACATTGAGTTTGATTCTTATGAAGACAGAGTTGATGATGAGATTGTTGATAAAATCGAAGATCTGATCTTTGGAAAGAATGATAAAAAAGGCTCTGACTTTTTAAAGGCATTATGGAAACTCAGAGATGATATGTATCAGGATGCCTTTTAAAAAGTTAAGAAACTATTAGAAACATCACTCGAGGAGCTACTGCATGGAGAGCTCCTATTTTTACTCATTGCAGATCTTTAAGACTGAAGCACTGCTGTAAAAGCACCTGCATCGTATAAAACCATAGAATTTCCCCGTTTTATCACAGTCTGAAAACACTCTTGAGAAGCTCTTTTCCCGCCTCAGTTTTAAAGATGTGTTTCATAAAATTTTCGATAGACTGTTTTCCGTATTCTTTCTCTGAAGCATTGGCGATGTAATCAGCTTCAATCAGGATCTGATGATCTGTACCATCAATTTCAGTCAGAGTGTGATGGTGTCCCACAAGATACTGCACTCGCTTTAATATGCTTTCATCAATACCGAAATCTTTTAGAAACTGAACGACAAGCTTTTCGCCTTCTGTCTCCTGATGCTTAGAGTTGGTGTTGCCGTATTTTGCACGGCAGAGAGGACAGGCAATATCATGTGTTATAGCAGCAATTTCCAGGATGTACTGTGTTTCACTGTCAAGGTGCTCTAATTCACCTATGGTTTTAGCATAGGTCCAGACTCTAATGAGGTGATCGATATCATGAAGATTCCCTTCAGAAAAAGTGATCATCCTGCGCATAATCTCAGAAACTGCAATCATGTATGCTCCGCGCACTGACATACATCGACAAACGATGAGAAGTCTATAAAATCCATTAGAAGAAACATTATTTAACTGCAATAAAAAACTATTTAAAAATTTAAAGTATCCTGCAGTTACAAAGCTAACTGAATTACAACCATAATGCAAAAATAACGTGCGCAGAGGCTAAAGCAAAGAGTCCGGCGAGTACATCATCAAGCATCACACCTAAACCGCCCCCTATGCGTTTATCAAGCATGCTGATAGGAAATGGCTTTAAGATATCAAAAATTCTAAACAGAATAAAAGCTAGGACAGTGTAATACCATACCTGAGGAAAACATATAACAGAGATAAACATACCGTCAAACTCGTCAATGACGATAGCACTGTTATCATGCATACCCATAGCTTTTTCAGTAACTGATGATGAATACCAACCAAGAAAGAATGTAAAAACTGCAACAGCTATCTGAACAGGCCATGGCAGATAAACAAGAAGCATACAGATAGGAAGAGCTGCTAAAGAGCCATAAGTGCCTGGAGCCTTAGGCATCAGACCAGAGCCAAAGCCGAAAGAGATAAAGTGAACTGGATTTTTAATACTAACCTTAGAGAGGTAAGATCTGTCGTGCTTGTCCATAATTAAACCTTATAAAAAATTTGTTTAATTATAGCCTTTTTAGGATCGACGTAAAATACAAAGCACAGAAAAGCAAAAACCCGTAACAGAAAAACTGCTACGGGTTCTTTCAAAGGGAAGCCTGGCAGTGACCTACTCTCACACA
>CAKQDA010000030.1 GCA_934218695.1 uncultured Succinivibrio sp.
GATTTGCTAAGATTTCCCGTTAGCGGGCATCCTCGGGACTTTCACCCTAGAGATAATGCTCATGCTGAGCACACTTTGAATACTGCGCTGAGAACACAGCGCAGTTGAATTGAGATACGAAATTAGCCGATGATCTGACGTAACATACAGCGTAAAGGCTCTGCAGCGCCCCATAACAGCTGATCACCTACGGTGAAAGCTGATACGAAGTTCTCACCCATGTTCATCTTGCGAAGACGTCCGATAGGTACATATAAAGAACCTGATACCTTAGCTGGTGTTAATTCCTTTAAGGTTACTTCCTTGTGGTTAGGAATTACACGAACCCACTCATTCTGAGATGCAATCTCTTTTTCAATGTCTGCAATTGACATATTCTGCTTTAACTTAATTGTTAAAGCCTGGCTGTGACAGCGCATTGAGCTGATACGTACACAGTTGCCATCGATTGGCAGAGTGCCTGGAGCATAACCTAAAATCTTGTTGGCTTCTGCCTGGCTCTTCCACTCTTCACGGCTCTGACCGTTATCAAGCTCTTTATCAATCCAAGGGAGAGCAGAACCTGCTAAAGGAGCACCGAAATTCTGTGTTGGGAAAGAGTTATCGTTCATCTTTGCACGAACTTTTCTTTCAATATCTAGAATTGAACTATGAGGATCTGCAAGTTCAGAATTTACGCAATCATATAATGCACCCATCTGACATAACAGCTCACGCATGTTCTTAGCACCGGCACCTGAAGCTGCCTGATAAGTCTGAGTAGAAATCCATTCTACGTTACCGGTCTTAATTAAACCTGCTAAAGCAATTAACAGTAAGCTTACTGTGCAGTTACCGCCAATATATGACTTAATGCCGTCATTTAAAGCTTTATCCAGTACATCATGATTTACAGGATCTAAAATGATCTTAGTGTCATTTTCCATACGCAGAGTTGATGCTGCATCGATCCAATATCCATTCCAGCCTGACTGACGCAAGGCTTTATACATCTTAGTTGTGTAATCGCCACCCTGTGCAGTAATGATGATGTCCATAGCTTTTAATGCATCTAAATCATATGCATCCTGCAGCACACCATAGTCTTTACCGTTGAATGATGGAGCTTTCTGACCTGCCTGTGATGTTGAGAAGAACACAGCATCAATTAGAGCAAAATCATTCTCCTGCTGCATACGCTCCATTAAAACAGAGCCAACCATTCCACGCCAGCCGATTAAACCAACTTTTTGCATTATATCCTCACAAAAATTGCAAAATTTTAAAAATTCATTTCAATCAATCTTATTTATCGCAGTGCGAAACAACAAATTCTCTGCTAAAAGAATCGTCGTCAGACTTTAAGAGTACTGATATTCTTCTGCCTTTTTTTATCATATCGGAAAAAAGCGGAATTTTACAGAAATTTGAAGATGCACTCTGAATGTACACATTAAGTGCACTTTCAAGATCTTTTATATCCTGAAAAGACTCTTTTGCCTTTACTACTTCAAGATCCAAAGAATTGTCATCAAGGGACACCTTCTGTAAGGTGGTGTAGAGATCAAGCTTTAAGGGTAGTTTTGCCTGAATTGCAGAAACAGAAAGTTCTTCGTCACTGCGGGTATACTCGTTATAAGCATAATAGCCTGCGAATGCTATTATTATAATAAGAAACAGTTTTAAGTTTTTACTTATTTTTGCTAATACAGCTTTTTTTTCATTATTCATACGATTCACATGCTGCATAGCCTTCTTGTAAAAAAGACTGTCATCAGCATTTCTCCCAAATTGAACACCTTTTAATGATTTATATCGATCAGAATTTAAATCTGTATTTGACTCTGTATTAGACGAAGACAAATCATTGGGGTTATCAGAAATTACCTTTTTGTCTTGTGATTTTCTGTTTTCCAAAAGGCCTTCCTGTTCAAAAGTATCTTCAAGATCTTTTAATCTGGACTTTATCTCATCAGGCAAATAACTTGCTTTTAATGGTTTGGAGATCCGTTCTGTTCCATTTAATCGTCTTACATGTTCCAAAGCTTTGTAAATAAGAGAAGGGCCTGCTAAATTCTCATAAGGATTTTCTTTTTTTAGATTATCAGCATTAGATACAGTTTTACTTAAATAAAAAGCGTTTTTCAAAAGATTTGATTCTTCAGAGTGTGAAGTTTCAACTTTATTAAAATCGCAGTTATTTACAAGAAGATGAACGCGATCCTCAAGAAGATCTTTTTGAAAATTCAGGTAAAGTTGTCTCTTTATTTTCATGAAATTTTATATTTTGTTCAATAATAAAAATTAGAGTCTGTGGATAAAAGAGCTTCAATGTAATCTTAAAATTGACGATTACCTGTTTATTCTTTAACAGAACATTATCTCAAGGATCATGCTGAATTTTGCATCAGTAATAAGATGTTTTATGAATTGTTACTGACATAATTAAAAAGACTCTCTATACATACTTTTGTGAAAAGTCATGCCAAATATTTAGTCTTGCAATTATCGTCAGGCTAACCGTTATATATTATAAATCCTTAAATGATATCCGCATTGCAAATGTTACAGTTGCAATTTCTTATCTCAGTAAAATTACAGTACTGTGAGTCAAAGTTATAAGTATTTGCGCTCAGATTGTTAATCTGTACTTTAAACTCGTTCATGATGTTTACTTCAATTTTTTGAAAGTCACTATACAGTCCTTTCTGCAGAACACTATACCGTAAGCATAAATGTCAGTTATCTTTGATACCTTTGTAAATGGTAAGGCGTAGTTCTTCTCTTCAATCTGAGATAGAGCAACTGCAGCAAGCTCATCCATTTCCTCATCTTTTGAAGTGGCTTTAATCTCAATGATTACAGCCTTAGAATTGCGTTCTGTCTTAAAGGTAATATCTGCATAACCGTTACCTGACTCATAGTTTGAACGGAACTCAGAAATAAGACCTTCACAGCCTGAAAAAATTCCATTCAAAAATCCATGGTAGAAATTCTCTAAAGGTGCTTTAGTGGCACTGTCTCTTACAGAGACATACTTTTGCAGCATGTCAAAAAAGATATCAGAAATATCCTTGGTGTTTCCATTGGCAAAAGCAGATACAAGTCTGTTTGGCAGATTGTCGTTTCTTACAACATTGGAAAATCTTTCTTTAATGTTGTAAGTAAAACATTCTAAAATTTCCTGATTTGGAATTCTTACAAAGACGTCTTTATTAGTTATACCGTCTTTTTTGAGTTCTTCTGTTGTCTTATCCCAGTCCAGTGTTAAATAACCTGTATGCAGAAGAAGTGACCAGAAATCATCAGACTTGTGCTGAGATAAACAGTCATAGTTCATGGAATCATTGAGACTGAAACTGATTGTCTTACCGTCAATTAAGTCCTGCATCTTCTGAGTGTCTTTATCTGTAAGGTAGCCTAAATATTCATAGAGAGCATGACCTGATGTGGAGGCATC